>NZ_CP180547.1:2556272-3195340 GCF_047778065.1 Neptuniibacter sp. QD72_48 | reverse complement strand
AGCGCCACGTCGCAATGTAATCATTCGAGTTATAGCGAGCGTAAGGGATAAAACTCAGCGTTAATTGGTCATTTAGAGCATGTGTTAACTCGAAGCTCAGGCGAGCAAAATCACTGTCTCGTTCAGGATTAATCGCTTTAACAGCATCGCTCAAACCGGATTGAGTTCGGTTTTTGGCAAGTTCCGCTGCATCAAGGGAAGACGCCATCTCATCGGTCATCGTCGAGACTTGGAACTGTGTTTTTAGCTCAGTATCTTCATCGATCTCCCAAATGTGCTTTGCTAAAACCTCTTGGCGGTCACGGGCAGTATGGTCGCGCCAGCCGTTATCTTGGAAAGCTGATGCTGAGATCAGGAAGGCTTGGTCTTCAGCAATTTTGTCGCTGTGTTGTACTTTTATCTGTGCGTAATCATCTTCACCTGCGAGTACGCTTACATGGCCTTTAGGTGCGAAGGTTGGTTCTGCACTTAATACGTTGATCGTTGCTGAGACTGCACCCGAGCCGTACAGAGTGGTACCGGCACCTTTAAGTACTTCGATCTGATCTGCACTGGTATTGAAGCTCGACCAACGTAGACCGTTATGGTTGAAGAATGCGCTGGATTGCAGAGGGATGCTGTCTTGCAGGAACAAGTAATAGCCATCGTAATTTAATGGCATACGGATACCGGTGTTATGTGATGAACTGCCAGATAGCTGGTTAATCGTCACACCCGCCATCATTCGAGTGCTGTCTTGAATATGCGAACCCTGATCCAGTTGCAATTGTTTGTTATCAACTGTGCTCACGCTGACAGGTAGTGAGTTACTCTCTTCATCTACACGGCTTGCAGTCACAACCATGGTGGAAGCGACTTCATCTGCAGCAAACACCGTCTGCGGAATGCTAGCAGCAATGACTGCAGCCGCTAGAGTATTAAGGGGGAACTTGATAGAGAGTGATTGTGACTTCATAACCCTGTCCAAACGCTAAAAATTTTGGCGCATGGTAACGATGGCTAAGCGGCTTGAGAATGTGACCAATTGTCGCTGAGGCAATCTGTCGCAGGGCTAAAGTCTTGCTAGAGAAACTACGGTTATAGGCTTTTTCGCAAGTTAAAAGAGGCTTTTGAGAGCGTTTATTTTATTGACTGAAGTGCTTCTAAGAGGGCTGGAATAAACGGCAACTGCTGGTCAGAACCTGTCAGTTTTTTCTGTTTAGCTAGGAGTGCATCGGAAGCCGCTTGATAGATGCGTGATTGCACTGGATGTTGTTGTATATCGCGACCGTCGTGCACTGACTGTTCGCAAATATGAGCATCTGGCGAGCTAAACCAGCGACAAGAAAGTGGACGATGATGGTAGATAGAGCAAGCATTTTCTTTGTCTAAGAAAGGACAAGGGGCTCTGAATAAAGGCGCTTGTCGTGCAGTGATATTTTGCTTGAGTTTATTCGTTAGTTCTGCCAGTTCAGCAGGTGTTAGCGTGATTTTTAGATGGTGACTAATATCGCTGATGGTTTGCTGTGGTACTTGAATCGGGAAATGGCAACAATGATGGCAGCCTTTGCTGCACGCTATCTTAGAATTATCACCAAAGCTTTGGCGAAATGCTTGGCTGGCATCATTTACATACTGTAGGGTGACAGCAACCTCATCAGATGGATTATCTAAGTGCTCAATAGAGCTAAAAATCTGCTTACTTAGATTGCCAAAGAGCGCTTCATATTCAGCCGTTACTTGTTGCAGCTTCTGTGCAATATCAGTGACATCGGCAGTAGAGAAAAAAACATCTGTCTCTGGCATGAATAGGCTCTTTGCTGGGCGTTTAATCTATCAGCAGTATACCTTAACTTGGCTAAGTAACCTTAGCTTCTTTCAGGTTAAGTTTACCGAGCTAATAGGGGCCTTAGTAACTCGACAGTTTCATCGGGATGCTCAAATGGGAACAGATGACCGCCGTTAAAACCGACTAACTCCATATTGGGGAAATTGCGTTGCCACCACTTTTTATCCCCAGCACCAAATAGATCGCTTTGCTTGCCGTAGATAACAGTGCCCGGAACCTGCTTTAGCCACTTGGGTGCATTAAGTAGGACATTGCGGAATATATCGGCTTCAATCTCCGGAGAGATGCTAAGTTCGACGCCGCTATCAGTCTCAGTTAGACCATGAGTGATGTAGTCATCAAAGCATGCGGGATGAAATGTTTTGAAAAGCTTTTTCTGGCTGAAGTATTCTCGCGCCTGTTCACGACTATCAAATTTTGATCGACGTTTAGCAGCCCGCTGTGCCGGAGATACTTTATCTATCAACCCCATTTTTTTGATCAGCTTTATCAGGTAACGTTTGCGGCCGTTAAATAGTACGGGATCAAACAATATCACCTGTTTAAACAGCTCAGGTCTGAGTCCAGCGGCAATTAAGGTGACCACAGCGCCAGCAGAATGCCCCATACCGATGACAGGCGTAGCTTGGTTTTGCTCAATATCTGCAATCAACTCTTTGGCATAGTTGGTTAGATCACCATCTAATGGGTAGTCACCATGGCCCATTTTTTCGATATAGGTCACAGAGTGCTCTGGCAGCTGGTTAAACAGATATTGATAGCTACTACCTGGGAAACCATTGGCATGACTAAATTGGATGGTGGTCATAATTCTATGCCTACTCAGGGTTGATTGATCATCATACGGACCGTGTTTTTAGCGATATCGTTGATATCTTCACGATTGATATAGATTCCATCGTTAAACAATCGACATAGGCCATGGAGTGCGGCCCAGCTTGATTGAGCAATGCGTAAACTCGGTTGTTCAGGATCAAACAGGTTTTGTTGTTGCAGCTCTTTCACCCAATCCAGCCAAAGATGAAAACTGTTTTTGGAAATGGTTTGTAACTCAGATGTAGGCTCACCCGTTTTCCAAATTTCACGACCATACATGAGATCGTAAGTTTCTCGTTGTTCGTCAGCAAAGCGGATATAGGTGAGAACGTAATGCTCAAACAATTCGACTGTAGATAAATCTTTTTTGCATTCAGTCACCGACTTAACTAACTGATCTTGCTGGTGGAATCCTTGTGCAGCAATGGCACAAAGTAGCTCATTTTTGTCTTTGAAATGGTGATAAGGGGCTGTGCGAGACACACCGACTTTATCCGCCAGCTTGCGTATTGATAGGTTATCCACACCGCCTTCAGCGATCAGATCGGTCGCAGCTTTAAGCAGTGAATCTCTTAAATCACCGTGGTGATAGTTCTTCTTTGAATTCGTCATAGCTGAGGAATTTAGCAATCAATCTTGACAGTGTCAAAATTGGTGCGCTATCTTGTTTCTATCTTGACGGCGTCTAGTTTGGTTTCTAGATCATTTTTCATTCATAAAAATAAGAGCGATGTATGAGTTACCAGACCTTTTCATTACAGGTTGATCAGCAGATTGCGCACCTCCAGCTAAATCGTCCTGACGCTTGTAATGCCATGAATAAAGCTTTTTGGCAGGAGTTTCCAGAAGCATTAAGAGCACTGGATACTGAAGCTGAGGCGAGAGTCTTAGTTATCTCTTCCCAGGGGAAGCACTTTTCTGCAGGTATGGATCTAGAGATCTTTACTCAACCTGATCCGCAGATGTTTAACGGTGAAGCAGGTCGACGTGCCGAAGCGGTTCGTCGTTTGGTGATGCAGCTACAAACTTGTTTTAACTTGTTGGAAGAGATCCGTATGCCGGTGATCAGTGCTGTACAGGGTGGTTGTATTGGCGGCGCTTTAGATCTGGTTTGCGCCACAGATATGCGTTACTGCACCGCCGAGGCTTATTTTACTGTTAAAGAAACCGAATTAGGCATGACTGCAGATCTGGGTACATTGCAGCGTTTACCGCAATTAATACCTTCAGGCCTAGCGCGAGAGTTGGCTTATACCGCTCGTAAATTGAGCGCTGATGAGGCGTTAAAAGTAGGGCTTGTGAACCGTGTTTACCCGACTCAAGAGGCTATGCTTGATGATGTGATGGATATTGCCGCTCAGATCGCGTCGCAGTCGCCTTTAGCGGTAACGGGGTGTAAGCAGATGATCAACTATGCCCGGGACCATAGCGTTCAAGACAGCCTGAGTTATATGGCGACTTGGCAAGCAGGTATGTTTCAACCAGAAGATATGATGCAAACCTTCAGTGCCAAGATGTCTGGAAAGGCACCAGAATATAAGCCGCTACGAAAAATAGCGGCGCCGTTTAGCGGCAAATAATATAGATAAGAATAATAGATGGGCACTTTAGTTTGCCCTTATGACAAGAGAAAAGACCATGAGTACAACTCCTTATCCACATCTATTACAGCCACTGGATTTAGGCTTTACCACACTTAAAAACCGCGTGCTGATGGGATCAATGCACTTAGGTTTGGAAGAAGCACCAAATGGTTTTGAGCGTATGGCTGCTTTTTATGCAGAGCGTGCGCGCGGTGGTGTCGCTTTGATCGTGACCGGTGGTATTGGTCCGAACAAAGAGGGTGCAGTTCATGGTCATGCTGCGCAGTTGGCTACGGCAGAGGATGTGGATAACCATCGTTTGGTAACTGACGCGGTACATAAAGAAGACGGTAAAATCTGTATGCAGATCTTACATACAGGCCGTTATGCTTATAATCCGCAACCGGTTGCGCCTTCGGCTATTCAAGCACCGATCAATCCTTTCCCGCCTAAAGAGTTAAGTGAATCTGATATCGAAAACCAGATTCAGGATTTTGTGCGCTGTGCATCGCTTGCCAAAGAAGCCGGTTATGACGGCGTAGAGATCATGGGTTCAGAAGGGTATCTACTGAATCAGTTTATCGCCTGCAGAACTAATAAACGTGATGATGAGTGGGGCGGCGAGTACGAGCAACGTATCCGTTTTCCACTGGAAGTTGTTCGTCGTGTGCGTGAAGCCGTAGGTACAGATTTTATTATTATCTATCGCTTATCGATGTTGGATTTGGTGGAAGATGGCAGTAGCTATGAAGAGATCATCACTTTAGGTCAAGCGATCGAAGAAGCTGGTGCGACTATCATCAACACCGGTATTGGCTGGCATGAAGCGCGTATCCCAACCATCGCAACCAAGGTGCCGCGTGCTGCGTTTACTTGGGTAACAGCGAAAGTTCGTGAGGCGTTAAACGTACCGGTGATAACTTCAAACCGAATCAATATGCCGGATGTTGCTGAGGAAGTGCTGGCACGAGGCGACGCTGATATGGTCTCTATGGCACGTCCATTTTTAGCTGATCCAGAGTTTGTTGTTAAGGCCGAGCAGGATCGCGCAGATGAGATTAATACCTGCATTGGTTGTAACCAAGCGTGCTTAGATCATGTTTTTGTTGGCAAGTTGACCAGCTGTTTAGTTAACCCGCGTGCCTGTCATGAAACCGAACTCGTGATTACCCCTACAGAAAAGCCTAAAAAGCTGGCTGTGGTAGGTGCAGGCCCAGCAGGCTTAGCTTTTGCAACAACAGCTGCTAAGCGTGGACACCAAGTAACGTTGTTTGATGCCAGTTCTGAAGTCGGTGGGCAATTTAATATCGCCAAGCGTATTCCGGGTAAAGAGGAGTTTTATGAGACGCTTCGATACTTTGCTAAGCAGGTCGAGATTACTGGTGTTGAACTCAAACTTAATACACGTGTTGATTCGGCGATGCTGTCAGAAGGTGATTTCGATGAAGTCGTATTGGCGACAGGTATCTCGCCGCGTACACCTGAATTAGAAGGTGTCGAGCACGCTAAAGTACTCTCTTATCTCGATGTGATGAGCGGTGCTGAAGTTGGCCAAAAGGTAGCTGTGATCGGTGCCGGTGGCATTGGCTTTGATATTTCGGAATATCTGATCCATCAGGGTGAATCAACCAGCCAGAATATCTCTGCATTTATGCAGGAGTGGGGTGTGGATATGGACCTTAATGCCCGTGGTGGTATTAAGGGGATGAAGCCAAGTTTTGAACCTGCGGCCCGAGAGGTGTACCTGCTGCAGCGTAAAAAATCTAAGGTGGGTGCTGGCCTGGGTAAAACCACGGGTTGGATTCATCGAGCGGATCTGGCTAAAAAAGGTGTGCGCATGTTGAATAAGTGCGAATACCAGAAAATTGATGATGCTGGTTTGCACTTGCTAGTGGATGGTGAAACACAGTTGTTAGAGGTTGATAACGTCATTATTTGTGCAGGTCAGGAACCTTGTCGTGACTTAGCTGACCAGATTGGTAATAAACCAGTCCATTTGATAGGCGGTGCCGATGTGGCGTCAGAATTAGATGCGAAGCGTGCCATAAATCAGGGAACGCGGTTGGCTGCTGAACTTTGAAAATGAGCTCGTTACCGGCCAGAAGTGAAGCCGCTTCTGCAGACTTTATGGTCGGTTTTGAATTTACTTTATTGATGCTGGTCAAATACATTTTTGTTGCTGAGATTAAACTGAGGGTAGGATAGTAGTAAAAGGACTTTGACTGTATTGGACGTAAAGCAGTGAAAGGTTACAGAAGTTCCAATATTGGGCAGAAGTTCGGCTTGATGAGCGTATTGAGCTTAATCAGCATGCTGTTGCTCTTTTATCTTTTCTATAGCGCCTTCAGCGATACCTTCTATGAAGAGAAAAAGCAGGAGAGTCGAGACTTAACAACCTCTGCTGTTTCGATGATAGAAGGTTTCTATCAATTGAGTCAGAGCTCCGAGATGACGGAGCTTGAAGCTCAAAAGCTAGCTCTTTATGCGTTGGAATCCTCTCGTAGTTTTCATGATGGTTATTACTGGGTGAATGATAGTAATGCCAATATGGTGATGCACCCTGAAAGAGCTGATCTGATAGGGATCAATCTAGCAAAAGTTCAAGATGCTAATGGTATCTACCTGTTTTCTGAATTTGTTAAGGAAGCGCATAAAGGTGGTGGTTGGGTAGATTATTACTGGACTAAACCTGGTGTGGAGCGGGAAGTTTTTCACAAGGTTTCTTATGTTGCTCTGTTTGAGCCTTGGGATTGGGTAGTCGGTACAGGTGTCTACTTGGATGAAGTTGAGGCTAAGAACAACCGCTTATTTATCCAATCAATCGAACTAATTGTTGCTGCTTTCTTAGTGATGGCAATTGTCTCTATTATGTGGGCGAAACGGAGTACTCAGCTTATTCGAGATATGGCTATTAAAGATCCTTTAACAGGGATATATAGCCGCCGTTATTTGAACGAAACTAGCGCTAGTTTTATTAGCCAAGATCAGCGTAATCAAAACAACCATCTCTATGTTCTATTTTTGGATATAGACCGCTTTAAGCAGATTAATGACAGCTTTGGTCATCGTTTTGGCGACGAAGTTTTACATGAAGTAGGCAATGTTTTACTCGAATATACTCGCCCAGAAGATCTGTGTGTGCGATATGGTGGTGAGGAGTTTGTTATTCTGACTTTGGCCAATCGTCTAGAACCTGTACAGCATCTTGCCGAGCGGCTTCGTACTCATATAAATGGTATAAATTTAACTCATAATATTGATCTTACCGTGAGTGTAGGTATCGCGATGAGGGGCGATGAAGAGTCGATAATCTCTGTATTAAATCGTGCGGATCAATATCTTTATGAAGCTAAAGAGTCTGGGCGTGATTGTGTGATTTCAGAGCCTTAAAGGGGTTAAAAAAGGGAAGCTTAGAGCTTCCCTTTTTGATTACAGAAATTGATCTTTTAAGCCACTGTCTCAATCAACTGTGGGAATTCAGTACCTGGATCATTTGGAATCTGATCGGCTAGTCGAGCTTGAAGACGCTGCTGAAGTTCCAGATCTTGCTGTTCATTCGCATCTTGGGGTTCAGGCGAATTTGCAGCCGGCGCTGCTGAAAACTCAGGTTCTGCAGTGTCAGCTGGACGGTTACGCAGGCCTTCTTGCAGGTCTAGCGCAGACTGAATGTCGATGCCCCGGAAACTCTCAACATCTTCGCCGGTTTGTTCTGCTAAGAAATTTTCGATCTGTTGCTGTTGCGCTGCTTGGTCAATAGCAGGTTCGGCATTATTCGCACGGTTCGTTCGTGTTTCTAAGCCGTTATCAACATTTTGGACTTGGCTTGTTTGCGGCAAGTCTTGATTAAGTTGCACCTGACCACCCGGCTCAGTACCTAGCGGAGCATTCACGGCTAAACCGTTACCCGCTGATTGAGCAGTAGATTCTGGGCCCGCTCCTCTTGGGGAGATAAGCGATTGTGCAGTGCCTAAGGCTGAAATGTTGTTTTCCATAATGCTGACCAAATTTCTGTGTTCTTAAAACAAATACTCTTAAAGCAAACTACGTACAGAGTTAGTCATTATAGCTGAGAATTGGTTCCTGTGCTGTGAACCTTATTCATGATTTATGCCTATCATATTGAGCAATGTAACCTCGAGGATTATTGCTTCGCGATATATGGTTTTAAATAGCTCGCTTGTTGTTCGGCAAGATTTGATAACAAAGTCTGAAGTTCTGTGACTAACGCAGTATAACCGGGTTTTTCTAATGGTTGTTTTAGATTGAACCTATAGGTGCTGATTACCTGTTCACCTTGTTTAATTTGCCAATGTCCGCTGAGGACTGCTTCGCCGGTTTCGGTACCATGAAATTGATCGATTTGGGTTGCAATGCTGTAGTTCCAATCGTTATTACGGCCTAGAGAACCATCATCAACGCGGCTTGTTGGCAGGCGTTGATCCAATTTATTGTGTAATACGCGGGTAATCGCTTGATCGGGTTGTTCCGCCCAAAGGTGTTGATTGGCAATACGAATATGGTTTTCGCGAGTGAGCAGAGCAATCCCCGGTGTATTGATATATGGGGCTACTTTAACCGGCTGGATTCCGATGACTCGCTGATAGGTCTCTTTTATATAGCTCTGACTATCGCTGCTAAGAAGATAGTACTGACTTGGCGGAGTGCTGCTTTGGGATGCGCAACCGCCTAATCCACCTAATAGAATCAGGCAGCCCAAAATGTGGATAGTTTTATTCATTAGGTCGACCTCCTGGGATTGGGTCCGCGCTTTTCGGAGCATCAAAAATCAGCGCATTAGGTTTTTCATCTAGTGTTTTCAGTACAGGTTGAAGCTGTTTCAGTGTTTGTTGCAGCGTATCTAATGAACGGTTCATCTCTTGGTACAGTTTACTTTGTGGGGCGATGCCTTTTGCTGCCAATCGAACTTCTTTTAAGGTTGCTTTTAACTCTTCTGGTAGGGCTTGGGTGTTGTTATTACGCACCAACGCCTCGATCTCTTTCAATGTGCTATTCAGTTGTTTGATGGCTTTTTCAGAGGTATTCAGTGTTGAATCCAACTGAGAAATGAGAGGTTCAACTTGTAGTTGTTCGATTTTGCTGAGAACAGCGGTGAGTTTGTTCTCTAGTTGTGCAAAGCCACCTGACACGGATGGAATCACAGGGTAACCATCAAACTCGATAAGGTTCGCTGTTTGCTCTTCGGGGTAGAGGTCGAAATCGACAAATAGACTGCCCGTAATCAGATTGCCTGATTTGAGGCTAGCGCGCATACCTTGTTGTATCCAAAAACGCAGTTTTTCATGAGCGTTATTTAATACGTCTTCTTCATCGTCATAACCTAAACGTCCCGGCTCTAGACGAATAATTACCGGAATACGCGGGTCTGATTCACCGGTAATTTCAGCAATTTGGAATGGAATACGCTCAACCGTACCTATACGCACTCCGCGAAATTCAACCGGTGCACCGGGAACTAAGCCACGGACCGTTTGATCGAATAGCAGCAGGTATTCATTGTAAAAGGCATAAGGCTGCTCTTTGACGCTCTTAAAATCTGGGTAAAGTTGATAGCGATCACCATCAGTTGCTGCTTGGCCTTTGCTATCGCCATCAATCACATCAAATGTCACTCCACCTGCTAGAAGGGTATCCAATGTGCCGGTTTGCACATTCACGCCATCAGCGGATAGATTGAGGTTGATACCGCTCATATTCCAGAAACGACTATCTGTTGTTACGAGTTGATTATAAGGGGCTTGGATAAATAGATCGTATACGGCTTGCTTAGCTTGAGTGTCGAAGGTAAGTTGTTCGATACGGCCGACAGGGAAACCACGGTAGACCACCGTATCACCCACACTGAGCGAGTGAGCATTATCGCTGATCAGTTGAAGTCTTAAACCCGGCTCTGATGCAGAGGTGATAGGTGGCTCTTCTAAGCCTGTGTACTTAGTTGACTTCTGTTTCCCTTCACCGGGACTCATCTCTATATACGCGCCCGATAGCAATGTACCAAGGCCACTCACGCCACCAGTGCCTACACGGGGTCGTACTACCCAAAAGCGGGTATTGTTTAAAAGGAGTGCTTCAGCTTCGGGCTCGATTCGTGCTTTAACTAAAACGTTGCCATCGGCGTAATTGAGTTGGACTGATTCGACCTTGCCGACCTCAACACTTCTAACTTTAATCTTGGTTTTACCAGCTTCTATGCCATCAGCAGTAATGAAGGTAATACTGACCAATTGACCACGGTTAGCCCAGTCCTGGTAAATCATCCAACCGCCCAGAAGCAGAGCGATCAAGGGCAATATCCAGATGCTGGAAATTGAGCGTTTTGCGCTGATAACCGGTGTAGGGTCTGTTTTCGAAGTAGACATAATTAAGTTGCGTCGTCCATTAAGTCGGTCAGAGGTTCTTGTCCATGATTGATGGCGCGTATTTCTGTGTCGCTCAGGTTATCCCATATTAAGCGGGGGTCAAAGCTGATCGCCGATAACATAGTTAAAATCACCACGCTGGCGAAGGCGATGGTGGCAATGCCGGGTTGAATACTGACTAGCCCGCCTAGCTGTACCAGCGCTACTAAAACCGCGACGACAAAGACATCGATCATCGACCAGCGACCAATCAGTTCAGTGATGCGATACATCCACATCCGTTCAGTTAATTTGTGCTGATGTCCCGCTTGGACACTATAAGCCAACCAAAAGATCATTAGCATTTTAGCAATCGGAACCAAAACACTGGCGATAAAAACCACCAGTGCGATTGGGTAAGAACCATGCTGCCAGAGCAAAACCACACCGCCCATGATGGTGCTGGGATCTTCCGAGCCTAATAGAGTGGTATTCATGATCGGATAGATATTTGCCGGGAGATAAAGAATTACAGCAGTAATCAGGTATGCCCAGGTTTTCTGCATGCTGTAGGGGATGCGCGGATGCAGTTTACTTTCACATCGTCGGCAATTTTTTTCGTTCGCTGGGTGGAGCAGATCACAATGATGGCAACTGATCATGTCTTGCTTTAATGCACTGCCTTCTGAGACTTGTACTTTTGCGCGTTCAATTCCAGCGCAATGATCGAGTTGATGCCACAACTGCAATTTGTCGACGGAGGTGATTGTTGCGATCAGGCAGATCGCAAAGAGCACATAAGCCCAGAACGACATCCCTATGACTAAGTCAGCCATCCCCGCGATCTTAACCAGACTTACCAATACGCCGATAAGAAAAACTTCTGCCATGCCCCAAGGGTGCAGGGTAAACAGAAACCGCGTGACTTGATACATCCAGCGCCGACTGTGGTCCAGTTTTAACGGAATTAGAATAGCCAAATATGCACTTAGCAATAGAGCTGGAATCAAGATAATAAAGCAGAGTAGTAGTAAGGCGAGTATAGGAAAACCGAGTTGAAGTAGGTCAAACCCGCTCTGTGCTAGAGAGACTTCCTGTTCACGCCCTTGGGATTGAAAGGCTAAAAATGGAAATGGCAGGGACAGAAATAGAAAGATCAGTGCGCTAATGGCAAACGCTATAGCACGATCAATGCTGTTTGGTACTTTTGCCGTCAGTTGATGCCCGCAACGTCGGCAGTGTGCTTTTAACCCGGGTGAAAGATCAGGTATCTCCTGAATCAGGTCACAGCAGTGGCAGGCAACTTTTTCTACGGACATTGAAAATTATCAGCTCAATCTGATGGTTTCTTTGATTTTACCCTAAACGCTTTCATCTGCGAATTTCCTAATATCTGCATAAATTTGGCGCTAATCGGTTCAAATTGGTAGGAATGAGCAGAGCTAGCTAATCTTAAAGGGATTGAATGAACTTTTCCTGAAGGGGCGTATGGGACAAGAGATCAGTTCTCATAAATTTAGTGAGCGGGCTTATAGCCAATTCAGAACGCGTTTAATGGAAAACCTAGACGGGCTGAAGTCGATGTTGAATCGGCCCGGTTTTGGTTGTGGGCCTTCATCTATAGGTGCGGAGCTGGAGTTATATCTGGTAGATAGGCATGGGAGGCCGCTAAGTTTAAATCGCGAAGTGATTAATCGTAGTGGTCATAAGCAACTAGCGTTGGAGCTGAACCGCTTTAATCTCGAATACAACTTAAAGCCGGTTGCGGCTGCAGGCAAACCGTTCAGTCAGATGGAAAATGAGATGGTTAGTGCCATCGAATTGGTGAACCATCATTTATCTGCTGAACAGGGGCAAGCGTTACCTATAGGTATTCTGCCAACGTTAAAACGTAGTGATTTTGGCTTAAAGGCTCTCACAGATGAATCACGTTTTTACGCATTGACCCAAGCGCTACAAAAACTGCGGGGCAAAATGTTTTGTATCAAAATTGAGGGAGATCCTCCTATTTCTCTACGCTCTCGAGATGTTTCATTAGAGGGAGCCAATAGTTCCATGCAGGTTCATTTCCGAGTGAGCCCCGAGCGTTTTGCTTGCACCTTTAATGCCCTGCAATTAGTGACGCCGGTAGTGGTTGCTTTAGCGGCGAACTCTCCCTTTATGTTGGGGCACAAATTATGGCATGAGACACGTATCCCCTTGTTCAGACAGGCAATTGATGGGCGTTCCCATGAAGAGTGTGATCGAGGCATTCCTTCCCGTGTCGATTTTGGTAATGGTTGGGTTCGTGAGGGGGCGTATGAGCTATTTGCAGAGATGGTGCATCTACATGAGCCGATATTGCCGGTAATTGGTGACGAAAATACCTTAGATATTATCAATAAAGGGGATGTCGCTTCGCTACAAGAGTTGTGCCTTCATGCCGGTACGGTTTGGCCTTGGAATAGGCCAGTTTATGATCACAAACAGGGTGGGCATTTGCGGATTGAGCTTAGGGCTTTGCCCGCTGGGCCGACGCCTTGTGATATGGCCGCGAATGCAGCTTTTGCATTAGGAGTTGCCAAAGGGCTGCAGGAACAGATGGATGAAATTATCCCTGCAATGCCATTTAGCGTGCTGGTTAAAAACTTTTATTTGGCAGCTGAAAAAGGTCTGCAGGCGGAGCTGATGTGGCCAGTTTTAAGTCAGGCTGGTGGACTTAAAAAGTTAAGTGTTGCTGAGATTGTTCAGGAGTTGCTGCCCGTTGCTTATGCTGGATTAAATGCCTTAGAAATTGATCCACAAGAACGAGATCACTATCTAGCTGTGATCAAAGATCGTGTCGATACAGGCATCACAGGAGCCTATTGGCAACTGCGTGAATACCAGCGGTTATATAAAAAATTAAATCACAATCAAGCGCTTACTCAGATGGTGCAACGTTATATGACGTTGTCGGCCACGAATGAGCCAGTAGTGAGGTGGTAGCTATTGTGGAGGTGCTTTATATGGAAGGGCATAGGGTATGAGAACGCTGATAAATCCAACTTCTGAGCAACTATTGGAAAGCCCAGAAGCGTTCTTAAAAGAGATGGGCGAAGCGGTGATGATCTATGTCGAAGGGGAGCGGAGCGAGCGTACCCGTGGTTTAGTGACCCTATTGCATGGAAATGAACCCTCTGGCCTTAATGCGCTACACAAATGGTTAAAGCAGGAGCAAAGGCCGCTGTTTAATCTGCTCTGTTTTATACCCTCTGTTCCTGCTGCTATTTTGGAACCCATGTACAAAAACCGCGTATATCCTGGGCAGCGGGATATGAACCGTTGTTTCTTCCCTCCTTTTACGGATGCACCGGGGCAACTTGCTGAAGAGATCTTAGAGCTGTTTGAGGATTATCAACCTGAGTGCATCCTCGATATTCATAACACCTCAGGGCATAGCCCAGATTTTGGCGTAGTGACTTATGTGAGTGAAGCACATGAAGCACTCGTATCCCTTTTTAGTGAACGTCTAGTGGTAACCGATCTGCGCTTAGGCGCGTTGATGGAGCGAAGTACGCGTCGCTGTCCGGTAGCGACCATCGAGTGTGGGGGAGCTAAAGACCAAACGGCCAATCAGATCGCGTGGCAAGGTTTACAAAAATTTCTCTATCAAGAGGAGGTAATGCGGTTAGAGCACGGTCACCATTTAGATCTGTACCGCCAGCCAGTTCGTTTAGAGCTTCAGCCGGAAACAACGATCGCCTTTGCTGATAGTTATGTGATCGGGACCGACCTGACCGTACCTACGCAATTAGATCAATTTAACTTTGGAGCAGTAGAACGGGGTACTTTAATCGCTTGGTTGGGGGGCGGTACTTGCCAGCAAAACTTAAAAGTTCATGACGCTGAAGGGGCTGATGTTTTTTCTCGTTTCTTTGATATTAAGGGCAATCTACTTGTCACTGCACAGCCACTGAAGCTCTTTATGATTACCACTCGGCCAGATATCGCCCTCAGTGATTGCTTATTATATGCCGCAGCGGAAACTGAACATGAGGTCGTCGATACCTAACTAATTGAAAAGATTAAGCTTGATTACAATCTAAAATTGCGCGGGAAAATGAGAAAATCGATTTATAAACGGGCATTCTGATCTATTTATTATGCAGCGGTAAAGCTGTATAACTAAGGTCTTATAACATCTGCTGGATAGTCACTAAGCACTAAAACGTGATTAATTGATTGTATAGAGAGCTTGTATTACTCATGATGCACCGGATTTTAAAGTCGCTGACTCAAAAGCCTTTCGCGTTTTCTGCGATTGTCTTTGGTGTGGTGATGCTGGTGTCGGCTTTCTTTGTGAGTCATGAATTTGAGCGTATTCGCGAAAATATTAAACAGCAAGCATTTGTAAATCTTTTGACCTTAGGGGCTCGCTTGGAGGGTGAAGTCAATGCTCACCTTGTTGTATTAAGAGGGCTAAGAGCCGAGGTCGCGATCAATTCTGATATCAATCAAGGCGAATTCTCACGTCTTGTTGAGGAGTACCTCCAAACAAATCTAAGCATTCGGCATATCGCCTTGGCGCCCGGTTTAGTGGTCACCAATATCCATCCCTTTAAGGGTAATGAAGCCGCGTTAGGATTAGATTACCGAGAGCTTCCAGATCAACTACCAGCGGTTATGGAATCGATCAAACGCAATGAAATCATCCTTTCTGGCCCAGTAAACCTCGTCCAAGGAGGCACTGCTCTTATTGCTAGAGTGCCTGTTTTTATAGGTGAAGATCGAAATATGCTTTGGGGTATCGTCTCAGCTGTGATCGATGATGAAGACCTGTTACACAAAGCTGGGATAGATATTCGTCTTTGGGGCAATGAGATAGCCTTGAGAGGCAGTGATGGCTTAGGTGTCGATGGTGATGTGTTCTTTGGTAATAAAGAAACCTTCCACCCAGATGCAGTAACCGTTGATGTTATTCTACCATTGGGGCGCTGGCAGTTAGCTGCTTATCCACAAGGTGGATGGCAGGTTAAAAACAGACAAGTTCTGGGGTATTGGCTTATTAGCTTGTTGGTGAGCTTTGTAATGGCCATGGCTACTTACCTGATTGCTCTGAATTACCGTGAAAAGCTTCAAGCGATCGAAACCGCAACTTACCGTGCAAACTATGATGCGTTGACCGGCTTATCAAATCGTTACCATTTCGGCCAGCAGTTGCAGGCAATGATCTATGATCATCAACGTCATAATCACATGTTTGCGCTGTTCTTTATCGATCTTGATTACTTTAAAGAGGTTAATGATAACTGGGGGCATCACACCGGAGACGAACTTTTACGTTTGTTTGCAGGGCGCATGCGCAGCATTGTACGCAGTGATGATCTGCTCGCACGTCTAGCGGGTGATGAGTTCGTTATTATTCTGCGTGATATTGAATCGGCGACTCAGGCTGAATTGCTTGCCGAAAAACTTCAGATGGAGTTGGGTGAGCCTTATCTTATTGATGGCCAGTACCTCTCGGTTACACACAGTTTAGGTATTGCTATGTACCCTGAAGATGGACATAGCATGCAACAACTATTGCAGAATGCTGACCGTGCGATGTATGCAGCTAAACGTGCCGGTAAAAATAGAATTTTCTTCTTCAATGAAGCACTGAGTCAGGAAGTGAAGCATCATGTTCAGTTGCATAACGAAATACTGGCAGGCTTGCGTGAAGGGCAGTTTGAACTCTACCTTCAACCTATCGTTGCTTTGGATACCCAAGAAGTTGCCAAATGTGAGGCACTTGTACGCTGGATTCATCCTATTAGAGGTATAGTCTCCCCTGGAGATTTTATCCCAGTAGCAGAACAGACAGGCGCTATTCGCAGTCTCGGTGAATGGATCTTAGATGAGGCTTGTCATCTGTCTGATAAGTTCAAGCAGGCAGGTATCGATATGCAGATTTCGATTAACCGTTCTGTGGCGGAATTTTTCCCGAAAGATGCTGACGCCCGTTGGTTGCAGATTATTGATGGTCACGATGTGGATCACAGCAATCTGGTGTTTGAGATTACCGAGTCGCTGTTGATGGAAGGTGGTGATAGTCAGTTAGATAAGATCAAACGCTTGCGTGAGCAAGGTATCGCTTTCTCTATTGATGATTTTGGTACGGGATATTCGGCAATTAATTACCTACGTCACTATCCTGCGGATTACTTGAAGATTGATCGAAGCTTTGTGATTGATCTATTGGATGACGAACAAGATCGAACGCTGGTTGAAGTAATCATTAAAATGGGCCAAACCCTAGGTATCAAAGTGGTGGCTGAAGGTGTCGAAAATCAGCAACAACTTGATATGCTCCGCGAGTTTGGTTGTGACTACGTGCAAGGGTATTTCCTTGGGCGTCCAGTTCCCTTTGATCAATTCTTGGAATACCTTCCTAAAGAGATTCACTCTTAATTATTAAACCGAAAATCAATCTATAGCTTTGGGCTATCGGTTGGTTAGTTTTGTTTAATTATTTTTATTCAACGTTTTTGCCTATATTAACTCTAACGAAACGCAAGTCATCCAGACGCGACACATAGAGGAATAAGTCATGCTACAGAATAGCGAAGGTAAGAATATCCCAGCAGTTACTTTTCACACTCGTCAGGGTAATGAGTGGGTTGATGTAACGACTGCAGAGCTTTTCAAAGGTAAGAACGTAATCGTATTCGCACTACCAGGTGCATTTACACCAACATGTTCTAGCACGCATTTACCTCGCTACAATGAACTTGCACCGGTTTTCGCTGCAAATGGTATTGATGACATCATCTGTCTATCAGTAAACGATACATTTGTAATGAATGCTTGGGCTGAAGATCAGCATGCGGACAACATCACTTTTATCCCAGACGGTAATGGTGAGTTCAGCGAAGCGATGGATATGTTGGTAGATAAAGATAACCTAGGTTTTGGTAAACGTTCATGGCGTTACTCCATGCTAGTGAAAGATGGCGTGATCGATAAGATGTTTATCGAGGCTGATCTTCCAGGCGACCCGTTTGAAGTATCTGATGCTGATACCATGCTGGATTACATCAATCCAAAAGCGGAACAGCCGAAACGCGTAACAGTATTGAGCAAGCCGGGTTGCCCACATTGCACACGTGCTAAGAAAGCGCTATCTGACAACGGTTACAAATACGAAGCGATTGAGCTAGGTAGCCACGGGGTAAGTTTCAGCTCCCTACAAGCTGTTACAGGCCGCGGTACTACACCGCAGATCTTCATCGATGGTGAGTTGATTGGAAGTGCTGATGATCTTGAAGCGTGGTTGAAGGGATAAGCCGACGTTTTTAGAAAGATTAAGGATGAACAGGAGAAACAAAAAAGCCGTAGTAGATCTGCTACGGCTTTTTCATTTCCTCTTATTTTTCAATAAGAAGGTACTTAATCATTTAAACGCAAGCCACCGGGTTCAATGGTGATCTTGCCTTGCTTTAATAGTGCGCCAACCGCCATTTTGAAAGCCTTTTTACTGATGCCAAAGTGTTTGTAGATCACTTCTGGAGAGGACTTGTCGTTGATGGTGATAAAACCTTCCTGCTCATCCATCATATCTAGGATCTGTTGAGCGGTATCAACCACCTTGCTGTATCCCGGCTTTTGCATGGAAAGGTTGATCTTACCGTCAGCGCGTACTTCTTTGATGTAACCTTTAAATTTTTGGCCAGGGTAAACCGTTTTTAATACATCGCTACGGAAGATTAGGCCCCAGTGCTCGTGGTTAACAATCGCTTTTTGGCCTAGGTCAGTACGGTTGGCAATGACCAGCTGTACTTCTTCACCTGCTTTGTAGCTAGCAGGGGTCTTATCCAAAAATTTATCTATCTTGGTGGATGCCACAATACGGTTGGTATTTTTATCCAGATATAGACGCACCAGGTAGCGTTTGCCTACCTCAACAGGGCGGTTCTTCTGCTCGCTGTAAGGCAGTAATACATCTTTGGGAAGGCCCCAATCTAAGAATGCGCCTACATCGTTTATCTCAGATACTGGCAGCATAGCAAACTCATCGACAATGGCTTTCGGAGTTTCCGTGGTCGCGATCAGATAATCGTCGGTATCTAGATAGATAAATACGCGGATGCTGTCGCCGACTTCTAAATCTTCTGGGCAGTAACGTTTAGGTAAAAGTATTTCGCCGAGTTCACCTGCATCCAGATAAACGCCAAAATCTTTCTCTTTGATCACTTCCAGAGTGTTGTATTTGCCGATAGCGGCCATGGGAAAACCTTTCGATAATGAGTAGATGGAGCAGCATCGCTGCTAAGCACAGTATTATCCTAGTCCATCGCGCAATATAAAAGCTCTAAAACGAAAAAAGCCTCCTTAAAAATAAGGAGGCTTTCTGCGTATCAGAATAAGATAGGATTATTCGTTTACGCTACTTGCTTGCATGGACCGGGTTTATTTACCCATGCGGCGGATCGCCTGCGGGGTAAAATCTTTATGTTTAAAGCGTTGGCTAAAGTCGAAGCCATTACCTTCTTCGTTGGTCAAACTACCCACCAGGTAACGACCAGATTGAAGATCATAGAGCGCTTCAGCAGTAAGCCAAGGCACATTTACATCACGGTATTGGAACTGGTGGGATTCACCTACGCGCCATAGCTCGCCACGACCGTCGTAGTGATCGACTACAGCAATCTGCCAGCTATCTTCATCAATGTAGAACGTACGTTTCGCGTAGATATGACGTTCATTATCTTTAAGCGTTGCTTCTACTTTCCACACGCGATGTAGCTCGTAACGTGTTAGTTCTGGATTCATATGGCCAGGTTGAAGGATATCTTCATACTTTAATCCACGATCAGCTAGCTTGAAGCTGTTGTATGGGATGTAAAGTTCCTGTTTACCAACAAGGTTCCACTCATAGCGATCAGGTGCGCCATTGAATAGATCAAGGTTATCGGTCGTACGCTGTCCATCACTCGCAGTGCCCGGTGCATCATAGGCAATTTGAGGCGCGCGACGAACACGACGTTGACCTGCATTGTAAGTCCAAGCCTGACGAGGTTGCGTAATCTGGTTCATAGTTTCATGAACGAGTAATACGTTGCCGGTTAGGCGAGAAGGTGCTTTAACTCGCTGTACAAAGTAGAACAGGATGTTGTCATCTTTGTTAGCGTCAGAACCGCCTTCTAAAGCGCTCGGCCAAGACATCTTTTCGTTAATTTTTACCGCAGTAAAATTACCGTTAGCTTGCACGGGTACCTGCACAAAAGTCCTTTCCAATGCGCCGCCACGATAGCGGGTCATATGGTTCCAGATAACTTCTAAACCGTTCTCGGGGATAGGGAAAGGAATCGCCGTTTCAAAGCCTGATAGGCCGTTGCCGCCATCGGTTAGCTCTGCGCTGGATGCATTCTGTTTTGCAGCGGCATAAACATCTGCTGGTAGTGCGGCTGTTCGGTGGGTTGGGTACACAGGGATAGAGTAACTATCAGCATACTTCTTCAACATCGCCATCTGGCCGGGTGTAAGGTTATCCTTGTACTGATCAGCATTAGCTGCAGTGATTGTGAACAGTGGCTTTTCGCTTGCAAACGGATTGCCGTATCGATCAGAACCACTTTCTAAACCACCGGTCCATGCCGGAATCGTACCCGCTGCATTACCTGCTTTTTCCGCACCGATCGGGGTCAGTTGATTGCCCAATTGAGCTATCTGCTCAGGTGTTGCTGCATAAACGCTTGCCGAGGCAAAAAGAATCGCCGAACTCAGCAGAAGTCTCTTGGTATTGAACATAGTGTATATCTCCATTTATCTGCTGTTCTTAGAAAGAAACGGACGCGCTAATTGATAGGAAATCACGGTCTTCAATAGAGTTAAAATCTCCACCGAAGAAGTCGGTATAAGAAAGCTGAACTTGGTATTTATTTAGGTAATCAGCGGTTAGACTCAGGCCTAAGGTTTTCTCATCTTCATTAAATGCAGCGCCTGGTTGAGGACCATAACCTTCTAAACCGTGCTTGAAACTGATTTGCGGCGTTAGGTTTACACCGGCAAAAGCGTTTGGATAGTTCAAGTTTGCGCGCAGTACGTAACCGTAAGAGTCTTGAGTTACGAAACCATCGGTATCACCAGCGGCATAACCAAATGCACCGTTACGACCGTATTTAAGCGCGTTGGCACTCTCGTCTAAGTTGTGAACGTGGGTCCATGCTAATTCACCCACCATGGTTAAACGGCTAGCGCCGAGTACTTGATCGTAGAATTTTACAAAGCTAGTTTGAACTTGGGTTACATCAAATTCACTATAACCGTAGATTGTACCTCCTTCGCCTGCCTCAGTGACTAATGCGTCAGCAGCAGTATTACCTGAACCCCCAGGAACATGCTGTTGTAAAATTGCTGCTACAAGCAGCGGGCCGTTGATTTGAATCGGTACATCACGTTTGTGGCTAATCTCACCAGACCAAGCAATATCACCAATATTGGTATTAAAGCTTAAACCGATCATCTCGATATCTTCTGGATAGCTGGTGAAATAGGTAGTGTCGACCAATGTACTTATGCCTGCTAACTCAGCAGCAGCTTCAGCTTGTTCTAATGTACCACCGCCACCTAATACAGCAGCTGCAGCTGCATTAGCCGTAGCGGTGAAGGTAGCGGCATCCGTTGCAGTATTCACAGCGCTTGTTACTGGTAAGCGACTATGATATTTCGCAGCGTAGAAGCCAAATTCTGTATTGTTTAGCTCTTCAGCAAAATATCGTAATGAGAAACCAAACTGACCATCGTCATCGGCTTCTCTTCTGCCTTCTTCATCACGATAAATGACAGGGTCGAAGCCAATAGCAGGGCCGGACAGTGATGGGTTGTAATATTGTTGATCGGTTAGAGGGAGAGGGACTCGGATACCATTACAGCCTTCAGCCGCAAAGTCGATATTTGAAAAATAGGTACCGCAACCATCGACAGCAGTAGGTTCCCACTCAATCTGATAGAAGCCTTCAATACTCAAATTATCTGTTAAACCGAAAGATGCAAAAGCCATATTGACAGGAAGAAGGCCTTCTTTTACTTCTGCGCCTGGGCGACGGAAAGCATTAACATCAATTGGGTTGATGGAGTTTAAGCCGCCTTGTACGAAGGTGCTTTCACCCCAGTTAACCACTTGACGACCAATACGTAGATCAAGAGGTTTATCAGCAATATCAAATCCGCCATACCAGTAGGCATCGAGTACTTCGAAACCAGAGAATTTGGAAAAATCATTAAAACCTGAATCTTCTAGATCTGCATCAGGCGAATAAAGGTTAGCTGCATGGCCGTGAGGGCGTGCGCCTCCAGCAAGTTCTGCGTCATACCAATATTTTGCGCGGGCAAATACGCCCATGTTTTCATAACTTAGTTCCAGATCGTGGATGCCTTTTACAATTTGAGAAAAGGTTTTCCCTTTATCAAAGTTCTGGTTACCGTCGTCGTAACTACCTGAGCCAGAACTTAATCCTCCATTGGGGACCGAAATCAGATTTTGGTCTGCGTCATCCATACGCCAGCTCGCTCCCATTGATATCTGAGAGTCAAAGCGACCTTCGATATCACCCAGATTAAATTCAATTGCTTGAGCCTGATTTATGCCTACTGCACTACCAATCAGTAACGGCAGTAGTTGGCGTGTAAACACCGAGGATGGTTTTTTGCTGCGACGCAAAATCCGGTTTTTTGTTGCCATTTCGTTCACCTAGCGTTGTTATTTTTTTAAGGCGCAAATTGTGTTTTCTTTCTAAATTCTGTGCTTCTACTCAGCAGGTTTATAAATCGGGCTCTACAGAGTAGTTACGGAATATTTAACACTATCCATGTTCACTGGCCTAACAAAATCTCTCAATAACAATTGAGGGCAAAGTTATTAACAAAATAGTTCGTTAGCTTGAAATTATTAACATAATAGTTCATGAATAATAAAGGGAAGTGCGTTTCATTAAAAAATAAGAACAAAATAGGTTAGAGAGTTATGGAGCGTAAAATTACCGTACCTGCAGGGTACGTCCGTCACTTATTACAGTTAGTTGAAGAGCAAGGCTTCAGTGTTGAACAGCTGCTGACCCATGTCGGGATCGATCCGGCTGAAATTGGTAACCAAACTGAGTTTCCAGCGGATAAATTTGGCTTGCTCTATCAACGTATCTATTACATCGCGCAAGACGAATATTTCGGAATGTTGAGTGGTGGTAAGGTGCCAAATGGTACCTTCCGCATGATGTGTCATTGCTTGATTCACTGTACAACGCTTGAGAAAGCGATCTACCGTGCCAGTGATTTTCATGAGATCTGTCGCGGCACAAAAGTTAAACCCTATCTGGTACGCAAAGGACGTTTTGCCAAGGTTTCGTTTACCACAACCGACGCGGCGGAAGTCTCTATGGATGAGATTTTACAAGACGAAATACCGGGACGTATCCGTACTTCATTGTCGATGTGGCACCACTTTTTGTGTTGGTTAATCGGTAAGCGTTTGGAATTGAAAGCTGCCTATTTTTCTTTTCCTGAGCCAGATGATGTGGCGCAATACAAAACCCTTTTTCAGTCAGAAGTTAAATTCGATCAGCATGATAATGCCATTGTTTTTCCTGCACGCTATTTGGATTTTCCGATTGTTCAAACGCCTGAAACTTTGCGTAGTTTCTTAAAAACTGCCCCTTATCAGTTGATCGTAATGGTGGATGATGACACCAGTTTGAAGTCCCAAGTAGTGGCTTTGATTGGTAAGGACTTTAGTCAGGATCTGCCAAGTGCTGAGGAAGTTGCGTATCGACTGCATATGTCTGTATCGACACTGCGACGTAGGTTGTTAGAAGAAGATACTTCTTATCAAAAGATCAAAGACGAGTGTCGCAAGTTGGCTGCGCTTAACTATATGAATTCTCCACAGTTATCGATCAATGATGTTGCAGGGTTGATGGGATTTGAAGAACCCTCGGCTTTCTTTAGGTCATTCAAAAAATGGACCGGTATGACCCCTGGAGAATATCGGCGCAGTGATAGCTATTGCCAGCAATTAGCTGACTCTTAATGCTTTAAATTGGCCCTATTTATAGGGCCTTTTTTGTCTTGAGAGCGTTTTTGTTAGTTATTGAGGTGCGAAATGTTATTGCTGGATGTGGGCGCTGGAACGATTATGTTAATAGCATTTCCCAATGTGAATTAACGTCGAGTTATTACAATAAAAAGCCTGAGCCGATCTAAGCGGTAAGCAGGCTAAGACGGAGCAAGTTATACAATGAGCGATTATCGATACCCGTATCAGGATGGTGTTTTTGTCTTGAATGAACTGGTGGGGTTAGAACAGATTTGTCATTCAGCAGGTCTAGAAGAATTTGCTGAAGGTTTGGCTGAAGCGGTTTTAGATGAGGCTTCTAAGCTAGGCACGGAACAGCTTGCTCCTCTAAATGTTGTTGGTGATCAGCAAGGTGCAAAATTAGTTGATAACCAAGTGCAGGAAACGCCCGGTTTTTCTGATGCTTACCAACAGTTTTGTCAGGGTGGCTGGCCATCGCTAGCGGCTAACCCTGAGTTTGGCGGCCAAGGGCTGCCTAATGCACTATCTGTCGCGGTTAACGAAGTGTGGCAGTCCTCTAACTTGGCTTGGGCTTTATGTCCTCTGCTGACTCAGGGCGCGATTGAAGCGCTAGAAACTCATGGTAGCGAACAGCTACAGCAGCACTACCTACCTAAGCTGATCAGCGGTGAATGGACTGGCACCATGAACCTGACAGAACCTGATGCCGGTACTGACTTAGCAGCCCTGAAAACTCGTGCTATACCAGAAGGTGATCACTACCGAATTACTGGCCAGAAGATCTTTATCACCTGGGGCGACCATCAGATGACTGAGAATATCGTTCATCTGGTATTAGCACGCTTGCCTGATGCGCCTGCAGGTGTAAAAGGGATCTCTCTCTTTGTTGTGCCTAAATTTTTGTTGGATGAAAACGGCCAAGTAACTGATCAACGTAACGATGCCTCGGCTGTGGCGCTGGAGCACAAGCTCGGTATCCACGGCAGTCCTACCTGCGTGATGAGCTTTGGTGATAACGGCGGTGCCATTGGTTACTTGGTCGGTGAGGAAAATAATGGTCTTGCTTGCATGTTTACGATGATGAACGATGCGCGCCAAGGCGTAGGCCTGCAAGGTTTAGCTATCTCGGAACGTGCTTATCAACAGGCGTTGGAATATGCCAAAGATCGTGTTCAAGGCACCTTGAGGGATGGTTCTCGCGTTACGATTATGAAGCACCCTGATGTTCGCCGCATGTTGTTGCAGATGAAATCAGGTATTCAAGCTATGCGCGCATTAACTTATGTTGCTCGCGCCGAAAGTGATCTTTGTCAGCATGCTCAAGATAGTGAACAACGCGCTAAACATCAGGCGCGAACTGATCTTCTGACACCGATTGTTAAAGGCTGGGTAACAGAGTTAGCGCAAGAGATGACCTATCTTGCGGTGCAAGTGCACGGCGGTATGGGCTTTATCGAAGAAACAGGCGCTGCACAGCACTACCGCGATGCCCGTATCTTGACGATTTATGAAGGTACTACCGGTATTCAGGCTTTAGACCTGATCGGTCGAAAAACCTTGGTAGATAGTGGTGCTGCACTCACTGATCTACTGAGCGAAATTGCTAGCGATCTTGATCAGATCTCCGAACCTGAACTGCAAGACCTAGTTAGCGCGACCCGTGATGCCCTTACGCATGCAGAAGAAGCTAAAAAATGGGTATTGGAAATTGCGAGTAAAGATCCAGCTGCAGCAGGTGCAGCCAGTGTCAGCTTTATGATGCTACTTGGTTATCTATGTGGTGGTTGGTTATCGGTTAAATCAGCCAGCATTGCCCAAGCTAAGCTAAATGACCCTGAAAGCGATCAGCCATTCTTAGAAAGCAAAATTGTATCGACGCGCTTTTATGTAGAGCAGTTGTTACCTCGTACGTCAGGTCTGTTGAGCGCAGTCATGGCAGGTGGTGATGCGGTGATGCAGCTATCTGAAGAACAGTTTTAAGTAGACGCCATATAGGTGAGAGAGGTGAGTTATGAGTGATATGGCGCGTGAATCAATGGAGTTTGATGTAGTCATTGTTGGAGCAGGTCCTGCTGGATTATCCACAGCCTGCCGTTTGATGCAGCAAGCTCAAGAAGCGGAAAAAGAACTAACGGTTTGTGTGGTGGAGAAAGGTTCTGAAGTTGGAGCGCATATTTTATCGGGCGCAGTCATTGAATCTCGCGCTCTAGATGAGCTGTTTCCTGATTGGAAAGAGCAGGGTGCACCGTTAAATACGCCGGTGACTGAAGATCAAATCTTTATGCTCAAAGATGAGGACAAAGCCACCCAAGTGCCGAACATGCTGGTACCTAAAACTATGCACAACCAAGGTAACTATATTGTTAGCTTGGGTAATCTATGCCGTTGGTTGGCAGAGCAGGCTGAGCAGCTTGGTGTGGAAATCTTCCCTGGCTTTGCTGCAGCTGAAGTTCTTTACCATGAAGATGGCAGTGTAAAAGGGATCGCTACCGGCGATATGGGACTAACTGAGTCTGGTCAGCAGAAAGATAGCTATATGCCGGGTATGGAGCTACATGCTAAATACACGGTGTTCTCAGAAGGCTGTCGCGGGCATTTAGGTAAAGAGCTGATAGAGCGCTTTGATCTGGCAGCAGACGCCGATGCTCAACATTATGGCTTGGGTATAAAAGAGCTGTGGGATATTAATCCTGAGAAGCATAAGCCTGGTTTGGTTGTTCATGGCTCAGGCTGGCCATTGAGTGATGGCGCGAGTGGCGGTTTCTTCCTCTATCACACCGAGGGTAATCAAGTGGTTGTTGGCTTGATTATCGATCTGAACTACTCCAATCCATATTTAAGCCCGTTTGATGAGTTTCAGCGTATGAAACATCATCCAGTTTTAAAACAGTATCTAGAGGGCGGCAAGCGCGTCTCCTATGGTGCTAGGGCGATCACCAAAGGCGGCTTTAATGCCCTACCTAAAATGACCTTCCCGGGTGGCATCATTGCTGGTTGTAATGCCGGTACGCTTAACTTCTCGAAGATTAAGGGTACGCATACGGCAATGAAGTCGGGCATGTTGGCTGCAGAAGCGATTTTCGATGAGTTAACTCTGTCGGGTGAGGGTGGTAAAGAGCTAAGCGGTTATGCGCAGAAGTTTGAATCCTCTTGGTTGTATGACGAATTATTCCGCTCACGTAACTTTGGCCCTGCGATGCATAAGTTTGGTCCGCTGTTAGGTGGAGCCTTTAACTACATCGATCAGAATATCTTTGGCGGAAAAATTCCATTTACGCTGCACGATACTCATGCAGACTATGCTCAGCTGAAGCCTGCTTCTGAGTGCAAAGAGATCAGTTATCCAAAACCGGATGGTGAAATCAGCTTTGATAAGCTCAGTTCTGTGTTCCTCTCAAACACTAACCATGAAGAGGACCAGCCTTGTCACTTGCAGTTACAGGATGAAAGCATTCCTTTAGGCTCAAACCTATCCACCTATGCCGAACCTGCACAGCGATATTGCCCAGCAGGGGTGTATGAAGTGGTTGAGGATGAGCAGGGACAAAGATTCCAAATAAACTCGCAAAATTGTCTACACTGTAAGACCTGCGATATTAAAGATCCGGCCCAAAATATTAAGTGGGTAGTCCCAGAAGGTATGGGCGGACCAAATTATCCAAATATGTAGTTTGTAGAAATCCGGTGAGGCGTGTTTATCCGGTTGTTTTTTAATCGTTTCTGGTTAATCTTTAGTCGAATTTCCAGAAACTGAAAAAACTTTGAAAAATAATCAGTTTTTTTGAAAAAACAGTACGTAATTAGTTGACACAAAAACTCATTACGATAATATACGCGCCGTTCCTGCGGAGGGATGGCTGAGTGGTCGAAAGCACTGGTCTTGAAAACCAGCGGTCCGAGAGGGCCCTAGGGTTCGAATCCCTATCCCTCCGCCATTTACTGGAACAGCAGTTCCCTGATAGCTCAGTTGGTAGAGCAGTAGACTGTTAATCTATTGGTCGCTGGTTCGAGTCCAGCTCAGGGAGCCATCTTAAGAGTTGGGTCGTTAGCTCAGTCGGTAGAGCAGTTGGCTTTTAACCAATTGGTCATAGGTTCGAATCCTATACGACCCACCACTCTTAAACTTCTTTAGCGAAATTCTTTCGCAATCTTATGTGGGTCGTTAGCTCAGTCGGTAGAGCAGTTGGCTTTTAACCAATTGGTCATAGGTTCGAATCCTATACGACCCACCACTTTAAGAATCCAGCTATGAGCTGGTTTTTTTATGCCTGAAAAATACTCGTTGTATAGGATGAGAACCGTTAAAAGGTTCGATTCGGCGGGCGAAGCCCAGAGAAAACAGCGGAGCTTGCGGCGCTGGCCCGCAGGGCATTAGTAATCCTATACGACCCACCACTTTAAGAATCCAGCCATGAGCTGGTTTTTTTATGCCTGAAATTCAGCACGGCTTCGCCGCTTAGGGCGCCACTTCGTGGCTAGAGGACGCAGCTGCGCTGCTAGAGGACGGCTGCGCCTAGAGGTTGCTTTGTTAATCTCTATCATTGGCGATCCTAAATTTACTGAACTATTGATCCAGCTCTGACTCTATTTCTTGAATAACTGCTAAAGTTAGTGAGTGGTTTCTATACAGTTGTTTCTTTAGAGGGTTTTATGTTGCATCCTGACCAGTGGGTAATCGAGGAGAAGGATGATCTGGTGCCATTGGATAAGTGGCAGAAAACAGTGGATGTGATGGCGCGAATCTTTCAAGCGCCTGCGGGCTTTATTGTCCAGTATCGCCCAAAAGGCTATCAGGTAGTGATTGCCAGTGATCAGGAATCGAATCCATACCCTGCTGGGGTAGAGATTACGCCGGATACCAACATTTTTTGTAAAAAAGTCGTGCAGGAAGGGCATGAGCTATATGTTAAAAATGCCCAAACTGATCCTACTTGGGATACCAATCCTGAAGTTGCTGATGATGGTTTTAGTTCCTACCTAGGTTTGCCGGTACAGTGGCCGTCGGGTGAGCCGTTTGGAACCATCTGTGTAATGGATTTTGAATCCACTGATTACCGTTCTGAATACTTAGATCTGGTGAGTGAATTTAGGGATCTAATCGAAGCAGATCTGCGTCTTCTTTCTCAGTATGAAGAGATCTCCAATCTTGCAATGACAGATGAGCTGACTGGGCTCTATAACCGTAGAGGTTTTATGTCTGTCGCAACGCATTATTCGGTGCTTGCTAAGCGCACTGGAATATCTTTAGGCTTGCTCTATTTGGATCTGGATGATCTGAAAGGGATAAATGATCAACAGGGTCATAGCTCTGGCGATCAAGCGCTTAAACACCTTGCAGAAGCTATCCGAGGCGCTATCAGAGAGAACGATATCTCAGCGCGTATGTCTGGTGATGAGTTTGTCGTACTTGCTGCTGCAGAGACTCAGGCTGACTTAGAGAAAATCGCCGAACGTATTAACCAAAATCTTAAGAAAAATAACCTCGGTGTCAGTATTGGTAGTGTGATATTGCAAGGTAATCAGGCTATTGAGTATTGGTTGGAGCAGGCTGATAGTCGGATGTATCAGGATAAAAGTGGCTAGGTATTAGTTGCTAGTTGCTAGGAAAGGACGCCGCTTCGCGGCTAGAGGACGGCTTCGCCTAGAGAAAAAGCGTGAGTAAAGGGTGCTTCTATCTTATTTCGGCAGTTATATTTTCCTCCCTTCTAGCTATATCAGTTTCATAATGCCTGTAAAATAAAGTTTTATTTTATTAGCTTGTTTGTCGTCTTGTGCTCCTTAGCTATTGAGCGTAAAAGTAAATAATACAGTTATACTTATCTTAAAGTTGTTATAGGCCTGTTTCATATGGGTACTGATCCTAAGCCTCTCTCATCAAGCTTGAATGATATCGATGGATCGATTCTCAGTTATATAAATGATCCGGTTTCTATCGTAGATAAGGATTATATCTACCGTGCGGTAAGTCGTGGCTATGAACTTATGTTTCAGCAGCCTGCTTCAGAGATTATAGGCACCCACGTAAGTGACCTTCATGGCCCCGAAGTATTCAACGGTTTTTTGAAGCCTGCATTAGATAGAACACTGGCGGGGGAGTCCTTTGAGTTTCAATTTTCTAGACCTGGCCCAGACGGTAATCTCATTCATATTTATAGCAAGCACTCGGTTTATAGTGGTCCTTTGACGGAAGGCTTGGGTGTGGCAGTTGTGGCCCGAGATATAACTGAGCTAATAAATGCAACGCAAAAACTAGAAGAGGAACGTGTTCTTCTAAAAAAAGAACGAACTCTGCTTAAGAACATAATAAATACGCTACCGGACTTTATCTTCGCCAAAGATGATGAGGGTGTATACCAGGTAGTGAACCGCAGTTTTGAAGAGTTCATTAATAAGCCTTTGAGTGAAATCATAGGCAAAACTGATGCAGACCTTATGTCCAAGGAGTCAGCGGGCTATGTTCGGGGCATAGATGCTCAGGTTTTGAAGACCGGGGAGGCTCACAGGGATGATGAATGGGTTACCTATGAAGATGGTAGGCGTCGATTACTGGATATGCATAAACTGCCGTTAGTAAATGAACGCGGTGAAGTAAATGGGCTGTTGGGCATTGGAACTAACGTTACCTTTGAAAGTCAGGCCGAGCAGAATCGTCAAATAGCTTCGGTATTCTTCGAGGTGACCAATAACCCCTGTTTTATTCTAAATGCTCAGTCTGAAGTTTTAGCAGTAAATTCAGCTGCTCAGAGGGCATTTGATTTAGATGAGAAGCCGAAGGGTTCCGTATTTGATTATTTTTTTGATGCTGCAGGCGGCAAATGCAGCCTTGAAGAGTGCTTAGGAAGTAATCACTATTGGAGCGGGGAGCTCTGTGACAACAAGAATAGTACTTATTTTGCTTCGCTTCATAAGGTTGCTGCCCACTCTAAGCTAGCTGATCGATTTGTCTTGGTTTTTCAAAACCCAGAAGATCATACTCAGGTTGCTCAGGAGTTGCTGACAAAAGCTTATGAGGATCCCCTTACTAAGCTGCCAAATAGAAGGCTATTCTTTTCAAAATTAGAGAGTGCTCTAATTCGCGCTGAGCGTCAGTTGAAAAAGATAGCGGTACTGTATATTGATCTTAATAGCTTCAAGCCTATAAATGATAATTTTGGGCACGAGGTTGGAGATAAGGTCTTAATTGAGTTAGCTGGAATCCTAACCTCTTGTTTAAGAAAAACAGATATCGTTGCTAGGATTGGCGGTGATGAGTTTGCTGCACTGGTCGACACAAACTCATTGGAAGAAGCTAAGCTCATTGTAAGTAAGATTCATCAAACTATAGAAAAATCATTCTCTGTAGAGCAATTACCCAATCATAAAATTAGTGTCAGTATTGGAATCAGTTGTTTTCCAGATGATGCAGGCGCAGCTGAAGAGCTATTACGCATTGCTGACCAAGATATGTATAAAGCGAAACAGAAATATAAGTCTCAATCTGTTTAGGACGCCGCTTCGCGGCTAGAGATCGGCTTCGCTTTTTAGGACGCCGCTACGTGGCTAGAGGACGGCTGCGCCTAGAGAAAGGGATGGTGTTGTTGTAGCTTCTGCTTTGTGCCAAAAGCGGACATACCATGTTGCTTAGAAAGCCACGCTAAGACACAGTTATAGATATAACAGGACGTAAATATTCCTACTCGTACTAGGTCGTTTTTATCGGAGGAAAATGGCAGTGCTATCTAAAAGCTCCTTTAATTCAATCTGCTGTAAGTTATATGGTGTTATCGCCAGCAAGATACGCACGCCGGTTATTAAATCATGAATAACGAGAAGATAATCAACCACTTTTCTAGTCAGCTGGAAAGGCTTCATCCAAGGATGATGGAGAATTATGAGAATGGTGACTTAAAAAAAGGGCACACCATATTTGTTTTGTCTGAATCGTACCTAAAACTTGGTATATGTGCTCATTTTCAAGGGGATAAAAGTAAAGCATCTATAAATTTTTTAAATGCATTGGAAACATTCAAACAGCTGATTACTGAATATAACGCCAATCCTAGTGACATAAATATAGGCTTAATAAGCCACGTAATCACATGGCCATATGAGTTAGCTTACTTATCTGATGATATGGAGAGTATCAAATGGTTACAATCCAATTGGCCTCTACAGGCTGAAGATGAATGCACATGGTATAGAACTTATCAAGAATTCTTGGCTGATATGTTTTTAGGTAATACTAATATTAACCAAAAAAGAATTGATAACCTTAAAAAACAGGCCTTTACTGATGTTTTGGCTCAAACAGACTTACTTTGTTCAATTGCTATAGCAGATAAAAAGGCAATTTGTGAAAGCTGGTTAAAATACAAGAAATACAATGATAAGCACATTAAAGATGAATGGGCAGATGGCCTGCCATCGGTTTTATCAATAGATGGCGCTGCCTTATTTGAGCTAACAAAAGAACATCTGGACGTTGCATATTGGCCTAGCGAGGAAAACTACAGGTTTCACAAGTCATAGAATTTGGGCTCCGTGTAGACTGTGAAGTTGCACCATTTAAATGTCTGCTTTGTGTCGGTAGACGACCTGAAGACCTCTAGAATGGCACTCTTAGTGCGGCATCATGCCCAGAGCTAACATAACAATTTTAACATCAGATACTAGTACAGATCGAATCAACAACTTCATATATACAGGGGATGTAAGTGTCAACCCACGAGAAGATAAGACATCATGAACGAGCTACTACTTTTGAGGGCATCTTGACAGGAGTTTTTAGCTGCCTCGTATTTGCCTTTTTCGTCTACCGCCTGTTTTCTGTTCTCCGAGATGATATTCCCCAAGAGGATATGTTGGGTCGAATAGTGGTAATTGTTCTTGGAGGCTTATTCCTTCTAGCCTTTCTAGTGATTATGACCTACTACTCAGTCATGAATATCATTGGGAAAGAGAGGTTTAGATGTACTCTGACAACAAAGCGTTTTTTATGCCAAGTTCCTATTTCTGCACTATTTGGTAAATCATTCGATATATCATTAGATGAATTGAGCAAACTCGAAAGAAAATATGATTCAGATGGTTCATTGGACGCGTACCTTCTTCATCTGACAACGGGTGAAATGATTGAAGTTACAACAAATTTTGGTAACCCAGCAGAAAGCTTTTTCAAGGATATTAAGCTCTTAAAACCAAACATAGCATTGATTTGAAAAACTAAATCATAGGGGTAAGGCCGCTTTTCACTTTAGAAAAGAGCGGGGGGCTGCTTTGTGTCGAAAGCAGACAAACTAAATTTTCTAGCTACCGTAAACCATCAGTAACCATGAAAATCCTATCTACCGAAAGACTAATCCTACGCTCTTGGCGAGATACTGATTCCCAGCCATTCTTCGAGCAGATAAATTCCGACTCTGATGTGATGGAGTATTTTCCAAGTACGCTGTCTCGTGAGGAGAGTGATGCATTGGCGACTGAACTGCAGCGTCGTATCGATCTGAATGGTTGGGGCTTATGGGCAGTTGAAGAGAAAAGTTCAGGTCAGTTTATTGGTTTTGTTGGTTTGAATAGTCCTTTGATTGAGCTGCCTTTTACGCCTTGTGTTGAGGTGGGCTGGCGGTTGAGTAAAGCGTTTTGGGGTAAGGGCTACGCGACTGAGGCGGCTAAGAAGGCGCTGGAGTTTGCGTTTGTCGAGTTGGAGCTTGCTGAGATGGTGTCGTTTACGGCGGTGTCTAACTTACGTTCTCAGGCGGTAATGACACGTTTGGGTCTGCGGGACACAGGGGAAAACTTCAACCATCCTGCTGTGCCATCGGAAAGCCCACTGTACGAACATGTATTGTTTAAAATCACGCGCGGTGAGTGGGCTAAATCGCTTTAGGCTTTAGATCAAGATTAAGCGTACTCGATCTTAGTGATTTCGTACCAAACTTCGCTGCCATCCGGTTTCTGTAAACAAACCTCTTCGCCAAGCTGCTTTTTCAGCAATAACTTTGCAAGGGGGGAATCCATAGAGATGTAATCAGAGCCAGCGCCGATCTCATCGGGACCGACGATGCGGTGGCGTTTCTCTTCATCCTCTTCATCTAACAGCGTAACCCAAGCGCCGAAAAATACGGTATCGCGTTTATCTGGTGCTGGAGCGCGGTCTACCACCACCATATCTTCTAAGCGTTTGGAAAGGTAACGAACGCGGCGGTCAATTTCGCGCAGCTGCTTTTTACCGTAGATGTATTCTGCGTTCTCGGAACGGTCTCCTTGAGCGGCAGCTTCCTTTACCGATTGGGTAATTTCAGGACGTTTTACCTTCCAAAGATATTTCAGTTCGTCGTTCAGCTCTTTATAGCCTTCGGCTGTAATGTATTTAGAGCTTCGAGGTTGAGGGGGGCGCCATCTTCCCATGGTGGTTTTTCTCTAATTTTTCTGTGATTTTCAGTAAAGAAGTTTAGCGTTTTGCCGATACAGTCGTCACTAGTTTCAACACTAGATTGTTACTTCCGGTTGTAGATAGGCTTTATGCGTACAGAACAGATTCAAACTCGAATAGAGGGCTATACCTCCAATCTGAGCCAAGCGGTTCAGAGTGGTAGTGGTGCGCAGTTCTCTATGCTGCTGAGTTTGATTCATTCTAACCAGCAGTTGATGAAGCCAGATGCTGTGCCTGCTGCGTCGGATGCAGAGTTTCGTTTACCGGAAACCCAGTCCAAATACCCTGATCCAAATGAGTTACATGATGGTCAGGTTGTAGAGCGACTGAATATGGCGGTGCATGACGGTTTAGTGGGTGATTTTGCCTATGTGAATGGCTATCTGCATAGCCATAGTAATACGCCACGTCAGCAGCAATTATCGTCAGATGAGTACGCTAAGGTTGCGTTGATGTCGACCGGTCAATTAATGATCGATGAGATTGAAAGCTCCCGTTCACAGATCCGTACGGCAGCTTAATTTTATTTCTAATTTAGGCGCTTAAGTACGCCACTGAATCTTTTCTGCTTCGCCCGCTTCTACCTTCCAGTATTCATCTGGATCATCACCATCGTTCCAGCCGCCAGCAATGCTTCGCACTTGTGTATCCATCTCTGAGGACGCTGCGTGTGCGCAGTCTAGGTCTTGAGCCCATGGGCTCTTATCCGATTTAAGCCATACGCTAGCCCATGCTTTGCCAGCCACTTTTTCGTGGATCATGACGGGTACGGAGTGATCACCGAAGCGCAGGCTCAGCTCGTGGATATTGCCTTTAGAGGAGATGATATCCATTTGGTCGGCATGTGACTGAAGCCAATTAGTGATTGAATCAAAAGAGCGATTCTTTACGTAGATTTCTATATCAGGGTGTCGGGTGTCAGTCATTTTTGTCGTCGCTAATAAAACGGATGATACGTAGTACGCTGAGGCTAAGATAACCTATGGCCGCCAGTATGATCCCTGCCACTATGATGATCAAGCCAATCAGGGCAAGAATCTCTTGAGCTACTGAGCTTTTCAATGCAAATTCGGCAGCGCCTAGGATAAGTACGCCGACAAAGAAGGCGACAAAGCCGATGCCAAAGATTACTAAATTTTGGCGAGGGTTGTCGGCTCTATGCTTTAGCCAGCGTTTCAGGGTTTGCTTCATAAGCGGGTAAATACGCCCAAATTAACATCTAGGGTGAGATCTAGCTGTTCTTGGTCGATGATTTTTTGTTGTGCTTCAGCTTTGAGACGCTGGCCGTGCGGGGTCATCGCCAATAAAGTGCTGATCTGCTCTGAGCTATTGAGTGAAAATTGGTAGTTCACTGTTACTTGTTTAGATAGCTTAAACTGCTCTTTTAGCGTATCAACCGGATTGAAGTGGCTCTCTCTAATCTCGCTGTAGATCAGTTTGCGTAGTTCGATCAGATGATCGGCACCGGGCCAAGCAACAATCAAACTGCTGCCGACTTTCATGGGCTTAGCCAGTGCTTCAGGCATTAAGCGGCTGAAGAGCACCAGTTGTAGGTCGAGCGACTGATCCGGTACTGGTGTATCAGCACCGGAAGCGACTAACCATTGAATCTCTTTGGTTCGAGCACAAGCAGCTTTTACCGCATGTTTGGAGATATCTAAGCCAGTGAGTTCAACAGATTGACCGTTGGCTAACAGGTGCTGGTGGAGGCGGTCTGTGTAATAGCCTTCTCCACAGCCCATATCCAAAATGCGAGCGCTCTCTGTATCTTTTAGTTCGTCTACAACAAGCTGATTGATCTGGTCGGAGAGTGTTTGGTAGTGGCCGCCATCTAAAAACTGACGGCGGGCTTGTACCATTTCTGTATTGTCACCCGGATCTTTAGAGCGCTTTTTGTGGGCCAATAATAGATTCCAATAGCCCTGACGCGCTGCATCAAAACTGTGGTTGTTCTCGCAGCGCATATTTTTGCCCTGCTGTACCAGCAAGGATTTACAAACAGGGCAAGTGAGTTGCATTACTAGTCCTTAACCAGCAGGCGAGCCATAACGTTCTCGTAAAGATCAGATAGGGTATCTAGATCTTTGCAGCTGATGCGCTCGTTCACTTTGTGGATAGTCGCATTGATTGGGCCAAGCTCAACCACTTGTGCGCCTGTTGGTGCGATAAAGCGGCCATCAGAAGTACCACCAGACGTGGATAGCTCAGTGTCCTGACCTGTAATCGCTTTAATCGATTGCTGGCATGCTTCCACCAAATCGCCTTCAGCGGTTAGGAATGGGTTGCCAGAAAGCGTCCAGTCGATATCCCACTCTAGATTGTGCTTGTCTAGGATGTCGCGAACACGGGTTTTTAGTTCATCCGCAGTTACTTCGGTAGAGAAGCGGAAGTTGAACATGATATCTACATGACCTGGTACAACGTTAGTTACGCCTGTACCGCCATTGATATTAGAGATCTGGAAGCTTGTTGGTGGGAAGAAATCGTTACCTTCATCCCAAACTTCAGCCGCTAGTTCTGCCAATGCTGGCGCCGCCATGTGAATTGGATTTTTGACTAGGTGTGGGTAAGCAACGTGACCTTGAACACCGCGAACAGTCAGTGCGCCGCCTAGAGAGCCGCGGCGGCCATTTTTAATGACATCGCCTACGTGTTTAGTACTGGACGGTTCGCCAACGATACACCAAGTGATCTTTTCGTTACGTGCTTCAAGGTGGTCAATTACACGGGTTGTACCGTTCACCCAAGGGCCTTCTTCGTCACTGGTAATCAGTAGCGCGATAGAGCCATCGTGATCTGGGTGGTGTTCTACAAAACGCTCTAGAGCGGTAATGAATGCCGCTAGGCTTCCTTTCATATCCGCAGCACCGCGACCGCAAAGCATACCTTGTTCGATATGTGCTTCGAATGGCGGGAACTCCCAGCGTTCTTCAGGGCCAGAAGGAACAACGTCAGTATGACCTGCAAAGCAGAAAACTGGACCTGAATCGCCACGGCGAGCCCAGAAGTTAGATACCTCTTCAAATTGAAGGCGCTCAATTTTGAAGCCTAGGGCCTCTAAGCGTTCAATCATGAGATCCTGACAGCCTGCGTCTTCAGGTGTTACAGAGCGGCGGCTGATAAGGTCTTTGGCCAATTCAATTGTTGGAGAGAGGTGCTGAGTCATAGTGAGGTTCCGTTAGGATGACGCGTGATATAGAGAAAGGCTAAAGCTGGAAGCTAAGCGTTATGAGCGTAGCTTAGTCGAGGCGGAGCTTAGTGAGGAAGCAGAGTTTACATGTAGTAAATGAGCATTCCGAACTAAGCTCCAACGCTGAATAAGCAAGCGCAATAGCTTAGAGCCAGCTTTTAGTTGTGCTTGTGTAGCTCTTCGTTAAGCTCAATCGCAGACTTGTTAGTCTTAACTTCGATGCGACCGTTCTGAGAGTTACGACGGAACAATAGGTCTGGCTTACCAGCAAGGTCAGCAGCTTTAACTGTGCTAACTTCGTTGTTCTGATCGTCAAGGATCGTTACTTTAGAGCCAGCTGTTACGTATAGACCCGCTTCTAGCGTACAACGATCGCCTAGTGGTAGACCTAGACCTGCGTTTGCACCTAGTAGGCAGTTTTCGCCAACAGAGATCACAACGTTGTTACCGCCAGATAGTGTACCCATAGTAGAGCAACCACCACCTAGGTCAGAACCGTTACCTACAACAACACCTGCAGAGATACGGCCTTCGATCATGCTTACGCCAAGTGTACCAGCGTTGAAGTTTACGAAGCCTTCGTGCATTACAGTAGTGCCTTCACCTACGTGCGCACCTAGACGTACACGAGAAGCATCACCGATACGGATACCAGCAGGTACAACGTAATCAGTCATTTTAGGGAATTTATCAACAGAGTTAACTGTTAGTACGCGGCCTTGAGCACGTGCAGCTAGCTGACGCTTTGGTAGGTCGTCTAGAGATACAGCGCCTTCGTTAGTCCAAGCAACGTTTGGTAGAAGACCGAAGATACCAGTTAGGTTGATACCGTGTGGCTGAACTAGACGGTGAGAAAGAAGAGAAAGCTTTAGGTAAGCTTCTGCAGTACTTGTTGGATTCTCGTCAGACTCAAGGATGCAAAGCACTAGTGGCTGTTGAGTGCCTTCTAGGATCTCTACGATTTCAGCTTGGTCTTCAGCGCCTACAGATAGGAATGCTGCTTCTAGATCTTTTAGCTGAGCTTCTTTGATTTCGATTGCAGCGTTGCCACCTGTGTAGCCAACTTTTTCAGCAACAGCGTTAACCATCGCATCGTCTGCGTTCAGCAGTGGTGCGTTGTAATAAACTTCTAGCAGTTCGCCAGCAGAGGACTTAGTGCCTACACCCAAACCGAATGCAAAATTCGCCATGATATTCTCCAGAAATATAAAATTTAAAATTCGTTACGTTGTTGCAGCGCGCTTAGCTGAAAAGCGCTGCGTATTCTGTATCTTTAAAGCCTACTTTGCGTTCACTTCCGGTATCCAGAAGCGGACGCTTGATCATTGCTGGATGTTCCAGCATTAGCGCAATGGCAGAGGCTTCATCAATATTGTTCTTAACTTCGTCTGGCTGCTGACGCCATGTAGTACCGCGCTTATTTAGCAGTAGTTCCCAACCTAGCTCATCAACCCAAGTTTTAAGCTGCGCTTCTTCTAGGCCGTTTTTGCGGTAATCGTGGAACTGGTAATCAACACCGTTCGCTTCCAGCCATTTTTTAGCTTTCTTGATTGTGTCGCAGTTAGGAATGCCATACATAGTAATCATATGGGGATAAATCTCCGGCCTTAAAGTGATTCAACGTATTCGCGGATACGATTTGCTGCTTCTACGCACTCTTCAACGGTTGCAACTAGTGCCATACGTACAAAACCTGCACCCGGAAGGATGCCATCGGTTTCGCGAGATAGGTAGCTACCCGGAAGTACAGTTACGTTTTGAGAAGCGAACAAACCTTGTGCGAACTTATCATCAGCAATCGGTGTTTTAACCCATAGGTAGAAGCTCGCATCTGGGCGCTGAACTTCCATTACAGGCTCTAGGATACGGATAACGCTGTCGAACTTGTGACGGTACTGGTCACGGTTATCGAGTACGTGATCTTCATCGTTCCATGCTGCAATAGACGCTAGCTGATGCTGAATCGGCATAGAGCAACCGTGGTATGTACGGTAAGACAGGAACGGTTGTAGCAGTTTTGCATCGCCTGCAACAAAGCCTGAGCGTAGACCCGGTAGGTTAGAGCGCTTAGATAGACTGTGCATAACGATACAGTTTTTGTAATCGTCACGGCCAAGCTCTGCGCATGCTTGTAGAAGACCTACTGGCGCGTTCTCTTCGTCTAGGTAGATCTCGGAGTAACACTCATCAGATGCGACGATAAAGTCGTATTTATCAGAAAGCGCGATCAACTTCTTCAATGTTTCCAGATCAGTTACTGCACCTGTTGGGTTGCTTGGAGAGCATAGGAATAACAACTGGCAGCGCTGCCACACATCTTCTGGTACAGCGTCGTAATCAGGAATAAAACCGTTTTCTGGCAGGCAGTTTAGGTAATATGGCTCTGCGCCAGATAGGTACGCCGCACCTTCATAGATCTGATAAAACGGGTTTGGCGATACCACCAATGCGTCAGGCGCGCGGTTAACTGCTGCTTGTGTGAAAGCGAAGATTGCTTCGCGTGTACCGTTAACAGGCAGTACGTGATCGTCAGCAGTTAGCGTGTTTTCATTCAGGCTAAAGCGACGTGTACACCAGTCGGCAATTGCTTGGCGCAGCTCTGGCAAACCTTTAGTTGTAGGGTAGTTTGCCAGCTTGCCCATGTTTTCAATTAGGCACTCTGCCACGAATGGAGGTGACGGGTGTTTAGGTTCGCCGATAGAAAGTGCGATGTGCTCTTTATCCGAAGGCGGTGTTACTTCCGCTTTCAGCGCAGTCAATTTTTCAAATGGGTATGGCTGTAACAGACTCAGATCGCGATTCATACGGGTCCTTTAAGTGCCCAAGTCGGGGCTCACTAATGAAAAGATGAAGCAAAATTAGGCGCAAAATTATACCTGAGAACAGGACTAGGATTAAGACCTAATTTTTCGCCTTAAAATATAACCTTTTGTAGATTTTAGGCGGTATTTCGCAGTTTATGGCTCTGAATAGGTATGAAGATATGATCAAACCGAACTATGCTGATGGATATCACAAAAAAGGTAGGGTTTTATGACTACCGAAAGACGAATATATCCGCGCATCAATACGGATATACCTGCAGAGCTTTCCACGCAAGATGGGGTTTCGGTCGATGTTGCTCTGATTAACATCAGTTTGGGGGGCATGTTGGTTGAAGGTGGGCCTGATATGAACCAGTTGAAACCGCCTATTGTCGGGGCTCCCCTAGAGATTTATGTCCATTTTGGTCTAAATAATCAGCCTATACATTGTCTATGCCGAGTGGTGTATAACCAGCGCCAATCTCAGCATTGTATGCGCTACGGCTTAGCCATCTTGAGTATTGATGACCAAGCCGCGGAAAGTTTGCAGAGCTTTATTAAATCCAAACTTAACTAGTAACTTGAGAGTTAGCTTCTTTGCGAGGCTCTTCAGGTAGACTAGGTTCTTCAGGTAGATCTAGACTTTTCAGACCGAAAAACTGACGGATATTTTCGATATAGGTCAGTGTTGCAGGCACAAATAGAAGAATCAGCAATGTGCCATAAGCCAAGCCAAAGACAATGGATACCGCCATCGGGATGAGGAACTGTGCTTGCAGGGAGGTCTCAAATAGAATTGGTGTGAGGCCAGCAATGGTTGTGAGCGAGGTTAGCAGTACCGCACGCAAACGTTGGCAGGCCGCTTCCTCTATAGCTTCTTCAATCGCCAGTCCCTGTTTTCTTAATTGCTTATAGAACGTTACCAAAACGATTGAGTCATTGATGACGATACCGGATAAGCCGAAGAAGCCGAATAGGGACAAAATGGTCAAACTTAAGCCCATAATGCCATGGCCTAAGATTGCACCGGTCAGCCCTAGAGGGATGGCTAGCATCACCGCGATTGGCCAGCTGTAAGAAGCAAAAACCCAAGCCAGAATAATAAAGATCAGAACAAGGGCGAGGAGAAGCCCTAGCTTCATATCATTCAGGGTTTCACGTTGGCTCTTATTCTTACCCTCAAAGCTGGCTTCGATGCCGTATTGGCTTAACACGCTATCGAGTTTGCCTGCTTTAAGGTCTTCGATTATCTCATCTGCATTGGCTGCGCTTTCATCCAGATCTGCTGTGACTTTGATGGAAAGTTTGCCATCTACGCGAGTTAAGGTATCTAAGCCTTGTTGCGCTCTAAACGTCACAATATTACTCAACGGCGTTGTACCGCCGTTAGGAAGTACGATTGGAAGTTGTTCTATGCTGCTAAGGCGATCGCGTTCCTCTTTGGGCAGTTGGATACGGACCTCAATTTCATCCCGATTATCATAGAAGTTTTGTACTTCCATACCATCAAAGGCGGTACGTAGTTGTCGGCCGACGCTGTCTAATGTCATCCCTGCTGATTTCCCCGCAGGTGTTAGCGCGTAGATCAGCTGCGATTTACCGAAGGGGAGATCGTCATCAATATTGTTTAAGCCAACATAGCCTTTTAGCACCTCTTGAAGATCTAAAGAGGCTTGCTTAAGTACATGAATATCGGTGCCAGATAGCTTTATCTCGATCGGCTTTCCAGGTGGGCCGCTGGTGCTGACATCAATAGAAAATTTCTCTACCCCTGCGGGTACTTGGATTCGGCTACGCCACTCTTTATTAAATTGAGAGGTGGAATATTTACGATAATCACCGGGATTAAATTCTACTAATAGCGATGCAAATTCATCACCACGGCTACCTGATGAGGTGGTGCGAGAAAAAGAAGCTTTACGCAAACGCTGGAAAGCGACTTTAATATTATCCCCGCCTAAGGCCTCATCGGCATCGGCTAAGGTCTCGTCCAGATGCTGAACAAAGCGCTCAACTTCTGCAAAGTCAGTACCCGAAACAAATTGAACATTGGCGGTCATTACATCGCGTTCAACAGCTGGGAAAAAGGTGAACTTGACTCGTCCCCCAGAGACCAAACCTATGGCGATAATAAAAACTGCAAAAGCGCTGGCAATGGTTGCTCCGCGGTATTTTATCGCGAATTTAACTAGCTTACGGAAGTGGATCTCTTTAAAACGGTTAAAACCTTCATCTAAACGAATGCGTAACTTCGACGGATGAAGGTCCTCTGCTTTCTTGATGCTGTGGTGCAGGTGCCCTGGCAAAATCAGGAAGCATTCAACGAGTGATGCCAGAATTACACAGATCACCACGGTAGGGATATCGATAAGAATACTGCCGATATGCCCACCGATCAAAAGTAGCGGCAAAAAGGCAGCGATGGTCGTCATGGAAGAGGCCATAACCGGAGCCAGCATGCGATGCGCACCGCCTATGGCGGCCTGTAAACCCGGTTCGCCACGTTGCACGTGGGTCAGCGTGTCTTCCCCGACGACAATAGCATCATCCACGATTATCCCCAGTGCCATGATCAAGCCAAACAGGCTGATCATATTGATGGTGCCGCCAATACCATAAAGGATGGCGAGTGTGGCCATAAAGGAGACAGGGATACCAATGGTGACCCAAAACGCTACGCGAGCATTTAGGAATAGAAACAGAATGGCGATAACTAGGATCAAGCCACCTAAGCCGTTTTTCAGTAGTAAATTGATACGCTGTTGAACCGGTTGCCAACGCTCATCATAGGTAACCATAGTGATGTTTGATGGCAGTGTCGGACGCGTTTCCTCTAGCCATTTATTGAGAATATCCGCCGATTTTAGGGTGTCTTGATTTTCGGTTCGACGAAGGCGAATCATGACCGCAGGTTCGCCTTTGTATTTTAAAAGAACCTGATTGTCTTTAGTGCCTAGAGATACATCAGCGATATCACCAAGTCTGACTAATCGGCCATTACTGTCGGTAATAATCGGCAGTTGGCGGAAGCCTTCTACATCTCTTTGCTGATTTAGGCTGCGGATCTGACGTGAACCATCACCCTTGGCGGCGGTACCTGCTGGCAGGTCTAAACTGCGTAGGCGGATGCTATTGGCTACCTGCATCATTGTCATATCCAACTCATTGAGTTGGGCCGCCGGTAGTTCTATTTGAATCTGTTTTTCCGGTAAGCCGGTAAAGTCGACTTTGTTGATACCTCGATCTAATAGCTCTTGTTCAAAACGCTGTGCAAAAGGGCGAAGCTCTTCTATGGAGCCATTTGAAGAGCTAAGGATAAGGCTGGCGATCTGCTCATAGCGCAGGATACGTTGTACCAGTGGCTCGTTGATATCAGAGGGTAGCTCGCTACGGACATTATCTATCTTCTGCTTTACCTCATCTAAGAGGTAATCAACGTCACTGTCTTCATCCACCTCTATACGAATCGAGGCAGAGCCTTGGATAGCGGTCGAATATAAGGTTTCGATGCCGGTGAGGGATTTTAGCGATTCTTCAACGGGGAGTACGATTGAGCTCTCAATATCCTCCGCAGCCGCGCCGCTCCATGGTACTGATACAGTAATCACATCTCGTTCAAACGATGGGAAGAACTGCGTGTTGAGTTTATTCAGGCCCCAAATACCGGCCAAAATCATCAGCAGCATGAATAGATTGGCTGCAACGCGATGACTTGCGAAAACCGCAGTGAGGTTCTGCAGTGGGCCTTGGTAGTTATTCATCTTTCGCCCCAGTCGATGCAACTACCTCGGGCGCGTTTACGTCTTTAACTCTAAGCCCAGAAATAGCGTTCGGCAGCTGAGTCGTAATGATCTGATCTCCGCTCACCAGCTGAGGGCTACGAATAAGCACAACAGGTTTGCCTTGTTGATCACTACTGTCACCAATGCGTTCGACGTCGAGTCCTTGCATGCGACCATCTTTAAGCAGGTAGATACGGTTTAAACCATAAAGTGCCATAGGTGGAAGCGCGATTGTCTGTTCTACAGCAGGAAGCTCTACGGCGATCGCTAAGGAACGGCCAGGTTCCGGAACATTCTGCTTGTCGGTGATTTTGAAGAGGGCATCAACACCGGCACGGCCACCATCGACTTCGGCGGCGATGCGATCAAGCTCCAGCTTTAGCGTCTGTCCATCCAACTGAGCGGTAGCTTGAATGACGGAGTTTATTTCTCGATTGCGCAGATTGGCTAACACTCGATTGGGGATTTGAGCACGCACTTCTAAACGATCGGTACTGTATAGATCTAGCAGTGGATCACCGGCGCGAACTCGATCTCCAGGTGCGACATGCAAGCGTGCAACACGGCCAATAAACGGCGCTTTGATGGCGGTGCGCTCAAGATCCAGCGTTGCCGCATCTAAAAGGCTTGTGGCGCGTTTTAATTGTGACTCTAGCTGAGCTAAACGGTTGGGGTGATCAGCAATGGCTTGTTCCCGTTGAGTGACCGCTAGGGTCTGCTGATGATAAGCACTGCGTGCGCTATCGAGCTGATCCTGACTGCTAACCTTGCGTTTGATCAGGTTTTGGTAACGGGTAACTGCTTTAAGGCTTAACTGCTGCAGTTTTTGCTCAATCGCTAATGATTTCTGATCAGTTTGATAACGTATTTTTTCGGCATCAATCTGTGCTTTAAAGCTATCGACATCAGCTTGGCGTTGCGCGACTAACAGTTGAGCATCACTGCTATCGAGCTGAATGAGTGCTTCATCCAAGGCGATGTTTTTGCCTTCATCGGTATCTACTGCTTCTACAAAAGCTGTTACTGCCGCGGTGATATGGGTCATGCGCGGAGATTCGACTTTGCCGTATAGAACAAGGTTAGGCTGGTGGATACTGGGTTCTGCCGAGATGGTTTTTACGCTCCAGACTTTCTCTTCGATCTTTTTTGAAGGTGCCTGAGGTTTGGTACTTTTAAGGAAATAGAAGACCCCGCATGCGAAGGCAAAGATAATCAGAGGGATCAATCGCCTAATCCAAATAGATGAACTAGATGAGGTAGTGCTGCTCATATTGTTTTCCATTGCTCAAGTGGAAATGTGACTTACGAACATAGTAGCTGAATATGATCTATAGGTTCAGCAATTGTTGCGTTTCTTTACAATTTTAGTGTGCATGCTAACTTATTGAAATCGCTTAACTCAGGAGGCCCTATGCATACGGATAGCATACGTTGTTTAAACCCTGTTGGATTTCATCGGATGGTGTATCACGAATGGGGAAGCGCCGAGAACGATCGAGTGATCGTCTGTGTGCATGGTTTAGCACGTAATAGCCGAGACTTTGATGAGCTAGCCTTGGCTTTGTCTCGGGATTATCGTGTGATCTGTCCTGATATTGTTGGGCGTGGTGAAAGCGATTGGCTTCCTACTGGGCAGGTGTATGGAATACCTCAGTATCTTAATGATATTACAGCGCTTTTAGCGCGTTTAAATGTAAATAAGGTGGACTGGGTTGGTACCTCCATGGGTGGTATTATCGGCATGTGCTTAGCTGCTCTGCCTAACTCGCCAATCAAACATCTAGTGCTCAATGATATTGGAGCGTTTGTTCCCGCAAGCTCCCTTAAGCGCATCTCTGAGTATCTTGGTGATAAGCAGTTTCAGTCTCTTTCTGAGGTTGAGGCCTATATGCGCGATACCTATGAATCCTTTAAGCATCTGTCGGACCGACAGTGGCACCACCTTGCTAAGCATGGTTCACGCTTAGATGAAAATGAGGTTTATCATCTTCATTACGACCCCGCTATTGCGCAAGCGACTGCAGATGCTTCATCAGAGGATGTCGATCTCTGGCCGGTATGGTCGGCGATTAATATTCCGCAGTTACTTATTTGGGGTGAAGAATCGGATGTCTTGCAGGAAGAAACCGTGCGTAAGATGCAGGCAAACGATAAACTAGAGCTAATCTCCATTCCGGGTATCCCTCACGTGCCATCCTTGATGGAATCTGAGCAGATTCATCAAGTACAAAACTGGTTACGTGAACACCGTAAAGATTAATCGTAGAGGAACTATCTATGGGCGTAATAACTCGCTGGCCCCAAGATCAGTTGTGTTTGAGTTACCGTGAGCGTGAGGATGCAGTTGCTGCGGTAGAGAAGGCATTTGCTTCGACATTGGAATCGTTGAAAGTAGATATCGGTCTGGTGGACATGTTTGAGGCGATCTATGTGCCTCTAGGTGCGTGGATTACTTGTCGTAAACGCCAAAAAGATGGCCCTTTAGTTATCGGTATCAATGGTGCTCAAGGTGCTGGTAAATCTACACTATTCAATCTGTTAGAAGTCATTCTGACTGAAGGGTTTGGTTTAAAAGTCGTCGGCTTTTCTATCGACGATCTCTACAAAACCTACAATGAGCGTGTTGAGCTTTCTGAAACAATCCATCCTTTGCTTCGTACCCGTGGCGTGCCTGGTACGCATGATGTGGATCTAGGTATCGAAATCCTAAACTCTCTGAAGAACAGTACTGATGAGAGTGTTACCAAAATCCCTGTGTTCGATAAATCGACGGATGATCGCTGTCAGGCGTCAGTATGGCAGGAGTGGGTTGGGCCGGCGGATGTCATCGTGCTAGAAGGTTGGTGTGTAGGCGCCGACCCGCAAAAGCCAGACGAGCTGATGAATGCGATCAATGAATTAGAGCAGGAGAAGGACCCTAACGGAGAGTGGCGTGATTACGTGAATACTCAGTTGGGCGGCCCTTATCAGGCTTTGTACTCTATGCTTGATGTCTTGGTAATGTTGAAAGTACCGAGCATGGATGCAGTATTTGAATGGCGTTCTCTGCAAGAGAAAAAGCTCGCAGAGAGAGTGAAATACATCTATGACACGCAGCAGCCAACGGAGCATCTTCGGATCATGGATGAAGAGCAGATTAAGAGCTTTATACAGCATTATGAGCGACTGACACGTCATATGTTAGAAGAGATGCCGCAAAGGGCAGATGTCACTCTATGCCTCAATAATAATCATAAGATCGCTGAGATTATGATTAATAACCCTCTACAGAGTTGTGGTTAAGGACAGAAATGATTTCCAAAGTTAAGTTAGGCCTATTATCTATTCTGATGGTTGCTTTAGTTGGCTGTCAGAGTGCGTATTACTCTGCGATGGAGCAGGTAGGTATCCATAAGCGCGATATATTGGTCGATCGAGTGGAAGACGCGCGAGAGTCCCAAGAAGATGCGCAAGAGCAGTTTAAAGACGCCTTAGAACAGTTTCGTTCTGTCGTGAGCTTTGATGGCGGTGAGCTGGATGCAGTCTATAACCGCCTACAAGGAGAATACGACGATAGCGTTGCAGCGGCAGAAGACGTGACGGCACGTATCAAGAAAGTAGAACAGGTGTCTGAAGATCTATTTGAAGAGTGGGAGGAGGAACTGACCAAGTACTCTAACCGTAAATTGAGAGATCAAAGTGCGGCTAAACTGCGCAGCACGAAAGTCCGTTACGCTGAGTTACTTCGCTCCCTTAAGCGTGCAGAAAAGCGTATGCCGCCGGTGCTAAGCGCGCTACAGGACAATGTGCTATTCCTAAAGCATAACCTTAATGCCCAAGCGATAGGATCCCTTAAAGCCGAGTATCGCGGCATCAAAAGCAATATTGATCTGTTAGTACGTGATATGGAAAAAGCGATCGCGGACTCGGATCGCTTTATCAAACAGATGGAACAAGGCTAATCTTCAGTTCCTAGTTCCCTTCTTGACCTAGTCTCAGATTAGATAGGGAAAAACGTCATAGAAGCCGCACCATGAACAACACGATTTATGGTGCGGTTTGTTTTATCTGCAATTACATCCGCCATCAAATCCTGCGTGCCAATCAGCTTGCCTAAAATTCGTTCGTAGCTGTAATTAGTAATCCCTTCTTCTGAAATACCATTACTCAGAATGTACAAGTTTCCTTGGGGGTCTTTGCGGTTATTCAGGTGCCAAGCCACGGATTCTAAATTACGAGCAGAGTTATAGAGCTTCTGTTGATCTAATTCATCCAGAATAAAGATCTCTTTCTTGCCGTTATAGGCTTTGTCTAGCATGCCTGTAACACCCGCCATCAGGGCAAATACACGATCACCTTGATAGTTATCTGAAAATGCTAAAGGCACTGCGTCGGCTCCATCTTTCTGGCCCAGTTCTGGGAATCCATCCGCTAAACGAGTGATAGGGAATAGTTGTTCTAAACGCTTCTCTACTGTCATGCCTGGGACTTTTTGCAGCTCTTTAGGATTGCGTTTATAGAGCTTAATGGTCAGATCACGGCTGAGTTTGCGGAGGGTTTTTAGATTGATATCCGCGACCATATCGATATCGGATTTAGCTAGATTTTTAACGTCAAACGGTTTGGCATTTTTATCCATACAACCAGCGGTAAAGATAAGTACCATAGAGAGTAGCAACAGACGCATAGGATCCCTTATTGATGCGTAGTAAAGTTCCTAAAACTATAAAGGTATAGGGATAGCCGATTCAAGTGGAGGCTGGACGACAGTGAAAAATTTGCAAAACTGGGTTGAACAGCAAGGGCTGAGAATCGATTCTGAAGAGCGTCTCTCTGGTGGCTGTATTGCTTCGGCTAAACGGGTGGTGCTGAGTGATGGTCAGCAGCTCTTCGTAAAGTCTGTTAGTCAGGCAAACGAAAGGATGTTTGAGGCTGAAGCTGCAGGGTTACAGGCTTTATCTGCTTGTGCAGAGTTATCCATACCAAAGGTTATTCAGTTTGATCGGGATGGATTGATCATAGAGTTTATTGAGCAATCTCCCAAGGCAGAAGACTTCGATCAGGTCCTAGGGCGGCAGTTGGCTCATTTGCATCAGATGCCTGTTCCTTCCTTTGGCTTCCCCCAAAACACCTTTTGTGGCCCAACCGAACAGCCTAATTCGCAGCTCAAAGATGGCTTTGAGTTTTATGCTGAGCACCGTTTCGGTTACTTAGCGCGTATCTGTTACGACCGCGGGATTATTGATAAAGAGATCATTGAGGGTATTGAGTCGATCAATAAACGGCTAAAACAATTGGTTCCAGATCAGGCTCCCGCTTTATTGCATGGCGATCTATGGGTGGGAAATGTGATTGCCAATAACCAGGGAAAACCCGTGTTAATCGACCCCGCAGTCTATTGGGGGTGGCCAGAGGCCGACCTTGCGATGACGGATCTCTTTGGTGGTTTTAGTTCGGATTTATATAGCGCCTATCGGGAAATAGCACCGCTGCACTCTGGGTGGAAAGAGCGATTCTCTTTGTACAACTTATGGCATTTGTTAAACCACCTGCTGTTGTTTGGAGAAAGCTATAGAGCTGATGTGATGGGTGTTGTAGCAAAATTCAGGTAGTGGCTTAAACGTATTTTGCGACCTTGATTAATGCTATAGTTGCAGCACATTTCTTGATTAACTTTTCTTGCAAGAGACTTGTATGACGAATAAAGGCGACTTAACGGCTGAACGCCGTGAATATCTGGCGCAGCCTCTGCGACGTGAAGATCTGATCAAAGATCCAGTCGCACAGTTTGCCAAGTGGATGGATGATGCACTGGAGGTATCTCCAGATGATGCGACGTCGATGACATTGGCCACAGCTTCTAAAGATGGAATGCCTGCTGCAAGGATCGTGTTGCTGAAGCATTTTGATGAGCAGGGCTTTGCTTGGTATACCGATTACCGTAGTCAGAAAGGGGATGACCTGTCTGAAAATCCTCAAGCCGAAATCATGTTTTATTGGTATGGCTTAGAGCGTCAGGTGCGTATCCGTGGTCAGGTAGAAAAATTAAGCCTTGAACAGGGGAAGCAGTATTTCAACGCGCGTCCGCTAGGTAGCCGTTTGAGTGCAGCTGCGTCTTGCCAAAGTCACCCTGTAGAAAGCCGTGAAGCTTTGGAGCAAGCAGTGCAGAACCTTGCTGATCAATATCCAGAAGGTGATATCCCTCACCCACCAGAATGGGGCGGTTATATTCTTAAACCTACACGTTTTGAGTTTTGGCAGGGCCGAGAGAGCCGTTTACATGATCGCTTCCAGTTTAATTTAGTTGATCAAGAGTGGCAGATTGAGAGGTTGCAGCCATGAGCCAAGAAACAGAGCAAACTTTAGTTAGCGTAGAGCCTCAAGGCGAAGCTACAGCCTGTGTTATCTGGTTGCATGGCCTAGGTGCTGATGGCTTTGATTTTCAGCCTATTGTTCCTTACCTACGTATTCCAGAGAACCTAAATGTTAGGTTTCTTTTCCCTCATGCTGAGATCATGCCTGTTACCGTCAATGGTGGCATGGAGATGCGTGCTTGGTATGACATTTTAGAGATGAATATTGACCGTAAGGTTGATAAAGCATCACTGCTTAAATCCAGTCAGCGAATTGCTAACTTGGTGAATGAGCAGATTGCTCAGGGTATTCCAGCGGATAAAATCCTGTTGGTTGGTTTCTCTCAAGGCGGTGCCGTTGCGTATCAGACAGCGCTAACCTTCGCTGAACCTTTGGCGGGGCTGGTTGCTCTGTCTACTTACATGGCAACAGAAGAAGAGATCGAAGCGTCTCGCACTGATGCCAATAAGGAACTGCCTATCTGGGTTGCTCACGGTACGGTGGATCAGGTTGTACCTGTTCAATTAGGTGAGCAAGCTTATGCCAACCTAGAAAATATGAATTATCAGCCGAGTTGGAATGCGTATCCAATCGGTCATGAAGTCGCGATTGAAGAGATAGAAGCTTTAGGCCGCTGGATGTCGCAAAGACTAGCGGTTTAATCGGAGATAAAAATGAAAGTAGAAAACAACAAGGTAGTGTCTTTTCACTACGCGCTAAAAAACAATGCTGGTGATGTGTTGGATGACTCTCGTGATAGAGAAGCGCTTCCGTATCTACATGGTCATAAAAACATTGTGCCTGGCCTAGAAGCGGCGTTAGAAGGCCGTGAAGTTGGGGATAAGTTTGAAGTTACCCTATCACCTGAGCAGGGCTATGGTCAGCGTGATGAAGCTAAGGTGCAGGTAATTAGTCGTGAATCCTTTGCTGGCTTTGATCAGTTGGAAGTCGGCATGGTGTGTCAGATGGAAGATGATAAAGGTGAATTGCAGCTAGTTGGCATCACAAACATCGATGCTGATGAAGTGACAGTGGATGCGAACCATCCTTTTGCTGGGCTTGAATTGAACTATGCTGTTGAAGTAATCGAAGTGCGGGAGCCGACAGAAGACGAGCTATCTGCCGGCCGTGTAGAGCTTTAAGGGTCAGCTTCGATTAAGGCATAACTCATTATGCTTGATGGTTTGCTGTACTCCACTCCCGCATTCTAAGGAGATAAAAGATGCGTTTGTTACTTGCTTTGTTAATTCCTTGGCTACAGTTTTTTACGATCGGTCGCCCGATAGCTGGAATTGTCTGCCTTATTTTACAGATTACCTTAGTGGGCTGGATTCCAGCAGCAATATGGTCTGTATATGCTTTGAGCCAATATCAGACCGACAAAAAGATTAAAGATGCATTAGATAAATAACGCTTAATGCATTCCACAGAAAAAGCCGTTTCAGTTTGAAGCGGTTTTTTTATGCCTGTTACTTAACCTTTTCCTGCCATTCAAGATCACCGATCTGAACTTTTAGCCATTCAAACCCAATCCGTTTTGCTACCGCAGCAGCACCATCAAGGCTCTTAAACTCCCGTTCCGACTTAGATCGCTGTAGATCTAGCGTGATGATTTCGTCCTGTTTTGTCACAAATTTTAAAGTCCATCCGCGTGCCATAGAGATAGGAATCGCTTGGCAAGAATCAAATACGCCCGCTTTAAAAAGTAACTTCACTTCCTTTTCTTGCATCTTCATATCCTCATTTATGAAACTTCTTTTATCTATATTGATAAGTCTATATCAAATAAGGATTCATCGCAAATTAAATGCGGCGTTTTTGTGCGTGTAACTCATTGAAAATAAAGGGAAAAATAAATAATTTTAAATTGTTTTTCTAAGTAGAAACTATGTTTGTAACTTGTTGATTTGTAAGGAATAAAATATGAGGTGGAAGATGAGGTTTTTTACAGAAAATTAGGTTTCTATTGATCTAAATTGATATTTGTATAATCAAGAATTAATATTGATTGGTTGTTTTGAATTGATTGATGGTTTTTGTGAGATTTGTGCTGTTAACTGATTGTTTTTTATAGGAAAAGGTTTAAGGAGGGCGAAAAAAGGGCAGGTACGATGACCTGCCTTATTTTTGGAGCGGACAGAGGGTTATGGCTTTCTTATTTGAGCTTCTACTAAGTCTAGAACTGCATTCATATTAGCGACGGCTTCATCGCTGGCTAAGGTTAATGGGGCAAGTTTAAATGTATCCAGAAAATCGATCATAAAAGGTTCTGAATTCATTTTTTTGAGTTGCTCGGCGGTCCAGGCAACTGTTTTATAAGGCATGACGCTTACCTCCTGAACAGTTATCGGTGACTCAAGCTTATGAGTCTTGGCGGAGCCTTATGCATTTTTATTATTCCGGCACTACCGGAGCTCCCTTAATGCTGGGGCTCGCCATTTAAGTTATGGTTCAGTTCATAAGCTTTTTCAAACTTAATCGTTACAAACGTAAAATTTTTCATATTCGCTAATGATCATTTCTTGAGCTAAATCAATAACCCCTAATCTCTAAAGGGTTAATCTAGTCACAAGTAAATACGAGCAATTCGAAAAATTTTGTGAGGGTGTCGTAATGGTTGATGTATATAGCATGGAAGTTCTGGTTCCTAGTCTGGCAATGATTGTTGGTATGACTGTCGCAATGGTTTGGGGATGTTTCAAAGTTCGCGACCTGATTAACGAAGACCAGAAAAAAGAAAGTTAAGTTTTCTACTGAGGTTGTTTGTCACCTTCCTCAAAGTTGTCAGCTTTTATCTTGTTAAAAAAGATCACTTAGGTGGTCTTTTTTAATGCCTGAAATAAATTCAGTTTGTTTCATTTTTGTCCGACCTCTCAGTATTACACCTTCGGCTAAACCCTGTTTATTGTCTGGTTATTTTGTGTACACTCTAACTTTACGTTATATGCGCAAAATATTTATAAGAAGTTATAGAGATAAAAAACAATAAATATAGAGAAAGGAGCTTCGGCTGTACTCAGTTTTATTTACTTGAGTTAGCTTCGTAAATTCTCTGGGGCGATCCAAATAAAACTGCTTATGACGATTGATTAAACGGATATCGTCATTGTGGTTAGAGAAGATGGATTCTGCCTTAATAAAAATAAAAAGGAGATGGATCGTGAATGAGAATAGAGAACCTGGGTTTTATAAAGTTCGTTATGGCAAGCGCTGGATCGCTGCTTTTTGGTGCGGTGAACTTTGGGGCTTACCTGATGAAATGAAACCGGGCGAAGAAGGTTGGGAAGCGGTTCTTGATGCAGAACCTGATGAAATAGGTGAATATATACCTATGCCCATGAGCCTTCAGGCCTAATCAAGCTCTGGGAATAACAAATTATAGAAAATGCAGGAGCACGCTTATCCGTGCTTCTGCTTGAATTTGCTCGAAGAAACTATTTTAGAAAAGGAACTATTTTAGAAAAGAAACTTTCCGCCACTAGCAACAACCACTGTAGCTATACCTAAAATTAGATTAATCGCGACAATCCTTCTGATCTTATTTAACTGTTCACCGGCATCGGGCCAACGGTTTTCTTTTACCGCCAGACTCAGTTTTTTATACGGACTGAAATACAGATGTCCGAATATTGCCATCATGGTATAACCGCTCAGCAGCATAATGTGGACATGCATACCAACGCTTTTAAACCCACCATAGATAGCAATCATGCTGTGACCACTGATGATCAAAAGCAGAATTGTTGCCCATACCCAAGTAAAAAAACGAGTAAATACTTGCTGCCAGAGTGCTAACCGAGCAGGAGGTTCAAGTTGTTCGGCTGCAACTGGTCGTAAACAAACATAGGCGAAAAACATACCGCCTACCCAAATAACTGCAGCTAAAATATGGAGGGATAATGCAATAAACATAGGCGTCCTCACTGCGGGAATTATTTCCCTGAATTTTAAATAAGCTTAACGTTTAATCGCTTTCAAGATGACAAACTTCTTATTGTTAGCGATAGTCTCACAATTTTTAAAAATCTTTTTGAGTGCTACATGGTAGCCAAGATGACGGTTGCCGATTACCCATAACTCACCACCCGATCGTAAGACTTTATGAGACTCTCGGAACATTTGCTGAGCAATAAAATCTCCGACCACATTTTGCTGGTGGAAAGGTGGATTGTTTAACACCAAGTCACAACTATTCTTCTGAATACCAGCTAGGCAATCGGTTGCTTGGAAAGTTGCTTTTCGACTGTCGCCAAAGGCTTCTCTGAAATTAGCTTCGGCAGAAGCGACTGCCATAAATGATTCATCCACAAAGTGAACAGCCGCAGACGGATTCTTTTCTGCTGCAATTAAGCCTACAACCCCATTGCCACAACCAAGATCGATTATATCTTCGAATGAATCTGTATCAGGCAGGTGTTGAAGGAAAAAGCGGGTGCCGATATCCAAACTGTCACGGGAAAATACGCCAGCATGGTTGATGATCTTATGCTGCGTGTTCTCCAAAATATAATCGGATGGGTAGGGCGATTCTAATTGCGGTTGATTCAGATCGATCTCTGGAAATATCAGTCTTGCTTTCTTCTTTGCCAACGAGGTTTTTGTAGGGCCTAAATACTTTTCGAACAGTTTTAGCGTTGATGTATGAATAGATTTAACCATACCGCCGCCGATTACTTTAGTTTCTGCTGTTAATAAGGGACGTAAGCGGATCAGTTGGTCTTCCAGCATTGCTAAGCTTTTTGGAATTTTAATCAGCACTAGATCAAATGGTTCGGTGGGGTAATCCAAACTGTTACATAGGGTTATGGCTTCCGCACCAATCTCGTTATCCGCTGCATTGTGTTTAATACCGGCATGGGCCAACCAAGAATCGCTGACCACTGTTGGCGCTTGGTCATTTAACACGATTGATAAACCGCCAAATTGATCATTAATAATCAAGATACGTTTTGGGTTTGCAAGGATCTCTTCCTGATCAATCTGATTTAATAGGTACTCATCAGCAGCGTCCCACGCACGTAGCTGTTCGTTTTTACGACGAGGATAACGAGATAGAGAAAATTGACCGAAAGGGGTTTCGAAGGTATTCATACGGGCCCAAAACTGATTCGAAAATTACAGGCCGCAGTTTATCACAAGGGGTGATTTAGAACGTAGCGTCGCAAGGGAACTTGGAAAAGAAAGAAACCCAGGTAAATGTACCTGGGTTTAATAACCTTAAGCGTGTTTTACTTAATGAAAGCTAGGTTAAAGCTAACCGGTACTGCGAAAGAGATAGATGGTAATTTTGCGATCTCTTTAAGTGCAGTTACACCAGTATCTAGCGCAAAATCCGCAGCGTTAATTGTGATGGGTTGAGCTGTGCTAACCAATACTTTGTTGTCAGCTAGCTTAACGACATTCACTTGAGCGGTAATCTCTTTTTCAACACCGTGAAGGCTTAATGTGCCAGTGATAGTCTGCGGCTGGATGGAACCAACGGCTTGTTTCTCAATTTGGTTTACATCTACTTGAGCCGTAAAGTTGGCCTGAGCAAATTTGCCAGTTTCGAACAGCATGTTTTGCATACGCTCGTCACGGATCTCGATACCTGTAGTTACAGATGCAAGGTCAAGATTTAGCGTTGCTTTGCCGGCAGCATCGATGCCGCCGCTAAACTGTTTAAAACTGTGGTTTTCTAGCACTTTAGCTTTCTTGATGGATGAGAAACTGAAGTCAGAATCTTGTTGGCTTAGCGTCCAGTCTGCTGAAACAACGGTGCTGAAAAGTGTAAGTGATGCGATGGCTACTAATTTTTTCATGGGTAAATATCCTTATTTTTTTGTAGTGATGGGTTTGGATTTTAAACAGTCGTTTACTTTTGTCTAGAGCTGAGTTGTTGAGGATCAAAGAAATACATTTATCCCTTTGATATTAAATGATTAAAGTTTTCGTTTTAGGTTAACTTTTAAGGCTGATAGAAATTAAATTGTATATACCTAAGATATTCTTAAGATGTACGTTGGGGTAAGGGGATAATTGCTGTATTCTTGCAGTCAGTTGACGATTTAGAGTTGAAAAATGATGAAGTCTAAAAAGAAATCTAAGGCTAAAAAGAAAAACAGCCAACTAGTTATTCGCATTAACGATGTCGAGCGCGATGATTTTGTTGCGTTGTGTGAAGAGCTAGATACGAGTGCTGCACGTGAAGTTCGTCGTTTTATTCGCGGGTTCCTCGCCGAGCATGAACAGACAGAAGAGGAATAATCCTTTTTCTACAGATTGTTCTTTCTTCCCCAAAAAAGCGTTTAATATTTCTTATTGATTGTTTGCCGTTACCTCACGCTTAATTTAGTTAAGCCATTTCAGTTCTTCCCGATCAGTATTAATATGAATACCTCCTCCCAACTTTACTAAAGGAGATTGTGATGTTTGGGTTTGAAATTACCGCTGCGGTAGTGGTTGTTCTCGCATTAATTTTTATTTTTTCTGGGGTCAAGATGGTTCCTCAGGGGTATAACTGGACAACAGAACGTTTTGGACGTTTTACCAAAACTCTTACACCAGGTTTGAATCTGATTATTCCTTTTGTTGATCAGATTGGCGCTAAGCAAAACATGATGGAGCAAGTACTGGATGTACCGCCTCAAGAAGTGATCAGTTCTGACAACGCGCAAGTAACTACCGATGCTGTTTGTTTCTATCAGGTGTTGGATGCATCTAAAGCGAGTTACGAAGTTAACGATCTTTATCGCGCGATGCAGAATTTGGTAATGACTAATATCCGTGCGGTTTTAGGTTCGATGGAGTTGGACGAGATGTTATCCAACCGAGATAACATTAATAGCCAACTGTTAAGCAAAGTTGATGAAGCGACAGATCCATGGGGCGTTAAAGTTACCCGTGTGGAAATTCGTGATATCTCGCCTCCGGCTGATCTTGTTGAAGCGATGGCAAACCAGATGAAAGCTGAGCGTGAAAAACGTGCTGCGATTTTAACGGCGGAAGGTGAAAGAGAAGCAGCGATCAAAGTTGCTGAAGGTGAAAAGCAAGCTGCAATTTTAACAGCAGAAGGTGAAAAAGAAGCAGCATTTAGAGAGGCTGAATCGCGAGAGCGTTTAGCGATGGCAGAAGCGCGTGCAACCAAAGTGGTTTCGGAAGCAATTTCACAAGGTAACCCGCAAGCTCTGAACTATTTTGTTGCTCAAAAATATACTGAAGCTCTGCAAAATATTGGTGCAGGCGAAAATGCTAAAGTCGTGATGATGCCTCTAGAAGCAAGCAGTGTTATTGGCTCCGTTGCTGGAATTAGCGAGCTGTTAAAAGAAACTAAGATAGGTTCGTAAATGTTAGAACTACTCGAATCAATTACTTACTGGCATTGGATTATTCTAGCGTTGGTGCTTTTAGGTGGTGAAGCCTTAGGTGCCGCGGGATTTATGATCGGTGTCTCTCTATCTGCTTTTGCCGTTGCTGCTTTAATGGCGATTGGTGTGCTAAATGATTGGCAGCATCAATTCCTATTGTTTGCGCTCTTTTCCGTTATCGCTTCGGTTATTTTCTGGAAGTTCTTTCGTTGCCAAAACAATGATGATGAAGCAGGCATGATCAATGATCGAGCGGCTCAATTGATTGGACGAAAACTGACATTAGTTGATGACGTTGAAAATGGCTTAGGTCGAATTCAGATCGGTGATACTTTTTGGAAGGTTGCTGCTGAAGATGATTTGGAAGCGGGAACTAAAATAGAGGTTTATGCCAGCGAAGGCATGACGCTACTGATCCGTAAATTGTAATTGATATCTAGCGGGATCGGCCAAGCTGGTCCCGTTTCATTATGACAGCACTAAAATATATTAATCATTATCCCGAGTCTTTAAAGCAGCAAGCTTTAGCCATGTTGCAAGATGAAACTTTAGGGCCTCTTCTTCAGAAAAAATATCCAGATCAACATTCGGTGCAAAGTAACAAAGCGCTGTATGAATATACGATGGATCTGAAAAATCGCTATATGCGAAAATCGGCACCTGTCAGCAAAGTTCAATACAGCGATAAAGTTGCAGCGATGAATGCTTTAGGTACGCATAGTCGCGTATCTCGTATCCAAGGGAATAAACTGAAATCTAAAAAAGAGATCCTGATCGATACGCGATTCAAACAATTACCTGAAGCCTTTTTGCGGATGATTGTTGTCCACGAATTAGCACATCTGAAAGAGTTAGATCATAACAAATCGTTCTATCAGTTATGTCAGTATATGGAAGCTGATTACCACCGATTAGAGTTAGACCTGAGGCTCTATCTTACTTGGCAAGAATATTCGGTTTGACGTTTTTTGCCGTAAGTTTGCTTGTCCTAGCGAGCTCGCCAGCTGTGCGCTATCTTCTTATTTATTTTCAGAATTATTTCGTTCGCTCAAAAAGTTAAACAAAATTGTAGGCGCAATTTAGATATTTTGTCCTATGCTTTAGGCAGTACCCTTATATTTGGTCAGGGAAAATGCCAAAAATTATTGTTGCTACCTTTATCAGTTTGTTTCTTCTCGGCTGTAATAGCTTGCCGGAGAAACTCCAGATCGCAGAAAAAGTCGAACTGCTCCCGTTTGATGAAGTGGGGGATATGGATTTAGAACCCACCAATGTCCAAGCGCTTTGGGGAGGCGTGATCGCTAATACAGCGAATTTCACTGATCGCACTCAGATAGAGATAATATATTTTCCTCTTAATGATCAGGGGCGGCCTCAAATCAATCAAGAAAGCTTAGGTAGATTTCGAATCTATGTAGGTGACTTTATAGACCCATTTGTTTACCGACCTGGGCGCATGGTCACTGTGTTGGGAACACTTGGTTTACGCGAAAAGGGTTATGTTGGTCATTACCCATACGATTACACGGTTTTGCACTCCCTAGAATTACACCTATGGACCGATAAACAACCACTACCTATGCCTCCGCAAATTGAACAATATCTGCAATCTCCACCGACTTTTAGCTATCAATAACCTTCTAATTTGTAGACCTTATAAACTCTTATTTGGGTAGCTTTTTATACTTTGGCACTGAAATTATTTTAGAACTTAAAATTCAGATGCTTTCCGCTTTCACTCTCGGTAATATTGCGCCTTCAAACGGGGGTGGGGCGTTATTGTGGACGATAAATTGTGGATTTATATTGCGAGTGGAGCAGCTGTTTGTGTACTGCTTTTAGTCGTGATTATTCGTGCAAAAAGATCTAAAACGCTAGATTCCTCTCTTTCACATACAGAGCGTATGTTTACATCGGTTTTAGAAAAAGCCGTCGGTGGCCACTATCAGGTTCATTGCAAAGTACCTATGCCTGAAGTTTTGGAGGCTTTGCCCGAACAGTCTGACCGTGCCAAGCGAAAGGCATTAAAAAAGATTAGGCATCGTCAGTTTGATTACATTGTTTCTGATCCAGTTAACAACCGTGTGGTTTGTGCCGTTGAGCTGGACGATCATGCTTATGATAAGAAGAAGTTCAAGAAACAAGATCTTTTCCTCGAAGAGATTTGTCATGATGTGAATCTGCCTCTGCTTAGAGTAGCTCCACAAAATGGTTATAACCTAGTTGAAATCATTGAGCGTTTTGAGAGAACTATTGCGCCTGTCGATTATGTAAAAGATCAACAAGGGCGATTCAATCTTCGTATGGTTGATGCATTAACTTCACTCTGATCTGTAGCCTGTGTGTTTCACCACCCTAATTTGTCTATAAATCCCCTTCATTTTTTCTACATGTACTTGAATTTTGCTAACTGGCGACCTCTCGATAGCTTACTAGACTTAAAGTAAGCGTCGGGTTTTATAGTGTTTGTACTTCAAGCAAATGAAGCTTGCTCCTGAGTAGTCAGTTTGGTGGCACGGATTTGAGCCAACTGTAGTTGCACTGCCTGATATCTGTTTATCACTTGATAATGACAAGGTAGGTTGGTTATGAGAGCGTCAGTAAAACTACTCTGCATGGCAATGTCCTGTACTCTTGCAGCAGGCACGGCTATGGCAGAAATAAAGTTCCGACCGGGAGAGGTAGTGGTAAAAGGAGAGGTTTTTGCATCCGAAGGGTATGAGATTCTTAAGTATTTACCGAATGCTGATCTTACTATTCTTAAAGTGTCCCCCGGAAAAGAGCTATCACAGACCTTAGCTTTAAGAAAAAAAGGGCGTAAAGCCAGCCGAAACTATATTGCTCGAAAGTTCGCACCTAATGACCCTTTGTATGGCTACCAATGGCACTTTGGCGCTGTTCAGGCTGAACAAGCGTGGGCGATTTATGATGGTGCTGGTGTGAATGTTGCTGTATTAGATACCGGTTTACAGTCAGGTGGCCCTGACGGAATAGATTGTGTTTTACCTGGATACAATGCGATTGATGGCAGTGCCAATGTTGCAGATGGTGATGGACACGGCACCCATGTTAGCGGCACGGTTGCTCAGAGTACAAATAACGGGGTTGGTGTAGCAGGGCTTGCTCATGGTGCATGTATTCTTCCAGTAAAAGTCTTGGATGACAACGGGTCGGGTACGGATGCTGATATTGCTGAGGGTATCGCTTGGGCTATTAATAATAGCGCTCAAGTAATTAATATGAGTCTTGGTTACCCTGCTGATTATGCGCTGGAACAATTCGTTAACTATCCATCTTATTCAACACTGACTAATTCCGATACCAGTGTGACTATTGTTGTTGCATCAGGTAACGATAGCTCCACAAATGGGATTAGTTATCCTGCAAGTCATCCAGAAACTTTAGCTGTGGGTGCTACTGATGTCGATGGGATTGCTCCCTACTCAAATCAAGGTCCTAAATTAGATATAGTGGCGCCAGGTGGTAACACATCCCAAAACCTTCATATTCCTAATGATAATTTTGGCGATGGTGTCGCCCAAGAAACTTATCTTTGGTCCCAAGGACAAAGTAGTTGGGGATATTATCTTTTTCAGGGTACTTCGATGGCGGCTCCCCATGCTGCAGCTGCAGCAGCCATTCTTTTATCTAAGAATGAAAGCTTAGATCGTTATGAGGTTCAGACTGCGCTTGAAACTACAGCTTCAGATTTAGGTAGTCCAGGCTGGGATAGTGTTTTTGGTCACGGCCTGATTCAAGTGTACGACGCATTAGGTGCAATTGGAGCTGGAAATAACGAGCCTCCAGAAACAAAGCCGGGCTCACCTGAACAGTTTTCTGCAAGTTTCGATTCTAATACAAGTGCTGTCCAGCTTACTTGGAATCCTCCATCGCAAGGTACTGTAACCAGTTATGCGATTGAGCGTAGTAAACAAAATAAACGCGGTAAACTCGGTGGTTTCAGCGCTGTAGCTACACCTGATGGCACGGCTACGTCGTATACTGATGATGGCTTGGATAGTGGCACTTATGTATATCGGATCCTCGCTAGAAATAGCGCTGGAGCATCTTCATGGGTTTTAAGTAATTCAGTTGAAGTCACTACTTCAGGCGGAGGATCTGGAGGAGGTGATGGAGAATGTAAAGGTGGCTGGAGAAAATGCGGTGGTTGATTTGTTAATCTGCTAACAATAAAAAAAGCCTGCATTAACAGGCTTTTTTTATTGGCGTGAAAAACTAATTGCTACAGCCTCCAGGTAGTTGATCGCAGACATCATCATAAGGGTAGAATCTGACTTGGATATTATATGAACCGTTATTGTCTATTCCCCAGATATACTCTACGAAATCAGCAATATTAAAAATCCATTCGTTCTCCCAGCTTTTACATGTGCCTACCGCAGGCGCATCGACTACCAATTTATTCGGATCGCTCCATTGTTCAAAGTAGCCAATACTGGGAACAGCACCGCTAGCGATGTCAGCTTCTACTGTGGCGATGCAGGCATTGTATTCATCAGTTGAACTGATGAGTGCATAGTTGTCGTTAGCTGTGTCGTAACAGTAAGCATTAACAGAACACTCTTGCGTAGTTGTATAGGCTGTTAGCATATAGGTTTCTAAGAGGTTTGTAGTGACATCGGCCCAATCATCCTCACCATTATCACCAACATCTACGGTAGCTAAACCATCGCCGTTATCATCAGGATCATCCCAGAACCACGCTTCCAATGGCAGCCAATAATCGGTTGTGCCATCGTTATCTGAATCGACACTATTTTCTGGAAGTTCGGAGTCTGTTATCTCTTCACCGCAGAAATAGCGTTGGTCACCAGGGGATATGTAACAAACGGAACCAGTGAAGGTGAAAGCGCTGGTAATGTCTGTCGCATTTTTTACACCTTTACCACCCGGTCCTTTGGTTTTTGTACCGTCTTCTTCACGGGTAAGATTAAAGTTCTGCCAAGTGCCAGATCCATCCACGAAACCTAAGGCTAATAAGTCATTACCTTGGTCATCTACAACAAAGCCAAAGCTATTGGTAAATAACGTACCTGTCTCACACTCGCCATCTTCATTAATATTGTTACAGGGTTTGCCTGTAACTCTGGCAAATACTGCATAGCCATGGTCGTAGGGAGGTAGGGTGACTATCGCTCCATCGGCTCCATCGCTATCTGGAAATGATTCGGTACACCAATCTGTGACTTTTAGGTCAGGAATTCCATCTCCATCTAAATCCGATGCTGGCGCTGACTTATTTTTACCTCCTTTAGTGTTACCAGATTGAATGGCTACACTCGTATCTGCATTGGTATTGACATCATATCGAGGAATAAAAACTACATTTTGGGATGGGTCTTCATGGCAATAAAATTGCGTATTCGAATCATCTGTTACTAGAATGCATTCTTCAATATTTGGGTCACATGGAATGAAACCTAAATCATCTGTTTGGCAGCGATAGTCGGCCTCACTAGGGCAATTGAATACACCGGGGGCCTGAGTTTTTTTGCCAAGTAAGTTTAAATTGAAATGAAAGCCTGCGGGGAAACCATTACCTTTTAAGTTCTTTCCAGAATGTGCGTTTGTCGATAGGCTCAATAACAAAATGGAAATTAAACAACAAAGGATATACGTTCCGAAGGACTTGGTCTGAGCGGTATACATTGGGTATGCCCTCAACTAAAAAATGGAAATCCTCCTTACAAAATTTAGCTTAATCCATCTAACTACGTTTAACTGTAGCTTTGAATTTAATCTGTGAATTGGATTTTTTTGCACCTAAAATCCAATCCTGAATACTTACATTCAAGGTGGTTAATGTAATGAGATGTATTTTAATAATGGTTTAGATCATAAAGCTCCTCAGGCGCGCAGCTGATTTCACCGTGTTGCTTATTTCTCATTAAATTTTGGAATTGTTGCCGTTTTAGGTGGATTAAGTTTTGATGATCGCCCGCTTCGATGTAGATATCATCTGCGTCGGCTAAGCGGTCATCCCAAACCACTTCGAGCCCGTAGGCCTGTCCGATAGCAGGAATAGCACCTTCTTCACAATCTCCAAATATACGCTTTATTTCAGCTTCTTTGGCCAATCTTGCGGGTGAGCCAGTAATTGCAGCCAATTGAGGCAGCATAACTTTGTTCATCGCAGGAACGGCAGCAAGGGTGAACCTGTTTTTCTGATGAATGACAACCGCTTTGGCCATCTGTGTTACCGGTATTGAAGCCCTATGCGCACTATCGAGAGAAGTAAAAGAGTAGTCGTGTTTGATTGTGTCATAACTGCAGCCCTGATTTTCTAAAAAACTACAGAGTGTGGCTGATACGGACATGCTTATTCCTCCCATAAGAGACTTTGTTGTATAAGTTTAGTTGCCGATTATGGGAACGCTATAGGAAATTGCATTTTTGAACGTGCTGAAATAAACTCCATTTGTAAATGTAATTGATTACCATTTAATCAGGTAGTAACTATGGCTGACGGTGTTGCTTCAACGGCAAAGATCTTAATTATTGAAGATGATCGTACGTTAAATAATCAGATCACCTCGCTCCTAGAAGAGCAGGGTTACGAAACGGATCAACGTTTTGAAGGACGTCAGGGATTGGTTTCCGCATTGAGTAAAACCTATGACCTCATCTTGTTGGATGTACTTTTGCCAGGATTAGATGGCTTTTCACTTTTAAGTAAATTGAGACAAAAGCGCGAAACCCCCGTGATGATGCTGACTGCATGTGGAGCGGAAGAGGAACGTATTACAGGTTATAGCAATGGTGCGGATGATTACCTAGCTAAGCCTTTCAATATTACTGAGCTCTTATTACGTATCGAAGCCATTTTGCGTCGTACGCGATATTTGGTAGAAAGTCAGATCGAGCAAGATGTTATTAAAACACCTTTCTTCCACTTAGACCGGAAACAGAATCGTGTTCATCTTGATGATCTAGAGGTCGTCCTCACCCCTATCGAATTTAAAGTGTTATGGGCGTTAGTAAAACAAAGTGGTGAAGTGCTTAGTAAACCGCACCTTTACCAGTCCGTTCTTAACAAAGAATACAGCCGATACGACCGTAGTTTAGATATGCACGTGAGTCGAATAAGGCGCAAACTTTCACAACGAAGTATTGATGTCTCAGCTTTAGAAACGGTACATGGTGAAGGGTACTGCTTTAAATGAAACGGCGTTTGTTTTGGAAACTTTTCGCTATTCTAGTAGCAGGTACCGTTGCTTTATATGGAGCGATCGATTGGCTTGCAAATCATACCGAGCAACGTATGAGCCTAATCGCCGAAAAGCACCAGCTAGAGATGAAGTCTTGGGCAACTGAAGCCGAGGAAATCTATAAAGCAGGTGAAATGCAGTTACTTGATCAATGGATTGACGATCTGGAAAAGCGTGAGGATACATGGGTTGCAATTGCCGGATCTGATTTGACCTTACTGGCCGGTAACTACATGGATGACTATTACACTGGCAGTCTGCGGCTTGGCCGAAATGTCGAATATATGATCCACCTTTACTATGCCTATAACCCGATTATGGAGCTCCCATTTATTGATGGTCACACGCACTTTTTGGTCCGATTGCCACAACGTATGAGGCCGGGTGGTTTTTTAAAACCTGCTCAATTGTTGTTACAGATTGCTCTGCCTTTTGTGGTTTTGGCATTGGTGTGTTTGATGCTATATCGACACTTGGTAACGCCTATTCAGAAACTGGAAAAAGCGACTCGTCAGTTCAACGAAGGAAATTATGATGCCCGCGTGAGTCAATCACTGGGGGCACGTAATGATGAGTTGGCTTCGTTAGCCAGAACTTTCGATACCATGGCGGAACACACGGGCGGGTTGATCGTTACCCAAAGACAGCTAATTGCTGACCTTTCTCATGAGTTGCGTACACCCATCACACGTATTGAAATGGCGCTTAGCAGTATCAGCGAAAAGAACTGCCAAGAGAATATCGAGCGTATTCAGCGTGAAGTCGCGCAAATGCGTGAAATGACCGAAGATGCTTTGACGCTTGCGTGGATGGATACCGAGAAGCCTCAGATCAAAGGTGAATATCTTGATCTGGTGGACCTGCTAGATAGCATTATCGATGACGCCCGTTTCGAATATCCTGATCGTAAGCTCGTTAGTTGTATGCCTGAGAGCGCGCCACTTGATTCCTCTAGTCACCGAATTCTTGGGCAGTCGATAGAGAATGTTATTCGCAATGCTCTACGCTATACACCTCAGGGTGGAGAGGTCAGTATTCAACTGAGTATTCAGGATGATGAGTACTTACTTACAATCTGTGACCAGGGGCCTGGAGTTCCGGAAGAATCACTCGAAAAAATCTTTCAGCCGTTCTATAGAGTTGAAAAATCACGAGGTGCTGACTCGGGTGGATTTGGGCTTGGGTTGGCATTAGCTAAAAGACAGATTGAGGCCGTTTCTGGCTCAATTAAAGCGTCAAATTTGGTCAGCGGTGGTTTACAGATAAGAATAATATTACCGGTATAAGGGGGGAGTTGGATAAGATAAATTCAACTCGCTTTGTTTCTTCTTTAGCTGCCTGTTTAGCTGATCATTGTGGAGGGGATCTTGGTTTTCTGTGAACACTGGATTCGTCCATATAGAACCTGATTTTCCTCCTTCTCTAAACCTATGGATAACGTAAAGTTCTAGGGATTAATTCCTTTATCTAGTGGAACGATAAACTTACTGATCTTGAAATATTTCACCTGAGAAACCCTTCTGTACGTAACAAATGTAAACGTTGTGACAATTATTTTACAGCTATTGATAATAGATCGTAATTGTAAATGGTTATTATTTGTAGTTATTGTGACGCGCAAAATTTTGGCTATGTTCACTCTCAGCTTTAGTTTGATAAGTTTAATGTAGGTAGGAATTAAATGATTTCACAGAAAAACCAAAGACGAGCTACATTGTCTTTACTGATTGGTTATGCAATATCCAGCCAAACCGCTGCCGCTCAAGACGAGTCTGCGAAAGGTGTTGATCGTCTGGAAACAATTCAAGTAGAGGGTGTGGCTACGGATGTTGGTGAAGATCGACTTGGCCTAGAAGAAATACAACAACTGAACCCGAATGATTTGCAGGACCTATTTAGAAATACACCAAGTGTACAGGTAGGTAGCTCAATTTCTGCGTCACAAAAGGTATATGTCCACGGTATTGAAGAGACAAACCTAGCTGTGACTATCGATGGCGCACGTCAAAATAATAAGCTCTTCCACCATTCAGGCACTAACATCATCGATCCTGAATTGTTGAAAGCTGTAAGTGTTGATGCCGGTGTTGCGCCTGCGGATGCGGGGCCGGGTGCATTAGGCGGGTCTCTTGCTTATGAGACCAAAGATGTCTCCGACTTATTGGAAGATGGCGATAACTTTGGTGGATCTGTTGGCCTTGAATACAATACTAATGGCGATACATTTGATAGACATATCTCGTTATATGGCCGTTCAGGTGGTTTTGAAGTACTCGGTTATGCCAAAAAGGCAAGCGGCAACGACTTTGAAGACGGTAATAATGATGTAGTCGTGGGCTCTGAGTCAGCGTTAAAAACGGGTCTAATTAAAATTGGCTATCTGCATGAAAGTGGTTACCGTACAAAACTATCTTATGAAGCTGTTGAAGATGATGGAAATCGTCCAGGAAGGGCAAATTTCAATAGTGGTGTTTTGTCAGAAAACAACAACCTAGATCGAAAAACGCTAGTGTTCTCGGTTAAAGATGAAACACCTGAAGGTTTAATTAACCCATATATCAAAGTTGCGCGCTCTGAGACTAAACTTGATTGGATACCGACAGGAGCTCCTTATACAACGTTTGGTGAGTACGAAAGTTTAAATGGTGTAATTGCCAATACATTTGTATTGGGAACAGGGACGGTCGATGCCGGTGTAGATTTCTTTGATGATACGAGTAAAGGTATTTTTCCTGGTTGGGCGACTTTTGAGGAAGAAGCACAAAATATAGGTGTGTTCGCTCAGGCGCGACTGACTCCGACAGAGCGCAGCCGTGTATCTTTTGGTGCACGTTTTGATGATCATGAAATCAAAGGTATAGATGGATCAGTTCATGATAGTGATGGTGTTTCCGGTAATATCTCTGGTGAGTATGATCTAACTTCATTTGTTACTCTAAGTGCAGGTTATTCCCATGTATTTGGTGGGGTACAGCTAATGGAGCCATACATTGGTAATCCTAGCTGGGATTACTCTGGTGGTTTTAAAGAATCTGAAGCAGATAACGGCTATGTAGGTCTTAACGTCAATGGCGAGGCTCTAAATGCGTCATTATCCGGTTTAACAGTTGGCGTTAAGCTCTTTAAGACTGATATTGACGATATTCGTGATGAAGAATACGCTGGCGGTCCTGATGTTTACAGTGATGTAGAAACTGACGGTTTTGAATTGACTGGTCGTTATGAATGGCAGTCTGGATCTGTACGTTTAACCTATGTTGATATCGATACAGAAATTAATGGTATCGAAGGATCTACATCTTCATATTATATCGGAACTGCCATTGGCCGATCGCTGAAAGTTGATTTTGTTCAGTCTATTGATAGCGTGAATACAACCTTTGGCGCTGACGTACAGTACTACTACTCGATGGATGGGCATGATGGTACAAATACGATACCAGGGGCTTTTCCTAGCTACACCGTTGCCAATTCATTTGTTGAATACGCTCCTCAGGCAATCAAGAACCTCACGTTACGTGCATCTGTAAATAATATGTTTGATGAAGATTATTCAGATCGTGCATCGTATGGACATGAGTTCGGATCAGATATTACTTTGAATGAGCCGGGTCGCTCGGTTGTGTTGGGTGCCAAGTTTAAATTCTGATGATCATATACCAGTGCAGGGTTGATCTTATAGGAGGCCTGCCGAAAACTGTTTTACGCTTCTAGGACTTATGTCCATCCCTTCTAAGGAAACGTAACCAGACCCCGCCAGCTGAGCTGGTGGGGTTTTTTATTACTTTCCTAAAGCTAACCACAAACCAACCAAAATCATTAGGCTTCCGGCGATTCGATTCATAAGGCGAACGTTGTTGCGTTCCATTAAAAGGTGCTTTAGTAGTTTACCGCCACTGGCGTAGATAAGCAGGCAAATGAATTCAAGTAAAAGAATCAAAGCAACCAGTATGGCTAATTGCGGCGCCATAGGTAGATCGGCATCAATGAAGGGAGGCAAAAGGGTGACAAAAAATGCCCAGCCCTTTGGATTCGCAACGGCAGTAAGAAAACCATTTGTTGCTAGCTGTAATCCTGAAACTTCTTGTTTTTGTTCACCAGGCTCGGTAATGACTAGCTTGCCTCTAGAACAAAACATCTCATAACCTAGCCAACAAAGGTAAGCGCCACCGCCCCACTTTAGAATAGTGAACACTTCTGGGTAGTTCAGCATTATTGCCGCGACACCTAAAGCTGCGGACGCGGCCACCAAACCAACTCCAATTAACTCTCCCCACATCATATGCAAGCTACGTTTGACGCCAATAGAGATACCTAGACTCAATGCCAAAGTCATACACATTCCGGGTGTAATGGAGACAAAAAAGAAGGTCGGAATAAACAGGGACAAAAGTGTGAGTGACATCAGAAAAGCAATACCCGTTGTTATGGACAAATTTAATATAGCGAGGAGTTTATGCTGTGCAAAATCAATTAGTAAGAAAAAAAATTTTAACGGTGTAAAAAACAACCAGATTTTTATATCCCCGCAACAATGGGCTTTGAGAGGGATACGCAGAATTAACTAACAGTTTTATCCACAGCTTGCGTGGATGGATTTTTTTACTGTTAGGGCTTGACTGGTTGATTTTTATACAGGCTTTTTGAGTAAGAAAAAATTTTACAAAAATGTTGATATTACCGATCGATTTGATCCTTATTCTACAAGGTTGAAATATGATCAATTCTCTACAGGCTAATAATCATGGGCTTTATGGAGGATGTCCATAATTAGTTAACAAGCTTATCCACAGTTTGTGGGGAGAAACTAGTAATCGGCTTTATCAACGATAAGCGCTCTATTTTTGGAAGTTTGTTCACAAGTGTATTGAGCGTGTTATGTAAGTACCTACTCTCTTCTTGCCCTTTGTAGCTTAAGGTTATCCAAAGGCTGGAAAGTTAAAAAACGATTGTTATTTTCTTACAAGTGGCATGCTTAACTTGAGGATTATTTATAGAGGAATTTGGTGCTTATCAAGGGCGTTAAAAAGTGTTATTTTGCGCGCCCTTTTTCTGAAGAAATAAGATCGAAAGCATGATTGCTGGTTTTGATTACGGTAGTTCAAATTGTGCCATGGGCGTTCTGAAAGCAGATAATAGTGTGCAGTTATTGTCACTTTATCAGCAGCAGAAATATGTACCTTCTACTCTATATGCACTCTCTCGCGAATTAATCTGCGAGGGTGTTGCGCGTCAAATTAGTAATCCTAAGATTCGTGATACTTATCTAAAAGAGAGAAGTCTCCAATTAAGGCAGGCGTCTGCGTCTCGTCTGTCTCTAGGCGTTTTATCTGATGAGCAGACTCTCTTTATTGGCGAGGAAGCAATAGAACAATATCTCGATCTGCCAGAAGAAGGCTATTTTGTTAAATCTCCAAAATCCTTTTTAGGCGCGAGTGGCTTACAAACCCAGCATTTGGCATTTTTTGAAGATGTCGTCACAGCCATGATGTTCCAGATAAAGCAGGCGGCAGAAAAATCACTGGGTGATTCGATCACCCAAACGGTAATAGGGCGTCCGGTTAACTTCCAAGGTAGTGGAGGGGAAGAGGCTAATCAGCAGGCTTGTCGTATATTGAAATGTGCTGCTGAGAGAGCTGGTTTTGTCGATGTTGAGCTTCTGTATGAGCCTTTAGCAGCCGGAATTGATTTTGAAGCGGGGTTAGAGGAAGACAAAGTCGTTTTAGTTGTCGATGTCGGTGGTGGTACCAGTGACTGTTCTATTGTCAAAATGGGCCCGAGCTATCGCGATAAGCCAGAACGTTCAGCTGACTTTCTTGGTCATAGTGGTGCTAGGGTAGGGGGAAATGACCTTGATATTCACCTAGCTTACTACGGGCTAACGCCAGTTCTAGGCATGGGAGGGAAATTGAAAAATGGGTTACCTATTCCCTCTCAGTCCTACTGGAATGCCGTATCTGTAAATGACATTCCCTCGCAGGTCGAATTCAATAGCTTAGCTTCGATCGAAATGATGGAGCAAATGCAGCGTGATGCAGCGGAGCCTGAAAAAGTAGCGCGCTTAATTCAGCTGCAAGAACAGAAACAAAGCTATCAGTTAGTGCGTAGTGCTGAGCTGGCAAAGATCTCTTTGTCTGATCAGGAGCAAGTTATTTCGGATCTAAGCTACCTTGATAAGGGATTGTCTCAGTCAATCAGTCGTGAAGTGTATGAGTCGGCAATAGAGCGCCCAGTATCTAAGATTGTAGATCTGATGAGTGAAGTGATTAAACAAGCCGGCTGCACACCTGAGCTGGTTTATGTGACAGGCGGTACGACAAAATCGCCTGCTGTCCGGCAGGCAATTGCATCTTTATTGGGTGATATAGACGTTGTCGATGGCGATCACTTTGGTAGCGTGACAGCTGGGCTGACACGCTGGGCAGAGAAGCTTTACCGCTAAACCAATGCGCTAAAGCATAATGGGTGTGGTTTATTCTGTGGTGTGTGCAATACCCAGTAATAAGCCGCCTTCTTGCCAGAGAGTAACAGCTGTTCCTTGGTTGTTAATAATATTCTGAGTATCAACCTGTTCTAGGGTTAGGCCCTCTGGATATTCTGCTTGGTAGAAAGTGTAGATCTGATTGTTCTCAATGTTGCGCACCTTCAACTGAGCAGCAATTTCACCATTAATTGAACAGTAGCTACCGCCAATCAACTGCCACATATCTTTTCCAAGTTTGCTTGATGAAATCAGTTTAAAGCTTAGCTGGGTTAGCTGTTGTCCAAGTTCATCTATAGAAGATGTGTATATAGAAATTTCGCTTGGCTGTTCATGATGGCCCGCAATTTCATTCACAATACTTGGGCCTGATATAGGCATAGGCATCAAACTGACAACCATAAAAATGCAGGCTAAAGCCAACGTCGGAACCATTAATTGCGGCAGTCTAAACCATGTTTTGCATTGATCAAACCAGCTAATTTTGGCTTTCGGGGTTTCAACATTTATATCCGCTTGGTTGCTAAGCTCTTCTTGCATAGACAGAAGTTGAGCTAACTTGTCTTCACTTAAGGACTGATCTTGGTAGTGCGCTTTAAGAGCTGATTTTAAGTTTTTAGGTGCGGTTGATTTCATTGCATCGCCTCCTTTGGAACCCATTGCTCTTCGGTTAGCTCTAGTTGGACTCGCTTTTTTAATCGGTGCATTTTGGATAGCAAGGTGCCTCGCGGCACTCCCTGTATCTCAGCTATTTCTGTCATGCTGTACTCTTCTATTGCCCATAGATAGAGTAATTCGCTTTCTTCTGCGCTTAGTAGCTTTAATAGCTGTTCAACATCACGTTGTTGGATAAATAAGGTTTCCAAAGAGTCTGATGATGTTTGGTTTATCTTTTCTACTGCATCAGGTAAATCAGATAAAGAAAGCAGTTTGTTATCCCCACGGCATTGATCAATAAAAGCGTTACGAATGCTACGCTTTATATAGGCTTCAGGTTCCTTTATTTGTGCAGAGTTAGTGCGTAGAAATTTCTCTACGCACTGCTGGAGCAGGTCATATGCCTGATCCTCATTTCGAGTCAGGGATAAAGCATAGCGATAAAGTTGGTTGAGCCTATTTTTGTCTAGCATTTATAAGTCGTACCGTGGCTGCCCAAACATAAAGTGTGGGCAGCCTAATCAGATAATTATGGGCTAAGCCATTTGGAACACTAATTATCTGAAGAGTTTCATTCGGTAGCGGTTATTTTTGCCTCCGATGGTCTCTTAAACGAATTTTTGAGGCGTGTGATCAAATCATTTAGGGCAAAACGTTCGCCACCACTGAAACGAATCAAGACAACCCCAGCAGCAAGAAAAGCAAATTCGCGTTTAAAGCTATTTAGGTTAGCGATTAGGCTTTTATCAAAATTAAGCTTATAGCCCATATACCAGAGCATAATAGCTACGGTTACTGCACCTGCTGTTCTAACTAATATCGGTGGTGCAAATAGAATAATTAGGCCCGCAAGTAACAGTAGAGGTTGCCACGTAGCAAAGGTAGGGACTTTTGCGAACGCGCCGAAGCTACCACTGACTAAAAACATGATGCCAATCGAGAGGCGGAGCAGTAACCCTAGGGCATCCCAATTGATGCCGTAATCATGCTGTCTATGTAAAACGTCAAGGCTATAACGACCTGGGCCCAGATTAAAAAGCACAAACATCATACCGGAAAGCGCGATATCTCTGATCTGTACAAACATGGCCGGGGAGGTATAGGTTTTTACCGCAATCTCAGTGTCAGGCACCGTCATGACGGGTAATGAGAATACAAAACTCCAAAGCAGGAAAGCATAAATAAGTGCTAGAGGTCTCACTAAAAAACCAACGACTAAGGCGATACCAGAGATAAGCTCAAAAGCTGAAAGTGAGGTCAGAAAGAGAGATGGAGTTAATAGCTCGCCCAAGAAACCCGTAAACAGATATTGTTGAAAAAGCTCATTAATATAGCCTGTTGATCCCATGTAATTAGCAACGATGGCATCATGTTTAGTGCTGGAAAGTAACTGGCTGAGTTTAGATACGCCGCCAATAATAAAAAGAATACCGAGACCTAAGCGTAAATATAGAGCTGCTTCATCGTAGTCTCTTTGTCGATTGTGAGTAAGGGTATTATTCATCTATATAAGCCTTGCAGATAAAAAAAATGCCCCGCTGAGCTTTTCCAAGTTGAACAACAAAACTGGGGTGTAAGCATGTTGTTTGCTTTGAAGTGACAGGTGCTCTTGGGGCGTTAAGGTGTAGCTGCCTTTAAAGACGAACCAGTAGGTGTTTTGATTGCACGATTTTGAAAATTAATTATGAAAAAGATGCAAAAAAGGGTGGGTTTTCTGAATTAAGGTGTTGATTTAAAGGGTAATAACTGAAAGCTTAATTCACAAGGTTAAAAAATAAACAAGCCGCTATAAGCCTTTATTCATGGGCTTTTTAACGGTTGTCCAAAATTAATATACACGCTTATCCACAGAAAACTGGGGTAAGTTTTATTTTAAGTAGATAGTGTTATTCAACTGCAAAAGGGGAAATTAATTTAAGTGCATTTCCTTCAAAGTCTTCTTCGCGAAGTTGTTTTAAAGCTTGATCAAACTCATCCTTCCGTAGTGCCCAACGAGAATTTGAAGATAGGCCAATAAATAGATCGACCCTGTTTCCAGGTTTAAAAACTGCTTTATCTATTTGAGGCGTTAAACCTCGTGAAGCAAGCTCATAATCTGCTTGGCAGTCGGTGCCGATAAAACTATCAATTCTTCCCTCTAACAATAGGTTGGGAAGCACAGCTTCTTGAGTCACATTTTTTTTATAGATATCTGTATCTTGATCAAATTCTGTGTAATAAGCAGAGCCACCCACCATGCCAATGGTCATCGCATGCATATCTCTATGTTTGCTGATGCGGCGAGACTTACCATGAGGAAGATAGAGTTGGGTACTGCAACTGTAGTAGTGAGGGTAAGCGTAGGTAATGTATTCAGCTCTTTCTTCGCGCCATGCTAAACCGCTCATCGCGTCGATCTGACCATTTTTCATCATCCGCAAGCAACGTTTCCATGGACAGCGTAAGTAGTGGACCTTAAAGCCTATTCGTTCAGACAGCTTTTTCCATAACTCGTGGTCAATACCAGTTACGGTTTCAGGCGTCACGAAGCGGAACGGAGGCCAAGAATCAGCGCCAACAACTAATGTATCGGCATCTGCTTTAGCGGTATTAATGCAAAAAAGAGCCGTTAGCACTAGTGTGTAGATGAAAGGGCGTCGTAACAACGGAATACCTCTATAAGACAGCAGAAAATACGTTTATCTCTTCACTATAGTCAAAAACGTGTTGGAGAGGTCGATGAGCTTATTGTGAGTAGACAGGTGTTGATCTTGTGAACAGATAACTGCACACTAGGACAAAAGGATTTTTAATAAGTTAAGTGTTCAAAGGAATGGGCATGAAAACCACACCTATACAATCCAAAGTGGATTGTATCTTTTTCTGTTTAGCTTTGTTTAGCACGTCACCGTTTTATAGGGAGGCGTGTTGAAATGCTAACGAGTCTTCACTTCCAAGATACCATTGGTGTAATAGTCTTAACTGCGTTGGTAAGCTACCTCTTTTTTGATGGCTTTCTAAATGTGACCTGCAAAGGCTTTTATACCCGCTTATTTTTTCATTCTAATAACATAGCGATCATGTCATTACTGGCTACTTTAGGTTTTTCAGACCTATTGGGGTTAGTTGCCGCAGAGACTATGGGTGTCATGGGGTTTTACCTACTTTTACTTTCTGTATTACCCATTTTTATCGCTATTGTTTACGCCTTTACCTTAGAGCCACCATCGCTGCATCTACTTTATGAACGTTGCCGGCAAGAGATTAATTATCTTAACTGGGGAGTGAAATTGGAGATGGTGATTATTCTATCTGCAACCCTGTGTTTGGCATCAGGCCTATCTCAAGTGGAGACGTTTCGTGATTGGTTTGGCTACTTTAGCCTGGGGCATATGTTAGTTACTTATCTGGGGTTATTGGGTATTGTTGCTTTTGTAGTACAGGCCTTTTTCAATCAAGTAATGTTGATAGTTCGCTCTACCCTAGCAGTAAGTTTTTTCTATCCGGTTATCCACGTGATGTCTTTGTAGATGACTGTGCAGTTGTAGCGAAGGATTAAAAAGCCCTTTTTGAATTTAACAAAAAGGGCTTTTTTCTGCTTATAGGAATGCAGGATTGAAGAAGGTTAAGCGCCGCTAGCCTCTAGTGCGATAACCGTCAGTTCTTCAATCATTTCGATCTCCTGTAGCATCGGATAAAGCACTGTTTCTTCACATATGTCGCCATGAAGGTTAGGCGCCATAAATAGATCTTTTGGGCGGTGTAGTAGCATGACACACTGGCTACCAAACAGGCTCATCTCAGTTGCAGCCACGTCTAACTTATCCGTAAAGCTTTTGTAATTTTGCAAGAAGTCCGGTGTCAGGATCTGTTTAGCATAAGCTTCATCTTCAGCGTAAATATGAAAGCCCTGGCCAAAGGGATTGTTGTCTAACGTGATACGCTGATCTTTATCCATAGGCTTCTGCTGGAAAAAGCTAAGCACTTTTCCCCAATTTGCTTGTAGGATCACACGAGAAGAGAAGGTTTTTGGCAGCGTCATATTCAGGATCACCCCTTTAAATTCGGTGCTCTTCCTTGTATTTCCTTTAGCGTCAGTTTTCATTCGGCTTAACTGGCACTCTACCATTTCTACAGCTACAGCCCCAATCTCTGTACGGAGGTAATCCTCTTGTATGGTCAAATCTTCTTGATGTGGTGGCAGTATGCGGCTATCGCGCACTGAATCCAGCGGTATGATTCCGTGACGCTCATAATGAAAACCGTCTAAATGATCGAGGATTTTTGGCAGTAAATTTTCAGCAAAATGATGATTGAAGTCTTGTTTGAATTTAGCTGCTTGAAGCCCTGAAATTATTAGCGGGATGATCGCTAAGAAGAGGCCGCCCCCAATAAATATCACAATAGAAATGACTGCACAGGCTAGGGACGTGATAAAACCAATTAGCAAACGACGGTCACATGCTTTTTTGGCTTTTTCTCGCTCTTTAAGCAGCTCTGCCCATTCAGGAGCGCAGGCCCGCTTTAGCGCTTCGAACTGTTCTGGAGCTACATCAAACTTCAGTTGCGCAGGCTTTTTACGAAAAATTCGGTAGACGATAAAATCAACAATCGTATCGAGCAATGCGTCAGTTGCGGTATCGAGGCGCTTTTGGCGGCTATTGGGTTGGTAAGATGGAGCGTTCACACAAAGCCTACTATTATTCAGACAATTATAGAGATCTGAGCATAACAACGCTTTTTACGGATTTAAACTGACTAGGTTTGTAGGGATATAAACACTAGTCAGTGTAGAGCTTAGTTTCTTTTGAAAGTTTAGGAGCAGGATTCCCTAGGTAGAGTATTTAATTCCTGCCTTGCTTGTTTTATTACACTTATGCCAGCGCTGGTGGCTAATAGGCCCATGATGGTTGCTACTAAAAGATCTGGCCATGCTTGCCCACTACCTAATACACCCGCAGCAGCGATCATCACTGCAACATTGCCAATGGCATCATTTCGACTACATAGCCATACAGATCGCATATCAGCATCGCCACTGCGGAATGTATAAAGCATGATAGCGACAGTTACATTCGCTACTAATGCTAGTAAGCCAATAATGCCCATAGTGACTGGTTCTGGAGTTTGGCCATTAAACGCATCCCATAGTACTTTTAGCAAAACGGCTATGCCAAACAGTAGCATGGTTGATCCTTTGATCAGGGCTGCTCTGGATCGCCATAACATACCCATAGAAAGAACGGACAGTGAGATGGCATAGTTTGCGGAATCGCCTAAAAAGTCGATCGCGTCAGCGAGTAGAGATGCTGAAGAAGCATTAAAGCCCGCGATTATTTCGATGATAAACATGCTAGCGTTTATCCATAGAGCGATCCATAAGGCTCTTCGAAAGCGGCCATCTTCTAATGCACTTTTAGAATGGTTAGCGTTACAACAACTGTCGGCCATTGTTTTTTTCCTCAAAACGACATTGTCAAAAATAGTTCTAAGGTTATTAAAAAGCCTGTAGTCACTACAGGGTCAAGTGCGTTACTGAAGGTCTACCTTAATGCCCATGTAGACCGTTAATATGAGTATCTGATTCTGTGTCAGTATGGGGTTTATCCGAAGAGAGGCCTTCAAGGATCCCGCAGTGCTCTATATCACTCTCAGAATTACAACGTTGTCGTAAATTACGTAGATCTTGTTCTAAAGATGTGAGTGCCTGAATACGTTTAACAACGTGCTCAATATGACTATCTACCAGCTCATTAATATCTTGGCAGCTTTCACTGGGGTGATCCTTGAGCTCTAACAGGGTACGGATTTCATTGAGGCTCATATCTAAACTGCGGCAGTTACGTATAAATAGAATACGGTTTCGATGTTGTTCGTTATAAATTCGGTAATTGCCCTCGGAACGATAGGGGGAAGGAATTAATCCCTCCTTTTCCCAATAGCGAATCGTTTCTATGGGACATTCTGTTTGTTTAGCTAGTTGGCCGATTTTCATAAAGTTATCCTCAAACTCTAAAGTAATTATAGACTTTGCAGAGGTGAGTGAAAGTATTTACCTAAGGGGTAACGTCAGTTGTATGGCCGCAGACTAAGTATCGATGTTCTGATGGAGTGGAGTAGAGGTAGCCTTGAATTAAATCGACACCGGCCCAGCGTACAAAGTCAGATTGGAGTTGGGTTTCAACGCCTTCAGCCACGATGATGCAGCCTTTCGATGAGCACAGCTTAATTATTTGATGATAAAAGCTGGCCGCCCAGAGGTCTGTTGGTACATCGTTTAGCAGCTTTACGTCTAACTTAATAATGTCGAAGGGGGCTTGTAAAAGCCGCTGTAAATTGGAATATCCCGCGCCAAAGTCATCCATGGCGATACTAAATTCATGTTGCTTTAGAAAAGAGACACGACGCGACACAAGCTCATCACTGATGTCGTGCTCGCAAATTTCTAACACTATTCGCTGTTTCTGTTTCTCATCTAGATTTAAAAGAACGTCTTGCCAGAGTTTTTGAAAAAGTTGATCGCAGGCAATCAGAGGTCCTGCAAGATTAATCCAAATACTAGATTCATCCTGAAACTGAGCGTCCAATGCGTCTTTTATCTGCAGACTGGTCATTTTTAGAAGTAGCTCGGTATTGCGATATAGATAGGGGATAAGTTCTCGCATGGGTATTTTCGCGCCCGAATCTAAGAAGAAGCCTCTACATAGGATTTCTCTGCCGTAGCCATTATCTAACCCTGCAGTAAAAAGCTCCTGTGAATACCAAACAAGGTGGGCGTCGCGACCACTATAGTTAAACAGCATAAGTCGCCTCGTCGGTATTTAGGCAAGAATAGATAGAGTCTTCATCTTTTAGGCGTTGGCTAATTTCCTGCAGAAACCTCTGAATGTTCAGGTTATTTTCCATATTGATCAGACGATTACCTTTGGTCAGTTTTAGATGATGAATGTAATCGCTGGTGTTATGGCATGTCTGTTGTAACTTCTTGTAACTCTGAGTAAGGGCTAGCTTTTGTTTAGCGCTTAATTCGCTACCTTGTAAGGTTGGTACCAGAAAGCAGGTTTCTAGATCGAGATGAATGACGACCCCTTTTATCAACTTTTTTAGTGCCTTATCGAGTTGTAACAAATGACAAAAATCGCGTGACAGTAATCGTTGAATAGTGGCGATTTCTTCTTCGAGTTGTTTGTGTTGTGTTAACAACACTGCACTCCACTGGGTATTGTTATGCCCTTTGAGTAAGGCATTAGCGATGGAGTGGTTGGTACTAGCTAGGCGCATATTGATGGTCTCCTGCCAGAATTTTCATACTTGTGACCTTTACCTAATAAGCCAATGAAGAAAAATAATAGGTCACAGAACTATTAAGATGTAATTAAAATACATCTTATTTTGTTTTTAAAATGTATGTCAAATGTATTTTATTTGCCCTTCTAAGGCCTGCTGTTTAAATCTAGATAGTTATAGAGGGAATTTGGTGAATAGGCGGTTCCTTAACTATTCTGAATTGAGTTATCCCATTTGTATTCACTGTGGTTATGTCTGAGAAAACGCCATCCATAGAAGCGCTAGAGAAGAAGATTCGCGAGTTAGAAGAAGAGAACGAGATTCTCTCTGACTTTGCTGGATTATCTTCTGAGTGGTTTTGGGAGCAGGATGCGTCTTTCAGGTTTGTGCGATTTTGGGGCATGTTGACGGAGAAGCTACAGCGTAAACAGAGCTTATTTATCGGTAAGCGACGGTGGGAAATGCCTATCCAAGGGTTAACCGATGAAGAGATACAGGCACATATCGATTGCTACGAACAGCACCTACCTTTCCGTGATTTTGAATATGAAGTACCAGGTAACGATGGTGCTATTCAACATTATTCCGTCAGTGGTAAACCAGCTTATGACCGAGAGGGCAATTTCACCGGTTATCGTGGCGTAGGCCGTAATTTAACTCTTCTGCATAATGCCCAGAAGGCAGTTCGTGCAAGCCAGCAACAACTCTCGCAAATCTTACAGGGCAGCCCAATTGCCACCTTTGTTATCGATAAAGAGCATAAGGTGACCCATTGGAATAAAGCCTGCGAAGCACTGACCGGTGTGCCTGCCAACGAAGCGATTGGTCGTGATGATAGTTGGCGTGGTTTCTATGCTGAATCAAGGCCGACTATGGCTGACCTTGTTGTGGATAATGCCCCCGTTGCCAAAATACGGGAGTATTACGATTACCACTTTGCTGTGTCTAGCTTGATTAGCGGTGCCTGTGAGGCGGAGGATTTGTTTCCCAATATTGGCCCTTCAGGGCATTGGTTGCACTTTAATGCTTCGCCGCTTTTAGATACAGAAGGTAATACGGTTGGTGCCATTGAGACCTTGCAAGACATAACTGACCGAGTTAAAGCTCAGCAAGCGGAAAAAGACCACCATCTCAAGTTAAAACGTGCGCATGAGGAGTTACAGTCAACTTTGCAGCAGTTGGTCGAGGCTAAAAAACTGGCAGGGCTTGGACGATTAGTTTCTGGTGTAGCGCATGAACTGAACTCTCCTTTAGGAAACATTTTGCTGGGATTAACAACTGCGCAAAATAATTTAGAAGAGATTCAACAGTCTTTTGAATGTAAAAACCTGAGTCAGTCACAATTGAGCCAATACCTAGAAACTGCAGCTGAATCGATAGTGTTGATGGATCATAACCTTAATCGAAGTATTAACCTGATCAATCGCTTTAAAGAGCTTTCAAGTGATACCAAAACAAAAATCACGAGTAATTTCTCACTACAGGAGGTCGCATTAGGTGTATTTGGGGCCTATCAGCACAGGTGTGCTGAACGACAAATTGACTTAGTAACTGCTGTTCCCTCGAATCTCATGATTTGTAGTAATGAAGAGGCGCTTGAACAGATATTAGTTAGTCTTCTGGAAAACAGTTTGAACCATGCTCAGCTAGGCGAAGGTAGTCGAATTGAACTTACAGTGACTAACGTAAAATCGGGTATCGAAATAGGTTTTTCTGACAATGGTAAAGGGATGAATGAGAAAGCAAAAGAGCATGCGTTTGATCCATTTTTCTCATCAAAAATGGGGCATGGTACGTCGGGATTAGGTCTTTATAGGGTCTACAATCTGGTTTCTGTTGTATTGGGGGGGAGTATTAACCTGTATAACAATGAGCCGGGGTTGCTAGTGAAAATAACGTTGCCTGATTTGTCTAGCGTGTGAATGACCATATGCGGCTGAGTACTTGAGTTAAGTGTCTATACTTACCATTGCTCCTTAATTTAATAAGAATAAATTGAGCCTATGCGTAACTGTAACTTACTTATTTGGACGAAGGATTTAGCGCAACTAAAAGTGCGTATTTTGCGCTTGTTAGTAATTGGTTGTGCTTTAGTTTTTAGCTATCAAGTTGCAGCACAACCTGATTTAAAAGTGATTACTGAAGATTGGGCACCATACAACTATGAAGAAGGCTCTGAGTTAAAAGGATTCTCAATCGAAATAGTCCAAGCGGTTATGAATGAGTTGGGAGAACAATATCCTATATCCATCTATCCAGGTGCCCGAGGTGACCGAATGTTGGAAACCTTGCCGAATGTTATGTACTTCTCATTGTTCAGAACACCGGAAAGGGAAGCTAAGTTCAAATGGATTGGCCCAATTTCTACAGAAGCCATCTATTTCTATAAGCGTAAAGATAACCCCCAAGTTTATCGGACGATTGATGATATAAAACAAGCAAATAACATTACAGTTCCCTACAAAGGACTGGTAGCAAACAAAGTAGATGAACTCGGTATTACTAATGTTATAAAGCTCTCTTCAAGAGATCGGCAGTTCAGTTTGTTGTTTTCAAATAGAGCCGAACTCGCTGTAAACATTAGTCCACTAGGTGTAGTGTATTACCTGAAACGTATTGATAAGCCCGTAGATTCATTGGTTCCTACGGGTGTTAAACTACTCGAATTTCCCCTCTATATCGCGTGCTCAAAAGATATCCCTGATAGTGTGATTGAACGGTGGCAGGCTGCTTTGGACAAAGTGAAAGCATCAGACAAATACGAACAAATTTACAGCAAATACCTAATGTAAAAGTTACCTATCACCTCCCGAATAATTTTCCCCTTCTATGCCTACCTCTATCTTAGATAGCTAAATCCCATATTTCACCTAAATTGAATTAATCGTTATTTTGCTTGTCCGAGCTAAGCAATTAGAGATTATGAATAGGGAGATAAATGATGGGAAAAATCACAGGTACGGTAGCAGGCACTGTTGCTCTAGGCGTTGCAATGAGCGCTTCAGTTCAAGCTGGAGATGGCATGATCAATGTGAAAAGCCAACACAGTGTTGTTCAAACGGCCGATAAATTAGAAACGGTTCTGAATGCTAAAGGCATGACTGTATTTGCCCGAATTGATCACAGCGCTGGCGCCGAGAAAATCGGTAAGGAGCTACGGGATACTCAGTTGGTCCTTTTCGGAAATCCAAAAGTGGGTACGCCCTTGATGCTTTGTGCACAAAGCGTCGCGATCGACCTGCCGCAGAAAGCATTGATTTGGGAAGATGCGGAAGGCTCTGTTTGGTTAAGTTATAACGATCCAGCACACTTAGCTAAGCGCCACAATATTCAGGGTTGTGATGAAGTACTAAACAAAGTATCAGGTGCTTTGGGTAAGTTTGCGAAGGCGGCAACGGAGTAAAGATAGGACGCCACTGCGTGGCTAGAGGACGGCTTCGCCTAGAGGACGCCACTGCGTGGCTAGAGGACGGCTTCGCCTAGAGGACGCTGCTACGCAGCTAGAGAAAAAGAAAGGCTGCTTGCGCCTAGAAAGCTCCATGTCATGGCTTTAGAGCAATGATCTACAGTCGTTGTCTTTCCAGCGAAGGCTGGAATCTATGGTTCGTAATAAGCTGTAGTTATCCGTAAGCTTGAAATTACTTTCTGTACCTACTAGTATGTTTGTTACTTAAGATATTGAGCACACTAAGTTATGGCTGCTACACGCGAGTTATTGATTGATACTATGAAGCAACTGCTTTGGGAGCGGGGGTATGATGCCACCAGTCCTAATCAGGTGTTAGAGCGTAGTGGTGTGGGTAAAGGTAGCTTCTACCACCATTTTAAAGGCAAGAAGGATCTAGCAATTGCAGCGATGGAATCCCGAACGGATGACCTGATTGCTGAGTTTGATCAGATCATTGCGCAAACGGATGGGGATTGGTTAGCTCAGGTAAGCGCTTATTTAAGATTGCCACGACATACGTTGAAGGGCTGCCGTATGGGGCGAATCGTTCAAGACCCTTCGGTCGAAGATGAACAGCTGTTAGCACCTTTGGAACGTTATTTCTCCACAATGCAGAAGCGCTTCACTGCGATTTATAGCGAGGCGCAATCATCCGGTGCATTAGTAAAGATCCATAAGCCGAAAGCTTTGGCTAAATTAACCTTGAGTGTCTTACAGGGCGGCTTTGTTTTAGGACGAGCGGTGCAGCAAGATGATACGGTGGGTGATGTTTGCGAGAGTTTCTTAGACATGTTGGCAGCACTGAAAACGAACTAAAAAAATTGTTGAGAACAGCCTGTTTAGTTACAGGCTTTTTTTGAAATACAAATTGTACCTACTGGTATGTACAGGGCTTCTATAGGCATAGTGAGGGAGAGAATATGAAAATGTATCTGAATCAGAACATCTTACTGATGCTGCTATTTATAGCGGTGTATGGCTCTGGATTTGTTGGGGCAAAGCTTGGCTTAGGTTATAGCGAACCGTTTACCTTTTTAGCTGTACGTTTTGCGATTGCGGGTGGCTTGCTTGCATTGGGAGCGGTATTGCTTAGCGCACCTTGGCCGAAAAATCCTGGGTGGATTTTGGTAACTGGAATCTTAATGCAGGGGCTATTTTCGGTAGGCGTATTTTACGCACTCTATTTGGGTATGAAGCCTGCCGTATGTGCCTTGATTATTGCGTTGCAGCCATTGTTAGTCACTGTACTAGCCGGACCATATCTGAAAGAGCAAGTAACAGGCTGGCGTTGGCTTGGCCTGTTGATCGGCATCAGTGGTGTAGCGGTTGTAGTCGCTGATGGGCTAGCGGTAGAAGGGATTAGTTGGACGACCCTAGTCTGGGCTCTGCTTGGACTATTGGGGTTATCGCTAGGGCAGTTAATTCAGAAAAAGCACTGTGCTGATATGCACTTGATCAGCGGTGGGGCATTGCAGGTATTAGGTACGGTCCCCGTGATGCTGTTGTTAGCGTTTCAATTTGAAACGATGCAGATGCAGTGGCATCTTGATCTAGTTTTGGCCATCTTCTGGATGGCGGTTGGCGTATCCTTAGGGGCAGTTAGCTTACTCTATATCTTGATTAATCGAAACAGTGCATCCCAGGTTGCCAGCGTGTTTTATGGTATACCGGTCGCTGCAGCACTAATCGCATGGCCTCTATTTGAACAAGTACCCACCATGGCCGACTGGGGCGGTTTTGCGGTGGTGGTCGTCGGTATTTTAGTTGCCAATATCAGGTTGAAAGAGACGATTACTCATGAAAACGTTGCGAATGAAACGCGCAGCAATGCTTCTCATAAGCTTCCGCTAGAAGCTCAATAAAGGCACTGATCTTACGGGGCACGTAGCGAATATTGGGGTAGATCGCATAAATGCCCACATCGCGGTAAACCCATTCCTGTAATACTGGGACAAGTTCGCCGCGGGCAACCTCGTCACGGACGAGGAAGACAGGCATAAATGCAATCCCAGTACCGGCAATCGCGGATTCTCTTAAGGTAACAAGAGAGCTTGCCTGAAAACGGCCATTTACTTTAATACGATCGGGCTGGCCTTTTACTGTGATTGGCCAGTCATGGGGGCCGGTTTCTTGATACTTAAACTGCAGGCAGTTGTGCTCATCCAGATCGGTCACCTTTTTAGGCGTACCGTGTTCTTTTAAATACTCTGGCGAAGCATAAGCGTACCAACGGGATTGCACTAAAAGACGGGCACGAAGGGTCGAATCAGATAAAGTACCGGTACGAATAGCTAGATCAAAACCGTTTGATATCAGATCTTGAAAGCTATCCTTAATCACCATCTCAACCTTCATCTCTGGATAACGTTTTAGATATTCATCGACGACGGCAGGAAGGAAGAACTGACCCGAGATCATCGGCGCAGCAATACGCAAAACCCCTTGAGGCTGCTCAGCATGTTGAGACACTGCTTGCTCGGCTAGCGCTACACCACTCTCTAACTGCTGGCAGTGATGATAGAACTCTTCACCCGCTTCTGTAAGGTTCAGCTTTCGCGTAGTGCGGATCAGCAATTGCACGCCTAAATGTTTCTCCAGCCGCGAAATATGTTTGCTCACTACAGAGCTCGCTACGCCTCTTTGTTCCGCGACCGCGCGGAAAGACTTGAGTTTCACCACTTGGGCGAACAGCAGCATATCATCCAGATTATTCATATCGGTCTTATTGTTTAATATTTGGAATCAATTAAATTCGATTGTGCACGCTAATTTAATTATAGCGTTTGAGCTAACCTATCTCAAAACCATAATAACTAGGGAACCTACGAATAAGTCCTATACGACTTTGCTATGCCCCTTGGGTACAGGCTTAAAGAGCAATTGAAGCACGAGGCAATGATTACAGGCATGCTGGTTGCCTGTCGAAAATCATTAACAAAGTGATTCGGTTGCTCTGTAAGCCCCGTAGGGTGGGCTCTAAAACGACCATCTACTTTGTCAGTCAGCTTGAAAAGGTCCAGACATTTCGCTGCACTGACTTTCGCGTATCTGGTCGTTTTATAGCTCACTGAGAAAGTATGAGACTTATCAGTAGGTTCCCATAAGCTCAACTGACAGGATCGCATCATGCAGGAACAGGATAAATACCAAGAATTTATTGCTGAAGCCGCTAAGTTTATTCCGGAAAAGCGGATTATTACTGATTACCTTCGTACCCTTGCTTATGGTACGGATGCAAGCTTCTACCGCTTGCTACCGAAGGTGATTGTGCAAGTGGCGGAAGAGTCCGAAGTGATCCGTCTGATGGCTTTAGCAACAAAACTGAACCTGCCGATTACGTTCCGAGCATCAGGTACCAGTTTGTCAGGCCAGTCCATTACCAATTCGATCATGCTTTCCCTAACACCGGATTGGAAAGATTATGAGATTCTTGAGTCAGGTAAAAAGATCCGCATGCAGTGTGGCGTGCTGGGTGGCGATGCTAACCGTTATCTGGCGCCATTAGAGCGTCAACTCGCACCGATGCCAGCGTCGATCGATGCGGCTACTGTGGGTGGTATCGCTATTAACAATGCGGCGGGTATGAACTCTATGGACACATACGGTGTTATGGATTCAGCTCGCTTTGTTCTGTTAGACGGTACTGTGTTGGATACTGGCTCAGAAGAGAGCCGTGAAGCCTTCCGTGTTAGTCATGCAGGCATGATTGCCGACGTAGAAGCGCTATCGAAAAAGTTGCGCAGTAACACCGCGTTAAGCAAACGTATCTTGCGTAAATACGAAGTTAAAAACACCACCGGTTATGGTTTACGTTCCCTTATCGAGTGGGATGATCCAATCGATATCATCGGGCGTTTGATGATCGGGTCTGAAGGTACGCTGGGGTTTATCTCCGAGATTACACACAACACTATTCGTAAATACCCGCTAAAAGCTTCTGCATTTTTGGTCTTCCCTGATATCCGTACAGCAAGTATTGCGGTAACGCGATTTAAGCTAAATAAAACACCGGTATCTGCGGCAGAGATGATCGACTATTTTGCACTTAAAGCTGTACAACACATGGATGGTGTACCAAGTTATATCCAAGGTGTTCCCGAAGGTGCGACAGCGATCTTGGTGCAAGCCGAAGCCGATGAACAAGAGGTTCTAGAAAGCCATATCGCGACGATTCTTGCTGAGATTAATGATCTAGAATTGGTTGTGCCTGCCAGCTTTACCGATAAGCCATCGGAATATCAGGCGTACTGGAATGTGCGTAAAGGGATCTTCCCTGCGGTGGGTGCTACTCGTCCGAAAGGTACGACTGCCCTGATCGAAGACGTCGCTTTCCCAATCGAAACGCTAGCAGATGCGCTGGTGGATCTTCAGCAGTTGATGCAGAAGTTTGGTTACGATGATGGTGTTATTTATGGCCACGCTTTAGATGGCAACCTGCACTTTATTTTCTCGCAAGGCTTTAGCAGTAAAGAAGAGGTTGATCGTTACGAACGCTTTATCGATGAAGTCTGCGATATCGTTGTTAACAAATACGATGGCTCTCTAAAAGCGGAACACGGCACAGGTCGTAACATGGCTCCTTTCGTCCAGAAAGAGTGGGGTGATGAAGCCTACAGCGCCATGTTGGAGATCAAGCGTATCTTCGATCCACAAGGCATCTTAAACCCGGATGTCATGATTACCCAGAATCCAAAGCTGCATATTAGTAACCTGAAGCCGATGAAGGCTGTTAGCGATATTGTCGATCAGTGTATCGAATGTGGTTTCTGTGAGCGTATGTGCCCATCGAAAAATCTAACCCTCAGCCCGCGCCAGCGTATTATCGGCAAGCGCGAACTGGCGTTGTTAGAAGGTGAAAACCAGCAAGCTTTCGCTGATGAATATGACTATATGGCAGTAGATACCTGTGCGGGCTGTGGCTTGTGCTCAACGGTTTGCCCTGTAGGCATCAATACCGGTGATTTGGTTCGACAGCTTCGCCACGAACGTCATGCCAGCCGAGAAGGTATGTCCGAATGGATCGCTAATAACTTTGGGACGGTTACCAAAGCGGCGAAAACCGCCTTTGGTATAGCTGATATGAGTCACGGCTTGCTGGGTAGTAAAGCAATGGGTGCGGTAACGCGTACCGCGCGCAAACTATCTGGTAATAAGATTGGTTACTGGAGCCCAGAGATGCCGACACCGGCACCTAAACTGGAGACAGAAAAGCGCCAACCAGCTCAGCCAACCAATACTTCAGGTAACAAACTGAAGGTGGTTTACCTACCAAGCTGTGCTAGCCGTACTATGGGCCCAGCGCGTGGCGCAGAAGAACAAACCTCGCTGGTGGACAAAACAGAAGCGCTGCTACGCAAAGCAGGCTTTGAGGTTATCTATCCACAAAACCTGAAAGAACAATGCTGCGGTATGCCGTTTAAGAGTAAAGGCATGTTTAACCAGGCCGAAGCTAAAGCTGCTGAAACAGTCGATATGCTGCTAGAAGCGAGTAATGGCGGAGAGATTCCTGTCTACTGTGACACTAGTCCATGTACGATGCAGCTAAAAGAGAATCTAGATTCTCGTATCAAGTTGTATGAGCCGGTCGACTTTATTCACACCTTTATGATGGACAAACTGGACTTCCAGCCTGTGGATGACAAAGTTGCCCTGCACATTACCTGTTCGGCACGTCGCTTAGGCCTCGATCAAAAAATCGTCGAAGTGATGAATGCCTGCAGCACTAATGTCGTGGTTCCAGATCAGATTACCTGCTGTGGCTTTGCCGGTGACAAAGGCTTCACCACACCAGAACTGAATGAATCAGCACTACACACACTAGCGGATCAAGTTGAAGGCTGCAGCAGCGGCTACTCAACCAGCCGTACCTGCGAAATCGGCCTAAGCCACCATTCCGGTATCGACTACCAGTCCATCGTCTACTTAGTAGATCAGTGTACTGAGAGGAAGGCTTAGGAGCAGAACGCTTCGCTTTTAGGACGCCGCTTCGCGGCTAGAGGACGGCTGCGCCTAGAGGACGCCACTGCGTGGCTAGAGAAAAAGCCAGTTCAAGTTATCACAGGGATGTTTTTAGCTGAAACCTGACGCCCTCAGGTTTCAGCTTTTTTAATTCAAGATCAGAACTTTCAAAAATACAGATCTGTATTCATCTTTTTATGCAGGATTCGGGCAATGCATATCCCGTTATCAGATTGTGTGTAATACAGAGTATGGCTTCTGAAATGGAACAAACGAAGACCTAAGGAAAGTTCATTGCAGGGCTGACCAATAAATGGAGTGCCAGCTAAGTTTTCGCAGAGTTGTTCTAATTCAGAGATGTAGAGTCGGGTTTGGTTTTGGCCCCAAGAGGTGAGGCTATGCTCGATGATTCCTTCCAAATCTGCCACCGCTTCATCCGTAAAACTGTATGTTTTCATGCTTAGAACATCCGTTTCTTAATTTCCTCAAAGATCTCTCTGCCGTCTCTTACCTTGCCTGCAGCGACGGAATCCAAACCTTTCTGAATTTCTGCTCTAAGGGTTTCTAGTTTTAACTGCTCTTCAGCATCTCGTTGTTCGAGTAAACGCAAAGCTTCCCGGACTACCTCGCTAGAAGAGTTATACCTGCCACTTTCCACCTTTGATTTCACAAACGCTTCCAGTTTTGGAGTGAGTGATACATTCATTATTGATTGCCTGTTTTTTGATCAGATATAAAGAATTTTAGCAAAGATTGTTATTTTAAATATAGAGGTTAGTTGTAAGAACAGGCTTCGCCTTCTAGTCGCTAGGACGCCGCTTCGCGGCTAGAGGACGGCTGCGCCTAGAGGACGCCACTGCGTGGCTAGAGGAAAAGCGAAGGGAGTTTCTAACATTTAATAATTTAACTAATAGATTCTTTCCCATCAATCGCCTAGCATGTGGCTCTCTTTATCAGAAACAGATCAAAGGATTTGATTAGATGTTCTTATATTGGAAAAGGATTTTTCTCAGCATAACCACTGCTATCCTGCTCGCGGGATGCGCGTCTACTGCACCTCCGCAACACGTAGTTGTTCAGCTTCCTCTGGCAGAAGCTACTCTCAAGCTAGATGTTAAAAATAACGATCAGCTAGCCATTGGCGAGTTTCTGCTATTAAACAGCGATGAAGGCTATGTCAGCATTCAAGTACTTAGCGCAGAGGAAGAGATCGAACTGTGGGACATAACTACCCAAGAGTATCTTGCTCAACTTTATGGCACTAGTAAGCCAGAAAATCAGGATATTGGACAAGCAAAGTTAGTATTGTCGGAAAGTGTTGTTTCAACTGACTACTTAGAACACGAAAGCTATTTTGCGATATACCAAAAAGAGCAAGATGGGCGAGAGCGTATCTTCTTCACGGATAAAAATGAGCAATCATCTACGTATTACATTTTAGAAACTGAGGGAAAGGATTCCCGAAAAATATTCTATGGAGAGATAAATGATAATAAGCGCGGAAGATAAGCGATATGCTAAGGCTATACTGGCTTCGCCTGCGAGTGGCTAGGACGCCGCTTCGCGGCTAGAGGACGGCTGCGCCTAGAGAGCGCTTCGCTTATAGGGCGCCACTTCGTGGCTAGAGGATGCAGCTGCGCTGCTAGAGGAAAAGCGTTTTAACCGGTTTGTAGGCATTGGGATATCATTAAACCGCTGTCTTTCCAGCGAAGGCTGGAATCTAGTTTTTGTTGAAGAACGATCAGGTTGTCAGAAGTTACCTCATTTCTATTTATCAGTTGTTTCCTTCCTTCAACTGATCCTTATCAATTTGTGTAGTTGTATAAACGCTAATGTATAGGCATTCTTGTTTGAAATAAGGCCAAGTAGGCCGTGGATTATTTTCGTCAAAAGGAAAGACGATGGAAGGGAAAATCAGTGGCGAGTGGCTAGACGCTCCGCTTGTTAGAAGCCAGAAAAAGATAAAAACCTCACCCGTTCGGTTTTGGGGTTCTAGTCGAGGTATCTATTGATGGGATATCTTGCACCGATAGCTGAAGCACTCAAATCAGGTGATTCAGTTTTGCTTATGATCGTTGTGGCTATGTCGTTGTATGTGGCGGCGAGAGCTATATGGAATTTTATTAATGAAATCCAAGATAGGAAAAGCTCATATCTCAAGGGATCGTTGGAGATAAACGATCTTTCCGAAGACACAAAATTCGTTGTTAAAGAAAGCCTGGAGCGAGTTGCATTCTATCGTGCGACAGGAATCTCTGGAGATCCCTATATAAGAAATTTGATTGCTAATCTGCTTAGAGCAACACAAGGTCAGTTTTCTATCCGAGGTATCAACAGGGCCAAAGATTACATTGATGTTGTTGATGGTCAGTTAGTTATTCTCTTGTCGATGTGGAAAAGAATACACTTCTACATTGGCTGCGTTTTCTGTGTCGTTTCATTTCTGTTAGCAATTGCTTTCTGGGTTACTGGTGTTGTCTTAATTTCGAACACTCAGGGGGTGATAGATTTTATGATGTTTTTTGTGTTGTCAGTTTTGATGATGGGTATAGCTGTATATAGCATTTGGGAAGTGGCTGGTTATCTTATTGCTAAAGATTTAGATGAATTCCTCAAAAAACACCCTGAATGCAAAGGGAACAAATTAACGGAAGCATTTGCGAGTGTAGCCGAGTTGAAAGATATTGCAGCGTAATCTTTGAGAAATGGGAGAGCTGATTCTGTTGCTCTAGGTAGATCGATTAAAGGACTTTGCCCCCTTTAATGATAAATCGGAAGTAATTAACGAGTCAGGCTCTGACGGCTGGTTAGGTGATATAGGTAGAGGGATCTGACCACTTTAATGATTTTAGCCGTTTAACGTTTATTAATATAGGTGAATAATTTTGGATGTTTTGGTCTTTTACAAGGTCGGTGGTTATCTTCTACTAATTAATTCTTATCTTGAAGAAGAAAGTGTTTTTGTAGAAGGGACTGTTTTTGATGAATTGATAGATATGAAGAAATATTCTTCTAGATCATTGTTGGAAAAGTTTGGATTAGATGAATTTAAAGAAAAAGGAGAATATATATTTGTTGAAACAGACGATTTTGTTTTTTTTCAAAAAAGTAATTTTATGATCAGGCTAATGCTCTTTGTTGATAAGAAAGAGGCGGTTAATTTCATAATGACAAACTCTGAGGCATTGATATATAAATTCAAGCACAAGAGGAAAGATGATCTTATAAATAGTGTGTCCAAGCCTGATATAAGTTTAAATGAGTATGTTGGAAGTTTATGTGAATATGTTTTTTGTGAGCACTTTTCAATATGGACTTTCAATGAAGAAACATCTGTTTTTACATGTGAAGTAAGCTCATTTGATTGTGAAGATGATCATGTTAAAGCAGATGATGATTGTGCGTTCGTTAAGATGATAGATAGTGAAAACTTCTTTCAGTCTAAAGAAATTATAAATGGTATGTTCAATTCTAATTCATTAAAAAATTTGGAAATGAACTGGGTTAATAGGGTTAAACTTGATGTCGGTGGTGATGGCGGTATAAAAGCTATTGCTTCCTTTTATACGCGAAAGAAAAACTTTTGTATAAATGATGAAAATGCTAGAAAAGTAAAGTCCTTTTTAGAAAGTAAGTATATAGAGAATGTTCAAGTAGCTGAAGAGCAATTTGAAGTTATATCCGATAAAGTAAGCCTTAATGTACAAAAGGAAACTTTAGATGACTATTTTATAAAATTTATCACTGCTGTGTGTGAAGATCTTAAATATGAAGCTGGATCAATATTTCTTCTTGGTGAAGAAGGTTTTTTAAATTTGAGAGCTACATTTGATAGAGATGGGTGTCGAGTTTGTAATGGCGATACCTTTTATAAGAAAGATAAAGAATCAATGACCTCTAAAGTTTTTAATACTGGGGAGGTGTGGTGTGCATATGATTTAAATGGATTTTATAATTCACATACTTATGATGAGCCGACAGAGAATACAGCAAAAAATTGGATAGGGTGTCCAATTATTATTGATGGTGAGACAATTGGTGTACTAAGGGTTAAAAATAAATATGTCTATAGTGGAGAAAGAAAACTGATTCGCCCGCCTAGGCCACTGCATTTTGAAAATTTGCTTAGGCTTGTTGAGGTTTTATCTCTTTCTATCGATATTTATAGAAAATACGAAGACCTTAACGGTGATCTAGAAGAGCAGAATAACTTTAATAGGGTTCTGTTGCACGAAATTAGAACTCCTATTTCAAAGTTTAATATGGGGCCTGAGATAATTAAAAAGGGTCTGATGAGAGAAAGTATTCCAGATGAAAGAAAAAATAAGTATTTAAGACAGTTGGACGATATTAAAGTATTAGGAGGTCGTCTTAAGCATATCACCGATTCTTATAATTTTGAGGCTTTGCTTAAGGTCAAAGTAGAAAAGAGGATCCCTCTTTTATCTGGGGTTGTTTACCCGATAGTTAATATTACAAGGCCTTATTTGGAAAAACAGCATGAGTGTATTCTTGATGTGAATCTTGGTTCTTTTCATTCTTGGTTGGTTAAAGGGGACAAGAATTTATACACAATGGCTTTGAATGCTTTAGTTGATAATGCGGCAAAATATTACTATAAAGATAAAAGAATTAAAGTTTATTGCGAATATAATTACGGTGAGGAATTTCTTTATATATATGTGGAAAATAGAGGGTTCTTAATTGATGATGATGAAAGAGATCTTGTTTTTGGGAATAGTTATCGAGGTCGTACTGTATCTAAAGAAAAGATTCATGGTACAGGTATTGGGTTGTATTTAGCTAAAAAGATTATGGTTGATTCCGGTGGGGACTTGTATATTGTCCCTAAGTCGGATCCTAATAAAATTGTTTTTTGTATGAAAGTTCCTGTTTCAGATAATCTGGTGGATAATCATGAATAAAGTTTTGATACTCGACGATGATAAGTTTTTTGCAGAAGATCTGAGCATGTTGCTGGATCTTGAAGGAATAAAATCGATAGTTATTAATAGTGCTGATCAGATGTATGAGATGGTTCAAACGTTACATGATTGTGATGCCGTTTTTTTGGATATTATGCTTAGGTCAGGTTCCCATTATTCTGTGCAGGCTTGCGAGGAAACAGGGGAGGTTATATATAAGCAGCTTAGATCTTTATATCCGGATAAAATCATTGTAGTAACCAGCGCAAAGAATATTGGGGAGATAGATATATTAGTTGATGAGGTGAAAACTTTTTTTATTGGAAAACCTTTGGATGGTAATATATCAGATATTTTGTCTATCGTTACACAGTGTGGCTAATATGAATAGGTATAATGTTTTTTGTTTTTTATTTTTTTATTTTTTTTCATTTAATATCTATTCGCAAGGGGGGCAGGGCGGTCAAGTAAAAACTTATGCTTCGTTAAGTGAAAGTGAATTTGTTACATTAATACATGAAAGCTCTGTTCGTGATAATAAAAAATTTGATGATTTGGAAAGTAAAAATGAGGATTTGATTTTAAAACACAAAGAGCTTGAGGTGGAGCTTAAATCCTTTGGCTCAAAAGTTCAAAATATGTCGGATAACATCTGGAATATATTCTCAGCTCTCTTGGCTATTGTTCTTTCTTCAGTTGCGGCGGCTTCAATATTTGTTTTTAGAGAAAATTCTATTAAGAAAAAAGAAATAGAAATTCAAGAGAAAGAGCTCTTGGATAAGAAAAAGCAAATTGATACTTTAATAGCAGAATCAATTTTTATGATGAATAGAAAAGTAGAATCGGAAATAAGTGTATTTAAGTTAAAACTATCTGTTCATGAAGTTATTCAAACAAATGATATATCTAAAGGAATTGAAAGTATTTATGCTTTGGTTCGACTGTTAGAGAGAGCCCCTAGCCTTTCTCACCTTCCTTTATTGAATAAACTATTAGAGTTTAGAACTGATTTAGGGGATGAGCTAAGCGATAAAATCGATCAATTAATCTTATCTATACGTTCAAATTAACTGTGGAGCTTGGGGTCATCTATTAGTCGTTTCCGGTCAAGGGTACGAGTGATCTCCTGACGTTTTTTAAACAAATTAAAGCGAGTAAAGGGGTCAAAGCCCTTTAATCCATGTAATTAAAAACCAGACAACTCTTTGTCTGGTTTTTTGTTTTTAAAGCTTTTTCTAACTACTCTAGCGGCGAAGCCGCGCCCTAAGCGCGAAGCGTTCTCCAAGCGTAGCAGTCTGGGAGTATAGCGACCTACTCTATCCCCAACTCCCGCATCGCTGCCTTGGCTAAAAAGTTAGATCGATTTCCATACAAGCTCTTCTCCGCCACGGCTTGGTCAATCTTGTTGATAAGTCGGCCGGGGAGGGTGACGTTAATCTTTTGAGCTTTGCCTAAATAGGGTGTGATATCCACATCTGCTAACGCCCAGATACCATCTTGATAGTCAGCTTGGTCTTTATAGGCTTCTAAGCTGCTGCCAGCAGGAATTTCTTCGCCATCTTCGGCTAAGGTTTCTAGATGGCCTTCTATAGCGTCTTTCGCCATATAAAGCGCATCTTCGTAAGTTGAGCCTGCGCTAAAACAGCCAGGGAGATCAGGAATGATTACGCCATAATCACTTTCTGGCTCTTTTTCGATAAAAATTGGATACAGCATCAGGAATCTCTGCCTTTGAAGGTTTTGAGGTTTTTCTAACTACTCTAGCGGCGTAGCCGCGTCCTAGCGCGAAGCGTTCTAGAAGCGCAGCGGTCTAAGATACCAACCATCAGCTTCCAGCTGCTTTATTAATTCTCGGCTATCCATGCTAAATCCTAATTCATAACTCCGGGGTTATATTTTGAGTTTAGCTTACAAAAAAACTCATCACAATATTTGTGACTTTTATCTCTTCTTGTAGCTGTAAAATTATAGAAAGGAGGGGCTAACTGCATTATGGATTCCAGCCTTCGCTGGAATGACGGAGGTAAAAGCCTAGTTAGGCTTCTGATCTTCTCGTTTTTAGTCTTTTTCTAACCACTCTAGCGGCGAAGCCGCGTCCTAAGCGCGAAGCGTTCTACAAGCGCAGCGATCTAATCAAAAAGCGAGCCCCTTATTTCATTGCTAGACTACATACAGCTTTTTGTAGATCTATTGATGGAGCCCTAGTGAAGATTAGAATCCTCTTTCTATCTATGTTCCTGCTACTGAATGTAAATAACCCTGCATGGGCGGATGATCATTCAGAAGTGACGCTTATCTCTACTGAATTGATGTCGGGCCTGTTGGAAAAAACAGAGGTGGGAGTCGAAGGGATCTATCCCGATTTCTTTGCACAAGCTGCAGATAACGCAGGAGTGGTATTAAAGTACCGTATCGTTCCTTGGTCCAGAGCGGTTTTAGAAACTGAAAAGTCTAAGGAATACCTTCTATTCCCACTCACTCGAACGACTGAACGAGAAGAGCGCTTTAGTTGGTTAGCGAAACTGTGGGAAGTGCCAATCTGCTTTCTGAGTGTGACTCAGCCAATTAATTCTTTTGAGGAGGCCAGGAGGTTAGAAGGGATTATGGTTTGGCGCGGCTCTTCTCATCAGCAAAAACTGGTAGAGCTAGGTTTTGGCAACTTGATAGCTTTTGATGATCCCCGTTTGGTTAAGCGTGTTGTGAAAAAAAGAAAAAATGTAGCTTGGTATAGCCCCTGTAATGAAGCGCTATCCCTCTTTGGTTCGTTTAACGCTGAGCATGCGATCATTATCGGTAAGGTGGTGGATAATGAGGAGGTTTGGCTGGCCGGAGGGCATAACTACCTCCCTTCTGATGAAAGGCAGCGTTTCTTAAATGCTGTGTCTGAGTTAGCACCTGAAGGCACGCTTAGACGAAGAATTTTGATTGAAGGGAGATAGGGAGAGTAATCTTTTAGATCTCCACTATTTTCATCTATTCACTTCAAAGATATATCCATTTTTTAAAAAGCCCGAGCAATGCTCAGGCTTTAGGTAATCGCGTTGTCTTGACGCTCTTTGGCTGTTTCGGCGTCGTTACTTCAGGCTGCTGTAGTATGCAGACAAGTTGTCGATGTCAGCGTCTGAAAGCGTTGATGACATAGGTGCCATAACCAGATCTTTACGTGCACCGCTTTTAAAGTCACGTAGTTGCTTGGCAAGATAAGCAGTTTTTTGCCCTGCCAGATTCGGATACATAGGAAGCTTGCTGATACCTTTTTCTCCGTGACAAGCAGCACAGATCACCGCTTTAGTTTTACCGGCAGCGATATCACCAGCCATTACCGAACCCGACAGGCTTAGTACTGCGATACCCGCGATTGCGAAAATCTTTTTCATTGTGGTGCCTCACTTTATAGTTATTTTATTAACTGATGATCAAACGCTAGATGCAGCGTAAAAGAAATGTATAAAAAAGCCCAGACCTAAGTCCGGGCTTTCTGTTTAAGCTTTTTCTAGCAACTGAAAACCTTGGATTCCAGCCTTCGCTGGAATGACAAAATAAAAAAGCCCAAACAGAATTACCTGCTTGGGCTTTTTTGTCTTTAGCGCTTTTTCTAGCAACTCTAGCGGCGCAGCCGCGTCCTAAGCGCGAAGCGTGCTAGAAGAGTAGCGATCTGTGCTTAAAGCGCTTCGATCTTACCGTATTGCTCTTTCAGTTTATCGAATGCTGCTTGAGAGCCTGCAAGCTTCTCACGCTCTTTCGCGATAACTGCTTCTGGAGCATTGGATACGAACTTCTCGTTACCTAGCTTACCTTCAACCCGGCTGATCTCTTTCTGTAGCTTGTCTAACTCTTTCTGTAGACGAGCAAGCTCAGCGTCTTTGTTGATTAGGCCAGCCATTGGTACCAATACTTCCATATCGCCTACTAGCTGAGTGGCAGACATTGGTGCTTCGTCACCGGCATTTAGCCATGTGATGCTGCTTAGGGACGCTAGTTTAGATAGGAAGGTACGGTTTGCTTCCAGACGTTGTTGGTCTAGCTCGCCGCCGTTCTGGAACAGTACGTCCAGCTCTTTAGCAGGGGAGATGCCCATTTCACCACGGATGTTACGTACACCAGTGATAACGCCTTGTAGCCATTCTATCTCTGCTTCGGCATCTTTATCGATCTTGTCAGAGCTTGGTACAGGGTAAGCCTGAGTCATGATAGTGTCGCCTTCAACACCCGCTAGACCTTTAACCTGCTGCCAGATCTCTTCTGTGATGTAAGGCATGATTGGGTGAGCAAGACGTAGGATTGTTTCCAATACGCGAACTAGGGTGCGGCGAGTGCCACGCTTAGCAGCTTCGGAAGCATCTTCGTCCCATAGTACTGGCTTGGAAAGCTCTAGGTACCATGCACAGTAGTCGTTCCAGATGAAGTCGTATAGTGACTTAGACGCCATATCGAAACGGTATTCGTCGAAGTGTTTAACTACTTCTGCTTCTACCGCTTGTAGGCGGCTTGCGATCCAGCGATCTGCCAACGACAGTTCGATATCACCGCCGTTTTGACCACAGTCTTCGCCTTCAGTGTTCATTTGCACGTAACGTGCAGCGTTCCAGATCTTGTTACAGAAGTTACGGTAACCTTCTAGACGCTTCATATCCCAGTTGATGTCACGGCCAGTCGAAGCTAGTGCCGCAAGGGTGAAGCGAAGTGCGTCAGTACCGTGTGCCTGAATGCCTTCTGGGAACTCTTTCTTAGTACGTTTGCCGATCTTCTCAGCTAGTTGTGGCTGCATCATGTTGCCGCAACGCTTTTCTAGCAGTGTATCTAGCTCGATGCCGTCGATCATGTCCAGTGGGTCTAGTACGTTACCTTTAGACTTGGACATCTTGTCGCCGTTTTCGTCACGGATAAGGCCGGTAACGTAAACAGTTTTGAATGGTACTTGTGGGTTGCCGTCTTCATCTTTCATGAAGTGCATGGTCATCATGATCATGCGTGCCACCCAGAAGAAGATGATGTCGAAACCTGTTACTAGCACATCAGTCGGGTGGAACGTTTGTAGGCGCTGAGTATTTTCAGGCCAGCCTAGCGTTCCGAATGTCCATAGTGCCGAGCTGAACCATGTATCAAGAACGTCATCGTCCTGACGTAGTTCAACTTCTGGATCTAGACCGTATTTTTCGCGCGCAGCTTCTTTGTCGTTCGCTACGTATACGTTGCCTTCGTTATCGTAGAAGGCTGGAATACGGTGGCCCCACCAAAGCTGACGAGAGATACACCAGTCTTGAATGTCGCGCATCCAAGCGTTGTACATGTTCTCGTACTGCTGTGGTACAAATTTGATATCGCCTTTTTCTACTGCTTCAACTGCTGGTTTTGCTAGCGTCTTCGCATCAGCAAACCACTGGTCAGTTAGCATTGGCTCGATAACTACGCCACCACGGTCGCCGTAAGGAACCGTCATGTCGTTTTCTTCGATCTTAACTAGCAAGCCTGCTGCTTCGAAATCAGCAACGATTTCACGACGCGCTGCAAAGCGCTCCATACCACGGTATTTCTCCGGGATGTTAGTGTCGATATCGTTGTTTGGCGTACCGTCAGTGTTAAAGCCTTCACCTTCTTCGCGAATATCTGCGTTGTAGGTTAGGACGTTGATCATCGGTAGGTTGCAACGCTTACCCACTTCGTTATCGTTGAAGTCGTGTGCAGGTGTGATTTTTACGCAACCTGTGCCTTTTTCCATGTCAGCGTGTTCGTCGCCAACAATTGGAATGCGACGGCCAACAAGCGGTAGAACGATCTCTTTACCGATTAGATCTTTGTAGCGCTCATCTTCAGGGTTAACCGCAACACCAGTATCACCTAGCATTGTTTCTGGACGAGTCGTACCTACAACGATGTGGTCTTCGCCAGCCGCAGTTTTTACGCCATCAGCTAGTGGGTAACGTAGGTACCACATCTTGCCTTTGACTTCTTTGTTCTCAACTTCTAGATCAGAGATCGCAGTGTGAAGTTTAGGGTCCCAGTTTACTAGGCGCTTGCCGCGGTAAACCAAGCCTTCGTCGTATAGACGGATAAATACTTCTTGAACTGCGTGGTAGAAGCCAGAGTCCATTGTGAAGCGCTCGTTCGCCCAATCTACAGAGTTACCTAGGCGACGCATCTGGCGAGTAATGGTACCGCCGGACTCTTCTTTCCATTCCCAGATCTTTTCGATAAAGGCATCACGACCTAGATCGTGACGAGACTTTTGCTCTTCAGCCGCAAGCTTACGCTCAACAACCATCTGCGTAGCGATACCCGCGTGGTCTGTACCTACCTGCCACAGCGTGTTTTTACCCTGCATACGCTTATAACGAGTTAGAGCATCCATGATGGTGTGCTGGAAAGCGTGACCCATGTGCAGGCTACCGGTGACGTTCGGTGGCGGAATCATGATGCAGTAAGAGTCACCTTCGCCTTGAGGTGCGAAGTAGTTGTTGTCTTCCCAGGTTTTGTACCAGGATTTCTCGATTTCGTGCGGCTGGTAAGTCGTATCCATTGCGCTCTGAGTCTTCTGAAAATCTGTCGAATTAGGCTGCCCGAGAGTTGCCGTGGGCAGCACGCATAAAGTCCAACATTATACAGGATATTAGTGAGCAGTAGCTAGGGCGAGGAAGACGATAGGGCGCGACTTTGCTAATAGCTTAAGAAAGAAGGACGGCTGCGCCTAGAGGACGCCATTTCATGGCTAGAGGACGTGGCTACGCCACTAGAGGACGCTGCTACGCAGCTAGAGGAACAGAAGGACGGCTGCGCTTAGAGGACGCTGCTACTCAGCTAGAGAAAAAGAAGGACGACTTAAGCCTAGAGGACGCCATTTCATGGCTAGAGGATGTGGCTACGCCACTAGAGGACACCGCTACGCAGTTAGAGAAAAAACGCAAAAAACGAGCTGTATGTTAAAAGTGCATTGAGGGTTATGTTTTTCTCTAGGCGAAGCCGTCCTCTAGCGCTAGCGTCCTAAGCGCGAAGCGTTCTCTAGCAGCTTTGCTGCGTCCTGTATTGATACTTCTATACTTATAAGTATCAAAGTTAGTGCGGAGGTACGAACATGAAACAATGTTATGCCACACGCGGTTTTTTACCTTGTCAGGATCCGGCGACTGAATTGGTTCTGGGGGAGCCTTATGCGGTACTGGATACGGTAGGTAATTCGTTACCGAGTTTGTTATTAGAAAAGGATGCTCGAAACTATCTGCGTCGAGTGTTTGTTCCCGATTGGCCCTATATCAATATCCCTGATGATCTCTGGCCGCAAGCGTGCCTTTATTATGTCAGGTTGGGTTTTATCGCGTCGGGTTATATCAATCAAATAGGGCAACCAAGTTGTCACTCTTTACCTGCTAACTTAGCCCGCCCCTTATGCAAAATTGCTGACCTGATGCAGCGTCCGCCAATCTTGAGTTACGACGGTTACGCGCTGTTTAATTGGCGACGTTTTGATATTCGTAAATCCGTTCAGCTTGGCAATATCGATACGATTCAGAACTTTGTTCATCTCTACGATGAGCATTGGTTTATCTTGGTCCATATCGAAATAGAGGCTTTGGCAGCTGATATTTTGGATGCGGTTTTAAGTCTACAAGGCGAGGTTCAACCCAGAGACGTTGATGCAGCACTCGATAAGATTGCCATGGCGATGACCTCGATTATTCAGGTGTTGCAACGGATACCTGAACGTATGTCGGATGAGCTGTATTTCTCTAAATTCCGCCCCTACATCGGCCAGTTCCAAGAGGTGGTGTATGAAGGTGTGAATATAGATCCGATCAGCTATCGAGGTGAAACCGGCGCACAAAGCTCCATCATGCCGTTACTCACAGAGTTTATGAAAATCCCTCACCAAGATAATCGCTTAACCCGACATTTGTACGATATGCGTCAGTACATGCCTGTCGATCATCGAGTTATGTTGGAACAAGTACGTGCCATGCCTGATGTTAAAACCCTGGCAAACTCCGATAAGTTTGATGCTGTGTTAGAACTGATGGCCTGCTTCCGCGAAGTGCATTATCACTGGGCGATTAAATACATCGCACGCCGCTGTAATGATCAACAAGGCACAGGTGGTACGCCGTATATGCGCTGGCTTAAGTTCCTGATTGAAGAAACACGCGGACATAAAAAGTCTGGAGGGAAAGGGACGGTTGTGGCTTGAAGGGCAGGACGCAGCAAAGCTGCTAGAGGACGGCTTCGCCTATAGGAAAAGAAGGACGCTTACGCTAGAGAGCGGCTTCGCCTTTTAGGACGCCATTTCATGGCTAGAGGACGTGGCTTCGCCACTAGAGGAAAAGAAGGGCGCTGCTACGCAGCTAGAGAAAAAGATTAAAAAAATTATAAGTATTGTGAAGATTCGAAATGATTCGAGGGTATGGTCATTGAGGATCGTATTACTTAGAAATATTAAAAACTAATCCCTTAATTCCTATAGAGGTTTTTTCTCTAGCAACGAAGTTGCGTCCTCTAGCAGCTTTGCTGCGTCCTACAAGCGAAGCGACCTCTAGGCGAAGCCGTCCTCTACGCCTTCGGCTTAGGGCGCATATCATGCATATCAATCTGGATGCCATTAGATTGATATAGCTTGTAGTTCTTGCGGGTGGAGGTAAGGACGTCTTCTGTTTGTACGACGACTTCTAAGATTCGGTCGAATCCGAGTGCGTCTTCTGGAATATCTAAGTTCAGATTAACGAACACGTCTTTATGTTGCGGGCGTTGTTGATCCCAGCCGATTTGTACGCCGGCCTGGAGGTCTTCGCCTACCAGTTGGTGTGGGATAAACGCTTCGGGGCGGTATTCCCAGAGAAGCTGATCAATATGTTTGGCTTCACTTTCGTTTGCGGTTTGAATGTAAAGTTCGTGCCCTAGCGCACGGATCTTTTCGACTAAACGGCAAAGGAAGCGACCACGGGCATCCGGGTCGCTAGAAGGTAGTACATAGAAATCAGCTTTACTGGTCATCGGTTGCTAAGCCTGAGGCTTATTCCTCGTCTGCTGATTGGTTTAGCAGGTACTGAGTTAGTAGTGGTACACAGCGGCCTGTAGCGCCTTTGTTTTTACCACCGCTATGCCAAGCAACACCAGCGATATCCAAGTGAGCCCAACGGTACTCTTTAGTGAATCGAGATAGGAAACACGCTGCTGTGATTGTGCCGCCTGGGCGACCACCGATGTTAGCGATATCGGCAAAGTTAGAGTCTAGCTGCTCTTGGAACTCATCCCATAGCGGTAGTTGCCAAGCTTTATCCGCAGCTTGGTTACCTGCTTGCATTAGCTCTTGAGCAAGATCGTCATTGTTAGACAGTACGCCTGTCGCGTGGTGACCCAGTGCTATGATGCACGCGCCAGTAAGGGTTGCGATATCTACAACTGATGCTGGCTCAAATTTGCCTGCGTAAGTAAGCGCGTCGCAAAGAACCAAACGGCCTTCAGCGTCAGTGTTTAGGATCTCAACAGTTTGGCCAGACATAGTCGTTACGATGTCGCCAGGCTTAGTTGCATGGCCACTTGGCATGTTTTCAGCTGCAGCAACGATACCAACAACGTTGATCGGTAGCTCCATCTCACATAGCGCAGTCATTGCACCGAATACGCTAGCCGCACCACACATGTCGTACTTCATCTCGTCCATGCCAGCGCCTGGCTTCAATGAGATGCCGCCGGTATCAAACGTAATACCTTTACCTACAAGTACGTGTGGCTTATCGCCTTCTTCGCCGCCTTTGTATTCCATAACAATCAGTTTGGAAGGCTGCTCAGAACCATTGCCTACAGAAAGTAGGCAATGCATGCCCAGTTCAGCCATCTCGTCTTCATCAACGATGGTTGCTGTTAGGCTTTCAAATTCGTCGTCTAGTTCTAGTGCTTGCTCAGCTAGGTAAGTCGGCGTACAGATGTTGCCTGGTAGGTTGCCTAGGTCGCGAGCAATGCTCATGCCGTTGACGATCGCTGTACCGTCTAAAAGGGCTGTTTCTGCCACTTCTGCATCACCATCGTTAACAACTAGCGCAATTTGTTCCAGTTTTAGAGGGTCCGCTTTTTTGCTCTTAGTTTCGTCATAAACGTAAAGCTCAGCGCCTGCCCATTCAACAACATGACGAAGTTGACGGTATTGATCAGCGTCGTCGCTTAGCTTGCAATCTAGCGCAAATGTTACGCTGCTTACGCCAGTGCCTTTAACGATGCCCATAACCGCGGTTACGGCTTTACGTAGATTACGGTTGTTACGATCTTCTTCTTTACCGAAACCAACCAGCAATACGCGCTTAGCAGTTACGCCCGGTACTTTATGAAGTAGAAGTGTTTGTGCTGTTTTACCGCTGATATCACCTTGGTTGATGATTTCGCTGATGTATCCAGAGCTGGCGCTGTCGACTGCTTTCGCTGCAGGGGATAGGTTGCCATCAGCTTCAACTGCGATGACTAGACATTCTGTTTCTAGTGACTGAATCTCACCATTTACAATTTCAAAATCCATGTTAGCTCCAAACTCACGGCCAGCAGCCGTCTAAACAAGACATTAGGTGCGGATTAAAGGATAATGCCGATACTTTAAAACTCAGTACCTAGGCTTTGACAGATAAATTCCGCTGTAAAGGCCCATAATATAAACCATTTTTGTGTCGGTAACAGTTTCGTAGGGACATAGAGTGATCGTTTTTCGTTATTTATCTCGAGAAGTGCTTCTCAGCATGTTGGCGGTGAGTTCGGTTTTACTCGTTATCATCATGAGTGGACGTTTTGTTAGATACCTTTCCAAGGCGGCGGCCGGTGAATTAGATCCGAGTGTATTGTTTGCCATTATGGGGTATCGCTTACCGGGATTCCTGGAACTGATTCTTCCCTTAGGCTTATTTTTAGGCTTTTTGCTGGGTTATGGTCGACTCTATCTTGAGAGTGAGATGACGGTACTCGAAGCCTGCGGTATGAGCCAGAAACGATTAGTGGCTTATTCCATGGGGCCCGCTTTGCTGGTGGCTGTTGTTGTGGGCGTTTTATCTGTTTTTGTTTCTCCTTATGGCGCTTCTGAAACAAATAAAATCTTTGATGAGCAAGAAAGTCGCAGCGAGCTAGAAAGCCTTGTGCCGGGGCGCTTTCAGAAGAATCAGAACAGTGCGCGGGTGACCTATACCGATTCAGTAAATGAAAATGGTGAGCTCGGTTTGGTCTTTATGGCTGACCGCAATCAAAGCACTAAGCGTTTGCAGATTACCTTAGCTGAATCCGGAAGTATGTTGACTGATACTGAACGAGATCAGCGTTTCTTAGTGCTAGAAGATGGCTTCCGTTATGAAGGTGTTCCGGGCAAAGCGGATTACACTGAGCTTGGATTTAAGCGATACGGCTCAGAGGTTGAGCGTAAAAACCAAGAGATACGTTATGACAAAGTAGAGGCGCTTCCTACGTCTGTACTTTGGGATTCGGATGAACCTAAGCATCGCGCCCAACTGAACTGGCGTTTATCTCTACCTGTACTGGCGATCGTAGTTACCCTGTTGGCGGTGCCTTTAAGCCGTGTTAATCCGCGCCAAGGGCGTTTTGCACGTCTAGTTCCGTCGATCATTATCTATCTTCTATACCTCACGATTTTGAGCAATATGACCAGTAAAGTGAGTGACGATGAAGCTGCGCCGATTGCTATCTGGATGGTGCATTTTGTTTTTGCTTTGTTTGCGCTCAATATGATTGTTTTTGGCCGTTTCTGGAGTCGGGTCTTTAACCAAATTCCTATGCCGACTTTGCGTATGCCATGGAGTAAGAAAACGTCATGAAGCTATTAGATCTGTATATCGCTCGTCATGTCTTAGGTGGCTTCTTGGTGGTTCTGCTGGTGGTTGCAGGGCTAGATATGTTGTTTGCTCTAGTTGAGGAGCTTAAAAATGTTGAAGGTAGTTATACCTTCGCTGCTGCGGTTGAGTATTCTCTGCTAACCTTGCCGCGCCGTATTTATGAGTTTATTCCTCTCTCAAGCTTGATCGGCTGCTTGTTAGGTTTGGGTATCCTTGCATCGAGTTCTGAACTTACGGTTATGCGTGCAGCAGGTATCTCGACTTTAGGGATTATCTTGTCTGTTATGAAACCGGTATTGCTGATTATTGCGTTTGCATTAGGTCTTGGTGAATTTGTAGTTCCGCATACAGAGCAGCAGGCGCAGAGTCACCGCCAAGTAGCTCAAACGGGTAGCCGAGCGATTAATGATGCCAGTCGTGTTTGGCACCGAGATGAGCGTACATTCCTACATATCAATGCTGTAATTCCTGATGGCTCTGTTCGCGGCGTAAGTCGTTATGAGTTCAATGAAGATCTCACTCTTGCCCGCTCTAGTTTTGCCAAAGTAGGGCGTTACGAAGAGGGCAAGTGGGTACTTACGAATGTTCGTGAAACTCGTTTTCCATCGGCAGAAGATCGAGCGACACCAGCGACATCTTCTGTGACTACGGCCACTTTAGAATCCGAAGTTTGGGAAAGCGGTTTAACGCCTGAACTCTTAAAAGTTGTAATGGTTCAACCGACTAACCTATCGATGAGTGGCTTGCTATCTTACAGCGAATATCTCAATGAGCAGGGCCTAGCATCCTCCCAATACCGTGTGGCTTTCTGGAGCAAGCTCCTCTTACCGCTAGCTGTATTCGCTTTAGTATTGGTTGCTGTTTCTTTTATCTTTGGCCCATTGCGAAGCGTAACCCTCGGGCAGCGCTTGATCACCGGCATCATCGTAGGCCTCGCATTTAAACTCACTCAAGACATCCTTGGTCCTACCAGTGCCGTATTTGGATTCGCACCGTTTGTTGCGGTGATCATCCCAATTCTGATTTGTGCGGGGTTTGGTTTCTGGTTGCTTAATAGGGCTAAGTAGGACGCTGGCGCTAGAGGACGCCACTGCGTGGCTAGAGGACGGCTTCGCCTAGAGGACGCTGCTTTGCAGCTAGAGAAAAGGCTTAAAACATAAACAACATGGAGGTTGTTATGAGTTACGAGAATCTGGATGTATGGAAACGTTCCTGCCGATTAAGTACAGATCTATACTTAGTTCTTGCCAGTTGTAAGGACTATGGTTTCAAAGACCAAATTACGCGCAGTGGTCTGTCTATTCCCAGTAATATAGCCGAAGGGTATGAACGGAGCTCTGTTAAAGAAAAAAGGCAATTCCTTTACTATGCGAAAGGTTCTTCAGCAGAACTACGAACACAAATACTAATTGGGCAAAAAGTAGGCTTTATACCGAAGCAGAAAGCCCTAAGTTGGGCTGAAGAAATATTGGAGATTAGAAAAATACTCAATACTCTAATCAAGCAGTGTTGAAATCTTTTTCTCTAGGCGAAGCCGTCCTCTAGTCACGCAGTGACGTCCTAAAAGCGAAGCGCCCTCTAGCGTCAGCGTCCTTCTTTTACTCTAGCCACGAAGTGGCGTCCTGCCGTTATTCCAAAATCTTCGCATTCTTCGGTAGTTCTACCACATGTGTGCCTGACGCTAGGTCATGCCATGTCATCTTCTGTTTGTTGATAAACATCCACAGAAAGCCTACGCCGAAAGCGGATAGGGAGATGATGCCTACGATGTAACGTATTAGTGATTGAGTGAAGTTAAGGCGGTAGCCTTCTGAGGTTTGTACCCGCAAACGCCAAGCTAGCATGCCGAGGGTTTGACCGTTGCGCATCCAGAAGAAGGATAGGAATAGGTAAACAATGATAAATAGAGCGGACTGATACACAGCAAAGTAAGGGCTGGTATCCAGGGCTTCGCCGCCGTTGATGGTCATAAGTACACCAGTGGAGACCATTAATAAGGCTGCAACTAACATTAAGTCATAAACAAAAGCGCCTAAGCGTTTAAGTGGGCTGGCGATTTTGATATCGGCATAAGTTTCTTTAAAGGCTCGGCTCATTTTATTAATACACGTATAGGGTCGAGTTTAAGACTGGGCGTTACTTGCTGGTTTGCGAAAATTGCCCGCTAAAAGTTATCTATCTAGGCGTAGATTTTACATGGAAATGGTTGTGCTCTGCCACCGACTTGGTTTCAGGCAATAAAAAAGGCGATCATCTGATCGCCTTTTTAGAATATTGAGACGCTTATTCTGCAATGTACGTTTTACGGTACTCAGCAGCTAATGCTTTAGCTTCTTCAAGTTCGCTTGGGTTTAGCTTCATTACCAAACGTTTTTCAATAGCTTGTGCAGTTTTGTTACCCAATTCAGCAGCATTGTGCATCCAAGCGTAAGCTAGGATATTGGTATCCTGATCTTTCTGAGAGCCGTGATTGTTGGAGTAAAGCGTACCCAAGAAGAACATCGCGTCAGTGTGACCTTGGTTAGCCGCTTTACGGTACCAGCGTTCTGCTTCTTCAAAGTTTTGTTCAACGCCTGTGCCGAAGTTATAGCAGCGGCCGATGTTGTGCTGTGCAGCGACATAGCCTTGATCAGCGGATTTTAGGTACCATTCGATTGCCATATCAGCGTTACGTGACATGCCGTAACCGAACTCTGCCATTTCACCCAAACGGTTTTGTGCTTGAGCATCACCAGATTCAGCGGCAGGTTGAACGGTTTTTAGTTCAACTTTGTATTCTTTGTCTTTCAGAGCACGCAGGCTGTTTACGTTAGCCATATGGCCTTGAGACGCACCGCGCTTGTAGTAACGGCGTGCTTTAGCTTCGTCTACCTCAACGCCCCAGCCATTCTCATACATCTGGCCAAGCATGTTGAGTGCATCTGGATCGCCTTCTTTTGCCAGTGGCTTCAGCTCTTCAAGGGCTGTTGCGTAGTCTTGCTTGTCAAAGGCTAAAGAACCTTTGCCTAGATCGGCTGCCATTAGGTTTGTTGTACCAATGCTCAGCATTAGACTTGTAGCTAAAAGAATCTGTTTCTTCATCGAGTGTTGCCCGCATAAATTAGTTTGGGTTCGAGAGAGGTCGACGATTATACCTATATTGGAAAAAATTTGTTTGCTCCAAGTCGTATTTCCTCACCTGCACTTCATAAATGACCGTAGTCTCAGTATAAAGTTTTATTAAGCGCTATCTAATGTTTTGTTTTTACTGAAAAAATAAGCGCTTTCTATTAGTCAGATACTAATTTTTGTACCTAAACTAGATTAGTAAACGTAATTATATAAAAGATAATTTTAAAATACATTATATCTTCTTGTATTTAGATCGATTGATATAGGTACTGATATCAATGTTTTTGACAATCGATCTGGGTAGCATCATTAACTGCTTGATCTAATTCGAATTGGTTGATGTATGAATTTGAATGCTATTGAAATCGAAGCGGCACCTTTGAAGGCGATACTTACACCTAGTGTTATAACTGTTTCACCGGATGTGCCCTTAAAAACGGTGCTTGCGTTAATGCAGCAGCATTCGATCAGTAGCATTGTCGCTATCGGTGATTCTGCTAAGCCTGTAGGTATCTTTACCGAGAAAGATGCCATTCGTTTAATGCTTGATGATCATTCGATCTCCTCTTTATGCATGGCTGATGTAATGAGTCAGCCTGTCATCACTGTTTCCTCTAATCTTGGTTATGCCAAAGCTTATCAAACGATGTCTGAAAACAATGTCAGGCATCTGGTCGTCGTAGGCAACGAAGGACAGTTGTTGGGTCTTGTGAGTGAAGGGGATTTTCTTCACCACATGGGAATGGAGTACCTCGTTGAATTAAAAACCGTAGCTAATTCGATGAGTTACCGTGTTAAAGGAGTAGAGCCTGAAGCTTCGTTGGCTTCTGTGCTTTCTTTGATGAGCTCAGAGAAAATTAGCTGCACGGTAATTGTAGAGAAGGGTTGTCCGGTTGGTATCTTGACCGAGCGGGACATAGTTCGTCTAGCGACTGAAAATTTAGACATAGAAAAGGTGCTGGCAAGAGAGGTTATGGCTACGCCTTTAATAACTGTTTTGCCTGATCTACCTTTGCAAATTGCTAGTCGGATGATGGAGAGCAACCATGTGCGTCGTCTTGTGGTGGTTGAACATGATGGTTGCCTTAAGGGCATCTTGACTCGGCATGATATCGCTAAATCTCTACAGGGTTCTTATATCGAGTATTTGCAAGAAACCTTAGAGCGAAAAAGCCGTGCTTTAGTTAATAGTGAAGCGCGTTTAAGGGATATAGAGCAACGCGATTTTTACCAGCATTTGGTTGAACAGGTCAGTGATGCAATTTACATCATTGATGCTGATGATGGACGAATTTTAGATGCTAATGAGCAGGCATCAAAAAGCCTAGCTATGTCACATGGCGATTTATTAAATTTGCGTGTTGTTGATTTGACCACCGCGAATGAATCTTTAAACGACTGGTTAGAAAAAAATCTATCTGAGTTAAAGGTTAAAGAAGAGCTGCTACAAACAACAGAATATCGGCGCTTGGATGGCACCGTTTTTCCAGTAGAGGTTAAATCGCGTTTAGTACGCTTTGGGCATAAAGATTATGTTGTTGCTATCGCTCGTGATTTGACTGAACGGTTCCAAGCAATAGATTCTATTCGAGATAGTGAACAGCGTTTTAGAGTCTTGTTTGAGCAATCACCTGTTCCTATGGCCTATGTTGGGTTTGATGGAAAATTGATTAGCCTTAATAAAGCCTTCACAACAACATTAGGCTATTCAGCAAAACACCTACCCGATTTAGATACCTGGTTTTCCTTAGCTCATCCCGATCTACAATACCGTAAAGAAGCGCGTGAGCGTTGGTATGGAGCTATTGAGCGAGCGCGTATAACCGACCATAAAATTCCCTTAAGTGAATATAAGATTACTTGCTTGGAGGGTAAGCAAAAACTGATTAACGCCTCGGGTATTACTACTGAGTGTGGTTTCTTGGCTATCTTGGAAGATGTAACCGAACGCAAAAGCCAAGAAGATCGTCTTCGCCAGGCTGCTGCTGTGTTTGGTAGTACGACAGAAGGGGTGATGATTACTTCGGCAGCTGGAGTTATTCAACGTGTTAATAAAGCTTTTTGCCGGTTAACTGGGTATGGCAGTGACGAAGTGATTGGGCAACCCGCCAAAATTTTGCAATCGGGCCGACATGATGAGCAGTTTTACGCATTGATGTGGGAGAGTTTGAGAGAAAAAGGCAGTTGGCAGGGGGAGATATGGAATCGTCGCAAGGATGGTGCGGTTTACCCCGAGTTACTGAGTATTAGTCAGGTTACCAATGATTATCAAAAGGTCACTCATTATGTAGGGGTCTTTTCAGATATCTCTAAACTTAAAGAGTCTGAGCAAAAGCTAAATTATTTAGCTCATCATGACATGCTCACCCATCTGCCTAACCGATTGATGCTGCAATCACGATTGGAGCAATCGTTAGCCGTAGCAAGGCGGAATAGTAAACAGTTGGCCTTATTATTGTTGGATTTAGATCGGTTTAAAGATGTGAACGATAGCTTTGGCCATGCAGCGGGGGATGAGTTGCTACAGCAAGTAGCTGTGCTATTAAAAGACCGGTTGCGGCAAGTTGATCTTGTTTGTCGTATGGGGGGGGATGAATTTGCTTTGTTGCTTGAGGATATTCACCATCCGGAGGATGCAGGTCTTGTTGCAAATGAAGTAATCGAAGCTATTAGTAAACGCTGGGTTTTAAAGAATGGTGTGGATGTTGCCATTGGGGGCTCTATTGGGATCAGTATTTATCCTACCCAAAGTGAAGATGCGGAAGCATTATTACAGCATGCAGATGCAGCATTGTATAAAGCTAAGAACGAAGGGCGTGGTTGCTTTAATTATTTCACAGAAGAGCTAACGCGTGACGCTCGTAGTCGATTGGAATTGGAAGCTAGGTTATCCCGTGCGATAGAGAATCAAGAGCTAGAGGTTTTTTATCAGCCGCAAATTGATATTGTTTCAGGTGAGTTAATCGGTGCAGAAGCGTTGGTGCGTTGGCAAGACCCGGAAAAAGGTTTAATCGGCCCTGCTGATTTTATTCCATTGGCCGAACAAACGGGGTTGATCAATCCTATTGGTCTGTTTGTACTGAAGCAAAGTTGTATACAACTGAAGTCATGGTTGGATCAAGGTTTTAAGCCGATTACGATGGCTGTTAATTTATCTTCTGTACAATTGCGGCACACCGATATTTGTCAGCTTGTGGAAACGGTGCTTGAGCAAACGGAGTTGCCTGCACAATATCTAGAACTCGAAATTACCGAAAGTGCATTGATGGAAAGAGAGCAGGAATTTATTGATCTGCTTCATCGGCTACGAAAGTTGGGCGTTAAAGTCGCTATCGATGATTTTGGTACCGGTTACTCTTCATTAGCCTATCTTAAAAAATTCCCAATCGATGTCCTTAAAATAGATAAATCTTTTGTAGAAGATATTCCTCAGGATAAAGACGATATGGTGATTGCAGCTACAATCGTTGCCATGGGGCATAGCTTAGGTTTAAAAGTGTTGGCTGAGGGTGTGGAGACCCAAGAGCAGTTAAGGTTTTTGCAAAACAAAGCTTGCCATTACTATCAAGGTTACCTCAGCAGTCGGCCAGTACCTTATCTGCAATTTGAAAAATTAATGCTTAAACCTCAGTAGTACTAACCTTTAGGCTAAAAATTGAAATATTGAATGAAAGGAGTATGAACGGTCGGTAGAGTTTCTGCTAACCTAAATTAGAGAAAGAGAAAACAGTTCCTGCTGTATTGAGGTTGTTAGTTGTTGAGCCCAAAAGCCTTATCATCATCGTTGAGTCAATTTTTACAGCGATTCTGCTTAGTTGCCATTCTTGCATCGATTGTTCTATTACTGCTTAGTGGCTATGCTGCTAGCAAATTATATGAACGTCATGTCGTACGTCTAGCTGAATCCAACGCCATTAACCTTACGGAAGCGATTTTTACTACATACCGTACTGAGCTCAATTCAGCACTGAACTCTGCTCCTCTGCTACCTCCGCAATTATTAGAGCTAAATAAAACTCTAAGAGACTTTATTCAGCCCTATGGTATTGTGAAAACTAAGCTGTTTTCCCCAGAGGGTATCATCATCTACAGCACAGATCTGAGCATTATTGGCAAAGATGCGAGTGCGAATGAGATGCTTAAACAAGCCGTTATAGATGGTGCGAGTTCGAATATTCAAACAAAAGACCAGATCAGGGATTTGGCTCATGAAACCCGGTTCGATGTTGATGTGGTTGAGAGCTATGTCGCCATGCGTGATAGGAATGGGGGGCTGATTGGAATCTTCGAAATCTACCAAGATACTTCGAGCTTTCGTGGTGAAATCCAACAAGGAGTTATTCTGTTTGTCGGTGTGCTAGCGATCATTCTGTTGAGCGTAATTTGCACAGCCTTCGTATTTATGCGTAAGGCGGTGAAGAAAATGGTTTATCAACAAGAGATGTTGGAAGAGTTGGCGACGGTTGATGCGGTAACAGGGCTTTATAACCGAGCTGAAATTACACGAAGAATGGAAGCTGAGTGGCAGCGTTATAAGCGCTCCTCGTCAAAACAAGCTAGCTTTGCCTTGCTGATGCTAGATCTTGATCACTTTAAAAAAGTGAATGACAACTACGGTCATCTGGTAGGCGATAAACTCTTACAGTTGGTGGCGCATCGGTTGATGGGAGAACTACGCTCGTATTCAGCGATTGGTCGATATGGCGGAGAGGAGTTTATTGCCCTGATTCCTGATGTTTCTTATGCTGGTACAAAGCAGGTAGCTGAACGGTTACAGCGGCTTGTTTCCCAGTCTGAATATGCGCTCTTGGGGCACAAAATAAAAATCACGATTAGTATCGGCTTTGCTACTGCGGAACCGACCGACATTAATTTAGATGCTTTGATTAAGCGGGCAGATGATGCTCTATATGAAGCGAAAAAAAGTGGTCGAAATTGCGTGGTTGGAGATGTGAGTTTAAAGCCTGTAGAGAACACTGCACCAAGTTCTATGTAAAAGACTACCTGTCATATTCAGCCCTCAATATTTGTGTGTTTGTGTATTGGTGCCTACTGAAGAACAAAAAAGTCTTAAGCGTGCCTCGGTAGCTTACCTGCCTTTGTTTGAATTTTTATTACCTTCCTCTAGTTTTTATCTGCGATTCTAGATTTTAGTCACCATATTCACGAACGTTCCTTCCTTTATTTTTTCTATTAAAAATCATACCTCTGCGGGATCAATTCCGAATTCGTTTGTTAGGTTTTTTAGGAATGCTTCACGGGAATTTCGGGATGAAGTTGGCTCCAAAGTACTAGAAAAGGTGGCTCTAATGGCCAGTTTGGTAACATTTTTGAAACAGTTACCTTTTCTGTCACGTTTTTCGGACATGGGGTGCTAAGGATTAGTTCCCAACATTTCAAGGAAGTCAGATTAAGCCATAGCCAAGGGCAAAAAATTATGAGCACGGATAAACCAGCAGCTGATCCAGCTAAAAAGAAATTGTTGGAGTTGTTTGAAGATGTGCTTGCTCATGATGGTTATGGTGAGATCCGAATCGAAACCAAAATTCTAAAGCGCCAGCAAAAAGAGGTCATTCTCCATTACGGTCGACAGTACCGTTTTGTGGTGGATGTTTAAGCTAGCGAAGAGCTCGTCCCTAATTAAAAGAGTGCAATGCGGGTTTGCATCTTAAAGATTTTTATAAATAAAAATCCAAAAATCTGTGCGAGACAGATGCGGTAAAAATAATAAAGAGAAAAATAATGAACGCTCAACAGATGAAAGATTCTATTCGCAAATTTATGAAAGCTGACCTATCTCAGGTTAAAGACGCAGAGTTGCGCGCTAAGGGTGAAAAGCTACAAGCAAAACAAGGCGGTTTTACACTGCTTGAATTGTTAGTAGTTGTTGCGATTCTTGCAGTAATTGCGGGTGCCGTAATTACTAATATGGATGGCCAAGAGGAAGGTGCAGCTCAAGCTACAGCAGTTCACACTATGGCAACCTTAGAAAACAGCATGAATGTTTTTAATGTGACAGAGCGACGTGTTCTTCCGGCGGGTCTGGACTCTTTGATCTGTTCGACAGGTGTGCAGCCAGATTATTCTGCTACTGTAACCCAGATTAGTAATGGTACCGAGCGACTTTTAAGTGATGCTGGTAATACGTCCAACTTGCAGAGAATCAATGGCGGCCTATCTTCTGATTTATTCAACAAACTAGGTATTGCAGAGATTACTTCAGGTGCGGTGACAGTACTTGCTGAGAATGGTCTAACATCTCTACGCTACGTAAACGATGAGCTGTGTAATGGCTCTACAGGTAACAACTTGTTCACAACTGCTGGCGGCTTTGATGAAAATGTTGCTGAGATTGATTTGGTTGAAGTAACTAAGCCATCAATGGTTTTCAACTCACCAGTTGTTGAAGATGATGAATGGGAATTTGGCGCAGGTGCAGAAGTTGATTTGACCGGCGCTTTGACAACTGAAACTGTACCAATCGCATTATTTACTGAACCTGCTGAACTAGGACAGGCAGAAAATGCTGTACTTGCTGTATTTGGTGTTGGTCCAGCTGCTGAATTGGATGCTGTTATTGCTCGTGCTCCTCAAGATGGTAATTCCCCAGCTGATAAATACTCTAATTACTCTGTTGTAGTAAGACTAGCAGAGTGTGACAGTGGTGATGTAGAAGACCTAATTGATGGAACCGATTGTGCTGTTGCTAACTGGGAAGAAGTTGGTGATGAATTAGAAGTTGTAGCGATTCTTGATGCCGGCGGCGACGGTTACGACGACGAGATCGCTGAAGCGAAAGGTAACGAAGAAGAGTAATTCTTCTTTTTGAAAAGGCAGGAGCTAAGCTCCTGCCTTTTTTATAAGGAATGTGTTTGCCCTTAACCCACCGTTTTAAATGGATGAAGGGTTGGCAGTGACAAAGGTTTTACTTGGATGAAGGTAGATAGCTAAGGACAGGCTAATAACAATAATAAATACAATGGCTAAGTATGAAGTTGGTAGATAAAAAATACCGCAGTTCCCCTATAGACCGTTTTTCTAAAAGTGTCCGTAATGATGTTTTTAGCAAAGCGGTTTTGTCGTCTCAGAAGGGTTTTACACTTCTAGAAATGCTAGTGGTTGCGGCTATCTTGTTAGTAGTCGCTGGTGGTGTTGTGACCTCTTTCCGTGATGTTGGATCAGATGCCGCAGATCAAGCCACACGTTATCAGATGCAGCAATTGGGTGAGGCTGTCGAAGCCTATTATAAAGATAACGGCACTTTACCCGTTCGTGAAACCCCTGCTGATTTAGGTTTCTTATTTATTAAACCCGCTTCTGCTGCTGTTTGGAGTGTGGATTATCGGCGAGGTTGGCGCGGTCCTTACCTAAATGGTCATAAGTACCTATACCTGGATATTGGTGACGATCTGACATCTGATGGCTCGAGTATTAGTGACCCAGCAAATCCGGGCGAGCCTTTTGTGATCGATGGCGCGGAAATTCCTTCTGTTATTGGTATCGCAGACCCTTATGATCATTATCCCGTCGATGACGGGCAGAGTCGCAGTGTGAGTGGTTGTAGTACACCTGGTGCAAATGATTGCCTTCTGGAGTGGCGTAAAATTTCGGGTGATGATTCAACCCTGATCAATCACTTTGGTCGACCTTATCTTGCGATTGATCTCGAAGCCATGGCTGATAGTTCAAGTCTAGGCGTACCTCGAATAGTTAGCTTTGGTTCTAATGGTATTTATGAGCCAAATAACTGTAATTACGACCCAAGTGAGCCTGATTATTGTACATCGGATGAACTTTGTAACAGCAGTGGGGATGATATTGTCTTATGCCTTCGCTAATCCTCAATCAACAGTCCTCTAAACGTCAATCAGGCTTTACCTTATTAGAGCTAGTGTTAGTGATGTTAATTATTGGCTTAGTGGCCAGTACCCCATTGGTGTTTATCGATAATCAGGATAACCAACTTCGTTACGATGAAACCTTAGATAAGATGGAGCTGCTTAGAAAAAGCATCTTGATGCAAAGTAGCTACCGCAATCAACCAGTGCTGTCTGGCTTTGTTATCGATAACGGTGTTTTACCCCCAGCGAGTGCCACTCTGTCTCAGGATCCCACTGAACTGCAGCCTTTGATTTCAAAAGGTGATTGGAGTGAAGAAAGTGGTAAAAATTGGGCTGATTTTGATGCTCTAGAGCCTCATATCAATTTAGGAGGCCCTTCTGTAGACGCATCGAATTATCCTCAGCTAAAAGGGTATCGAGGTCATTATTTAAATTCTGGATTGGATAGCAATAAAGAATTTTTAGATGGCTGGGGAATCGCTTTTGAAATTCGAAATGATGCTGATACTTATGACTTTGTCTTTAAAGGGGATGATGGGCTTCACCCCTCAGCTTATGGATCTGTAGTTTCAGGTGCAATTAAACCTTCCGATTGGCAAGTCCCGCTGAACCAATTAGACATATCTGTTGTTGATAACAGTGGCACTAGTTTAGTGCTTGCTGTGGTGGTTTTTGAAAATAAGGCTAAAGATGATGCCGAGCGCTGGACCACTTATCACTTTGATATTGGTGCATCACAAGCAGAACATTCACTCTCATTTACTGCTAGCGAGTGGAAAAAAAATGGGGGTGGCGGGTTGAACACTAGTACGGAAAAACTCCCAATTGGCCAGCATGCAGTTTTTTTAATCAATGGAACATCCATTCAAATATATGATCGCCTGCTGGTTATACCCAATACCACCCAGCCAGCACTGCAATTTGAGGTTAATTAATGCTGTCGTTTCTGAATAAAAAAACAGCGGGTAAAGGCTTGCTGGTTCTTAAAACTGACGGGTTTGGTCTTCGAGCAACGGTTATCAATGGTAACCGTGATGCCTTGAAAGTTACAGTGTCTGTTTCGTCACAGCAGGTTGATCCTATAGCTGCGTTGACTGATGTGTTGGAACAGTTAAAGAATGTTCTAGGTAAAAATGTGCCTAGTAATGCCTTGTTATTACATATTAGTGCTATTCCTGATCTGGTCCAGATCACCGAAAGTTTTGATTCTCCCGAAGCTGAAAATCTGTTGGAAATGTTACGTTGGGAGATGGAAGGCGTGGTTGCCATGCAATCACCCAACTGGGACTTGGGTTGGCTGTTAATGGGGCGAGGGTATATTTCTCCTGAACAACGTGAAGAGCTGGTGCATCTGGTAACTGAAGAGAAGCAACTATCAGCGCAACATGGCGGCCGAAGCCCGATGCGTTTAGGGGAAGTGGCGATCCGTGAGCAGATGGTATCTAAGGAACAGATAGCAGAGTGTTTGCATATACAGCAGAAACTTCAGCTTGCAGACCAGCGCCTTCTAACTCAATGGCGACCGCAGCCTAAAGAGGAATCACCTTATGATGATTTAAGTGATGCGCAAAAATTTCTGTGTAGTGCTATGCCAGCTGCTCAGCATCAGCAATGGTTAGATGCTGTTAAAAAAGTTGGTGGTAGTTCTGGTTTTCCTAAGCTGAACCTGCGTCAGGTATACCCTTTTGCGGGTTCCACTGTGCCGTTGTTAGAGAGCACTGACACCGTATTGTTGACCGAATTCCATAAGGCTTATGTTTTCTGTGCTGTGTTGCAGGATAACCAGATCCGAGATGTAGCGATGGTGAAATGCTCCAGCCATATGTTAGATGCAGGGGCAGTTGCAGAGGTCTTAACGACAGGTTCGTTTGCGCAAGCAAATCGTTGGCTTGTTGCTGATGGTGATAGCGCGTTTAGCGACCAGATCTCTCAGCTAGAATCAGTGCTACAGCTCGATGCTGAATCTTTAGCTCAGGCTGCGGCGGATAAAATACCTTCTGGCAGAAATGAGTTGTTAGCTGAACTGGGGGCTGCGAGACATTTTCTTGGTAGTGCCCCACTTTCTGTCGCGCCTTTAATTGGCATGCCGCCACCTGATCCTATTTATCGTAGTAACGGTTTTAAAATTGCAATGGCTGCTTGTATGTTGCCACTGTTAATCGCTGCTTATGAAGGTTTCTTTTATTGGAAGTTAGATCGATTGCAACAGGAATTAGCATCTTCTGAAAGGCAATTAGAAATAATGGAAGAGAAAAGGGATCGGCAGCGTAAAGATAGTGCTGAAGCCCGCAAGAATATCACCGCGTATCAGCAGAACACTGTTTTACTGAGTGCATTGCAATCTGAAAAACAGCTGGTTGAGCAAGTGATTGTTAAGCGTCAGTCATTTGTCGAACGTCTTCTACCCGTGCTATCGGAAAGTATTAACGATGGCGTAGTGCTGGAGTCAATGAAAGAAAGTGCCTGGTATGAATTCTCTATTACGGGGAAGGCTGTAGATCAGGCCAGCATTGATGACTTCAATCAGGTTCTATCCATCAGCCTTGAGCCACTGAATATGTATATCGATAAGAGCCCGAGTAACTTCAAAGGGGATTCAGCGCTGATGCAAAACGGTATTTATGTTTTTGAGTTCGTTTTGAAACAAAAGGGGGCTCAATGATGAATGCCTTTGCTGAAATGAACATGCGTGAAAGGATCCTAGTCGCAGTTTTAGGAGCTGCTTTGATCGCGGGTGGTTACCTGTTTTTTCGGGGTGCTGAACTGAATAAACAAGTGCTTGTTTTGGAAGATAGAATTGAATCTGTTGAGAAAAAAGTTAAGAAGGCAGCTAAACGCGAGAGAAAAAGCACCGGCGAAGTACCGAAGCTTGATGGTAAGAAAATTAGTGCCAGTGATGTGCGGAAACTAACTAAAGCGATTGAATCGGAAAAGTCTAAGCTTTCTGGTTTTGGTTATAGCTTTATCGATGTCCGTGATAAAGCTAAGTTTGCTCAGTTACTCAGCCAAATAACCCAGCATGCGGAAGCGAATCGATTGCAGTTACTTTCTAAAGTACAAAGTGAAGGTAACCTAGCAGAGATGGTTGCTGCTAAACCGTCTAAGCAACGTAAAGGTGATCTGAACCGACCTTTATATGAATTACGTTTGCAGGGGGGCTACAGCGCGCTTTACGGGTTTATTAGGCAACTATCACAGTTGGAATATTCAGTCATTCCAATCAAATTTCAGATTAGTCGTACTGACCGTACCGCCATAGGTGGTGGTCGAGTGTTAGATATTGAGATGACGTTGGCATTGTAATGGATAGAAACAACTATACAGATCAGTTTGAGCAATTATTGGCATTAATGCTGGAGGCTGGCGCCTCTGATATGCACTGTTCTGCCAATGTTGCACCGGTGATGCGTGTTCATGGTGAACTGTCGGAACGAGAAGACTCAGATGCATTCACCAAGGACCAATTATTAGGAATGGCCGAGGCAATCCTGTCAGCCGAACAATTTGATCACTTATTGACGAAGCGTAGTTGTGACTTAGGTTATTCCAACTTGTTAGGTGTGCGCTTCCGCCTTAACTTTTATTTCGAACGCGGTAGTTTAGCTTTTGCTATCCGTGCATTAGATGGCACGTTCTGTACGTTTGAAGAGCTGCGTTTGCCTGCCCAACTAGAAGATGTTGTAGGTTTTAAGGACGGTTTGGTTCTAGTGACGGGGGCTACAGGTAGCGGTAAGTCCACAACATTGGCAAGCATTATCAATAAGATAAATAAGACACGTGCTTGTCATATCTTAACTATCGAAGACCCGATTGAATTTGTACACAGTAATATTCGCTCCGTAGTGCATCAACGCGAAGTAGGTGACGATGTCCTATCTTTTGCGGATGCAATCCGCAGTGCCATGCGTGAAGACCCAGATGTAATGCTGTTGGGTGAGATGCGTGACCTAGAAACCATGCATGCTGCTATTACCGCGGCGGAAACAGGCCATTTGGTATTTGCCACTCTACATACAAATGATGCGGTTGGCGTGATTGATCGATTAATCGGGATGTTCCCTGGCGATCTGCAAAATACAGTGCGCCAGCAGCTATCTATGTGTCTGCGCGCAGTTGTCACACAGACTTTAGTCCGCTCTCCTGATGGCCAAGGTCGTGTTCCGGTGAATGAGATTTTGATGGTCAATGGTGCTGTATCTAATCTTATTCGGGAGAATAACACCACTCAAATTCGTTCTGTGATGGAAACGGGGCGGGCACAAGGCAATCAGACTTTTGAATTTGCATTAGCTAAACGTGTATATGAAAAGTTCTTAACCAAAGAGCAAGCATTGCAGCTAACCAGTCGTAAAGAGCAGTTTGAGAACTCTCTTCGAGTGTTGGGCAGGTAACCGGCTATGGCGATTAGGGATAAATGGCTAATTGAAGCTGCTATTAAGCAAGGGCTGATTACTGAGAGCCAGCATACAGAGGCCAGCTTACATGCGCGCCGTTTAAAAATGGATGAGAAGACGGTGCTTTGTTATGAGCAGCGGATAGCGCCAAGTAGCTTCTATCATGCTTATGCTAGTGAGCATGGTATGCAGTATCTTCGACCATCGCAGATCCAAGTAGATAAAAGTCGCCTGAGTAATATACCGCAAAGTTTTATTCGTCAGTTTCGTATTCTTCCTGTCGATATAGGTGAAGTTGATAGCGATAAAATCTATGTCGTTACCGATTCTCCAGAGAATCCGACACTCGAAAAACAGTTACAGCGATTATTCAAGACGGATGTAAAACTCTGCTTGGCTGAGCCAGAAGCATTTGAATGTAGTTTGCGTTTAGATGTGGAGTTAAGCAATGCAGAATTAGGTTTTGATGCAGTTGCAGAGTTTTCTGAGTTGTTGAATCAAGCTTATATGCATCGAGCATCCGATATTCATATCGAGCCCTTAGCTGACTACTACATTGTGCGATTGCGGGTAGATGGCCAATTACAGCAATATGGGAAGCGTTTTACCCTTTCGGAAGGGATCTCTTTAGTTAGCCGTATTAAGGTTATGTCTAACCTGGATATTGCCGAAACTAGAATGCCTCAGGATGGCGGTGCTGATTATACAACGCCTTATAATGTCGAGTTTGAAATGCGTGTGGCGACAGCGCCAACTAAGCATGGTGAGCGAGTAACCCTACGTTTGCTTGGCACGGATAATCAGTTGTTTACCCTGAAACAGCTAGGGATGTCTGATGTAACGTTACGGCAGTTCAGCCGCGTCATTGCTCAGCCTCATGGCATTGTTCTGATTACAGGGCCTACAGGGAGCGGTAAATCTACAACGCTCTACGCTGCGCTTGAAGAGTTAAAATCGGAAAGCACCAATATTCTTACTGCTGAAGATCCTGTTGAGATGGTGGTAGAGGGTGTTTCTCAAGTGCAGATGAATGCGAAGGTGAATTTTGCTTCTGCCCTTCGAAGTTTCCTTCGTCATGATCCCGATATCATTATGGTCGGTGAGATTCGTGACTCTGAAACCGGTGAGATTGCTCTAAAAGCTGCTACTACGGGCCATATGGTTCTATCTACCCTGCATACCAATTCTGCGATTGCCAGTGTCACTAGATTGAAAAATATCGGTTTAGAACCGTTTATGATCGCTTCAAGCCTCCAAGGGATTGTCGCGCAACGATTGGCCAGAAAGCTTTGTCAGAGTTGTAAGTTAGAGATGCCGGCAGATTTCTCAGAATTGAAACAGCTGGGTTTACCATCGGATGATCTAGTTATGCTCTCTCACCCTCAAGGGTGTTCGCTGTGTGTTGGCACGGGCTTTAAAGGGCGTATTGCTCTATTCGAAACCTTGTGGATGGACGAGGTATTGCGGGAGTTAATCACTCAAGAATCAGACGAGCAACAATTACGAAAACACGCTCAGCATTATATCAGTCTTGCTCATGATGGTCGAGAAAAGGTACTTCAGGGCTTAACCTCGATGGAAGAACTGCGTCGTTTAGGTCTTCTAAATCAGTTTGATGAGGTTAACGAATGAAGTTCGTTTATCAGGGGATGAATACCTCGGGTGAAACCTGCGAAGGCACTATCTCTGCCGTTGACCATGATGCAGCAATTGCTAAGCTGCAAAAGAAAGGGATCTATATCAGCAGTATTCAAGAGAATGCTGGAAGTGGTGCTGCAGATAAACCGAAACAAGATGCCTTTGAGCAGTTGCTTTGTCTGTTACCTGTTAAGACCAACCAAAAAATATTCTTTTTCCGTCAGTTAGCATTGATGTTTCGTTCAGGGCTCTCCGTGACTGAGGCGCTGAATATTTTAGGCGGTATTCAGCGTGGCAGAATGCGCGAAATTATTCTGGATATTAATGACCAGATCAGTGCGGGTCAGTCGTTCTCTCAATCTATGGAGAAGTATGAGTCGGTTTTTTCACCACTAGCGCTGCATATGCTACGCAGTGCTGAAGCCAGCGGTGAGTTGGAACCTGCTCTAGTACGTATTGCTGATTTTATGGAGCGCCAAGCTGATATCAAAACCCAACTTATCTCTACCATGACATACCCGGTGGTGGTGCTGTTTATGACCGTTGGGGTGTTTATCTTTTTGATGTCGACAGTTATTCCCAAGTTTGCCGCGTTCTTTGAGAAAACTGGTCGTACACCGCCGCCTGAAATGATTCAGATGATGGGGATCTCTAACTTTATCCATCAGTATTGGGCGCACGTGTTGGTTGTAATATTGGTGATTCTGATAGGAATAACTCTAACTTACTCCCGTAAGCAGGGGCGTTTTTATATCGATTACTTGCTGTTAAAGGTGCCATTGGTTGGCACGATGATCTCTGCTAGCTCTATGTCGCAAATTACTTGGGGATTATCGAGTATGTTGCAGAGTGGGATATCGGTTGTCCAATCGTTGGAGATCATCAGTAAATTAATCAATAACAAAGTGATAGCAAAAGATATTGCTGATGCATCAGAAGAAATTTTGCAAGGTTCAGATATGGGTAAAAGCTTCCGTAAACCACATATCGAAGGGCTGATTCAAGAGATGACTTTGGTCGGTGAAAGAACAGGTAGCATGGTATCGGTGATGAAAGATGCCGGTACATTTTATGAAGAGCGTGTGCGCATGATCACTAAGGCCATAGCAACAGCTATGGAGCCGGTAGCCATTCTACTGATTAGTGGCATTGTCGGTTATGTGTATTACGGATTCTTCAAATCGATGTTTGCGGTGTCAGGTTAATTGATGATGAAAAAAATAATATTACTGATGTTTTTAATTATGGCGAACCCGACGGCTGTTGTAGCGGAAACGGTTAAAGCTACTCATGTTAATGTCGGCGCAGGTTCTGGCGTAATTATTATGCGTGATCCATTTAGCGAACCTCAAACATCGCAGCGGAATGATAAAAATGGAATTCTGGGCGGGCTGGTTAATAGCTTCGGACAAGGCTTCCGTAGGACACCAGGTGAGGTAAAAGTTCCTAAATTGCTCTTCAAGGGCTATATAGATCGAGGTGATTCCAGTCCAATGGCTTTATTGCAGATTGCTGGTAATCGGGTGCACTTAGTTAAAGAGGGCGATGAGATTAATGTAGATCCCGCTAACCCGCGCCAAGCAATCAGAATTACAAAAATATCCCGTTTAAGTATTACTGTAGAAACAGGCACTTTAGGGCAGATGAAGGTATTACGATGAAAGGTTTTGGAAGAATTGCCCTAATACTGGCTTTACTAAATCCGTTGGTTGCTTCAGCCGCTGTGATCTCAGAATTGGAGTTTGCGGATACGCAGTTGAGAGATGTTATTCGCACGCTATCTGAGTTATCGCAGAGTAATATTATTGCGACCCCTGGTGCTATCAATAAACGGGTGACCATACATCTAAAAAATGTGTCAGATATTGATGCTATTAAGTCGATAAGTCGTATCAGTGATCTATGGTATCGCTATGATCAAGATACAAATACTTACCGGATTATGACTCGGGAAGAGTATGCAAAGGACTTGGTTGTTCGTGAAAGTCAGCGTATCGAAGTATTCCGATTACTTAATGCCAATGTCCGTATAGTCGCTCAGGCAATTGAAGATCTTTATGGTGATCGTGTAGAGCTTTCTTTAGGCGAAGAGCCTGGTAAAACTAAGTTTTCAGGTAGTTCAAGATCATCTTCTAAGAACAGTAACCTTCAAACATCTGCAGCTACTGAAGAAGCTAAGAAACTGTCTCTTGGGCAGCTTGAGCAATTGCTGCAAGGAAACACTAATGCTTTATCGATAGATCCGGCTGCTATGCAGGCCGTAACCCTTAAAGCGCAGCCAATCTATGTCACAGTGAACAATGAGCATAATATGATTATTGTGCGTACTGATGACAGCAAGATTATTAATTCCATCAAACAGTTGGTGGATAAGATGGATATTCCAGTACCTCAAGTAATGCTAGAGATGAAAATTTTGAGCATAACTTTAGGTGATGACTTTAACTCTATCTTTAACTTTGAGTTAGCGCCTCAAGGTGGGAATCAATCTACAGTTCCTCTCAAATTGGGTAATAATGCTTTGCTTAATAGCGGCAGTTTTATCTATGAATTCCTTAACGATAAGCTTAAAGCAAATATTGAATTTCTTGATGAAAATAAGCGCTTAAAAGTGTTATCAAATCCGATGGTATTAGCTTCTAATCACCGAGAAGCGGATCTATTTATTGGTGAAGAAAGTGTACTGACACGTGGGTTTACCTTTAATCCTGCTCAGATTGATAATGGGGTAGTTGTATCTCCTTCTTATATAGAAACAGATACTGAGTTAGAGGAGATCGGTATCTCTTTAAAAATTACCCCACGTATTAATTCAGATGGTACGGTGCTACTGGAACTACAACAAGAAAGCTCCACCCTGAATCCTGGGGGTGGCACAATTCCTGTACCTGATGGTAATGGTAATGTTGTGAATTTAGCGATTGATACAGTTAATACCTCTCGCCTAAAAGGTATCGTTGCAGCTAAGAATGGGCTCACAGTGGCTGTAGGTGGCTTAATTCGTACTACTAGAACTAGAAATGAACGCAAGGTCCCGTTACTTGGTGAAGTGCCTGTTGTGGGGAATATCTTTAAGTCGACGATCGAAAGCGATGAAGAGACAGAGATGGTCTTATTGATTACTCCTAGAATTCTAAATTCACCTTCAGAGAGCCAAGAGTTGCAACGTGGTAATAACCGTTTTTATCAACAGTATAATGACGGATTCCCTGATCCAGCCCCTGCAGAGAACCGTTTTATACAAGCACCTGTTCAGCAGTCGAAACCTGAATCTAAAAAAGCTGGATCGGAGCTGTCTGATATTGATCAATTTATGATGGATGCAGGTTAAAGCACATCCATCATTCCTTTCTTTAAAGCAGGCCTAGATACCTAGGTTTGCTTTAGTCTGTTCTCTTCGTCCCTAAAAGTTCGATCATATAACCGTCAGGATCTTTTACAAAGGCTAAGATTGTTGAACCGTGTTTCATCGGTCCGGCAGGGCGAACCACTTCACCGCCTTTGGCTGTTATTGCATCGCACGCGGTGTATACATCTTCAACTTCAATGGCTAAGTGACCAAACGCATTACCGAGTTCGTATTGATCAGTATCCCAGTTATGGGTGAGCTCAAGTGCGGTGTGCTCAGATTCATCGCCATAGCCTAAAAAAGCTAAGGTAAAGCGGCCGTCAGGATAGTCTTTACTGCGTAACAGTTTCATACCCATTAGCTGTGTATAAAACTCAATAGATTGCTGTAAATCAGTAACACGCAACATGGTGTGTAAAAGGCGCATAATTCAGCATCCTTTTTATTTATCTTTGGTATGATGGGAGATATAAGTTTTGCCATTATATCTTTACAGTGCTTTATTATAAGGATAGATATAACAGAAGTCCTACGTTCTGTTCTGGGTATTGTGTGCGTACGGTTGTTTCTCTGGCGAGATAGGGAAGGTGTTTATGTTTCAAGATATGAATAAAAAGATCTCGGATTCGATGGGTCCGTTCAAAGAGTTGGTCAATATTCAAACCAAGATGCTTGAAGAGCTTACTCGCCAGCAGATGGAATGCACAAAGTCTTGTATTGAAGCGACTATTCAGCAGACAAAAGAGATGCAAAAGTGTCAGTCACCAAGTGATTTGATGGAGCTACAACGTAGCTATGCGAAAGAATTGGAAGACACACTCAAAGCGGCAAGCGAACAGAATATGAAAGCGTTACAAGATGCTCGCACAGAAATTGAAGATGTAGCTCAGCATACATTCGACGCTTTTAATAAGTAATTTTAAACCACCTAAAAAGCAGCCTAGGGCTGCTTTTTTTGTTTTATCTGGAAAGAAAAATGAGTGCTTCAATCGGTTTGTTTTACGGCTCCACTACGGGGAATACTGAAAGCGTAGCAGAGCTAATTACAGAACACCTTGGTCAAGATAAAGTCCATCGTATCGATATTGCTGCTGACGGTATTGAGAGGGTGTCTGAATATGAACATCTTATCCTTGGAATCTCTACTTGGGACTTTGGTGAGCTGCAGGAGGATTGGGCAGACCTATGGGAACAGTTGGATGCCGTAGCGGTTGCAGGTAAAAGCTGTGCTCTGTTTGGCTTGGGTGACCAGATTGGTTACAGCGAGTGGTTTTTAGATGCGATGGGGCTTTTACACGAAAGGTTGCAGAGTAAAGGTGCCCAGATGGTTGGGTATTGGCCCGTAGAAGGCTATAACTTTGAAGCCTCTAAAGCACTAACGCCTGATCATCAGAAGTTTGTCGGCCTTGCGATTGATGAAGATTGCCAGCGTTCAGAAACTGAAGAGCGTGTTGCCACTTGGTGCCAGCAAATTAGCAAAGAGTTCGAGTTCTAGTCTTACCGCTGTTATCAAATCTGTGCTAACTATTCAGCCTAAACAAGTAGTGTTATGCGCTGATTTTCGGTAAAATACCGCCCTTTTTTAAACTGCCGGCTATAGATTCTATACCATGGAAATTAACCCGATTCTTAACAACCTCAAAGATATTACAGTGCGTACTGAAGCGCTTCGTGGCTTTCTTGATTACGAAGGCAAAAAAGAACGCCTGGAAGAGGTCACTCGTGAACTGGAAGACCCTGCAGTTTGGGATAATCCAGAAAATGCGCAGCAATTGGGTAAAGAGCGTTCTACGCTTGAGGCTGTGGTAAACACAATCGACGAACTGACAGCAGGTGTTGAAGATACACGTGACCTGTTAGATATGGCTGTTGAAGAAGATGACGAAGATACAGTCGCAGAAGTCGAAAGTGATGTGAATAGCATGCTTGATAAACTGCAGACGCTTGAATTCCGTCGTATGTTCTCTGGTGAAGCTGATCCAAACAACGCCTTCCTAGATATCCAAGCAGGTTCTGGCGGTACTGAGGCTCAAGATTGGGCTGAAATGATGCTGCGTATGTACCTGCGTTGGGGCGAAGATAAAGGCTTCAAAACTGAGCTATTGGAATGTTCTGCGGGCGATGTTGCAGGTATCAAGTCTGCGACGATTAGTTTCCAAGGCGAATACGCTTTTGGTTGGTTGCGCACCGAAACCGGTGTTCACCGCCTAGTACGTAAATCACCATTCGATTCCGGCGGTCGTCGTCATACATCTTTCTCTTCTGTATTTGTATCTCCAGAGATTGATGACAACGTTGAGATTGAGATCAACCCAGCAGACCTACGAGTCGATGTTTACCGTGCATCGGGTGCTGGTGGTCAGCACGTCAACCGTACGGAATCTGCGGTACGTATTACGCACGAACCTTCCGGGATTGTAGTACAAAGCCAAGCGCAGCGTTCTCAACACCAGAACAAAGACACCTGTATGAAACAGCTTCGCGCTAAGCTATATGAAGTTGAGATGCTTAAGCGTTCAGAAGCGGCGCAGGAGCAAGAAGATAATAAAGCGGATATTGGCTGGGGCAGTCAGATTCGTTCTTATGTGTTGGATGATCAGCGTATTAAAGATCTGCGTACAAACGTTCAGAGCTCGAACTGTGACAAAGTACTGGACGGCGATCTGGATCTATTTATCGAAGCTAGCCTTAAAGCTGGCCTGTAAAGAATTTATTAACTTAAAGGTTTACCACACCGATGTCTGATAATACTCAGAAGCAAGATGAAAACCGCCTGATTGCGGAGCGCCGTGAAAAGCTAAACGCGCTACGTGATGAAGGTAATGCATTCCCAAATAACTTCCGTCGCGATAGCTATGCTGAAGACCTTCAGGCTCAGTACGGCGATAAATCGAAGGAAGAATTGGCTGAAGCAGGCATCAAGGTGAGCATTGCAGGTCGTGTAATGCTAAATCGTGGTGCTTTTGGTGTTATTCAGGATATGACAGGTCGTATCCAGTTTTACGTAAACAAAGAAGCGCGTAAGTTTGCTAAAAGCTTGGACCTTGGTGATATCGTAGGTATCACAGGTGAGCTGCACAAGTCTGGTAAAGGCGACCTATATGTAGATATGGGCGAATACCAGTTGCTAACGAAAAACTTGCGTCCGTTGCCTGATAAGCACAAAGGTCTGCAGGACACTGAGATCCGTTACCGTCAGCGTTATGTTGATCTGATCACTAACGAAGATTCTCGTAAGGTATTTGAAACGCGTTCTAAGATCGTTTCTGGTATCCGTGATTACTTGACTGAGCGTCGCTTTATCGAAGCTGAAACGCCTATGTTGCAGGTGATTCCAGGTGGTGCGACAGCACGTCCGTTTATCACGCATCACAACGCGCTAGATCGTGATATGTATCTGCGTATTGCGCCTGAGTTATATCTGAAACGTTTGGTTGTCGGTGGTTTTGAGCGTGTATTCGAGATCAACCGTAACTTCCGTAACGAAGGTCTTTCTACGCGTCATAACCCAGAATTCACAATGATTGAATTCTATCAGGCGTATGCGGATTACAATGATCTGATGGATCTAACAGAAGATATGTTGCGTACTGTTGCGCAGGATGTTTTGGGCACAACAACAATCATCAATACAGTACGTAACGATGAAGGTGAAGTGCTGGAAACATTTGAATACGATCTGGAAAAACCATTCCGTCGTATCAGCGTGTTCGACTCTATTCTGCACTACAACGATGACATCACTGCTGAAGCATTGGCAGATGAAACTGCAGCACGTCAGATTGCTGAGCGCATGGATATCGATGTTAAAGATAGCTGGGGCCTAGGTAAGGTTCAGATTGAGATCTTCGAAAAGACTGTAGAGCACCGTTTGGATCAGCCGACATTTATCACTGAATACCCAGCAGAAGTGTCTCCGCTTGCGCGTCGTAACGATGCAAATCCGTTCATTACTGATCGTTTCGAGTTCTTCGTAGGTGGTCGTGAGCTTGCTAATGGCTTCTCGGAGTTGAATGATTCTGAAGACCAGGCTGAGCGTTTCCGTGCCCAAGTAGCTGAAAAAGATGCGGGTGATGATGAAGCGATGCACTACGATGGTGACTACATCAACGCGTTGGAGTACGGCCTACCACCAACGGCTGGTGAAGGTATTGGTATCGACCGTTTGGTGATGCTGTTTACTGACTCTCCATCTATTCGTGACGTGATCCTATTCCCTGCGATGCGTCCGCGCGGTTAAAATCAGAACTGTTTTCATACTAAAAGCCCTCGTTTGAGGGCTTTTTTGTATATAGCTAAACCTATGGTTGTTCTATATCGTTAGGTAAAAAAGGAAGAGATACTGTGGCGATGAATTGGTTATTCCCAACAGAAAAACGCTCTATACCGGCTAAGCGCTGGTTGGGTATAAGTTTGCGAACGATTCATCTCGTTGGTATTGCGGGTTTGGCTGGCGCCTATCTTTTTCAGCAGCCAGAGAGTAGTTGGTATCCTTATCTGCTTATGACACTTGTTAGTGGTTTTCTGATGGCTGCTATGGAAGTGTATGGTGATGGTATTTGGTTGATACAGCTCAGAGGTACGGCTATCGGCATTAAGCTGCTGCTTTTATCCACCGTTTTTTGGTGGTTTGAGCAGCCAAATGCTTATATCTATTTTCTAGCAATTATCATCTCCGGCATCGTTTCTCACGCTCCTGGGAAGTTACGGTACTATTCCATCTGGCATCGTAGGGTCATTACAGAGCCCGTTGAGTTAAGTTCTAGCGACGTTAAAAATTGCGGTGGTTGAAATACGTATGGCTTTAGAGAATGCTCCAAGCTGGCAAGCTGTTTTGGCTGAACAGTTTAAGCAGCCTTATATGTTAGCTCTGAATGAGTTTCTAGAAGAGCAAATGTCCCAGCATAAAATTATCTACCCTCATTCGGATAATTGGTTTCATGCTTTAGAAACGACGCCGTTGGATGATATTAAAGTCGTGATTTTGGGGCAGGATCCTTACCATCAACCTGGTCAAGCTCATGGACTGTGCTTCTCGGTGATGCCTGGGGTCAAAGTACCGCCCTCTCTTGTGAATATCTATAAAGAGCTAGAGAGTGATTTAGGGCTTCCTCGACCTGATCATGGTTATTTGGAATCATGGGCTCAGCAAGGGGTTTTGCTACTCAATAGCGTGCTAACAGTGGAGGAGAGCAGTGCAGGTGCTCATCAAGGTAAAGGCTGGGAGGTGTTTACCGATCAAGTCATCCAAGCGGTAAATCAACATTGTAATAATGTTGTATTTCTTCTTTGGGGAAGTTACGCGCAGAAAAAAGGAGCTTGTATTGATCAGGCAAAGCACCTTGTCTTAAAAGCACCTCATCCATCACCTTTGTCTGCTCACCGTGGATTCTTGGGCTGTCAGCATTTCAGTAAAACCAATCAGTATCTACAGCAGCAGGGTAAAGTGCCTATCGATTGGCAGCTTCCGGCTCTCTAGCATCATGAAGAAGTGGTAGTTCGGACTGGGTAACCGGACTAGGGGTAAAGTAGCGATGCTGACCCCGCCCGCGCTTTTTACTTTCATACATGGCGATATCAGCGCAGTGTAATAGACCTTCAAAATCGGTTGCATCTTTCGGTGCAAACGCAGTCCCTGCGCTACAGCGTATATGTAGTGCTGCTGGAGTGTCGATAATTGGATGATCCAGACGTTTATGGATACGTGCCATTATATGGTCCAAAGCTTCCTGTGCATCAAAAATGCTGTCGGCTTGAATCAGTAAAATAAACTCGTCGCCGGCAAGGCGGGCCAAAATATCATCTTCACGAAGGATTTGGTTAATAGCCGTAGTGAAGCTAGTGAGAACTTTGTCCCCAACGTTATGACCATACTCATCATTAATAGGTTTGAAAAAATCCAGATCGATAAAAGTCAGGGATAGAGCGCTTTGTTTTCTTTGCGCTCGACTGATTGCTTGTTTTGTAATGGCTTCAAGCATTTTTCGATTGGGTAGGCCGGTTAGCTGATCAGTATGGGCGAGCTCTTGTAGGCGTCTATTTTGCTCGGATATCTGGGTGTTAGCTAAAGCTAGCTTTTGCATATAACGAGTTCGGCTATCAGTAAAGCGGTGAACTGAATAGCCAGATATTAAGGTCATGGTTACAATGGCTAAGAGTAGTAGAGCAAGCAAGGAGTTTTGAGCCGTATCTTCATAACTAATGCGCATTGTGAGAGAGCTTTCTAGAGCATTCGCTTTCTGAATAATCTCTATGAAAATCTTATCTTGGCGTTGTTCTTCCTCTGTTCCAGCATGTGCAGCTTCGAGGTTGAAATATCTTTGATCTATAGACTTACGGAGTTTCTCTAGTCTATAAACAAGCCGATTAGCTTGCTGTCGAAGCTCTTTGTACTCTAGGGGTTGGTAGATATTTTGATTGAGGGTTCCTCCATCTAAAATCGCGTTTGCGTACCATATTGCTTGATCTAGATGGGTGTATACCGTTCCTATCGATACAGTAGAATCGCCTGCAGATATCTCTTCAAACCATAGGTGAGCTTGCGTCACCTCAAGTTTGATCTCCATTGAGGCATCAAGCCACGGGATGTATTTTTGAAGAGTGCTTTGAGCGCTAAGGTGAATATATAAGAGAAGGAGTAGGCACAGGGTGGCTGTTGCACCAGTAAGCAATAATGGTACTCTCGGGCTGGTTGGTGCCGAAGTTGTCATCCTTGAGCCTCTCCCTAGGCCTTTTACGAAAGTTGTAAGGGAGTGTCTCGTTTATTGCTTTCTGGGTCAACAGTTGTGCTCTATTTGTTCAGTTTTATTTTGGCTCAAATAGTTTGGGGTCTAGCTCGTAAGGAAGTGAAGCTAGCTCTAGCTTTGCAGCTCCAATTTGTAGATCGCCTTTTTCGGCTAGGGTTTTAACTAATACGGCCAGTACGCGGTAACGGTTTTCGCCACAAGGTGCAGCAATCACTACTTGGCCTGCTTTTGGCTTGTCTGGGCTGCTCACTTCCTGGCCTGGTTTTGGTTGCTGATTAGCTGTGATTTCAGCAATGTACATCGGCTTTTTGAGTTGTCCGCGATGTTGTAGACGGGTAATGATCTCTTGTCCTGTATAGCAGCCCTTGCGGAAGCTAACGCCGCCCAATGCTTGGAAGTTAGTCATTTGAGGAATGAAGGCTTCCTGTGTTTCTGCGCGAAGGTCAGGGATTGCAGCGTCTATTTCGCTGAGTATCCAGGTATCGGTTGAACCAATGCCTACTTCGTCTGGCAGATTTTGAATTAGTTCTACTAGACCGCTATTTTCCATCCAAATTTCGTAGCGGTTGCCAGGTACACGAACAACAACACCGTTACTTAGGCTGATGATGCTATCGTCTTCGGTTGGAGACTGTTCAAATAGCTGCTCAATAAGTGCTTGTGCGCCAGGACCAGTTAGGCCAATGCCACTTACTTGGGTGCTAATATCTTCCGCTTCTGCTTTGGAAAAGATCATATACTTTTTCAAGTTATTGCTGGCACTTTCAAAAATATCGTGGCTCATGCGCAACCAAACGTGATCTTCGCCTTGTTTTAGCATACGGAATAGGCTCAGCATATGGCCTTTGATATTGCAGTGAGCCCCGAGAGCGCTGCCTCGCACGAATACTTCTGAAACATCGCAGGTCAGTTGACCTTGAAGGAATTTTTCTGTATCCGGACCTGCTATAGATAGAACGCGTTGATGTAGCAGTGGGATGATTTGGGTTGTTTTGGGGGTTGTACTGAGTACAGCTGTGTTGTCAGTATTGAGTTGAATATCTTTATCTTTTAATAATTCAATCAGATTGCTCATCGTACATTAATACCTAGACTGTGACTCTACACTCCTAGTGTATGCTAAATACAAACTGAGGACAGCAGACAAAGTTTATGGTTATTCAGAATGAGATCGATCCTTCTGACTAACCTTTGTGGTGCACCTTGGTCAGTTGAAGTGAGGAAGCTAGGTGCACAAATACAAAAGAGGATGTTTAAGCGTCGATTTTCTTCGCTATCATTTTGCCAAGTTCAACAGGGCTTTCTGCAGCGAGCTCTTCTGCCCAAGAGATCTGGTCTTTGCCAAATAGTAATACAACAGTTGAACCGAGTTTAAAGCGCCCCATCTCTTCGCCTTTCTCTAAAGTAATTGGTTCAGGAGAGGTTGGGCTGAAACTTGTGTGAACGGGGCGTTTTAGTGCAGGCGCTTCTTGTCCTGACCAAACTGTCTCAATGCCAGCCACAATCATTGCGCCGACTAACACCATCGCCATAGGGCCGTATTCTGTGTCGAAGTAGGCAACTAAGCGCTCATTGCGGGCAAATAATTGATCAACGCCTTCTGCTGTTGTCTGGTTTACTGAAAACAGATCGCCAGGAACATAAGTGGTATGAGTTAGCGTACCCTTAACAGGCATGTGAACTCGATGATAATCCCTAGGGGAGAGATAGATAGTCGCAAACTCACCATCAATAAAATCTTTTGCTCTTTCTTGATCGCCACCTAATAGCGTTGCTAAACCATAACCACGGCCTTTTGCTTGAAAGATACGACCATGCTCAATTTTCCCTAATTGGCTAATTGCGCCATCTGCTGGACTCACAATATGTGTTGAATCTGTATCGATCGTGCGCGCGCCGTCTTTTAATTCACGGGTAAAGAAAGCATTGAAACTAGGGTAGTTGGTTGGAATCTCTTCACGAGCTTCCGTCATGTTGATCTGATACTTCTTGGCGAACCATTTGATAAATGTGTTTTTTACCCAAGGAGTTTGGCAGTCTGCAATCTTGCCTACCAAGCGTGATAACAAATGCTGAGGCACGATATGTTGAAATAAAATAAACAGACGGTCAGTAAAGCTTTTCATTATTTCTCCACAGGAGTGTTTGGAAGATTACCCCATTCGAACCACGAGCCGTCGTAGCAGCGAATGTCTTCAAATCCGAGGCGTTTAGCAACCCAGTAAGTTAGACCTGAGCGGCGGTGAGTTTGGCAGTGGGTAATAATCGTGTTTTCAGGATTAATCCCTGCATCTGCTAGTAAGGATAACAATTCCTCTTTGGGTTTTAGGCGAAGATCGGAATCACTGATCAAGCAGTCAGTCCATTCGAAATGTTTAGCACCGGGAATATGGCCGCCTTTTTGAGCATTGATGACCTTTTCGCCGCTGTATTCTGCTGCACTGCGTGCATCCCAGATGGTGAAGTTAGCATCATCCAAGTGTGAAAGAATAAAATCCGCATCAGCAAGCAGGGAGTCATCATAGTTGATCTCGTGATTACTTGGTGAAGCTTGGTTCTTTTGTTGTTCAATTGCCAAGCCTGCTTGTTTCCAAGCGTCGAATTGGCCATTTAAAACGGAGCAGTTTTGGTGGCCTAATATGTTTAGTGTCCACATGAAGCGGCCAGCCCAAGGCCCTTTTTGATCATCGTACGCAACAACCCATGTATCAGCTGTGATACCTAACTCATTGTAGAGAGCCGCTAATTTTTCTTTGGTTGGAATCGTATTAGGAACTGGCTTCTCACCATTTAGCAGACGGCTTGATGCTAGGTGAATGGCACCTGGAATATGCCCAGCTAGATAGTTTTCTTCACTGGATAGGTCAATTACCAGTACCTGTGGATCGTCGAGATGCTGGTGTAAAGTTTGCACCTCAACACTTAAAGGTAAATTCATTCAGTCACTCCAAAAGAAAGGGCTGGTCAAAGACAATATTGGGACTATTACGACTTATTTCAAGCGTGTTGAGATACCAGTCTTACTTAAGCATTTTTTTCAGGCTAAGAGTTGCTGCTGAACAGAGGTAGCGGAATCGCTCGTGGTGGAAATCACTGATTTCAGGCCCCTGACTACCATAATCTACATGGATAATCGCAATAGGTTTTTTTCCAAAGAATAACGACATCAGTAAGAACCCATTTGGATTACCCCAACTACGATAGACCTCCGGCAGCATTGGATTCATTTTGTCGATGTTTTCAGGCTTCACCCAAATGCACCCAGGTTTCTCTCTCAGTTTTTTAAATAAGCTAGGTATTTCCAAATCATATTGAAACTTCGACATCGGGTGAGTGTCTTCAAACCCAACGGCAAAAGCGGTCTTCATGCTGTTTGTCTTTGGGTTGACTAAAAACATACACACTCGCTCAAAACCTAATCCACGGTTCGTGCCTTGAATTAGTCCCTGAAGGATATGCTTGGGTTGCGTATAAAGGTCGTAACCTTTTAGGAATCTTTCGGCGATTTGATCGTAGATGTTTTGATCTTGAAAATCGGGTTTAACAGGCAGGCTTATTTCAGGCTCAGTGGCCTCTTCAGGTTCCGGTGTTGGTGCCGGAATCACAATTTGTGGCTTGGTTACTTCAGGCTGGCTTGCCGCCAGTATTTGGCTTTCTCTATCAGATAAACGGTAATTAATTTGTTTATCTGAGGGAAGCATGATCATTTCGGCAGCGGGTGCTAGAGTGCCTGCTACATGGTACATAGTGGATGCGCGGGCGCAGTTTTTATGCAGCATGTTGATCGTATCTGCAATTTCGCCTTTTAGATAATCGTTAACAATATCAATTATCTTCATGGTCTTGGTTTGTTGCCAACCTAGGTTGGCGGTTAAGGCGATCCAGTTTGCAAGTTTTACAGGAAAGAACTTTTCTTGTACCAGATGATTTATCTCGCGGAGATCTTCATCGCTTAGTCGAGGGTCACCCAATGCTCTTTGATGCAATTGAGCTAAGGTCTTTTTATTTGGGGATGTTTCATGTTCAAGGCTGATTGAAGCTAGTTCAGAGATTCCCCAGTGCTCGATTAAACCATGCGATATCTCTTGTATGGTGCAACCAAGTACATCTGTTTCTGCGAGAACAACATCAGTTCGTTCTTCTCTGAGTTTAACTTGGATCGCACTCATATGTAGAGCTGCATGTTGCCAAAGCATCCAATGACCTACACCGTAAAAGAGTGCTGCTAAGTGTGTTTCTTCAATGAAAGGAGCACGACGTATTTCGAGCCAATTTGAGGCTTGGGTTGCTGCATGATGGCTTATGGCGATGTAACGGAAGTACATCTTTTGAGCAACGCTAGATGGGTTTAGTTTGAGTGCTGTTGTTCCTTTTAAAACCGCATCAATATTATCTAGGCCTAGTGAGCTTATGGCGTGGTCAATGCTGGTTACTTTTGAATCGACTTGGTTATGTAATTCAGATGCCTTTCTGACCATATGTAGACACAAAACCGGATCTGATTTAATGATTCGGTTAAGAGTTTGAAGGGTGACGTTGGGGTCTCGTAACTGTTTTTGCAGACGACGAAGAACACTGTTTCTGACAGGTAATGGGCGATCTTTCAGGTATTCAACCCAACTCTCCACTCCGTATGGGGACTCTGACATCTGTTCTCCGCCTGATTCCAATATTGAAACTATGGACCAAATTTAACTATTTTGCTCTTCAATAGAACTAAGAATATGTTTGTAGCTCTTCCAACGGTATTCGCTGATAGTACCATCTTCAACAGCCGACTTTAGTGCACAGCCAGGTTCTTTTTCATGTTTACAATCGCGAAAACGGCACGACCCAGCTAAAGGCTGTAACTCTTTGAAACCATTGATAACATCATCAGGCTCAATATGCCACAAACCAAACTCCCTAATCCCAGGAGAATCGATCAAGTCACCGCCATCTGGGAAGTGGAATAATCGTGCTGTTGTAGTAGTGTGTCGGCCTTTTTTTGTTTGAGTTGAGAGTGAGCCTACTTTTAAATCTACACCAGGCAGCAACACATTGATTAAAGAGGATTTACCGACACCGGATTGACCAACGAATACGCTGATTCGATTGTCGAGATAGCTCTTCAGATCTGCTAAGCCTTCTTCGCTGGAGCTTGAGGCAAGAAGGACGGTATAACCGATATCTCTGTAACGTTGCAGCATTGCGTCAATCTCGACGCGATTGTCGTTATTTAATAGATCGGTTTTATTTAACAAAATAACCGGTTCTATCCCGCTTAATTCTGCTGCCACTAAGTAGCGATCAATCAAATTGGCATAGGGTGTTGGTTCTACTGCGACGGTGATAACTATAAAATCAATATTGGCGGCAACGGGTTTCATATCGCCATAAGGGTTAGGGCGGAGTAATTCACTTTTGCGCTCGAGTTTCGCTACAACCACCCCAGTATCTTTGCCTTCACGCCAGATAACTCTATCGCCGGTAACAAGTTGCCCTAAGTTAGTACGCATATGACAACGAATGATCTCTCCCTGGTTGTCACCTTCTGTCGCCTCGACATCAACGGTGCGGCCGAAATGGGAGATAATTAAACCATGTTGCTCTGGGCCAAGGTCGCTGCTATCCAATTGCTGTTCAATCGCAGCGTCCTTTTTCGATGCGCGAGCGGCGCGTTCGTCTTGAATTTTTTGAATGCGCCAGCTTTGACGGCGAGTTAATTTACGTTTTGCCATAATGAGTTAGCAGCGTTTTAAAGCGCGAATGCTAATAGTCTCCATTAATATCGAAGCAAGATGTTAGAAGGTAGGGTATTCTAAGGGAAAGTCAAAGAACCTGCGAATTAAGTCCGCTATTCAGTGACAGAGGTAGGTGAAAACGTCATTTTTGGAGGTAATAAGGTGGTAAGTAAGGAAAATCTGATCTGGATTGATCTAGAGATGACCGGTTTGGAGCCGAAAACAGATGTCATTATCGAGATTGCAACCATTGTCACTGATTCTGATCTGAACATCTTAGCTGAAGGTCCAATGCTAGCAATTCATCAATCAGATGAGCTTTTGGATGGTATGGATGAGTGGTGTACCAATCAGCATGGTAAATCTGGCCTTACTCAGCGCGTTAAAGATAGCCAGGTAACTGAAGCGCAGGCGGAAGCGCAGACAATTGAATTTTTAAAGCAGTATCTGGAAGCAGGCGCATCACCAATGTGTGGAAATAGCATTGGTCAGGACCGCCGCTTTTTGAATAAGTATATGCCTGAGCTAGAGGCATTCTTCCATTACCGCAATCTTGATGTGAGCTCTTTAAAAGAGCTGGCGAAACGTTGGAAGCCAGAAGTCGCCAAAGGCGTTGTGAAAAAAGGGTCTCATCTGGCGCTAGACGATATCAAAGACTCAATTGAAGAGCTTAAATACTACCGCGAGCACTTTATTAAGCTGGATTAAAATTGAATTTTCTTTCGGCGAGGGTGGGTCTGAATAGGAAGAATCTTTGCAGTAGTTCTACTTTCTAGTTGCTTTAGGGCCCACTCAACGTGCTCTCGAACGATATCAGATTCGTGAGTACGTTTACTTTCTAAAGCTTCAATCACTGTAGTGCCGCCGTTGCTGTTTCCCAACGCCACTGCAATGTTTCTCAGCCAGCCAATATGTCCTGTTCTTCTGATTGCCGAACCTTCGGTTTTTTTCAAAAACTCATCTTCTGACCATGCGAACAGAGTAGCTAACTCTATGTCATCTAATCTTTGTCGGGGGTGGAAGTCATTTTCTTGGGTGAAATCCGAAAAACGATTCCAAGGGCAAATTAACTGGCAATCATCACAGCCAAAGATCCTGTTGCCCATCAGAGGGCGCAACTCTTCAGGAATTGAGCCGCTTAGCTCAATGGTGAGATAGGAGATGCATCGGCGTGCGTCCAAAACATGCGGTTGCGGAAACGCCTTGGTTGGACATACGTCCAAGCAAGCTGTGCATTTACCACAATGATCTTCTGTAACGGGTTCATCTATTGGCAATGGCAGGTCGATCAAAAGCTCGCCAAGAAAGAATAGGGAGCCAGCTTCACGGTTTAGAATTAGGGTGTGTTTGCCACGCCAACCAATACCAGCTTTTTCCGCGAGAGGCCTTTCCAAAATGGGAGCGCTATCTACGAACGCTCGGTAGACCGATTTGCCGACCTCTTGCTCAATTCTTTTGCCGAGCTGGGTCAAACGTTTTCTAATCAGTTTGTGATAATCTCGGCCTAAAGTGTAGCGCGATACATAAGCTTTATTGTTATCGTCGAGGATCTTTGTGATCTTAGTGTCGGGTGGCAGATAATCCATGCGAACGCAGATGATACGTTGCGCTTCGGGTACTAAACTATTAGCAGAGAAACGTTTATCTAAATGGTTCTCTAGATATGCCATCTCTCCATGGAAGCCGTTGCTAAGCCATTGTTCGTAATGCGCTTGTTCTTGGCTTAAATCGCAGTCGGTAATTCCACATTGCTGAAAGCCAAGTTCCTTTGCCCAAATTTTGATCTTTTGGGCTAACGCTTTCAGGGATTCAGTTGGCATATCTGTCATGGTATCTGCTTGCCTTAATAGGCACAGGTTCCTCTATAATGGCAGAAATTCAAAGGAGTTCGCAGAGCAGATGTCCATCAACAGAGCTGTCTTACCCGCACCATTATACACTGCTGAACAAACTCGGGTGTTGGATAATACCGCAATTACTCAGTTTGGTATTCCGGGTATTCGCTTAATGCAGCGAGCAGGCCATGCTGTGTTTGCTGAAATACTCGATCGTTTTCCGCATATAGCGTCATTAAGTATTGTTTGTGGCGCAGGTAACAATGGTGGCGATGGCTTTGTGGTAGCAGCCCTCGCCATTAATAAAGGCTTGCGGGTGCAGTTAGTCTGCGTAGGTAAAGCCGATTTCTCCTCGCAGCTTAGTGGTGAAGCACTAGAGGCTTGGGAGCAGTTGCAGCCGATAATTGAAAACATAGAGGTGGCATCTGCAGGATCTGAACTATGGGGCGATCTTATTGTAGATGCGCTGTTGGGTACGGGGCTGACGGGTGAAGTCAGGGAGCCCTTTGCGGGGGTGATCAGGCAGATCAATCGCAGTCATAAACCAATATTCGCAGTTGATATTCCCTCAGGTATTTGCGCTGATACCGGTGCTGTTTTAGGTGTGGCTGTTCGAGCAGATATCACATTAAGCTTTATTGGCCTTAAACGTGGTCTGTTTACCTCAGAAGGGGTCAACTATCGTGGTCAGATTCTGTTTGATGACTTAAAAGTGCCCGATGAAGTTTATGACCTAGTTACGGTAGATGTTTTTCGAACCACGGAGAGTGATTTAGCTGAGCTGCTACCAGCGAGGGAGCGCAATGCCCATAAAGGTAAGTTTGGTCATCTGTTGGTGATTGGTGGTAATTCCGGCATGGGGGGAGCGGCCCTTTTAGCTTCTCAGGCAGCGATGCGAAGTGGATCTGGTTTAGTCTCTTTGGCGACCCGTTCAGAGCATGTAACGGCTTCATTAACGCGCTGTCCTGAAGTTATGGTGCACCCTGTTGATTCAACGGGGCACTTATTACCTTTATTGGATCGTGCGGATGTGATTGTCATAGGGCCGGGTCTTGGGCAAAATGCGTGGTCCGATCAGATGTTACGTGCTGCGCTAGCAACCGAGAAACCTTTGGTTTTGGATGCTGATGCGCTGAATTTAATTGTTGAAAATTCGTTATTTGCCTCCCTGAATCGGAAAAATTGGATCTGCACCCCTCATCCGGGTGAAGCTTCCAGAATCATGGATAAGTCTGTAACTGAGTTAGAAGCTGATCGTTTCGCATCGGTTGAGCGTTTGCAGCAAATTTGTGGTGGTAGCGTTGTTTTAAAAGGTGCTGGTTCGTTGGTCAGTGCTGGTGAAGTAGTTTATCTTTGTGACGCCGGTAATCCAGGAATGGCGGTTGCTGGGATGGGAGATGTCTTGTCGGGTATTTGTGGCGCTCTCCTAACTCAAGGTTTATCACCTGAGAATGCCGCTCGTTTGGCGGTGTTTATTCATGCTAAAGCCGCTGACTACGTTGTGAAGCAACAGGGCGAAATAGGTTTAATCGCATCAGATCTGTTTGATGCAATTCCAAGAGTAATAAATAGTAAGTATGAGTAATCAGTATCAAGTAAAACTATCCGATGAAGAGGCGATGATCGCATTCGGCCATAAAATTGCGAATGCAGCAGCGGGTAGGGGTGTTATTTTCCTGTTAGGTGACTTAGGTATGGGTAAAACAACCCTAAGTCGCGGTATTCTTCGTGGTTGTGGCCATCAAGGTTCGGTTAAGAGTCCAACCTATACGCTGGTGGAGCCTTATGAAGTGGGCGAACAGCAGATTTATCACTTTGATTTGTATCGGTTGTCGGACCCTGAGGAATTGGAATTTCTTGGTATTCGTGATTATTTTGAAGATAAGGCATTATGTTTAGTTGAATGGCCAGAAAGAGGGCAAGGTATTCTGCCTGAGGCTGATTTGTTATTGCAGATTGAGCTTGATGGTCGCGGACGACAATTAACTTGGACACCACAGTCTGATTTAGGCCAGCAGATGGCCGATAAATTATTGCAAGCGACTGAAGAGAAGTAAGAAGGGGTTAAGCTTAAGCACTATGCGAATGAGCGGTTTCCGGCATGCTTTTGCTGGATTATTAGGTTGTTTGATTTTTATCTGTAGCGCGATCACTCATGCTGCGGATGTTCAAAATGTGCGTATCTGGTTAGCGCCGGATCATGCTCGTCTCGTATTTGATATGAGCGGTCCTGCATCTCACAAAGTATTTACCCTCGATAAGCCTGACCGAATCGTGCTTGATATTGAAAAGGCATCCTTAAAAGCTGGGCTGGATAAGCTTGGTTTAGATAAAAGTCCGGTCAAAAAGATTCGTTCTGGTAAAAACGGTCAAACCCTCCGTTTAGTATTGGATCTCAAAAGGGCGGTTCGTCCCAAGAGCTTTGAATTAAAGCCCAATCAAAAATACGGTCACCGACTCGTCTTAGATCTTTACGAAAAGTCTTCGCTTAAAACAGTTAAGAAAACGTCCAAACCCAAAGCAGTAGCGGGTCGCGATATTGTGATCGCTATCGACGCTGGTCATGGCGGTGATGATCCAGGGGCAATTGGGCCTGGTGGAGTTCGAGAGAAAGATGTTGTACTTGCGATTGCTAAAGAGCTAAAACGACGTTTAGACGCCACCCCTGGTTATAAAGGCAAGCTAACACGTACGAGTGATTACTATGTAAGTTTACGCGGTCGAACGAAAGCTGCCCGCAAGCATAATGCCGATCTCTTTGTCTCTATACACGCGGATGCCTTCAAAGATGCACGTGCTCGAGGCGCTTCAGTCTGGGTTCTATCGTCCCGTGGTGCAAGTAGCGAAATGGGTCGTTGGTTGGCGCGTAAAGAAAATAGTACCGACCTCATTGGTGGTGTAGGTAGCGTTAGCTTAGATGATAAAGATAATGTGTTGGCGAGCGTGTTGCTCGATATGTCGATGACCGCGAGTCGTGAGGACAGCCGCTCTATCGCCAAACAGATTCATGGCAATATAAAGCGCTTCGCTAAAATGCATAAACCCCATGTAGAGCAGGCGGGGTTTGTTGTCTTGAAATCACCTGATATCCCATCGATTCTGGTTGAAACAGGCTTTATCTCCAATCCTGGTGAAGCAGCGAAGTTAAAGACCAAAAGCTATCAGAAGAAGATGGCGGGTGCTGTCTTTAAAGGGATTACACAACACTTTGAGCGTAAGCCGCCTGCGCTAACGTATATCGCGCAGCGTAGAGAAAAAGATAATCGTACATATAAAGTTGTTCGTGGTGATACGCTATCGGTGATTGCTTCTCGCAACGGTGTATCTCTATCCTCATTGCGCAAAGAGAACAACTTGAAAAATGATCGAATTAAGATCGGTCAGGTTTTACGTATTCCAACCAGCTAGCCTCAGCTAAATCCAAAGGTAGATTAATGTCACGTATACAGCTTTTATCGCCGCGTTTGGCCAACCAAATTGCGGCGGGTGAAGTAGTTGAGCGCCCAGCTTCTGTTATCAAAGAGATTCTTGAAAATAGTTTGGATGCCGGAGCAGATAAAATTGACGTCGATGTTGAGCAGGGCGGCGTGAAGCTCATGCGTATCCGTGATAATGGCTTTGGCATTGAAAAAGATGATCTTTCTCTCGCGCTTAGTCGACATGCCACTTCAAAAATCAAAGTGCTAGAAGATCTAGAGGCAGTTGGTAGTCTGGGGTTTCGTGGTGAGGCGCTAGCCAGTATAAGTTCGGTATCACGTTTAACCTTGACCTCTAGACAGGCTGAGCAAAATAACGCTTGGCAGGTGCAAACGGAAGGGCGGGATATGGAGGCTCAACTTGAGCCGGCTGCCCATCCACAAGGCACAACGGTTGAAGTGAAAGATCTGTTTTTTAATACCCCAGCGCGTCGGAAATTTCTAAAAACGGAAAAAACTGAATTTCGTCATCTTGATGAGGTGGTAAAGCGCCTTGCATTAAGCCGCTTCGATGTTGCCTTTCAGTTGCGCCATAACGGCAAGGTTATCCATCAGCTTCGACAGGCGGATAGTGAATTAGAACAGGAACGTCGTGTTGCCAGTATCTGTGGTTCAGCGTTTATTGATAACGCTTTAAAAGCAGATGTGGTTGCCGAAGCATCGGGTCTGCGTTTATGGGGTTGGGTTGGATTGCCTACTTTTTCTCGTAGTCAGGCTGATCTGCAGTACTTCTTTGTAAATGGTCGAATGATTCGAGATAAAGTTGTTACGCACGCTGTAAGACAGGCTTATGCAGATGTCCTTTATCACGGTCGCCATCCAGCTTATGTGCTGTATCTTGAGCTTGATTCAGCATTGGTTGATGTTAACGTGCATCCGACTAAGCATGAGGTACGCTTCCGCGAGAGTCGTTTAGTTCATGATTTCTTATTCCGGACTTTGCACCGTCTGATTGCGGATATGCGCCCGCAAGATCAAATACCGGAAGGCTCCGCGCCTGCAGTTGCTGAGTTACAGACTCAACAACAGCCAGTACAACAGAATTTCGAACAAAATCGCATGGCGTTTAGATCTGGAGTTAATAGTTCCGGTGGCAATGGTTACTCTGCACCTGCTTATCAGCCAACTTCAACGCCCTCTGGTCCTCAGATTCAAGAGCAGATCAGTGGCTATGCCGCGCTTCACCCTCAGCCTGCAACAACAGTCGATACTGGTGTGTCTGCTGAATCTGAGGTAGAGCATGAGCAATGCCCACCAATGGGATACGCGATCGCTCAGTTACATGGGGTGTACATTCTTGCTCAAAATGACCAAGGCTTAATAGTGGTAGATATGCATGCGGCCCATGAACGTATCGTCTATGAACGCATGAAACAGTCTTTTGAACAGGATGTTGTACGCTCTCAACCGCTCTTGGTACCTATGAGTCTTGCAGTAAGTCAGCGGGAAGCGGATTGTGCTGATGAGCAGGCAAATACGTTTAAGCGCTTAGGCTTTGAGTTAGCGCGCATGGGCGAAGAAACGATTGTTGTTCGCCAAGTACCGGTTTCTTTGGCTAAAGGCAATATCGAGCAACTGATCCGTGATGTGCTTTCAGATATGTTGGTATATGGCGAAAGTAAGCGTATAGAGCAACATATCAATGAATTGTTGGGGACCATGGCGTGTCATGGGGCGGTTAGAGCAAATCGCCAATTAACTTTGCCAGAGATGAATGCCTTGTTAAGGGATATGGAGCAAACCGAGCGCAGTGGTCAGTGTAACCATGGTCGACCAACTTGGAGTCAGATGACCATGGCTGATCTTGATAAATTATTTATGCGTGGCCAGTAGGAGCAATTTAGTGAGTAATCTACCCGTCGTTTTTTTAATGGGGCCTACTGCGTCTGGTAAAACTGATCTCGCGATGAAGCTTTATGATCATATGCCTTGCGAGATCGTTAGTGTTGATTCAGCTATGATCTACAAAGGCATGGATATAGGCACAGCAAAGCCTGATCACGAAACGCTGGCTAGATATCCGCATCGTCTTATCGATATTTGTGATCCTTCTGAAGCCTATTCGGCTGCAGAATTTCGAGTGGATGCGCTCAAGCAGATTGAGGAAATTCGGTCAGCGGGTAAAGTGCCGATTCTGACTGGTGGAACTATGCTGTATTTCCATGCGTTGAAAAATGGCTTAGCGAATCTACCAGAGGCTGATGCAGCGGTTCGTGAAAGACTGCTACAGGAGGCTGAAGCTGAAGGTTGGGCTGCTATGCATGCTCGATTGGCTGAAGTTGATCCTGAATCGGCTAAGCGACTTAACCCTAATGATGCTCAGAGACTTCAACGTGCCCTAGAGGTATATGAAATTACTGGCCGTTCTATGACGGATCTGTGGGCCGAGCAGGAAAAGCAAAAGCCCGATTTTCCCATTGTATCTCTGGCGGTAATGCCACAAGAACGTTCTGAACTACATGATCGTATTGCTCGTCGTTTTGATATCATGCTTGAGCAAGGTTTTGTAGATGAAGTAAGAACGCTTTGGGATCGAGGTGACTTAGACCTGCAGATGCCATCAGTGCGCTGTGTTGGTTATCGCCAAGTATGGGAATATTTTGCCGGAACTTGGGATTATGACACGATGAAATTTAAAGGTGTTGTAGCTACGAGGCAGCTCGCAAAAAGGCAGGTTACGTGGCTAAGAAGTTGGGAAAACCTTAACTGGATTGACACTCACGATACAAAACTCTTGCAGAATGCCTTGAAATTCATTGAAGGTAGCATTATATAATGTCAGGCTAGACAGTAAAAAGCTGTAAAATAAGGCGTTTAAGCGGCGAAAGCAGTAAATTTAAGAGCCGTCAGCCATACTATAACGAAAAAATTATAAAATTTTCCTCGGGAAGGAGTTTGCAAATGTCAAAAGGGCAATCATTACAAGACCCTTATTTGAATGCGCTACGTAAAGAGCGTATTCCTGTGTCTATTTTCTTAGTTAATGGTATTAAACTGCAGGGCCAGATTGAGTCTTTCGATCAGTTTGTTATTCTGCTTAAAAATACTGTTAGTCAGATGGTTTATAAACATGCCATCTCAACTGTTGTTCCTGCGCGCCCGGTTAAACTGCCAGCAGCAGACGAAGCAAAAGCAGAGGACTAATAATCATTGTTCTTTGAACGTCCTAAAAGTGGCGAACGTGCCATTTTGATTCATATGAATCTGGCCGCTGAGGCCGACCAAGAAAGTCCTAAAGAGCTCGAAGAACTAGCCCTATCTGCAGGTGCAGACCCAGTCGAATTTTTGACTGGGTCTCTTTCTCATCCTAATCCGAAGTTTTTTATTGGTCAGGGAAAGCTAGATGAATTGCGCGAGCTGGTTAATCTGCATAATGCGCAACTGGTGATCTTTAACCATGCCTTAAGTCCCGCTCAAGAGCGTAATATCGAACGAGAAATACAAAGTAGGGTGCTTGACCGTACAGGCCTTATTTTGGATATCTTCGCTCAGCGTGCGCGAACCCATGAAGGTAAACTTCAGGTTGAACTAGCTCAGCTTGATCATATGTCTACCCGTCTTGTGCGTGGTTGGACTCACCTTGAGCGTCAAAAAGGTGGTATCGGTCTACGTGGACCGGGTGAAACTCAGCTAGAAACAGACCGTCGATTACTTCGTGCTCGGATGAAGTCTATCCACAAGCGCTTAGAGAAGGTTCGCAAGCAGCGTGAGCAAGGTAGGCGTTCGCGTAAGCGCGCTGAAGTGCCCACTTTATCGTTGGTGGGTTATACCAACGCAGGTAAATCAACGCTGTTCAACTCGCTGACGACTTCTGAGGTTTATGCAGCAGATCAGTTGTTCGCAACACTAGATCCAACTTTGCGGCGGATTGAAGTCGAAGATATTGGTCAGGCTATTCTTGCGGATACAGTAGGTTTTATTCGTCATCTTCCACATAAGCTGGTGGAAGCATTTCGCGCTACTCTGCAAGAAACCATAGAGGCGACTTTGTTGCTTCATGTGATCGATGCTCATGATGATGACCGTCATGATCATGTCGCTGAAGTAGAAAACGTACTGGCTGAAATTGGTGCGGATGAAGTGCCAGTTCTAGAGGTTTATAACAAGATTGATCTGATCGAAGGGCGTAAGCCTCGTATCGATCGTGATGAAGATGGTAAGCCCAGTCGTGTATGGTTATCCGCAGTCACGGGCGAAGGGCATGATCTGCTGTTTCAAGCGGTTAATGAGCTACTTGCAGATGATGTATTTCATGATAACGTGTGCTTGGAGCCGCAAGAAGGTCAGTTTAGAGCTAAATTGTATGAGAGCGGTGCCGTACTTTCTGAACAAATAGATGAAAAAGGATCTATTATTTTGGAAGTGCGTATACAGAAAAAAGACATGCTGCAGCTGCTGAGTCGGTTGGGAATGGAACGTGATCGTTGTTTTCCTGTCGAAGTTAATCCTTGGTAAGGACTTAGCCTGTCGAGTAAAAAGTTTCAAAACCTCGATTTTAGTTAATTGAGGGGTAATATCTGGCGAATAATGTTTTTCGCTGATATATGTTTTAATCTACCTAACATGTTGTTTTTATACGGAGTGACGTATGGCTTGGAATGAGCCTGGTGGTAACGGTGATAATAAGGACCCTTGGGGTGGCGGTAATAACAATAACCGCGGGGGTAAAGGTGGTGGCGATCAGGGGCCTCCTGATCTAGATGAAGCGCTGCGTAAACTGCAGGATAAATTGAACGGCATTTTTGGTGGCGGTCAAAAGTCCAGTGGTCACGGCGGTGATGGTGGCGGTTCGTCTTCGGCTTCCGGTGCTGGTTTCTTCTGGGTGGTGATTCTTATTGCTGCGTTGGCTTGGGCTGGTATGGGCTTTTATACGGTCGACCAACAAGAGCGTGGTGTTGTATTAAGGCTTGGTAAGTTCAGCGAGACCGTAGGTCCAGGTCTGCAGTGGAATCCACCTATGATCGATGTGGTCGAGATTGTTAATACAACTCGTCTACGTACTCGTGATCATCGTGCTCTAATGCTGACCAAAGATGAGAATATCGTCGATATTGAAATGACCGTTCAGTATTTGCTCTCTGATGCCAAAGGTTTTGTGCTGACTGTGCGTGACCCTGAATCAAGTCTATCACATGCAGCTGAGTCTGCTTTGCGTCATGTGGTTGGTTCGACTGATATGCACTCTATTCTGACGCAAGGTCGTGAAACCTTGTCGGTTCAAGTGCAAGATCGTCTTCAGAGCTATATGAGTCAGTATGGTACGGGACTTCAGATTTCGAAGGTGAACATCAAAGAAGCGAAAGCACCTAACCAAGTGCAAGATGCATTCGATGATGTGATCAAGGCGCGAGAGGATGAGGTTCGAGTTAAAAACGAAGCAGAATCTTATGCAAATGGCATTATTCCTGAAGCGCGTGGTCAAGCTCAGCGTATGCTTGAGGAAGCGAGCGCATACCAAGAGCAAGTTGTGGCTCGCTCAGAGGGTGATGCGAAACGTTTTACTGCTTTGTTAACAGAGTATGTAAAAGCGCCTGAAGTAACGCGTGAGCGTCTATACCTAGACACTATGCAGGAAGTTCTTTCTCAGAACCCTAAAGTGCTAGTTGATGTTGAAGGTGGTAATAACATGATGTACTTGCCGCTGGATAAGATTATGCAAAATCGCCCAGTGACAGGTGATAATAATCGCTCAGTGCGACTAGATAGTCAGAGCCTGCGTGAAGTGACTGATCAAGTGGTTGATCAGCTACGTCAGCGTCAAGGTAGTCGTCGGGAGGGTCGATAATGCAGTCTAAATCACTATTTTTCATAATTATTTTTGCTGTGTTGGTGCTGGTTGGTCAGAGCTCTCTTTACATCGTAAAAGAAACTGAACGTGCAGTGTTACTTAAGTTTGGTGAGGTGTCTGATGCCGATGTAGGTCCAGGTCTTCACTTTAAAATTCCAATTGTAAACAAAGTGCGTAAGTTCGATTCACGTATTTTGACGTTGGATGCGCGCCCCCAGGCTTACCTTACACTTGAGAAGAAACGTCTTATCGTAGACTCTTTTGTGAAATGGCGTGTTAAAGATGTGCAAAAGTACTACACAGCAACTTCGGGTGATGAGTTTAACGCGGCAAACCTTCTTTCGCAGCGTGTTGATGCGGCATTGCGTAACCAGTTTGGCGCACGTACGGTGACTGAAGTGGTATCAGGTGAGCGTGAAGAATTGATGCGTAAGCTAATCAGCGAGATCAGCCCAGTAGCTATAGATAAGCTGGGTGTTGAGGTTGTTGATGTTCGTGTAAAACGAATCGATCTTCCTCAAGAAGTATCTGAGTCTGTATATGATCGTATGCGTACAGAGCGTGAGCGTGAAGCACGTGAGCTTCGTTCTCGTGGTAAAGAGCTAGCAGAAGGTATCCGAGCTGATGCTGATCGTCAGAAGACGGTTATTGTGGCAGAGGCTTATCGAGAATCCGAAGAGATTCGTGGTGAAGGTGATGCCGTAGCAGCTAAAAACTATGCTGAAGCATACTCTGCAAACCCAGAATTTTACTCTTTCTACCGTAGTTTGCGGGCTTACCGTGAATCTTTCGGTCAGAGTGGTGATGTTTTGGTGCTAAAACCAGATAGTGACTTCTTTAAGTATTTAGGAGCATCAAAAGCCGAGTAATATCGGCTGGCGTAAAAATGTACAAAAAAACGGATCAGGGGAAGGCATTCCTCTGATTCCGTGGTAGAATAGCAAAACCGGGTTAAAGCCCGGTTTTTTTGTGGCAATTGGATTGTATAGGCTGAAGTAAGCATGTCATCCGAACTACTGCATTCACTCGCTGTTGGTTTTTGCTTGATGCTGATTTTGGAAGGGGTTATTCCTTTTCTTTATCCGCAGCGCTGGCGTAATTTGGTTCAGCAGCTTTCGTTGATCAGTGATCGGTCACTACGCCTTATAGGCTTGGTAAGTATGCTGTTGGGTCTGGTTGCACTTTATATAGTGAATTAAAGCCGAGTCGTTATAGATCGGCGTGTTGTTTTATAAGATACGGAGTACCACATGGCATTGGCAGATCGTTGGCTGCTACCGGAAGGTGTACAAGAATTACTTCCACCGCAGGCTCGTCGCGTTGAAGTTTTGCGCAGACGTTTATTGGATCTGTATGAGCATTGGGGCTATGAGCAGGTTATGCCTCCTGTAATGGAGCATTTAGAATCTTTGCTTACAGGTGTAGGTCATGATCTTGATCTGAATACTGTAAAAGTAACTGATCAAATTAGTGGTCATACCCTAGGCTTCCGAGCTGATATTACACCTCAGGTTGCACGTATTGATGCGCATCGTCTGCGTGAATCTGGTGCTACACGTCTATGTTATTGTGGTTCAGTTGTGCATGCGTTGCCAACTCAGCCGCTAGCTTCTCGTAACCCGCTGCAGTTGGGTGCTGAACTCTATGGTCACTCAGGTATTGAGAGTGATGTAGAAGTGATCTCTCTGATGGTTGAAACTATGCATTCAGCGGGAGTTGATCGTGATCTTAGTATCGATCTAGGCCATGTTGGTGTGTTTTCTGGTTTGATGGAGATGATCGAATTATCTGCTGACGACAAAGAGCAGTATCTAGATATTCTTCAGCGTAAGGCACTACCAGAACTTCAATTGTTTGTAGAGCAGCTAGATCTAGACGATACAAGTAAATCTTTCTTGGCAGCGTTGCCATCACTGAACGGTGGTAGCGATGTTTTAGCTCGAGCGCGTGAGCTGTTCGCGACTGCGCCAGCGCAAGTGCTTGAAGCTATCGAATATTTGCAGCAGTTAGCAGAGCGTATTGCTTTGCGTTTCCCGCAGTTAGACCAGTATTTTGATCTGAGTGAATTGCGTGGATACAACTACCATACAGGTGTGGTATTTGCTGCTTATACGCCTGAATTTGGTCAGGCTATCGCAAAAGGTGGTCGCTACGATGAGATCGGTCGAGATTTCGGTCGTGCGCGTCCAGCTACGGGCTTTAGTGCTGATCTTAAAACGTTGGTTGAGCTTTCTTCTGTTGTTCTTGATGAAAAGCAGATCGTTTTAGCGCCAGCGGAAGAGAGCGCAGAACTATTGGCTAAAGTAAGTCAGCTGCGTTCTGAAGGTGTAAAAGTTATCTATGCGTTACCGGGCGCTGAACCGGCAAAAGAGTGTACTGCTGAGCTAGTACAACGTGATGGAGAATGGGTCGTTAGCGGCCTGTGATCAGTAAAAATTTTTATTCTTAAGTAATCTCAAGTAGGCAACAATGGGCAAAAACGTAGTTGTTCTGGGTACCCAGTGGGGTGATGAAGGTAAAGGCAAGATCGTAGATCTGCTTACGGATCAGGCTTCTGCAGTGGCGCGCTTTCAGGGCGGTCATAATGCGGGTCACACGCTGGTTATTGATGGCGAAAAAACAGTTTTGCACCTGATTCCTTCAGGTATTTTGCGCGACAATGTCGTGTGCATGATTGGTAACGGTGTAGTGCTTTCTCCAGAAGCATTGCTGAAAGAGATTAAAGGTTTGGAAGAGGCGGATGTGCCAGTACGCGAACGTTTGCGTTTGAGCCCTTCTTGCCCACTTATCTTGCCATACCATATTGCTATGGACCAAGCGCGTGAAGTTGCGCGTGGTAAAGCTAAAATTGGTACTACAGGCCGTGGTATCGGTCCTGCTTATGAAGATAAAGTGGCTCGCCGCGGTCTTCGTTTGGCTGATCTTCTAGATAAAGAGCGCTTTGCAGAAAAACTGAAAGAAGTTATCGAATACTATAACTTCCAGTTGGTTGAGTATTACAAGGTTGATGCTGTTGATTACCAAACAGTTCTAGACGAAGCATTGGCTATGGGTGAAGAACTTGCGCCAATGGTTGCTGATGTGACTTCAATGCTTCATGACCTGCGTAAGCAGGGCAAGAACATCATGTTTGAAGGCGCTCAGGGTTCATTGCTAGATATCGACCACGGTACTTATCCTTACGTAACTTCTTCAAACACAACTGCCGGTGGTACATCTACAGGTAGTGGTTTTGGTCCTCTGTACCTAGATTACATTCTGGGTATCACTAAAGCGTATACAACGCGTGTAGGTGGTGGTCCTTTTCCAACAGAACTTCATTGTGAAGTGGGCGAAGGTTTGGCTGAGCGTGGTCATGAGTTCGGTTCTACTACAGGTCGTGCGCGTCGTTGTGGTTGGTTTGACGCTGTTGCAGTTAAGCATGCTATCCAGATCAACTCTATCTCAGGCTTGTGCCTAACTAAGCTAGACGTACTTGATGGTATGGAAGAGATTCGTATCTGTGTAGGTTATAAAGACTCTGCAGGTAATGTGGTTGATTCTTTAAGCGGTAGCGAAGACTACGAAGCAGTAACGCCAGTATACGAGACTATGTCTGGTTGGGCTGGCTCTACTGTTGGTGCTAAGTCTATGGATGAGCTGCCTGCTGAAGCGGTAGCGTACATCAAGCGTTTAGAAGAGTTAGTTGAAGCGCCTGTGGATATTATCTCTACTGGTCCAGATCGTATCGAGACTATCGTATTGCGTAACCCTTACGAAGCGTAAGGATTGTGCTAATAAAAAAACCGGCTGATGCCGGTTTTTTTTGTGCGTAAAAGGCCATCCCATGGATGGCTTTTTAGTATATCTTTTTCGCTTATTTTAACTCTTCAGTTAAAGAAGATTGTAGGCCCTTTAAGATGGCTTTAAACATCTTAGGGTTGCCAGCAATTAAGCTGCCGCTCTGGCGGAAATCGTTTCCACCCATAAAGTCACCTACAAGGCCGCCTGCTTCTTGTACTAATAATAGGCCAGCTTCCATTTCCCAAGGGTTAAGGCCGATTTGGTAGAAGCCATCAATGCGACCAGCTGCTGTGTATGCAAGGTTTAATGCTGGAGAGCCACCGTTATAGATAGTGCCGCCAGTCAGTGTCATATCGCGGAAAATGTTTAGGTAAGCTTCTAGGTGTGCTTTATCGCTTGGGCGATTGAAGAAGCCTGTGCCAATCAAGGATCCTTCAACCGTTTTGTGATTGCTAACGCGTAGGCGTTTGCCGTTTAACTGTGCGCCATCACCGCGGCTTGCAGTGAACTCTTCGCCAGTAATTGGATTCAGGATTAGAGCGTGCTCTGTACGGCCGTTTTGTTGGCCTGCCATGCTAATTGCGAAAACCGGCAAGCCATTGGAGAAGTTGGAGATGCTGTCGATTGGGTTGATCGTCCAGCAGAATTCAGGTCCTTCGCTTAAAGGTGCGTGATCGCCTGTGTATTCGCCCACGATTTTGTGATTTGGATAAGCTTTTTGGATTGTGTGAACAATACTTAGCTCTGCTTTTTGGCATGTGTCGCTAAGAAGCTTAGCTACATCAGATTGTTCGGATTTAACCAAATCCAGGCGCTCTACAGCGCGGACGATCTGCTCGCCTGCAACGCGTGCTGCGCGCAGTGCAATATTAACCATGGGTTGCATTTGTTAGGAACCTGAAGAATATTCGGGAAAATTAAAAAAAGTATTATACCTGAGGATAGGGGATGCTGTGAATAAGTGGCTCAATTGTTTGTAGCTCTGTTAGAATACGCGCCTTCATTTATTGTGGTGGTGGCAAGATCTATGTCTGCAAATATTCGCATTGTTCTCGTTAATACAACTCATCCAGGCAACATTGGTGGTGTGGCGAGGGCTATGAAAAATATGGCTTTGGGGGAGTTGCATCTCGTAGCGCCTAAAAAGTTTCCTCATGTGAATGCGGATGCAAGAGCGGCAGGAGCTACTGATCTACTAGAGGCTGCTGTTATTCATGACACGCTTGAAGAGGCGATTGCAGATTGCCAAGTTGTTGTTGGGACAAGTGCTAGGGGGCGTCATATTCCTTGGCCGGTGGTTGATCCGCGAGAGTTGGCCGCAATTGTTCAGCCAATTGCAACGGATAAAAAGATTGCGATTGTTTTTGGTCGAGAAGATCGTGGACTAACAAATGAGGAGCTTCATCTTTGTCAATACCATGTGCATATACCTTCAAACCCTGATTTTAGTTCATTGAATCTTGCTGCAGCTGTTCAGGTTGTTACTTATGAGTTACGTATGGCTTCAATTTACGCTCAGGAGAATGAGCAGCATAAGCCTCAATGGGGAACAGATTGGGATATTGAGCTTGCTGATAGTAGTGATCTTGAGCGTTTGTTCAAGCATTTGGAGGAGACTTTGGTCGATATTGATTTTCTAGATCCAGAAAATCCGCGTCAATTAATGCCAAGGCTTCGCAGGCTATATCTACGGGCTATGCCGGATAAAGTAGAAGTTAACGTATTGAGAGGGATTTTGACGGCTACCCAAAAGAATTCTAATGCTAAAGATTGACCCTTAAGCGTTCGGTTGTGAATATTTCGTGTTAGAATTCGCGCGATAAAGAATATAAAGACCTACAATAATAGTAGGGTATTTAGTTGACCTTTTTAGTCGGGTATTGCATAATGCCGCGCAAATGCTATTGCGCGTGAAGGCGGGAATTATGCGATTAACAACTAAAGGGCGATATGCCGTTACAGCAATGCTGGATCTGGCTCTTCATGAAGGTAAAGGGCCGATTAGTTTGGCTGATATCTCTGAAAGACAGGGCATTTCATTGTCATACCTAGAACAGCTTTTTGCTAAGCTGCGTCGCAACGAACTAGTTCGTAGTGTTCGTGGGCCAGGTGGTGGTTATCAACTAAATCGTGAGCAAGCAGGCATCAACGTTGCACAAGTGATTGATGCTGTGAATGAATCAGTAGATGCAACTGGATGTAATCGCCAGGGTGACTGTCAGGGCGGAGAAACGTGCCTTACTCATCACCTTTGGTGCGACTTGAGCGACCAAATTCACGCTTTCTTAAGTGGAATTACGTTGGCTGACCTAGTTGTAAGAAAAGATGTTCAGGTTGCATCTGAGCGTCAGGACCGAATCCAGATGGACCAGGTTTTGATTGGCGCGGAGAACTTGAACTGCAGTGAAAAAGCGATCGTTTAAACTCGCTTGGAGAGAATGAATGAAAACACCGATTTATCTGGATTATTCTGCAACTACCCCAGTTGATCCTAGGGTTGCTGAAAAGATGACTGAATGCCTTACAATGGATGGCAACTTTGGTAATCCAGCTTCACGCTCACATCTCTTCGGCTGGAAAGCGGAAGAAGCAGTTGAATCTGCTCGCCGTCAGGTCGCTGATCTTATCAATGCTGATCCGCGTGAGATTGTTTGGACTTCAGGTGCGACCGAGTCAAACAATTTGGCAATTAAAGGTGCTGCACATTTCTATCAGAAGAAAGGCAAACACATCATTACGTCCAAAATTGAGCATAAGGCCGTTTTGGATACTTGCCGTCAATTAGAGCGCGAAGGTTTCGAAATTACTTACCTAACGCCAAACTCTGATGGTTTAATTGAGCCGCAAGCAGTAGCTGAAGCGATTCGTGAAGATACTATCGTTATCTCGCTAATGCATGTTAACAACGAAGTAGGCACGATCACTGATATCGAAGCGATTGGTGAGCTTACTCGTTCTAAAGGCATTATATTCCACGTTGATGCTGCTCAGAGTGCGGGCAAGATTGAGATTGATTTAGGTAAAGCTAAGGTTGATCTGTTATCTATCTCTGCACACAAGATGTACGGTCCTAAGGGTGTTGGAGCTCTATTTGTTCGCCGTAAGCCTCGTGTGCGCCTAGAAGCTCAAATTCATGGTGGAGGCCATGAGCGTGGTATGCGTTCGGGTACTCTACCAACTCACCAGATTGTCGGTATGGGTGAGGCCGCTCGTATTTGTAAAGAAGAACTGGCGAAAGACACAGCGCATATTATCGCTTTGCGTGATCGCTTCTTGGCAGGTATGGGTGAAATGGAAGAGGTTTACCTAAATGGTTCTAAAGAGCAGCGTGTTCCAGGTAACCTGAATATCAGTTTTGCTTTTGTAGAAGGTGAATCTTTATTGATGTCGCTGAAAGATCTGGCGGTATCATCTGGTTCGGCTTGTACATCTGCTAGCTTAGAGCCTTCTTATGTACTACGTGCATTAGGTTTGAATGATGAGCTAGCACACAGTTCAATTCGTTTCTCCTTTGGTCGTTTTACTACTGAAGAAGAAGTGGATTATGCGGCTGCTCAAATTCAAGATGCAGTTAGCAAATTGCGTGAGCTCTCACCTCTGTGGGATATGTTTAAAGACGGTGTCGATCTGAGCAAGGTTGAGTGGGTACATCACTGATCTGGCACTAAGACTATTTGGAGGTCGTCATGGCTTATAGTGAGAAAGTAATTGATCATTACGAGAACCCTCGTAATGTCGGCAAAATGAATGATAACGATGGTAACGTTGGTACAGGCATGGTTGGAGCGCCTGCTTGTGGTGACGTTATGCGTCTACAGATTAAAGTAAGTGATGAGGGCATTATTGAAGATGCTAAATTCAAAACTTACGGTTGCGGTTCTGCAATTGCATCAAGCTCGCTAGTAACTGAGTGGGTCAAAGGCATGTCTCTTGAAGAGGCGGCTGAGCTTAAAAATACTGCTATCGCTGAAGAACTAGCGCTACCACCAGTGAAAATTCACTGTTCAGTATTGGCTGAAGATGCAATCAAAGCTGCTGTTGCAGACTACAAAGAAAAACAAGACAAATAAGACTCGACTTATTTGTTGGGAGAGCTAGACGTTTATGGCAATTACCATGACTGATGCTGCAGCAGATCATGTTGCGCGCTACCTAGAGAAACGTGGTCACGGCGAAGGTATTCGCTTGGGTGTGCGTACTTCAGGTTGTTCCGGTATGGCTTATGTTCTTGAATTTGTTGATGAAGTAAATTCTGAAGATGAAATTTTCAAGGGCCCGCAAGACGTTAAGATTGTGATAGACCCAAAGAGTCTATTGTATCTTGATGGTACTGAGCTGGATTTTGTTAAAGAGGGGCTTAATGAAGGGTTTAAGTTTAATAACCCTAATGTCTCTAGCGAATGTGGTTGCGGCGAAAGCTTTAACGTCTAATTCTTCTTGGCAGAACGATGGATATCAATAAGAATTATTTTGATTTTATCGGCCTGCCGATATCATTTCATGTAGATCAGGCAGTCTTGTCTGATCTATCCCGTGAACTGCAAAAAACACTTCACCCAGATCGCTATGCGCACAAATCTGAGCGCGAACAACGCTTGGCTGTTCAGTATATGGCGCATCTAAATGAAGTAGTTGCTACATTGCGCTCACCTTTGCTACGTGCTCAATATCTGCTGTCATTACAGGGCATTGATACAATTAGTGAGTCCTCTACTGCTATTGATCCCATGTTTTTGATGCAGCAGATGGAGCTTCGAGAGCAGCTGGAAGAGATTCCAGATCAGGACGATCCATTTGATGAGCTTGAGTCTCTGCAGGACGATGTGACTGGATCGTTGGAACAGTTACGGGAACAGTTTGCACAGTGTTATCAGTCAGAACAGTTAGATACTGCTGCTGTCATTGTGCGCAAAATGCAATTTTTAGAAAAACTGATAGTCGAGATTGAGCGTCTTGAAGATCGGTTGGATGGCTGACGTAAATATATGGCGCTATTACAGATAGCAGAACCGGGGCAGAGTGAAGCTCCACATCAGCATAAGTTGGCAGTAGGTATTGATTTAGGTACGACCAACTCCCTAGTGGCATCGGTTAAGAGTGGTGAAGCGGTAACTTTGCCTGATCTTGATGGCGAACACTTATTGCCTTCCGTTGTGCGTTATCTGCCTTGTGGTAACTCTCAGGTAGGTCGAGAGGCTCGATCGCATGCATCCGAAGATCCATACAATACGATTATTTCAGCAAAGCGTCTTATGGGGCGTGGAGTTGCTGATGTTAAAGCGCTAGGTGATGAGGCTCCTTATCACTTTGAGGCTGAAGATGGCGGTATGCCATACATTCGCACGGCTGCAGGTAATAAGAGTCCGGTTCAGGTTTCAGCAGATATCCTAAGTAGTTTGGTTGAACGTGCTGAAGAAGCGCTTGGTGGCGAGTTGGTTGGTGCGGTTATTACTGTGCCAGCGTACTTTGATGATGCTCAGCGCCAAGCTACCAAAGATGCAGCTAAAATTGCCAATATCAAAGTCCTTCGTTTACTTAATGAGCCGACTGCAGCTGCAGTTGCTTATGGTTTAGATGACGGTAAAGAGGGTGTTATTGCTGTCTATGACCTAGGCGGTGGCACTTTTGATATCTCAATTTTGCGCCTGAATAAAGGTGTTTTCGAAGTATTGTCTACTGGCGGTGATAGTGCTTTAGGTGGTGATGATCTTGATTTGGCATTGGCGCAATGGTTTGCCGAGCAGCTTCAGCTTGAGCAGATAGATAGTCATGCGTCTCGTTATCTGACAGAGAAAGCTAAAGAAACCAAAGAGCTTCTAACAGATAAGCCTCAAGTTAGCGTTGTGTTGGAGTTAGGGTCTGAGTGCCATGAGCTGGTTGTTACGCGCGAAGATTTTGATTCTCTGATCGAGTCATTAGTAAAACGTACAACTCGTGCTTGTCGCCGTGCTTTGAAAGATGCTGGTGTTTCAGCGGATGAAGTGCTTGAAGTTGTCATGGTGGGTGGTTCGACTCGTGTACCGCTAGTGCGTGAACAGGTTCAGAAATTCTTTGGACGTGAGCCTCATATCAATATCGATCCGGATCGTGTTGTGGCTATCGGTGCTTCAATTCAAGCTGATGTGCTAGCTGGTAATAAGCCAGATAGTGATATGTTGCTGCTGGATGTGATTCCGCTATCGTTGGGTCTTGAAACGATGGGTGGGCTAACTGAAAAAGTTATTCACAGGAATACTTCAATCCCAGTCGCGCGTGCGCAAGAATTCACTACTTACCAAGATGGTCAAACGGCTATGGCGATTCATGTTGTCCAAGGTGAGCGTGAATTAGTTCAAGATTGTCGCTCGCTTGCGCGTTTTGTCTTGCGAGGAATCCCTCCGATGGCGGCAGGTGCTGCTAAGATTCGCGTGACATTCCAGGTTGATGCTGATGGTTTGCTCGGTGTTGAAGCGAAGGAGTTAACCTCGGGTGTGGAAAGTAGTATTCAGGTAAAACCTTCTTATGGTCTAGGTGACAGTGAAATTGCCGAGATGCTTAAATCATCTTATCTCAATGCGGCGGAAGACAAAGATGCGCGTGCATTGAGAGAGCAGCAGGTGGAAGCGGATCGATTGATCGTATCTTTGAAGGATGCGCTAGCTGTGGATGGTGGCAAGTTACTGAGTGAAGATGAGCGATCTCAGTTACAAAATGAAATAGAAACTCTGGTAGAAATTCGCCAGGGTAGTGATGTAAGTGCGATTGAGCAGGGGATCTCTGCTTTATCAAAAGCATCTGATGAATATGCCGCACGCCGTATGGATTATAATATTCAACAGGCGCTGCAGGGGCATAGTGTTGATGAACTTGGGGAGAGTGAGTAATGCCGCAGATTATTTTTCTGCCACACGATGAGTTATGTCCAGAGGGTAAAGTGATCGAAGCTGAGCCAGGCGTAACGGTTTGCGATGCGGCGCTTGCGAATGGCATCCATATTGAGCATGCGTGTGAGAAATCATGCGCGTGTACTACCTGTCACGTTGTTGTGCGTGAAGGCTTTGATTCTATGGAAGAATCCGATGAGCTTGAAGATGATATGCTTGATAAGGCTTGGGGTTTAGAGCCTGAGTCACGTTTAAGCTGTCAGGCTGTAGTTGCTGAAGAAGATTTGGTTGTTGAAATTCCAAAATACACAATTAACCAAGTGTCAGAGCGACACTGAGGAGCTGGTTGTGAGTCTTAGATGGACAGATGTTCTAGATATCGCTATTGAGTTATCTGAAAAGTATCCAGATCAGGACCCAATGGTAATTAGCTTCCCGGATCTGTACCAGAAAGTTATGGATCTAGAAGAATTTGATGATGATCCAGATCGTTGTGGTGAGAAAATTCTGGAAGGAATTCAGATGGCTTGGATAGAGGAAATGGATTAATTTCATTTCGTGCTTTAAAACAAACCCGGCTTGCCGGGTTTGTTTGGTTATGGGCGCTAATATTAGCTACTGTCTTCTGTCATAAGAGTGGCGTATAATTGCGCGCTGATTTCGAGGGGCTAGCTAAAAGCCATTTTTCAGCTATCTAAGTTTATGCATGATTTATTGTTTAATTATGCTGAGGTATTGCTGTGCTGGTTTTTAGATATTTCTTTTTATTTTAATTTTGGGAGTTAAAACAATGGCTCTAGAACGTACGTTCTCTATCATCAAGCCTGATGCAGTTGCTAAAAATGTAATCGGTAAAATCGTTTCTCGTTTCGAGTCTAACGGTCTTAAAATCGTTGAAATGCAACTAAAACAGCTTTCTAAAGAAGAAGCTGAAGGTTTCTACGCTGAGCACAAAGAGCGTCCATTCTTCGGTGATCTAGTTGAATTCATGACTTCTGGTCCTGTAGTTGTTCAGGTTCTAGAAGGCGAAAATGCAATCGCTCTAAACCGTGAACTTATGGGTGCTACTAACCCACAAGAAGCAGCTGAAGGCACTATCCGTCGTGATTTTGCACAGTCTATCGACGCTAACGCTGTACACGGTTCTGACTCTCCAGCTTCTGCTGAGCGCGAAATCGCATACTTCTTCGGTAAGTAATTGCCGTTTGGGCTGTCTGTAATCTAGACTTTTTATGGGCAGCCTGCCTTTGTTACAAAATATGAGTACCTGTCATCCATGACTGAATCCACTAAAAAAGTTAATTTACTCGGTTTGTCCCCTACAAAGATGGAAGCTTTCTTTGAGGAAATCGGAGAGAAAAAATTCCGTGCAACCCAAGTGCTGAAATGGATTCATCAGCTAGGTGCTTCTGATTTTGAAGAGATGACAAATATCAGCAAATCTTTGCGCCAAAAATTGGCGGAGGTTGCTGAAATCCGTGAGCCTGAAGTCATCATGGAAAAGACTTCTAAAGATGGAACCCGTAAGTGGGTTATCCGCACGGATGGTGGTTCAAGTGTTGAGGCCGTACTGATACCTGATGGTGAGCGCAAAACTCTTTGTGTTTCCTCGCAAGTAGGCTGTTCTCTTGATTGCAGTTTCTGCTCCACCGGTAAGCAAGGTTTTAACAGCAACCTAACAGCGGCTGAGATTATTGGTCAGCTTAGGATTGCGATTCGCTCTTATGGCGATTACAACACGACCTCACAGCGCGTGGTGTCCAACGTTGTAATGATGGGTATGGGCGAGCCCTTGATGAATTTTGAAAATGTTGTCGATGCGATGACATTAATGATGGAAGACAATGCTTATTGTCTTTCTAAGCGTCGAGTAACTTTATCCACAGCAGGTGTTGTGCCGGCTATTGATAAGTTAAAAGATGTAACAGATGTGTCTTTGGCTGTTTCCCTGCATGCGCCAAATGATGATCTACGAGATATTTTGGTTCCGATTAACCGCCGTTATCCAATCAAAGAATTGGTGGCTGCGTGTAACCGATATCTTGAAAATTTAAATGATAAGCGTGTTATCACTGTTGAATATACTTTGATAAACGGTGTGAATGATAAGCCAGAGCACGCAAAGCAGTTATTAAAAATTCTGCGTAAGATGCCTTCTAAGCTGAACTTGATTCCATTTAATCCGTTCCCGAATTCTGGTTATGAGCGTCCATCGGAAGAAAGAATACTGGCATTTAAAGAAGTAATCGTTCATGGTGGAATTGTAACTACAGTACGACGTACGCGTGGTGATGAGATCGATGCAGCCTGCGGTCAGTTAGTGGGGCAAGTAGCAGATAAAACCAGACGCAGTCAAAAATACATTCCTGTTGTCCAAGAAGAACAGCAGGTGTCGCAAAATACGCAATAAGAGGGATAGCGCGTGAGAGGAATCAAACTGGTACTCGCTTTATTCATGGTGCTAGTCGTTGCAGGGTGTGCAACTAAAGGCTCCTCCCAAAATAGCGAAAAAAATCAGGCCCATGAGGCTTATTCTCGTTTAGGATTTCAGTATCTCCAATCAGGAGATACCGCAAATGCTAAAACCTCGTTTAAAAGGGCGATTGAAATCCAGTCAAACTATGCTGAGGCTCATAATGGCATAGCTTTAGCTTTCCAAATCGAAGGCGATGACGCTTTAGCTGAAAAGTATTTCCGTAGAGCAACCGCACTTGAGCCTTCCTCTGCAATGATGCACAATAATTTTGGTGCATTTTTGTTCGCAAAAGGGCGTTATGATGAAGCGTGTCAATCACTAGCACGGGCGACAGAAGATCCTTTTTATAATCGTCGCTCTCAAGCATTTGAGAATTTAGGTCGCTGCTATCGCCACCTGAATAGAGAAAGTGCTGCTAAGCATGCTTTTCAGCGTGCGCTTCAGGTAACTGCAAATAGACCGATATCTATGGTTGAATTATCTGAAATATTGCTTGCTGAAGGTAACTATTCAGAAGCAGATAAACAGTTTCAAAAGTTCTTAGCGCTTGTTGAAAGCCGCAGAGTTGAGCATTACGCTAAAAGCCTCTGGGTTGGTATTCGTTTAGCAAGACAAGAGCGGAACGCATCCAGAGCAGCTACATACGCTTTGATATTGAAAAATTTATTTCCTGAATCAAAAGAGTATCAGGAATATAAGGAGTCCACTCGTTGAGCACAGAACAGCAAGAATGTTTGCCTGAAGTATTGGCAGAAGAGTGGGGTGCGCGTTTAACTACAGCACGTGAAAATCTATCTTTAAGTATTGAACAAGTAGCGACAGATCTTAATTTGCCTGCACAGTATATTAGTCAGCTGGAAGCTTGTAGCTTAGAAGGTTTGCCTAGCCTTGTCTTTGCTAAAGGCTATATCCGCGCTTATGCGAAACTTCTCCACCTAGATGATGATCAACTCGTTACAGAATTTGAAACTATTCATGGTGAGGGTGGTAAAGGTCAAATTCGCCCAGTCAGCCGTGTTCGACAGCAGGTTGAAATGAATCACCCGGTGATGAGATTCTCAACTTGGATAATCGTAGCTGCATTAGTTGGATTAGTCGTTTGGTGGTGGCAGACTCAGCATGGTGGATCTTTAAGTTTAACTCTTACTGAAGAAGAGGCTGCACAAGTAGAGCCATTAGCTACAAAGACAGAAGATGCTGTGGTAGCTATAGACGGTGGGGTAGCACAACTAGTTTTACCGCCCTTAGATGATCAGCCTGTATCTGAATCACTAGAAGAGCAAGTGCTTGTTGGGAGTCAGTCCGAAGCTGAACCTGAATATCTTACTGATGCTGAGATAAAAAAATTGCAAACAGCTATTGAGCAAAATGAAGCTCAAACAGAAGAAGCTCGCACTGTATCTGAATCAGAGGTTAATTCGCCTCTAGATACTGCTGATCTGCGTGAAGTTAATTTTAGCGCCTCTTTTATCGCAGATTGTTGGGTGAAGATTAAAGATGCCAATGGTAAGACTCTGTTTAATAACATGCGTTATGAAGGGCAAAGTCTCAATGTGACAGGTAAGCCACCGTTGAATATTGAAATCGGGGCTGCTGATGCGGTTTCCAGTGTTAGTTATAACGGTAAAGCCCTGAATCTCGCCCCTTATACGCGTAAAAATATTGTCCGCTTGACCCTTCCGGTAGCAGAATAATTTGAATTAAGGTTTTCGTTTTGGCCAAGATTAAAGCCATTCGCGGGATGAATGACATCCTGCCTGAACAGACGCCAGTATGGCAGTATCTAGAAAAGACAGTTAAAGACGTTTTATCAGCATACGGATATAGTGAGATTCGTATGCCGGTTGTTGAACAGACCAATCTTTTTAAGCGCTCTATCGGTGAAGTTACTGATATCGTTGAGAAAGAGATGTACACCTTTGATGATCGTAATGGTGAGAGCTTGACCTTACGCCCAGAGGGAACTGCGAGTTGTGTTCGTGCAGCGGAAGAGCATGGTTTGCTATTCAACCAGATGCAGCGTTTTTGGTACCAAGGTCCGATGTTCCGTTATGAGCGTCCTCAGAAAGGTCGTTATCGTCAGTTCCATCAAATTGGTGTAGAGACTTTTGGTATGGCGTCGTCAGATATAGACGCTGAAGTTATCATGCTAAGTGCGCGTCTATGGAAACGCCTAGGTCTTCTCGATTCAGTAACGCTTCAGTTAAATTCTCTAGGTAGTAATCAGGCTAGAGCGGAATACAAAGCTGCACTTGTAGAATACTTAGAGGAGAGAAAGGATCAGTTAGATGAAGACAGTCTGCGTCGTCTTGATTCCAATCCTCTACGTATTCTAGACAGTAAAGATCAGAATACACAGGCGTTACTTGATGCAGCCCCAGTGCTGACTGATTATCTTGATGAAGAGTCGAAAACGCACTTTGCTGAATTAACTGCAATGTTAGATGAGGCAGGTATCGCCTATGAGATTAATCCCCGTTTAGTACGTGGTCTCGATTATTACTGCAAAACAGTTTTTGAGTGGGTGACTGAGAAATTAGGTGCTCAAGGAACAGTATGTGCAGGTGGTCGATATGATGGCCTGGTTAAACAGCTTGGTGGACGTCCAACGCCTGCAGTAGGTTTTGCAATGGGTGTTGAACGCCTGATTCTAATGTTGGAAACATTAGATCTGATTCCTGAGAGTGTGAAGCAGCCTTTTGACCTTTATGTGGCAGCTGAAGAGAAAGGTATTCAATCGCGAATCGTATTATTCGCAGATAAGTTACGTGATCAATTCCCAGGTCTAAGGGTCCGTATTCACTGCGGCGGTTTAAAAAATATCAGCCAAAAAGCACAGCAAACGGGTGCGCCTATTGTCCTGTTGCTTAAAGCAAACGATAATCAGCAGCTTTCTGGCACAATTTGGTATGATAAAGAGCCATCATTCGATCTTAATGAAGATCAAATTATCGATAAAATCAGCAGTGTAAGATAAGTCTGATTAGTAAAATTACGATCGTAAAAGTTTATTAGATACAGGAGTTAAAGGTGGCAGAGTTACGCACCGAAGAAGAGCAGGTCCAGGCACTTAAAAGCTGGTGGGATGAAAACGGCAAATCTCTGATTTTAGGTATTGCTGTAGCATTGGCTGCTGTATTGGGATGGAAAGGCTGGCAGGATCAACAAGCTGCCAAAGCTGAAAATGCATCTATCCTGTATCAAAACCTTCTAGAAGCAGTTGTAGGTGCGGTTGGGCCTCAACAAGATGAAGCGCAAATGGCGACCGCGACTCACTTAAGCCGGGAGCTAAAAGATGATTATGAAGGCACTGCATATGCTAATTATGCAGCGTTAATAATGGCCCGTGTTGCTGCAGATAATAACGAGTTACCTAAAGCGCTAGCAGAGTTGGAGTGGTTACTGCAAAACCAGCCAACGGAATCTATGTTTATTTTGGCCAACTTACGTAAAGCACGCATTCTTGCTGCTCAAGGTGAAGTAGATAAAGCACTGACGCTTATTGCTAGTGTACCAGTAGGTGGTTATAAAGTTGCAATTGAAGAGCTTAAAGGTGATCTATATTTGCAAAAGGGTGATGCAGATAAAGCTCGTACAGCCTACAAAGTTGCGGTTGCAGCAGCAGGTCAGGAAGGTACTCGACCAATTCTAGAAATGAAACTTAATGACTTGGCATCTGAGGATAGCTAAATGAAGAGCCTTGTTCGTGTAACAGCTGTAGGTTTGTTAGCTGCTGTTGTTAGTGGTTGCGGTTTCTGGGGGGATGATGGTGAAGAAGTTCAACCTACCCCGTTAGAGTCTTTTGAAGCAGAGAAAAAAGTATCGGTGCTTTGGTCGACTTCTGCCGGCTCTGGAATGAAGGGTAAGTTCCATCAGTTTAAACCAGCTGTCGATCATGACGCTATTTTTGCAGCCGATGCGGACGGCTCAGTTATGGCTTTCGACCTAGAGACAGGTAAAAAGCGCTGGATGGTTGAGTTAGATTTGCCAATTGTTGGTGGTGTTGGTGCTGGATACGGTAAAGTTGCTGTTACTACTGAAGAGGGCGAGTTGATTGTTCTTGCTGCAGACAATGGTAGTGAGCTTTGGCGTGGAAAGGTTAGTTCGGAAGCTACGTCTGCAACTCAGTTTAATGCTGAGCTGGCTGTAGTTCAGCTGATCAATGGCAAAATTGTGGCTTTTGAGGCGAGTACCGGTGACCAACGCTGGGTATATGATAGCCAAGTACCACGATTGACTCTTCGTGGTACCAGCACTCCAATCGTAGCTAGCGATGTAACTTTTGCTGGTTTAGCAAGTGGCAAGCTGGTTGCGTTGGATAATCAAAAAGGTATCCCTATTTGGGAAAACCGTGTCGCGCTTCCGCAAGGCCGTTCTGAATTAGAACGTATGGTTGATATTGATGGTCGCCCATTGCTTGTTGATGGCATGTTATACGTTACGAGTTATCAGGGACGTTTAGTAGCTATTAACCCATTTAGAGCTCAAGTTGTATGGGCGCAGGATGTATCCAGCTACCGTTCAATGGCTGAAGGCTTTGGTAATATCTACGTAAGTGAAGCTGATGATTCTGTACAAGCATTCGATAGAGGAAGTAGCGCTAGTGTATGGCGTCAAACCAAGCTTCAATATCGAAATATCACTGCACCTGTTTCTTTAGGTTCTGAAATAGCAGTGGCTGATCGTCAAGGTTACATCCACTTTCTATCACAGATTGACGGACGCTTTATTGCACGTCATAAACTAGACTCATCAGGTGTCTATGGTGATATGGTCGTGAAAGATGATGTTCTTTACGTGCTGACTAATGGTGGTCGATTAGCTGCCCTAAGTTTGCAGTAATTAGATTATAAATTTTCAGGCGGCTATTTGCTGAGCAGATAGCCGCCGTTTTTGTTTTTACCTGCACTTAAAGCAGGGGTGAGTGAAATGCTACCGGTAATTGCGCTAGTTGGTCGACCAAATGTCGGCAAATCTACTTTGTTTAATCGTCTTACTCGTTCTAGAGATGCCTTGGTTGCTGATTTGCCAGGTTTGACCCGTGATAGAAAATACGGTGAAGGTCGATTGGCAAATGAAGAACAGGATTACATTGTTGTTGATACCGGTGGTATAACCGGTGATGAACAAGGTATTGATTATGAAATGGCAAAACAGTCGCTTCAGGCAGTGGAAGAAGCGGATGTAGTGCTATTTATCGTAGATGGTCGAGCTGGTATTAATCCTGCTGATGAAATGATTGCGAATTACCTTCGTCGCAGTAATAAACCATTCTACCTTGTTGTTAACAAAACTGATGGTCTAAATCCTGATGTGGTTGTCGCTGATTTCTATGAGTTAGGCTTTGGTCAGCCATTCCCGATTGCAGCTTCCCATGGCCGTGGTGTAACTCAATTGATTGAGATGGTTCTTGAAGAGCTTCCTGAAGTCGAGGAAGAAACACAAGAAACCATGGATGAAGTTGATAAGAGTATTAAAATTGCTGTAGTTGGTCGCCCAAATGTAGGTAAATCTACTTTGGTAAACCGTATGTTGGGTGAAGATCGTGTTGTTGTATTTGATAAAGCGGGTACAACAAGAGACAGTGTTTATATCCCATATATTAGAGATGAGAAAAACTACACCTTAATTGATACGGCTGGTGTTCGTCGTCGTAAGAATATTACAGAAGCGGCAGAAAAATTCTCTATCGTTAAGACGCTGCAAGCAGTTAATGATGCACATGTCGTTGTATTTGTGATCGATGCTCGAGAAGGTGTGACAGAGCAAGATATGCATATGCTTAGCTTTGTCATCGATAGTGGTCGCTCAATGGTCATTGCACTAAACAAGTGGGATGGCATGACCGGTGAAGAGAAGGCGAAAGTAAAAGAACAAATTGAAAGAAAGCTGGAATTTGCCGATTTTGCGGAAATGCATTTTATATCAGCATTGCACGGCAGCAATGTCGGAAATATGTACGACTCGGTCGATGAAGCATATGAATATGCAATGGCGAAGTGGTCAACGAGTAAATTGACTCGACTACTAGAAGATGTGGTAGCTGATCACCAGCCTCCAATGGTTAAAGGTCGCCGTATTAAATTACGTTATGCGCACCAGGGTGGCTCTAACCCGCCAGTAATTGTGATTCACGGTAATCAGACAAAATCTCTACCCGGTTCTTACAAACGGTACTTAGAAAATAAATTTATTCAGGTACTCGGTATAAAAGGCACACCAATTCGATTTGAATTTAAATCGAGTGAAAACCCCTTTGAAGGAAAGCAAAATCTGCTTAGTAGTCGTCAATTAGCTAAAAAAGAGCGTTTCCGTGATCACGTAAGGCAGTTGAAAAAAGCTAATAAAAAGAAAAAAGCAAAGTACAAAAAATGAGCGACAGTTGTAGCCTCCCTATAGGGGTATTTGATTCTGGTGTAGGTGGACTGACTGTACTAAATGCGCTTAGGAAGCGTTTGCCTTCAGAGAACCTTCTTTACCTAGGCGATACCGCGCGGGTTCCTTATGGAACTAAAAGTGCTGCATCAGTAACCCGGTACGCAGAACAAGCTGCAACGGCACTGGTAGAACGTAAAATAAAATTATTAGTCATTGCTTGTAATACTGCTTCAGCAGTTGCTGTTGAGCCTTTACAGGTAATCTTTCCGCAGCTGGCTGTTATGGGTGTAGTAGGTCCAGGTGCTGAAGCGGGTTGTGAAGTAACACGTAATAACAATATAGGTGTTATTGCAACTGAGAGTACAGTTAATAATCAAGCCTATCAGAATGCAATTCTTAAACTAAATCCTGAAGCATCGGTGTCTGCAGAAGCTTGTTCTTTATTTGTAGCTTTAGCGGAAGAGGGTTGGCATGAAGGTGAGTTGGTTGAGCAGATTGTTGATAAGTGTCTTCAACCACTTAAGCATAGAGGCTTAGCTAAGATTGATACTCTTGTTTTAGGTTGTACACATTTTCCAGCTTTAAAATCCAGTATAGCTGCGGTGATGGGTGAAGAGGTTAGCCTAGTTGATTCTGCTGAAACTACTGCAAAAGCAGTTGAGAGAACATTAACTGAATTGGGATCTCTCAATATATCGTCAGGAAAAGGCGAAGTAGAATTCCTCGTTACAGACGATCCTTTAAGATTTGCTCGAGTCGCATCTAACTTTTTTACCGAGAGTATTGATGTTGGTGAAATACAACTGGTGGATATCCAGCATTTCAGTACACCAGACTAAGATATAATCTATAAAGGCGCTGAAGTAATCAATAGCGTCTTTTTTGTATCTATTGACTGGTATTTATACGTTGCTGATCAGTCCTTGATCGATTGATGGTGTTTTGTAAGTTTTTTACAACTTTTTTCAGTTTTTTATAGATTAGCTGTTGACGCATTTTTAGATGTCTGTAGAATTCGCCGTCCTTGCTTAGGGAGGCCGCTTTTAAAGGGGCTGCAGAGCTGAGTGAGGTGCTCAGTAAGTGATTGAAAACATTGGTTTTTAAGATTGCTTGCGGAGTAGGATTCAAAGTCTGGTTGCTGAGTAAAAACTTTTTACGAAATTGCAAAATAAACGGTTGACTTTGAATGAGCGCAAAGTAGAATATGCGCCTCGCTTGAGACGAAACGCTGATTCAGCGGAGAGTCAAGAAAGCAACGCTCTTTAACAATTTGATCAGATAATTCGTGTGGGCGCTTGTTGAGAAGAAGCAAACTTTTTCTAGACAAGCAACCAAGTGAATTCATTTAAAGCGATTTACAAAGGTTTAACGTTCTTAAGAATGTTATCCGGTTGTTTAGTACTAGAGCCCGTTACCACATTCCTGGTAACACAAATGATTTAAACTGAAGAGTTTGATCATGGCTCAGATTGAACGCTGGCGGCAGGCCTAACACATGCAAGTCGAACGGTAACATGACTAGCTTGCTAGTTGATGACGAGTGGCGGACGGGTGAGTAACGCGTAGGAATCTACCCAGTAGCGGGGGATAAGCCAGAGAAATTTGGTCTAATACCGCATACGCCCTACGGGGGAAAGCAGGGGATCTTCGGACCTTGCACTATTGGATGAGCCTGCGTGAGATTAGCTAGTTGGTGAGGTAATGGCTCACCAAGGCGACGATCTCTAGCTGGTCTGAGAGGATGATCAGCCACACTGGAACTGAGACACGGTCCAGACTCCTACGGGAGGCAGCAGTGGGGAATATTGCACAATGGGCGCAAGCCTGATGCAGCCATGCCGCGTGTGTGAAGAAGGCCCTAGGGTTGTAAAGCACTTTCAGCAGTGAGGAAAGGTTAGTAGTTAATACCTGCTAGCTGTGACGTTAACTGCAGAAGAAGCACCGGCTAACTCCGTGCCAGCAGCCGCGGTAATACGGAGGGTGCGAGCGTTAATCGGAATTACTGGGCGTAAAGCGCGCGTAGGTGGATTGGTCAGTCAGATGTGAAAGCCCAGGGCTCAACCTTGGAACTGCACCTGATACTGCCAATCTAGAATACGGTAGAGGGTAGTGGAATTTCCTGTGTAGCGGTGAAATGCGTAGATATAGGAAGGAACACCAGTGGCGAAGGCGACTACCTGGACCGATATTGACACTGAGGTGCGAAAGCGTGGGGAGCAAACAGGATTAGATACCCTGGTAGTCCACGCCGTAAACGATGTCTACTAGCCGTTGGGAGACTTGATCTTTTAGTGGCGCAGCTAACGCGATAAGTAGACCGCCTGGGGAGTACGGCCGCAAGGTTAAAACTCAAATGAATTGACGGGGGCCCGCACAAGCGGTGGAGCATGTGGTTTAATTCGACGCAACGCGAAGAACCTTACCAACTCTTGACATCCAGAGAAGTTACTAGAGATAGTTTCGTGCCTTCGGGAACTCTGAGACAGGTGCTGCATGGCTGTCGTCAGCTCGTGTTGTGAAATGTTGGGTTAAGTCCCGTAACGAGCGCAACCCTTGTCCTTATTTGCCAGCACTTCGGGTGGGAACTCTAAGGAGACTGCCGGTGACAAACCGGAGGAAGGTGGGGACGACGTCAAGTCATCATGGCCCTTACGAGTTGGGCTACACACGTGCTACAATGGCCGGTACAGAGGGCCGCGAACCTGCGAGGGTAAGCTAATCTCAGAAAACCGGTCGTAGTCCGGATTGGAGTCTGCAACTCGACTCCATGAAGTCGGAATCGCTAGTAATCGCGAATCAGAATGTCGCGGTGAATACGTTCCCGGGCCTTGTACACACCGCCCGTCACACCATGGGAGTGGATTGCACCAGAAGTAGCTAGCTTAACCTTCGGGAGGGCGGTTACCACGGTGTGGTTCATGACTGGGGTGAAGTCGTAACAAGGTAGCCCTAGGGGAACCTGGGGCTGGATCACCTCCTTAAACGAAAGCCGATTCTCGGCAAGCGTTCACACGAATTATCTGATCAGAGAAGTTAAGAGCAACGGTGTAGGCTTGTAGCTCAGCTGGTTAGAGCGCACCCCTGATAAGGGTGAGGTCGGTGGTTCAAGTCCACTCAGGCCTACCAATCAATAGCCTTACTGTTTTTCTTGGGGCTATAGCTCAGCTGGGAGAGCGCCTGCTTTGCACGCAGGAGGTCTGCGGTTCGATCCCGCATAGCTCCACCATCATCCTTGAGGATGAGAAGGAAGAGTTTTAAAACATATTGTCGTTTAAGACATTATCTTTTAAAGCTTTTTTGCTTTAAACGCTCTTTAACAATTTGGATTTGATTCATTTGATTTAGATTTAAGACATGTAGTTTTACTGCATGCGCCAATTCGGCGAAATCTATCGTTACTAGCAATACAAGTTACTGTGATTCCAGACGCCTTCGGGTTATATGGTCAAGTGACTAAGCGTGCACGGTGGATGCCTTGGCAGTCAGAGGCGATGAAGGACGTTGTAACCTGCGATAAGGTTCGGGGAGGTGGTAAACAACCTTTGATCCGGACATTTCCGAATGGGGAAACCCACCTATTTATAGGTATCTTTTAACTGAATACATAGGTTATTAGAGGCGAACCTGGGGAACTGAAACATCTAAGTACCCAGAGGAAAAGAAATCAACCGAGATTCCCTAAGTAGCGGCGAGCGAACGGGGACTAGCCCTTAAGCTTTATTAGATTTAACAGAACACTCTGGAAAGTGTGGCCATAGTGGGTGATAGCCCCGTATGTGAAAGGTCTTTTAAAGTGAAATCGAGTAGGACGGCACACGTGAAACGCTGTCTGAATATGGGGGGACCATCCTCCAAGGCTAAATACTCCTGACTGACCGATAGTGAACCAGTACCGTGAGGGAAAGGCGAAAAGAACCCCTGTGAGGGGAGTGAAATAGACCCTGAAACCGTGTACGTACAAGCAGTGGGAGCCGTTTTAGGACGGTGACTGCGTACCTTTTGTATAATGGGTCAGCGACTTACTTTTAGTGGCAAGGTTAAGCATTTGCGGAGCCGTAGGGAAACCGAGTCTTAATAGGGCGTCCAGTCGCTAGGAGTAGACCCGAAACCGAGTGATCTATCCATGGGCAGGTTGAAGATGCAGTAACATGCATTGGAGGACCGAACCGACTGTCGTTGAAAAGCCAGCGGATGACTTGTGGATAGGAGTGAAAGGCTAATCAAACTCGGAGATAGCTGGTTCTCCTCGAAAACTATTTAGGTAGTGCCTCGTGTCTAACCATGGGGGGTAGAGCACTGTTTCGGCTAGGGGTCATCCCGACTTACCAACCCGATGCAAACTCCGAATACCCATGAGTTCAATCACGGGAGACACACGGCGGGTGCTAACGTCCGTCGTGGAAAGGGAAACAACCCAGACCGTCAGCTAAGGTCCCAAAGTTTATGCTAAGTGGGAAACGATGTGGGAAGGCTTAGACAGCTAGGAGGTTGGCTTAGAAGCAGCCACCCTTTAAAGAAAGCGTAATAGCTCACTAGTCGAGTCGGCCCGCGCGGAAGATATAACGGGGCTAAGCATAACACCGAAGCTACGGATGCACTTTGTGCATGGTAGAGGAGCGTTCTGTAAGCTGTTGAAGCGGAAGCTGTAAGGCACCGTGGAGGTATCAGAAGTGCGAATGCTGACATGAGTAACGATAAGGGAGGTGAAAACCCTCCCCGCCGGAAGACCAAGGGTTCCTATCCAACGCTATTCGAGGTAGGGTGAGTCGGCCCCTAAGGAGAGGCTGAAGAGCGTATCCGATGGGAAACAGGTTAATATTCCTGTACTGCTCATAACTGCGATGGGGGGACGGAGAAGGCTAGGCTAGCGCGGCGTTGGTTGTCCGCGTTTAAGATAGTAGGTTTAGAGCTTAGGTAAATCCGGGCTCTTTTAAGACCGAGAATCGATGACGAGGTCCTTTATGGACTGAAGTAGTTGATGCCATGCTTCCAGGAAAATCCTCTAAGCTTCAGGTTATGACTAACCGTACCCTAAACCGACACAGGTGGTCAGGTAGAGAATACTAAGGCGTATGAGAAAACTCGGGTGAAGGAACTAGGCAAAATGGCACCGTAACTTCGGGAGAAGGTGCGCCGGTTTTGGTGATGGGACTTGCTCCCTAAGCTGAGGCCGGTCGAAGATACCAGGTGGCTGCGACTGTTTATTAAAAACATAGCACTCTGCAAACTCGAAAGAGGACGTATAGGGTGTGACGCCTGCCCGGTGCCGGAAGGTTAATTGATGGGGTTAGCGCTTGCGCGAAGCTCTTGATCGAAGCCCCGGTAAACGGCGGCCGTAACTATAACGGTCCTAAGGTAGCGAAATTCCTTGTCGGGTAAGTTCCGACCTGCACGAATGGCGTAACGATGGCCACACTGTCTCCACCCGAGACTCAGTGAAATTGAAATAGCTGTTAAGATGCAGTTTACCCGCGGCTAGACGGAAAGACCCCGTGAACCTTTACTACAGCTTCACAGTGGACTTTGACATTACTTGTGTAGAATAGCTGGGAGGCTTTGAAACTCTGTCGCCAGATAGAGTGGAGCCACCTTTGAAATACCAGCCTGGTAATGTTGAGGTTCTAACCCAGTTCCCTAAGCGGGATCGGGGACATTGTGTGGTGGGTAGTTTGACTGGGGCGGTCTCCTCCCAAAGAGTAACGGAGGAGCACGAAGGTACCCTCAGCATGGTCGGAAATCATGCAATGAGCGCAAGAGTAGAAGGGTGCTTGACTGCGAGACAGACACGTCGAGCAGGTACGAAAGTAGGTTCTAGTGATCCGGTGGTTCTGTATGGAAGGGCCATCGCTCAACGGATAAAAGGTACTCCGGGGATAACAGGCTGATACCGCCCAAGAGTTCACATCGACGGCGGTGTTTGGCACCTCGATGTCGGCTCATCACATCCTGGGGCTGAAGCCGGTCCCAAGGGTATGGCTGTTCGCCATTTAAAGTGGTACGCGAGCTGGGTTTAGAACGTCGTGAGACAGTTCGGTCCCTATCTGCCGTGGGCGTTTGAGATTTGAGAAGAGTTGCTCCTAGTACGAGAGGACCGGAGTGAACGAACCTCTGGTGTACCGGTTGTGATGCCAATTGCATTGCCGGGTAGCTACGTTCGGACGGGATAACCGCTGAAAGCATCTAAGCGGGAAGCCTCCTTCAAGATGAGATCTCACTGGGAACTTGATTCCCCTAAAGGGCCGTTGAAGACTACGACGTTGATAGGTTGGGTGTGGAAGCGCTGTGAGGCGTTGAGCTAACCAATACTAATTGCCCGTGAGGCTTGACCATATAACGCCCAAGGCGTTTGGCAAGTGACTTGTAAGATACGTAAGACGATAGAGAGTAACGAATTAGCGCGTAGTTAAGCTACAGTCGATAAACTATCTAGATCAAATAAAAGAAGAATCAGATCTAAGTTGTAACAGTTTTGCTTGGCGACCATAGAGTTGTGGAACCACCTGAATCCATCCCGAACTCAGACGTGAAACGCAACATCGCCGATGGTAGTGTGGGGCTTCCCCATGTGAGAGTAGGTCATCGCCAAGCATATATTCCTAAAAAAAGGCTCATCCATTGGATGGGCCTTTTTTTATGCTTCATTGTTCGGATACCTACTCGAACATGGAACATGTGTACCCAGAGGGCATGACAACAACCGATGCACCGCAGGTGCCAGGTTGAAGCGCCAAAGGCGTCGCGGAGCGAGTGAAAGCGTAGCTTTCAACTTATTGTAGGTCATCGCCAAGCATTTAATTAAGAGAAAACCCCGGTCACGATGTGATCGGGGTTTTTTCGTTGTGGGTTATAAAATACGGTTAAGAGCGGATAGGCGCTGCTTAGAGCGGATAAAAACGGGTAAAAGCAGATAAGCCCGTCAGGATGAGTTGTCTTAATTAAACTTAATATTAAACTGAATACTGTCCTTAGCTGTCCTTAGCTGTCCTTAGCTGTCCTTAGCTGTCCTTAGCTGTCCTTAGCTGTCCTTAGCTGTCCTTAGCTGTCCTTAGCTGTCCTTAGCTGTCCTTAGCTGTCCTTTATTGCTGTAGGCTAAGGGTATTTAATATATCTTCTTTAAGGTCTGCGTAATCAAAATCGCTAATCCCAAGGAAATTTAAGATAGGCATAATCTTGACTGGATCTTCTTTTGGATCAGGTATGCGCCAGAAGTGGCGGTAAGCATCGCTGATATCTCGTGCTAAAAGAAGCATGCATAATTTTAAGCGCATCTCTTCTTTCTCATCAGCGGGTTCTTGAAAGGTTTGTTCGTAATAAGGCTGTCTGCTGATGGCTTCTGCAGTTGATTCGCCTATATTCCATTTTCTAGCCAGCTCAGCACTTAATTGATAATGACTAACGCCATATAGGGCGAGTTCTTGCTCATTTATCTCAGTGAGGCTTGCTCCATTGAGTTCTCTGAGTTTGTCTTTAAATTCTGGTTTGGCCTGCATTAATAGAGGAATACCACTGTCGTGTAGCATGCCGAGTGTGTAGGTTTCGTCAGGATCTAGGTTGGTAAACTGATTTGCTAAAGCGGCAGTAATACGAGCTACTTCTGTTGCTGTATCCCAGAATCTTTCCATGGGGCCGACGGCGGACAGGCTATTTTTCAATGCTGCTAGTTGTACAATATTGAATACACGCTTGATGCCCAAAAGTGCAACTGCACGCTCAACAGAAGATATCTCGGTTCGTATTCCAAAATATGCTGAGTTAACCGTTGCGATAACTGAGCTATATAAAGCGACATCCTGTTTAATTAAATTACAGATCCCTTTTATATCAGGGTCTGACTGTCTTAGGGCCTCGGTAATACTGATAAGTACCTCTGGACGAGCAGGGATCAGATAACTTGTTGATTGTTCAGAAACAGGAGGCATACAGTCTTTCTCAAATAGTTGTTAAAATACAAGTTACTTTATTCAATGATAGCTGACAATTTTTAATTGTATTCAAAAGCTTAGCTTAGACTAATTATCTGGCTAAGCTATTTTGTGATTACTTTAAATTTTTTCAGCTAAATGAGGCATTAGATGTTAAATATTGCTGCTTTTACTTTTAATTATGATCAATTGGAAGATCGAATTCTTCTTGTCGGTAATTTGAGTAACGGCCAGCAGAGAATCGACTTTTGGCTGACACGAAAATTAGTACTGCGTTTGCTTGATGCTGTCCAGGGGTTACTCGAAAAGACGGTTACGGAAATAGCCGACGCGCCCGTTCAGCAAAAGATGCATATGGCTCAGTTTCATCATGAGGACGCTCAACAAGCTCTTCAGGTTCAGAGAGAAAGCGCGCAAGTTATGGCTCAAAGTGCATTGCTACTAAGTCGATTAGATATTAGCCATCACGACGGGCAGTATAAGCTTTTATTTTTTTCCGGTGGTGACGAACCTATCGCGGCTAGTGTTCTAAGTTATCAAGAACTCCATCAAATATTTCATCTCTTACACCGTGGAGCCGTCGGTTTAGACTGGGGTGTCGCTGCGGAGCTTTTCCAATCTTCTAATCAACCTCAAACATTACAATGATTGAATCCAAACCCTTCATTGCACGCGGGTCTAAAACCGAGCGTTGTGAGTCGTGCCTATTGTCTATTTGCGCTTGTATTTGCGATTACAAACTTCAGTACGATGCTTTAGTAAGTTTTTACTTACTGATTCATCATGATGAAACATTCAAGCCTACCAATACTGGGCGATTGATTGAGGACTGTATTGCTGGGACACAGCGATTTAAATGGTCTAGGACAGAGCCTAGTCAGCAGCTGCTTGAGGCAATTAATCATCAGGATATAGATCCTTATATTGTGTTTCCCGAGGGTGATGACTATCAGGAGAGGATGGTTGATTTTGAGCTAAAGCCTGGGAAAAAGCCTGTTTTTATTATACTTGATGGTACTTGGCGACAAGCTAGGCGTATGTTCAGGCATAGTCGTTATTTAGATCACCTCCCCGTTATCCAACCTCGGGTAACTTCTACCTCTCAATATAAGTTGAGAAAGGCTCCTGTTGCTGGTCAATTGTGCACGGCTGAAGTAGCTGCGGAGATGTTAAAGCTGGCCGGGGATCAAAAAGGTGCTGAAATAATGTCAGATTATTTTTCAGTTTTTAATAGCCATTATCGGGCGGCGAGATTAAATCGACCGCTTGATGATGAGGCAGAAGAGAAGAAGAGATTAAAGACCTATCAGCTCTCATCTGAGGTTTGATAGGCCCTGTAAATTTAGCTTTCGAGCCAAAAGGTAACTGGTCCATCATTGGTTAATGAGACGGCCATATCGGCAGCAAAAATACCGGTTTCAACCTCTGTGTGCTGTTGTTTAGCTTGCTTTACAAAGTAGTTATATAGTTTTTCACCATGCTCTGGTGATGCGCCCGAAGAGAAGCTTGGGCGTAGCCCTTTTTTTGTGTCTGCAACAATCGTGAATTGAGAGACTACGAGTAGTCCACCATTGATCTGTTGTAGGTTGAGATTCATTTTTCCTTCTGCATCAGCAAAGATGCGATAGCCAAGTATTTTCTTCAGTAGTTTGTTGGCATCCGCTTCGGTGTCGTCTTTTTCTACACCAAGAAGTAATAGAATGCCTTGGTTGATCTTGCCCACGGTTTCAGCGTTCACTTCAACGCTTGCAGATTTGACTCGTTGGATTAGTGCTTTCATATCCTGTTTTTCTTGTGTCTGTATGTCATTATGCTAATGAGATGGCGAAGTTATCTGTTGCACGAATTAGATTGTCAGTAATACCTGGCTCAAAAGCTGAGTGGCCTGCATCTCGTACGATGTGAAACTCTGATTCTGGTAAAGCGTCATAGAGGGCTTGAGCTTGTTCTATTGGACAAACCATGTCGTAGCGGCCATGTACGATCACTGTTTTGATTTCTTCTATTTTTGAGCAATTATCAATGATTTGGTTAGGCTCTATAAAAGCTTTATTTATAAAGAAATGAGCTTCTATTCTCGCCATCGCAAGTGCTACGTGAGGGTCTGCAAAATGATCAACGATATCGTTGTTTGGGTCTAGAGTGGAACAGCGACCTTCCCAAATAGACCATGCTTTTGCTGCAGACATACGTGCAATCTCATTCGATGAGGTTAAGCGCTTGTAGTAGGCTTTGAGCATGTCGTCGCGCTCGGTGTCAGGAATGACCTGTTCGTACTCTTTCCAATAGTCGGGGAAGATTGCACTCGCACCACGTTGATAAAACCACTGGATATCCTGATCCCGACATAGAAAAATACCTCTAAGAATCATGCCGGAAACGCGGTCAGGATGAGCTTGAGCGTAGAGAAGGCTAAGTGTCGCCCCCCAAGAACCACCGAATAGCAACCATTTATCCACATTCAGATGATTTCTGATTGCTTCGATGTCTCCTATTAGATGCGTGGTCGTATTATCTGTGAGATCTGAATGGGGTATTGATCTGCCGCATCCACGTTGGTCGAACAGAATAATTCGATATTTCTCGGGATCAAAAAAACTTCTATGCGCTGGTGCTGTGCCGCCGCCAGGGCCTCCGTGAATAAATAACGCTGGAATCCCTTGAGGGTTACCACTTTCCTCTACGTAAAGGCTGTGGGTATCAGAAACCTTTAGCTGAAATTCGTTATAGGGATGTATTTCAGGGTAGGGAATGCGCATATAGCCTCCGGCACAGATTGACGTCCTAATTTTTAAGTATAGTGAGCTAGTTGTGTCAGAGCTACGGTATTAGAAAATAAAAAAGGCAGCTCAAGGCTGCCTTTTTATCATAGAGATAATCTCTTATTTGTTCTTCGCACGCTTACGTTCGTTCTCTTTAAGAAGCTTCTTACGTAGGCGGATGAAGTTAGGTGTTACTTCTACCAATTCGTCATCTTCGATGAAATCCAAAGCTTGTTCCAGAGTGAATTTTACTGGAGGAGTCAGTTGGATGTTTTCATCTGTGCCAGATGCACGTACGTTTGTTAGTTGCTTACCTTTGATTGGGTTAACTGCTAAGTCATTACTACGGCTGTGAATACCTAGTAGCATGCCTTCATAAACGTCGATATTTGGTTCGATGCAGAGGCGGCCACGGCTTTGTAGATTCCATAAAGAGTAGCCAAGTGCTTTACCTGTAACCATAGATACAAGTACACCATTATTTCGGCTTTCTACTTCACCTTCTTTAACTGGTCCATAATGATCGAACACTGAGGTCATGATACCTGTACCAGAAGTCATGGTAAGGAACAGAGAGCGGAAGCCGATTAAGCCGCGAGAAGGAATGATAAAGCTAAGGCGTGAACGGCCTTTGCCGTCTACTTCCATATTGGTCATATCGCCTTTGCGCTTACCAAGCTCTTCGATGATCGCGCCTTGGTGTTCATCTTCAACGTCAATCATTACGTCTTCGTAAGGTTCATGGATTTCGCCATCAACCTCTTTTTGAACTACTTCAGGACGGGATACACCTAGTTCGAAACCTTCACGACGCATTGTTTCGATCAATACGGAAAGGTGTAGTTCACCTCGACCAGACACTTTGAATTTCTCTGGTGTGTCTCCATCTTCAACGCGTAGGGCAACGTTGTGGATAAGTTCGCGATCTAGACGCTCTTTGATGTTACGGCTAGTTACAAATTTACCATCCTGGCCAGAAAACGGAGAATCGTTAACCTGGAACGTCATGGATACAGTTGGCTCATCTACGCTTAGCGCAGGTAAGGCTTCAACTTTATCTGGGTCGCAGATTGTGTCCGAAATGTTTAGCGCATCGATACCTGTAACGCAGATGATGTCCCCAGCAGTGGCTGTATCAACTTCAACGCGTTCTAGGCCGTGATAGCCCATGATCTTAAGGATACGACCACTGCGGATAGCGCCTTCGCGGTCAATAACTTTAACCTGAGTGTTAGTTTTGATCGTACCACGGGTAACGCGGCCAACACCGATAACGCCTAAGTAGCTGTTATAGTCCAGAGCAGATACTTGCATCTGTAATGGGCCGTCAACATCTACTTTTGGTGGTTCAACATGTTCAACGATTGCTTCGAAAAGAGGCGTCATATCGTCAGACATATCGTCTGGTTCTAGGCCTGCGATGCCGTTTAGTGCAGATGCGTAAACGATTGGGAAGTCTAGCTGTTCATCCGTTGCACCAAGGCTATCGAAAAGATCGAATACTTGATCGATAACCCAATCTGGACGCGCACCTGGGCGGTCAATTTTATTGATAACAACGATTGGGCGAAGGCCTTGGTCAAATGCTTTCTGAGTTACGAAGCGCGTTTGTGGCATTGGGCCGTCAACAGCGTCAACCAGTAGGCATACACAGTCAACCATGGACAGTACGCGTTCTACTTCACCGCCGAAGTCGGCGTGTCCAGGAGTGTCAACGATGTTGATGCGGTAGTCGTTCCATGTAATGGCAGTATTTTTTGCCAAAATGGTAATGCCGCGCTCTTTCTCCTGGTCATTGGAGTCCATGATGCGCTCAGTGCCTTCATCACGACGGCCTAAAGTGCCGGATTGTGCAAGCAGCTTATCAACCAAGGTTGTTTTACCGTGGTCAACGTGCGCGATGATAGCGATATTTCTTAGCTTTTCGATCACGTGTGTATACCTGTGAGATATTTTTGCGAATGCGGAATTATACGTGTTTATAGAGAAATTACTGCATATTTCTTAATCAATTATGCAGAGTTTTACTTTTTCTTTTTATGAAGAGAATGGTTGAATTGATCTGGGTAAGAATTAAGTTAAAAACAGGCCCATTATAGGTGGGCGTTTTTAATAAGGTTGGAGTATATTATAGACCCATAACGGTGCGTAAAAATTGATTTAACAAGATTTGCACTATTATGGTGCGCTAAAGTTGCTTGTGTTCGATTTTGGTGCGGTGCTTTTGGTGTATTTATGCTGCAAGTGCCTCTAATTGTGGAGGAATGCTGGTTTTTATATTCTGGCACGCTTGTTGCTAAGTCCTAAGCCGATAATAAATTCTGATTTCTTGAGGCTGGCGCTGTTCGGCCTGGTAATTATTAAGTGGAGACAGTCAAATGTCAGAGAAGACTCTGAATCTGATCAAAGAAAGCAACGCTAAATGGGTTGACCTGCGTTTCACCGATTCTCACGGTAAAGAGCAGCATGTAACTATCCCTGTATCTGATATGGGCGACGACTTCTTTGAAGAAGGTAAAATGTTCGATGGTTCATCCATCTCAGGTTGGAAAGGTATTAACGATTCCGACATGATCTTGATGCCGGACGACAGTGCAACTGTACTGGATCCATTCTCTGAAGCAACGACTATCATCGTTCGTTGTAACATCGTTGAGCCGGCTACTGGCCAAGGTTATGAGCGTGATCCACGTTCTGTTGCTAAACGTGCAGAAGAGTACCTAAAATCTACAGGTATTGCAGATTCAGCTATGTTTGGTCCAGAGCCAGAGTTCTTCGTATTTGACGAAGTTAAATGGCACGCAGACATCTCTGGTTGCGGTTACACAATCGCTTCTGAAGAAGCTTCTTGGGCTTCTAGCCACAATGTTGAAGGTGGTAACACAGGTCACCGTCCACGTGTTAAAGGTGGTTACTTCCCAGTACCACCAATTGATTCTCTTCACGACCTACGTGGCGCTATGTGTGACGCGATGGAAGCAATGGATCTTGAAATTGAAGTACACCACCACGAAGTAGCAACAGCTGGTCAGTGTGAAATCGGTGTAGGTCCTAATACGCTTACTGCTAAAGCAGACGAAGTTCAGGTTCTTAAATACTGCGTACACAACGTTGCACACGCTTACGGCAAAACAGCTACGTTTATGCCTAAGCCACTAGTTGGTGATAACGGTTCTGGTATGCACGTTCACATGTCTCTATCTAAGGACGGTGTTAACCTGTTCTCTGGTGATGCTTATGCAGGCATGTCTGAAACTGCTCTTTACTACATTGGCGGTATCATCAAGCACGCTAAAGCGCTTAACGCTCTAACTAACTCTTCTACTAACGCTTACAAGCGTCTAGTACCAGGTTTCGAAGCGCCAGTTATGCTTGCTTACTCTGCACGTAACCGTTCTGCCTCAATCCGTATTCCATACGTGACTAATCCTAAAGCACGTCGTGTAGAAGCTCGTTTCCCTGATCCATCTGCTAACCCATACCTGTGCTTCGCAGCGCTTATGATGGCTGGTCTTGACGGTATCAAGAACAAGATTCACCCTGGCGATGCTGCTGATAAAGACCTTTACGATCTACCGGCTGAAGAAGCTGCTGAGATCCCACAGGTTGCTGCTTCTCTAGAAGAAGCTCTAGATGCTCTAGAGAACGATCGTGAGTTCTTGACTGCTGGCGGCGTATTCACTGATGACATGCTAGATGCATTCATCGAGCTGAAGCGTGAAGAAGTTGAGAAAGTTAACATGACTACTCACCCAGTTGAATTTGATCTGTACTACTCTGTATAAGTCTTAATTCTTCTTAAAAAAGCCTCCCTTGTGGAGGCTTTTTTGTTTTTAAATCTTTCCCTTATGCACTTATTTAGTGACGTTTAAAATCTTAATAATATTTAATGCACTAAAATGGTGCGCTATCATTTTTAAGTAGCTACACTCAATATTAGAATAGTCAGTAATGGTGCTGCCTGAGAGCAATTTAGGGCAGGGGTGAAACTTGGTTTGCTTTTTGCAGAAGTAAACTTAAGTAAAAGAGTGTAGGTCGATGCCAGTAATAGATTTTCATAAACAGATAATAGAAAACCTTTCTACAGCGGTGGTTTTGCTGGATGGCAACCTTGATGTGGAATATGCCAATCCTGCGGCTGAGATGCTGTTAGAGGCGAGTTTACGCCGTTTGTCTCAAGTGTCTGTAGCGGAGTGGTTCTCACCAGAGGAGCAAGGCATTGAAGATCTGCGCGCTTGTATTGAAACTGGTCACCCTTACACTCGCCGTGAAGCTAAATTGGTGACTCAGAGTGGCAGTGTACTAACGGTTGATTATTCAATTAATCCATTGTTCTGGTTGAGCGGTCGACAGCTCCTGATTGAGATAGAAGCTAGAGACCGTTTGATGAGAATTGAGCGTGAAGAAGACCTTCTAACTCAACACGATACTGCCAGATCCCTAGTCCGTGGCATGGCGCATGAAATTAAGAATCCTCTTGGTGGAATTCGTGGTGCCGCGCAATTGCTAGAACGAGAGCTGCCAGATCCTGCGCTACATGATTATACCCGCGTAATCATTGAAGAGGCTGATCGTTTAAGGAACTTGGTGGATCGTCTGTTGGGGCCGCGTAAGTTACCTAAGCTTGAAGACGTTAATATCCACGCCATACTCGAACGGGTTTGCCAGCTAATTGAGGCTGAAACGAAGGGGGCTGTATCCCTGTTACGAGATTACGATCCGAGTATCCCTGAGTTTACCGGTGATGCAGAGCAACTTATTCAAGCGGTATTAAATATTCTGCGTAACAGCATGCAAGCCATGCAGGCTGCGGGAAGCGCTGATCCAACCATTCAGATTAAAACTCGGGCTTTCCGTCAAATTACATTAGGCGCAGAAAAACACCGTTTGGTGTGTAGTGTCGAAATTGTGGATAACGGCCCAGGAATTCCAGAAGAGATACTCAGTAAGATTTTCTACCCTATGGTAAGTGGGCGTGCAGAAGGAACCGGCCTTGGCTTGTCGATTGCGCAATCGATTATCAATCAGCATCAAGGATTGATTGAGTGTGAAACTCAGCCAGGGGAAACCAAATTTCAACTATTCATACCTTTGGAGATAAGTCATGAACCTGTCAGGTAAAATCTGGATTGTCGATGATGATCGTTCAATTCGTTGGGTGCTTGAAAAAGCAATGGCAGTAGAAGGGCTTCAAACCGAAGTTTTTGATAGTGCAGATGCTTTATTGGCTCAGCTAGAACGTGAAGTACCAGATGCCATCATTAGTGATATTCGCATGCCTGGAACAGACGGTCTGCAGTTGCTAGAGAAAATTCAAGAAACTCATCCACAAGTTCCGATCATTATTATGACGGCGCACTCCGATTTAGATTCTGCAGTTGCGTCTTATCAAGGTGGTGCATTTGAGTATTTACCAAAACCGTTTGATGTTGATGATGCTGTTGCACTAACCAAACGCGCTTTGGCACATGCGATTGAGCAACGAGAGCAGGTAGCTGAGCAAGCTGCTGAAGAAGGTACAGAGATTATTGGCGAAGCGCCTGCTATGCAGGAAGTTTTCCGTGCGATTGGTCGATTATCTCAATCCAATATCACGGTTCTTATTAATGGTGAGTCTGGGACGGGTAAAGAGCTTGTCGCGCACGCGCTGCATAAGCATAGCCCGCGTAGAGATAGGCCTTTCATTCCTTTGAATATGGCAGCGATCCCTCATGATCTGATTGAATCAGAATTGTTTGGTCATGAGAAAGGTGCCTTTACGGGTGCGGCTGCGGCTCGTCGTGGTCGATTTGAGCAAGCCGATGGCGGTACGCTTTTTCTAGATGAAATTGGTGATATGCCTGCTGATGCTCAAACACGTTTGTTGAGAGTGTTGGCCGATAGTGAATTCTATCGTGTTGGCGGCCATACCGCTGTGAAGGTTGATGTTCGTATTATCGCGGCTACCCATCAGGATTTAGAAAAGTTGGTAGCTGAAGGTCGTTTCCGCGAAGATTTATTCCATCGTCTTAACGTCATTCGTGTTCATCTACCCAAGTTAGCTGAACGACGTGAAGATATTCCGCGTTTAGCGCGCCATTTCTTGAGCATGGCTGCTGAAGAGCTAGATGTGGAGCCAAAGATACTTGCTACTGACACGGAAAGTTATATGTGTAATTTGGCATGGCAAGGTAACGTTAGGCAGTTGGAAAACACTTGTCGCTGGTTGACGGTAATGGCGACTGGCCGAGAAGTGCTTATTGATGATTTGCCGCCAGAGCTTATGCAGAGTAGTGAATCAGAAACAGCTGTGGCGGGTGATTGGGAATTGTCATTGCGCAATTGGGCTGATCAGCAGTTGGGGCTTGGTCATCGCAATCTATTGGATACTGCAGTGCCTGCTTTTGAAAAAATTATGATTGAGACTGCGCTCAAGCATACAGCAGGACGTCGACGCGATGCTGCAGAGCTTCTGGGTTGGGGGCGTAATACTCTAACGCGGAAAATTAAAGAGCTGGGTATGGACGAAGATAAAGGCGATGATCAGGAGGTTGCCTAAGTTATTCCTTTACAGCCATAACCACGTTTTTTGAATTCATATATAATCCCAGCAGCTTTTAAACTGAGGGGATTTTTTATGCTTCATGTTGTCCTATTCGAACCTGAAATACCGCCAAATACCGGTAATATTATTAGGCTTTGTGCTAATACAGGTTTTCATCTTCATCTTGTTGAGCCTTTAGGTTTTGACTTTGATGACAAGCGGTTGCGTCGTGCAGGCTTGGATTATCATGAGTTTGCTGCAGTTAAAATACACCCTGATTTAGAAGCCTGCCTGGCTGAAATAGAGCCTAGAAAGGTTTGGGCGTTAACGACAAAAGGTAAAACCTGCTACACCAAAGCAGATTACCAAGCAGGCGATGTTTTGTTGTTGGGGCCAGAAACTAGAGGTTTGCCGGTTGAGGTGAGAGAGAGCTTTCCTAGCGAACAGTGGTTGCGAATGCCGATGAAAGAAGCAAGCCGTAGTATGAACCTTTCTAATGCTAGCGCTGTTGTTGTTTATGAAGCATGGCGTCAACTGGGGTTTGAAGGCGCTATCGATAGTTAGTTTTAAAAGCGGTTCTACATATAGATACTTAAATGTTGCTATAACGACTATAGTGAAAGGAACTACATGACGGTCAGTAATTCTATGCAGCACGCTTTCATAGTGACAAAGATTGAAGCTTATTTAACCGAGCAGGCGGGTGAGGTTTTTAAACTGCATGTTACCGACTATAGGGAGCGTGCAGTATGGTTGTTAGGTCGGCTTGATCAGCAAGTAAATATCCAAACACTTAAGAACCAACAGCTTCCGGTAGTTCTGATCTCTGATCAATTAGAGTCTGGCAGTGAAGGTCAATTTCTTATCCCAGCAAGCTCGCTTGTAAGTATTGTGCCGTTGCCAGCAGCTTCATTGCAACAGGTCCTTGAATTAGGTCGTGCTGATGAAATACTGCAAAGTCTTTCCTTAAAATCATGCTAGAATGCGCTTTTGATTAATATGTGTACAGTTGATAGTGTTGTTCGGTAAGTATATGTGGAAAAAATATAGCTCCCTTTTTCTTGGGAGTTTTTTAATCTTGATCTCTTCTTTGACTCATGGAGCGAATCATCCAGAAGAGGTGACGAATGTCTGCAAACAGGTTGGTAAAAAACTAGCCAGTGTTTCGGTTAAAGAATGTTTAAGTAATCCTTATCTTCCACCTCGTTTTTATTCAGTTCAAGGTCGTGCAATTTTAGAGGCACACTTTCAGGCATCAGAAGAAAATAAAGATGCACCAAGGGTTCTATTTATAGGTGGTATTCATGGTGATGAGTACTCAAGTGTTAGCGTAACCTTTAAGTGGCTTAATACCTTACGTAAACATCATAGTGGTGCTTATGATTGGTATTTCTTGCCGGTTGTGAATCCAGATGGCTTATTGCAGCGTAAGTCGAGCCGAGTAAATGCGAATAAGGTTGATCTGAATCGAAACTTTACCCCAGCGCCAGAATTCCCTGAGCCTTTAGCGCATTGGCAAAAAAGTGCGAAAAAGCGTTTGCGCTATTTCCCTGGGCACGCGCCTTTAAGTGAGCCTGAAAGTCGTGTTATTCACAATTTGATTGATGAATACAAGCCGACGGTGATTGTCTCTGTACATGCGCCGCACGGAATTTTGGACTTTGACGGTGGTGTTCAACCGCCGCGTAAACTTGGGCCGTTGCACCTACGTCAGCTAGGGACATACCCTGGTTCTTTAGGCAACTATGGCTGGTTTGTTAAGAATATACCTGTGGTGACCATTGAGCTTCCATATGCTGGGATCATGCCACCGAAAAAGGATATTGATAAGATGTGGACGGATTTGGTGGGTTGGTTGAAGTATAAATCGAAACGCAACCGCAGTGAGTTGGCTGCATCTGAATCATCCAAATAGATAGATCCAAAAACAAAAAAACGGAGCCTAAAGCTCCGTTTTTTTATGCGACAACGATCAGCTTAGTGCTGAGCTTCACCTTGTGCAGCTTCTTGCTGGGCTTGAGCCATTTGCTGAGCATATAGTGCATCAAAGTTTACTGGAGCAAGCATTAGCGCTGGGAAGCTAGCTTTAACAACCATTGCGTCAATTGCTTCACGTGCATATGGGAATAGGATGCTTGGGCAGAATGCGCCTAGTGTGTGGTGCATCTCTTGCTCGCCTAGACCTGCGATAGAGAAAATACCTGCTTGTTGTAGTTCAACTAGGAATGCAGTTTTATCTTCGTTTTTAACCGTAACTGTTAGCGTTAGAGTTACTTCAAAAGCGTTGTCACCTAGCTGAGCAGTTTGAGTGTTCATCTCTAGACCAACTTCTGGCTGCCATGGGCTCATGAAAATTTCAGGAGCGTTTGGAGATTCAAAAGAGGCATCTTTAATGTATACGCGTTGTACCGCAAACTGAGGTCCCTGCTGTTCTTCTTGGGACGCTGTGTTCTGATCGTTCTCAGCCATGATTTATCCTTATTTTTTAATAATTAGTTTGCACTAAGTAGGGTGTCGAGCTTGCCTTGGTGTTCAAGGGCAAACATATCATCGCAACCGCCGATAGGTGCTTCGCCGATAAAAATTTGCGGCACAGTGTGACCTCCACTTAGTTCCGTCATTTCGCGACGTTTTTCTGCGTCGCCGTCGACTTTAATCTCAGTGTAAGGAACGCTCTTATGATCCAAAAGCATTTTTGCTCGGATACAGAAGGGGCACCACGCGGTTGTATAGATGGTAACTTCTTTCATCGTGATTATTACTTAACAATCGGAAGACTTTGGCCTTTCCATTCGGTCATACCGCCAGATAGGCGCACCGCATTTTCAAAGCCTTCAGCCTTAAGTTTGCGAGTAGCAGCGCTTGCTGCCTGACCTAAATTACATACAACGATAATCGGGCGTTGTTTGTACTTAGTTAGCTCGTCCATACGACGATCTAAATCAGAAAGAGGGATGTGCTTTGCATTGGTGATATGACCTGTTGCCCACTCTTTTTTAGGGCGGATATCAACGATGATTGCGTCTTCTTTGTTGATTAGGTTTGTTGCTTGCGCCGGAGTAACGGCTTTGCCTGCTTTACTACGTTCATAAAGAACGAACATCACTAGAGTTAAAAGCCAAGCACCAACCAAGAATGGGTGGTTGCCGATAAATTCGATAAATTGATCCATTTCTAATCCAAATAAGGTCTTACCTGAAGACCATTAAAAACTGTTGATCGACGATTGAGGAGCAATAGTATACCTCGCGATTTTTGACGGTATAAGGGGAAGACGTGGTGAAAATGATTATTTAGTGGCAATTATTCTGCTTCGGGCCTTCAATCGTTAGCCTTAAAGGGGCTTTCCAAGTAAAATTGGCGGCAATTTTATAACCGTTGCAACAGAATCCTACAGATATGACACAAACGCGCGCGACAAAAGCTTTGATCATCCTTGATGGTTACGGTGTAGAAAGTTCAGAATCTTCAGCAATTCAGGCAGCTAATACCCCAGTATGGGATGCACTGCTTGCTGATAATCCAAATGCTCGAATCGAAACTTCAGGTATGGCTGTTGGCTTGCCGGATGGACAGATGGGTAACTCAGAAGTTGGCCATATGAATATTGGTGCAGGGCGCACGGTTTATCAAAACTTCACGCGTATCTCCAAAGCGATTGAAGATGGTGATTTCTTCGATAACGAGACGCTAGTGAATGCGATGGATTCTGCCATTTCGCAAGACAAAGCGGTTCACATTTTGGGCTTGTTATCACCAGGTGGCGTTCACAGCCATGAAGAACATATCTTTGCGCTGTTAGAGATGGCTGTAAAACTTGGTGCGACAAAGCTTTATGTTCATGCCATTTTGGATGGTCGTGATATGCCACCACGTTCTGCGGAACCATCGATTCACCGTACGGAAGAAAAGCTAGCCGCACTCGGTGTAGGTTCCATTGCTTCTGTAGCGGGCCGTTATTTTACAATGGATCGTGATAACCGTTGGGATCGCGTGCAGAACGGTTACGATGCAATGACTATCGGTCAAGCGCCTTGCAAAGCTGAATCTGCCATTCAAGCGCTGAATGAAGCTTATGCGCGTGATGAGAACGATGAATTTGTTCAAGCAACAGTAATTACGGATGCTACTGGCGAAGCGAAAGGTCTAGTTGCTGACGGTGATGCGCTAATCTGTGCGAACTTCCGTCCTGATCGCGCTCGTGAGATTACTCGTGCATTTACTGAAGGTAGCAGCTTTGACGGTTTTACACGTGAAAAAGCACCAGAACTAGCTGCATATGTAATGATGACTCAGTACGCATCTGATATCGATGCTGCTTGTGCTTATCCACCGCAAGCGATTCAAAATGATCTAGGTGAGTACCTATCTGGTTTGGGCAAAACCCAACTGCGTATTGCTGAAACTGAAAAATATGCTCATGTGACTTTCTTCTTCAATGGTGGTCAGGAAGAAGTTTACGAAGGTGAAGATCGTATTTTGGTTCCTTCCCCAGATGTTGCGACTTATGATTTGCAGCCTGAGATGAGTGCGCCAGAAGTGACTGAAAAGTTAGTTGGAGCGATTAAGAGCGGTAAGTATGACCTGATCGTTTGTAACTATGCGAACGGTGATATGGTTGGCCATACCGGTAAATTTGATGCAGCTGTGAAAGCTTGTGAAGTCGTTGATGATAGCGTTAAACAGGTACTAGAAGCGCTACGAGAAGTCGGTGGTGAAGCACTGATAACTGCTGATCACGGCAATGTTGAGTTGATGGTTAATCCAGAAACAGGGCAGCCTCATACATCTCACACAATCTGGCCAGTGGCGTTGATTTACGATGGTCCACGTGCAGAAAATCTCAAGCTAGAAGACGGTGCGCTTTGTGATTTAGCACCAACTCTGCTGTCCTTGATGGACATTGAGGTGCCTGCGGAAATGACGGGCAGATCTTTAGCATCCTTCTAAAGAGGCTTTAAAAGGGATAACTCGTTTATCCCTTTTTATTTTGTGCAGAAAAATTATGGTGCGATCTTTACCTGCCTTTATTTTCTTACTGTTTAGCTTGCTTACGTCATCTGTAGTGTTGGCAGAGGACGAACAAGCATTAACTGAAAAGCAGATAAAGCAGCTCAATTCACGTATAGCCTCTTTGCAAAAAAACATGCGCTCGCAAGAGGGTGAGTCTCGTGAATTAAGTAAAGAACTCCGTGACAGTGAAGTAAAAATTGGCAAGTTAGCCCGTCAGATCCAATCACTGGATAAGCAATTAAGTGGTCTTGGTTCTCACGCTGATTCCCTTGAACAGAAGCGAGATGCTTTAAAAGTCGAGCTTAAGAAGCGTTCCGAACTAATCGCTAAGCAGATAGCCCAGCAATATAAAATGGGTAACCAAGCGCGCTTACAGCTGCTGCTTACTCAGCGAAATCCTGAAACATTAGATCGAGCTATTCGCTATTATGACTTCGTAAATAAAGAGTTACGCCAAGACCTGATTCTTTTCAAAACCAAACTGGCGGATCTTTCCGGAACTGAATTAGAGTTAACCGATACCGAGCAAAAAATGGTCCTCAAGCGCGAAGAATTGCGTAAAGAGGTCACTGCTCTGAGGGCCTCTCAAGCGAAGCGAAAAGATACCCTTGATCGGCTAACAAAAGCCCTTTACACAGACAAAAAGAAGCTTAAGCAGCTCAAGCTGGATCAAAAGCGTTTACGTGCAGTACTAACTGAAATTGAGAAAAGCTTAAATTTCGCCACGCTTGTCAAAGACGATAAATCCTTTAAACAATTAAAAGGTAAGCTACCTTGGCCGTTAAAAGGTAAGGTGAAGCAGAATTATGGTACTGTCAGAAATAATATCCGTTATGATGGGATCTGGATTCAAGCTTCGAAAGCGGAGCCTGTAAAAGCGGTTCATCATGGGCGCGTAGTATTTTCAGATTGGCTTAGAGGTTATGGCTTAGTTTTGATTATTGATCATGGCTCAGGTTATCTAAGTTTGTATGGTTATAATCAAAGTTTGTTATTAGAAACAGGCGATTGGGTTGCCGCGGGTGATGCGATCGCAACGGCAGGGCAAAGTGGGGGCCGTACTCAAACAGGTCTTTATTTTGCGGTTCGTTATAAAGGTAAGCCGAGTAATCCAAAAAGCTGGTTGAAGCGCTAACATTATTAGGGAAGAAATTATGAAGTCAGTTTTATGTTCGGGCGGGTTCAAACGTACCTTGCTTGGTATAGTTGTTGGTTCGCTTGTCTCTTTCCCGCTTTATGCTGCTGATCCAAAGCCTGCAGATACTTCTGCTGTCACAGACGAAAAAGTATTGCCCTTAGATGAACTTCGATTATTCACTGAAGTGTTTCAGCGTATTAAATCCTCCTATGTTGAGCCAGTTGATGATGCGCGTCTGCTTGAAGATGCTCTGCGAGGCATGATTGCAGGACTAGATCCCCATTCCGCTTATTTGGAACCCGATGAATTTGAGAGTCTACAAGCAAACACTAGTGGTGAATTTGGTGGTTTAGGTATCGAAGTAGGCTCTGAAGATGGCTTTATTCGTGTGATCACGCCTATTGATGATACGCCAGCTCAACGTGCTGGGGTTAAAGCGGGTGATTTGATTACTAAGCTCGATGATACGCCTGTACAGGGTATGCCGCTGAGTGAAGCTGTAGAGCTAATGCGGGGTAAGCCGGGCAGTAAACTCCTGTTGACCATTGTACGTGAAGGCGAAGAAAAACCGCTGGAGATTGAAGTTGTAAGAGACATTATTCAAGTGGCGAGTGTTAAAAGTCGCATGTTGGATGAGGGGTTCGGCTATCTACGTGTTTCCCAATTTCAAGTAGATTCAGGAAAAGAGGTTAACAAACACCTTAAGCGCTTGATGAAAAATGATCTGAAAGGTGTTGTCTTGGATCTTCGTAATAACCCAGGTGGTGTATTACAAGCGGCAGTGGATATCAGTGATACTTTCCTAAACGATGGCCTGATTGTTTATACCAAAGGTCGTTTAGCAGATTCTGAGCAGCGCTTTAGTGCGACTAGCGATACTTTACTTCCAGAGCTTCCACTTGTTGTCCTGATTAATGGCGGTTCGGCATCGGCTTCAGAGATTGTTGCGGGTGCGCTTCAGGATCAAGAGCGTGCGGTTATTATGGGAGTTGATAGTTTTGGTAAAGGCTCGGTTCAAACGGTTCTGCCTTTAACAAAAGAGCGTGCGCTAAAAATTACTACGGCTAGATACTACACCCCCAATGGCCGTTCTATTCAGGCACAAGGCATCAAACCAGATATTGAGGTTAATGATGCTGAGTTAACCTTGCGCGAAGGCGGCCCTGAATATTTGAAAGAAAAAGATCTAAGTGGCCATCTTGAAAATGGTGAGAAGAAGGCTGCGGAAGAAGCGAAAAAAGATAATCTTGCAGCGAGAGATTATCAGTTATATGAAGCTTTAAACTTGCTAAAAGCTCTAGCGATCGTGCGTAAGTGATATGCAACTTTTTAGACGGTTTTTCTCAGCGGTTATTACTCTTGGTGCTTTAGTTGGCCCTAGTTATGCCGACCCAGTATTCACAGATAACCAGCCGGTGATGGCAATTGTTATTGATGATATTGGTGATAACCGTAAAAAAGGTTTGGCTGCGATCGACCTACCTGGTGCGATTACCTATGCATTTCTGCCCCATACCCCTCACTCCTATGATCTAGCAGAAATAGCATACAAGCAGGGTAAAGAGGTTATATTGCATGCGCCAATGCAAAATAAAGCGGGACTTCGTCTAGGGCCAGGCGCGTTAACTGAGCAGTTATCTAGGCAAGAGATTCAACAGGTACTGCATAATAGTCTGGATTCGATTCCCCATGTAGTTGGAATGAACAACCACATGGGAAGTCTTCTGACTGAAAACCGTCAAAAGATGAAAGAGATTATGGCTGTGGCAAAACAGCGTAATATCTTCTTTATCGATAGTGTGACAACAGGTCGAAGTGTGGCTTGGAAGGTGGCCCATGAACACCAGATCCCCTACCTAGTAAGGGATGTCTTTTTAGATAACAAACAAAATTGGAATTATATCCATAACCAGTTCAAACAAGCTTTAAGTTTGGCTGTTACGCAGGGGCATGCCGTTGTAATAGGGCATCCTTATCCAGCAACAGTGGAGTATTTATCTGAAGCACTGCCTATTCTCGAGCAATTAGGTATCCGCTTAGTGTCGGCGTCTGAGTTGCTTAATATTCGATCTCGCACTCAGTTGCTAATGGCTCAACCGAAAGTGGAGCCTTGCGATCGTAGCGAAGGGCACTGCCAAGCTTTACCGGTTGCGATTAAACATTAAGGCTTTAGAGAGCCATTAATATTCCGATCCCATCCCCCGTCAGTTTTATTCCTACTAGAACTGTGAGCGTTTCGAATGCTCTTTTTATCAGCTGATTACCTTGAGTAATGGCTAAATGTGCACCTGTATAAGAGCCGATAGTGGCGCCGATCAACAGTGCAGGTAACCATTCCCAACGAGGATCTACCTGTAGTGCTACGGTAATAGCGCCGGTGGAGTTCCAGAACAAACCTACCAGAATCAAGACATAGGTGACGGCCGTTTTGTAGTCTAGACCGAACCAGCGAACGAGCCAGAGTGTGACAAATAAGCCAGTGCCTGAAGTCAAAGAGCCGTTTAAGGCGCCAATAACGAACAGTATACCACCCCCAACGATAAGTCCTAACCGATCTCTGTTACGAGGTTCTGCGGTAAGTCCAAGCGCCTTCTTACGAAACGAATAGATGCCCAATCCAGTTGTTAATAAGCCTAAACTGAGTATGGTCCAGCCTTCGGGGATGTCGATGATGATATCAGCCCCGATAACCACGCCGGGCAGGCCGCATAGCAATATAAATCCACAAAACTTATAGTCCAGCTTTCCTTCACGCAGATGCCTAATGGTTGCACCTATACCTAAGGCTACGCTGGCCATTTTATGGGTGGCAAGTGCTGTATTGAAACTTAAGCCAAGGAACAGCAGTACAGGGAGTTGCAGTAATCCTGCTCCGCCTCCGGCCATTGCTGATAAGGAATTGGCGAAAAATGAGAGAACAAATAATCCGCCGTGTTCAATAAGTTGATCCATAGTTGTGCTGGTGGCCCCGTAGAAATAAAAAAGGGGAAGCTAGCTTCCCCTTAAAGAGTCATTGTACCAAGCGTCAATTAGGCTGGGCGGAAAGCGCCGGCAGCAATTCGCGGCCATTGCTCGCTCCACTGCTCTGTCGGCGTTTTGCGGAACTCTGTTCGTACAAATTGACGGATGCGACCTTCGCAACACGCAAGCATCAAGTTGGCAGTTGCTCCAGCTGTTGTTTCAGTACGTAAGCCTTCTTTGACTTCTGCTTCGCGCAAGATCTGTTTGATCTGTGTTTCTAAGCGTTCGAAGAACTGATTGATACGCTGTCTTAGGCGATCGGTTTCACCGGTTAAAGCATCACCTGTAAGCAGTCGTGCCATGCCAGGGTTGCGTTCAACAAATGCTAATAGCAGAGTAAGTACTTGCTCGCATTGTTTGATTGCGCTTGGTTCAACTTGTGTGATCGCAGTAACACGACTAAACACTGTATCTTCGATAAAGCCGATAAGGCCTTCAAACATGCGTGCTTTACTTGGAAAGTGGCGATAAAGCGCTGCTTCAGATACACCCACTTCTTTAGCTAGGGCTGCAGTTGTAATTTTTTGCCCCGGGTTTTCCAGCATGCGAGCAAGGCTTTGAAGAATCTGTTCGCGGCGGGATACTTTGACTGTTTCGCTCATGGTTCGTCCTTATCCGCGGTTGGTGATCAGAGTACCAACACCTTCATCGGTAAAGATTTCTAGCATGCAGGAGTGTTCTACACGGCCATCAATAATATGAGAGCTGTTTACGCCGCTTTTAACTGCGCTTAGTGCACAGCCGATTTTAGGCAGCATACCGCCGTAGATTGTGCCATCTTCAATTAGATCATCTACTTGTTTGGTTGTTAGGCCGGTTAGGATATTGCCGTCTTTATCCATTAAGCCTGCAATATTGGTCAATAGAATCAGCTTTTCAGCTTGCAGTACTTCAGCAACTTTACCAGCAACTAAGTCTGCATTGATGTTGTAGGACGCGCCGTCTTCACCCACACCAATCGGTGCAATCACAGGAATAATGTCGGAGTTAACCAACATATCTAGCACCTTAACGTTAACGCTTTCTACTTCGCCTACGTGGCCAATATCGACGATTTCCGGTGCCTCCATCTCAGGTGTTTTATGTTCAACGCGTAGCTTTTTAGCACGTAGAAGTTGACCGTCTTTACCTGTTAAGCCAATAGCTTGGCCGCCGTTATTGTTGATCAGGCCAACGATCTGTTTGTTTACCGCGCCGCCCAATACCATCTCGGCAACGTCCATTGTTTTGGAATCGGTTACACGCATACCGTTGATAAAGTGTGATTCGATTTTCAGATCTTCTAACAGTTGTCCGATCTGCGGGCCGCCTCCGTGTACAACAATTGGGTTAATACCAATCAGCTTCATCATCACAATGTCACGGGCAAAGCTGTTTTGCAGCTTTTCATCAATCATGGCGTTACCGCCATATTTGATGACAATTGTTTTGCCGACAAAGCGCTGAATATATGGCATAGCCTCGCTCAATACATGAGCGGTAGTCATGGCATCTTTACGTGTTAGAGGCATAGTCTTTCCTTAAAATTATTATATGAGTGCACCGATTTAATCGGTGCACTCCTGCCGTTTGGGCTTTATTCGTGTGGGATAACGAGACTGTTATCCACTTCATGTAGCTTTTGCTCGAAATCGTTTCGGATACGCAATAACGCATCGTTTGTTTCTGCTTCAAAACGAAGAACAAGCACTGGTGTTGTATTAGATGCGCGAATTAAACCCCAGCCATCCGGGTAGTCGACGCGTACACCATCAATATGGTTGGCAGTACCGCCTTCAAAGTGTTTTTCCTGAAGGGCTGCGACAATATCGAATTTGTTTTCGTCGGTAACTGTGATGTTTAGCTCTGGTGTGCTTACATCTTCAGGGTATTGAGCGAATAGCTCTTCAACGGTTTGATCTGTATTCGCCAAAATTTCAAGAAGACGTGCTGCACTGTATAGCGCATCGTCAAAACCGTACCAACGCTCTTTAAAGAAGATATGACCACTCATTTCGCCGCCAAGCAGTGCGCCGGTTTCTTTGATTTTTTGTTTGATCAAAGAGTGGCCTGTACGCCACATAGTCGCTTTACCACCTGCTTCGGTAATCACTTTGGCGAGTAGGCGTGAGCATTTTACGTCGAAGATGATTTCTGCGCCTGGGTTGCGCTTAAGGATCTCTTCAGAGAACAGCATCATGATGCGATCTGGATATACGATATTACCTTCGTTAGTGATTACGCCTACGCGATCGCCATCACCGTCAAATGCTAGGCCTAAATCCGCACCCGTTTTTTTTACCTTTGCTATAGCATCGATCAGGTTTTTCGGTTTGCCCGGGTCTGGGTGATGGTTAGGGAAAGTGCCATCGACTTCACAATAAAGCGGGATAATCTCGCAGCCTAATTGTTCAATCAGCTTAGGCGCTAGCTCAGCTGGAATGCCGTTACCGCAATCGACAACGACTTTTAGTTTTTTATCTAGTTTGATATCCGAAAGGATGCGCTCAAGGTAGCTTTCACGGATATCTAAATCGCGTTTAGAGCCTTCGCCGTCTGAATAGTTTTGCTCAATGATACGTGTTTTAAGGGCTTGGATTTCATCGCCAGACAATGTGTGGCCGTCGATCATCATCTTAAAGCCGTTGTAATCAGCTGGGTTGTGACTACCTGTGATCATTACGCCTGTGCACTGACTATCCTGATGTGCTGCATAATAGAGGGTAGGGGTTGGTACATAGCCTGTATCTATGACCTGGCAGCCGCCATCTATTAAACCTTCACTAAAGAGTTGTTTAAGGTGCGGGCTGGATAGGCGGCCATCGGCAGCCACATTAACGTTTTCAACGCCTTGTGATTTTGCTTCGGCAGCAAAAGCTCTGCCTAGGTGGTAGACCGTGTCATCTGTTAAGGCTGAACCTACAATGCCTCGGACATCGTAAGCACGGAAAATTGCGTGGTCTAGAGAGTTTAGAGGGTAACGCATGTTAATCCTTTAATGTTCACAAAGTTTGAAATCCAAAATAAGTTATGCAGTTTCGATCTCTTTTTCCGTTACTGCACTTCCATGATACTGAGCTGCAATCTTTTCGATCAGCTTGCTGGCTAACTGGCGCTTAGAGGCTTGGGGTAAGGTTTCAGTTGTTGTCGCTGAAATAACCGTAACCGCATTTTCGTCGCTGTTAAAACCAATATCTGAGCGAGAAACATCATTTGCGATGATGAGATCGAGGTTTTTACGCTCAAGTTTGCTTTTGGCGTAGCTGATAACATCACGTGTCTCTGCAGCAAAACCCACCGTAAATGGTTTTGGTGAACTATTCGCTACAGTGGCAACAATATCTGGGTTTTTAACCAGATGAAGTTCCATGATCTCTTCTGTGCCTTTCTTTATTTTGTGTTCAGCTATAGCCGTAGGGCGGTAGTCTGCTACTGCCGCCGCTGCGATGAAGATGTCGCATAGAGAGAGATCTTCCAGAGAGGCGTTAAGCATCTCTTCGGCGCTTTCCACTGACGTTCTGTCAATGCGAGCCGGTGCAGGAAGATTTACAGGGCCACTAATTAATTTAACTTTAGCACCCGCTTCCATTGCAGCTTCTGCAAGAGCGTAGCCCATTTTTCCTGAGCTATGGTTGGATATATATCGCACAGGGTCTAATGGTTCTCGGGTAGGGCCAGCGGTAATAAAGACGGTTTTACCTGTCAGGCTACCCCGGTCAAATTGGGCTGCTGTTAGTTCTGCTATCTCCGTTGGTTCTAGCATACGGCCTGGACCAGTATCGCCACAGGCTTGCTCACCTACACCTGGTCCAAATAGTTTGAGGCCACGAGATTCCAGTGTTGTTGCGTTCTTTTGTGTGCCTTCGTCACGCCACATTGCTTGATTCATCGCTGGGGCTAAGCAGATAGGTGCATCTGTCGCTAGGCAGATCGTTGTTAGTAGATCATCGCCTTGGCCTGAGGCTAATCGAGCCATAAAGTTCGCACTTGCTGGCGCAATCAGGATCAAATCAGCCCATTTAGCTAATTCAATATGACCCATGCCTGCTTCTGCTTCGGCATCAAGAAGATGCTGGTGGACGGGATTACCTGAGAGAGCTTGTAAAGTCAGTGGGGTAATAAACTCGGTTGCAGAGGCTGTCATTACAACGCGAACTTCAGCACCGGCTCCTTTGAGGATTCGAGTTAACTCTGCGCTTTTATAAGCTGCAATACCGCCGGTGATTCCAAGAATAATTTGTTTGTTAGTAAGTCTCTGCATACTGGCTAACTACTGTAATCTTTGCGTTTGTAGCGTCGGTAATCTAAATGACGCTGAAATAAAAAGGATCGATACCATACCATTTTCAAGTAAAGTTTCGTAGATTGTATGGCGTTAAATTAATGCAATTCATCAAGGATGATGACTCTTCTCAAGGTTTGAAAGCCTTTGCTTCGTGAGTGGCAAATAGAGAAGAGATAAAATGGAGACCTCTTATGTCTATTTCGCATTGGCCGGAAGCCGAGCGACCTCGGGAAAAGCTTTTGCTTCAAGGCGCGGCTTCGCTGTCAGATGCCGAACTCTTAGCTATCTTTTTACGCACAGGGGTAAAAGGTAAAAGCGCGGTGGATCTGGCTCGCGATTTATTAACTACATTTGGTTCTTTACGCGCGCTTCTCGAAAGTGATGAAAAGGCTTTTTGTTCCGCGCATGGCTTAGGTTCTGCAAAATATGCCCAATTGCAGGCTGTTTTGGAAATGAGTCGCAGGCATCTACAAGCCTCTATTGAAAAAGGAGATGCGATGGAGAGGCCGGAGCAGGTGAAAAATTATCTGGCTTCGCAACTGCGTCATCATCAAAGAGAGGTGTTTGCTTGTCTCTTTCTGGATAACAAGCACCGCGTACTTAAATATGAAGCGTTATTCTTTGGCACGATTAACGCAGCGGCAGTCTATCCCCGCGAGGTCGTCGCAAAAGCATTGGAGCACAATGCTGCGGCGGTCATTCTTGCTCATAATCACCCATCAGGTGTTGCTGAGCCCAGTATGGCTGATCAGCACATAACCGAACGACTTATAAACGCATTGGAGGTGATCGAAGTTAGGGTTTTAGATCATATGATTGTCGGGGATCTTGAGATTGTTTCGTTTGCTGAGCGGGGATTATTATAAAAGTTATTAAGTGCTGGTGAATGTGTATGCTCTTGTGTATAATTCGCGGCCTTCTATCCATACTCCGGTACGGTATCTTGTCTAGTTACGGGACGCTCCGCCTGAGAAACGGTTTGGACTCTGGAGAGTACAGAGGCTTTTCCTTACGCCGTTTCAATAAAAAAAGAGAATAAAGGATAGATTCGTAACCCTTAATTTTAAAGGCTTTATAATATGTCTAAAGTTTGCATGGTAACTGGTAAGCGTCCAGTTACAGGAAACAATGTTTCCCACTCACAGCGTAAAACACGCCGTCGTTTTCTTCCAAACCTGCACTGGCACCGTTTTTGGGTAGAAAGCGAAAACAAATTCGTACGTCTACGTGTTTCCTCTAAAGGTATGCGTATCATCGACAAAAAAGGCATCGACACAGTTCTAGCTGAAGTTCGTGCTAACGGCATCAAAGTTTAAGGAGCAGAATCATGGCTAAAGGCGCACGCGAAAAGATCAAGCTAGTTTCTTCTGCTGGCACAGGTCACTTCTACACTACTGACAAAAACAAGCGTAACACTCCTGAAAAGATGGTGTTCAAAAAGTACGATCCAGTAGTTCGTAAGCACGTTGAATACAAAGAATCTAAGATTAAATAAGATCTTACTTTCTTCTAAAAAACCCAGCCTAGGCTGGGTTTTTTATTGTCTGCTGTTTAGCAACCGCAGATTACTCTGCGGCTGCTTTTGGATGGTTTATTAACTGTAAACTCTCTTCGGCGAAACCGAAGCCTGCTTCTGTATAGAAGTTGAAAACAGTATGAATGCCGCCATCAACGAGTTGTTTATGTTCATCTGGGAAGCGGGCAATTGCAGCAATCTCCCCAGGGTAGTTAGCGCTGTGCAGCTGTTCAGCAATGTTGAGACTATCCTCTATCGAAGGCAGTGCAAGCAAGACTAGTTTGATATTTTTGACATCCATATTGCACCAAAGGTCGGCATCCTCACCATCACCATAGAAAACGTGTAATCCTTTGTTTTGGAATTTCTGAATACGGCTACGGTCTGCATCCATTCCCCAAACTTTATCCCCAACAATGCTATGCAGGGCATTGAAAGCGCCTTTTCCGACACGACCAAGTCCGATCACTAATATTTCAGAATCTTTCGGCTGAACAAAGATATCGCTTGGAAGAGGAGTGTTTGATTCGTAACTTTTAATCTTCTCTTTATGGCGTAAATAAAAGGAGTGCGCAGAACGGTAGACTACACTGGTTAGGATAAATGATAGTGAAACAGCAAGCGCTAGAATGACCAACCACTCTTTACTTAGCCAGCCGCTATCTACACAAAGATAAGCAACAATTAATCCGAATTCACTGAAGTTACTCAGTGCTAAGGCACATAGATAAGACGTTCGTCCGCGAAGATTCAAGCGGGTGAAAATTCCAAAGAACATGATGTATTTTAATGGAATTAGAACCGCAAGGATCGCTGCCATGCCTAGCATTGACCAGTCAGGTAAGGCTGTGAACCCTATAGATAGGAAGAAGCCAATCAGGAATAGATCTTTAAAGCTTAAGAGGGACTTAGTTAATTCGCTTGCTTTAGGGTGAGTGCTTAATAACATGCCGAAGACAAGTGCTCCTAAATCGCCTTTCACACCTACTAGGTTAAATAGTTCATAACCGCCTAGTGCTAGAAAGAAGCCGGCCAAAGGCAGCAATTCACCATGGCCTGCACGCATTAGCAAATGATTCAGCAGAGGGCGAACGAAGACTAAACCGAATAAGCCTAGGGCCCATATTGATGGGATTTTCCCCGTGGCGGCCACAAGGAACAGAACGGCAACAATATCTTGCATAACCAAGACGCCAATGGCGAGTTGACCATGCCTTGTTTTCATCTCACCGCTTTCCTCTAAAAGCTTCACGATACATACGGTACTGCTGAAGCTAAGGGCGAAGCCGATCAGAGCAGCAGATTTAAGATCTAGATCTGAAAAGTACGGAATTGAAAGGGTGGCGAGCAGTATAAATGCAGAGCCGGCTAAAAGTGTCCAGAGTGTCATATGGGACAGTGTGCTGGCCCACACTTCTGTTTTTAATAGGTCTTTTACATTTAACTTCAGGCCGATAGTGAAAAGCATCAAGGTGATACCTAGGTCAGCCAAGGTTTGTAAACTATCTACTGGTTCAACACCAATAAAGTGCAGGAAGAAACCTGCAAATAGGTACCCTATAAGAGGGGGCATCTCAATCAATCGCAGTGTGTAACCGCAGACGAATGCAAATAAGATCCAGATAAAATCCATTGAGTACAAATCACCTTACTAAATTAGACCTAGAATGTAGCATAGCTTGACTAACGTCGGCATTGAGATAGGCCCTTAATTCATTGATTTTATGTTAGTCTAAGCTTTCAATGTTGTATTACAGTTGAAATTCATGCCTGAATTGCCAGAAGTAGAAACGACCTGTAGAGGCATTAGCCCTCATGTTAATCAGCAGAAAGTAACCCGCTTGTTGATCCGCAATCCTAATCTTCGTTGGCCTATTCCTGATTTTCTTGCTGATGAGGTAGAAGGACAGGTGATTGAATCTGTTGGTCGCCGCGGAAAATATATTCTTCTCAAAATATCTACCGGCGAAGTGATGGTGCATCTGGGGATGTCAGGTAGCTTAAGAATTGTTGAGCAAGATGAGCCCGTACTTAAACATGATCATGTGGATTTCTGTTTCGGGAATGGCAAGGCTTTGAGGCTGACGGATCCGCGCCGTTTTGGCTCTGTTTTGTGGCAACCGCTTAATGAACACCATGAACTGCTATATAAGTTAGGCCCAGAGCCTCTTTGTGAGCAATTTGATGCTAAGCACCTTCATGCAATCTGCGCTGGACGTAAAGCGGCTATCAAACAAGTGATTATGGATAGTAAAGTCGTGGTTGGGGTTGGGAATATCTATGCCACCGAGGCGCTCTTTCTGTCAGGTATCGATCCGAGGCGAGCAGCCGGTAATATCTCTTATGAACGCTTAGCGTGTTTAGTTGAGAATATTAAAAAAGTGTTGGCTGCCGCAATTGAGCAAGGTGGTACAACGCTGAAAGATTTTGTAGGTGGCGATGGTAAACCGGGCTACTTTAAGCAAAAGCTCAATGTTTATGGGCGAAAAGGGGAGCCTTGTGTACAGTGTATGGCTCCATTAACAGAAGTACGCTTGGGGCAGCGCTCCACAGTGTTTTGTAAACACTGCCAGCGATAAGTTGAGTTGATTATGAGTGTTCAAATCAGACCGCCTATTTTGTCCCAAGAAGGTTGTAGCTTACGTGTTGATCTGCGTGACAAGCTGAATTTAGAGCAATTTTTAAAACACCGTACAGCTTTTTGTGTCGGTGAAAGTGCTGTTCATTGTGAGTTATATGAATGCGCGCCAGATGCACCAACCATTATCTTTTTACCGGGAATTGGTACTTATTGTGAAATCTATGCAGAGCTGTTGTCTAAGCTATCTCAGCAAGGGTTTAATGTTATTGGTGTTGACCCTCTTGGGCATGGCTATTCAGGGGGCTCTCGAGGTCATTACACTGTAGATGAGATGTGTAATGCTGTATCGGACGTTTTGGATGTATTGCAGCAGCGCTTTAAGGGCCCATTTGGTGTTTACGGATATTCAATAGGTGCATTGCTTGCTGTTGCAGCAGCAGAAAAGGATGAGCGCCTATCTACAGTCCTTTGCGGGACGTTATTGGTGCCTGATTTGGCCCCTGATTTAACTTATAGAATGGGCTGGAACTGGACGTGGGCATCTTCCTTAATGCTTCCAGGATATAAAGTGCCACTAAAATCTTTCGTTGATTTTGAGCAGCTGTTAAAGGGGCACCCTGCAGGTGCCGCAATTAATAATGATCCATTGATAGTGTTTGATTACCCTCTTAAAACTTTATCTAGTCTGTTTAATCATCGTTGTAATATCGTAAATAGGGTGCATCGTTTCTCTGCTGCTATTTTGCATGGAGATAAAGATGAGGTATTACCTGTGAGTTATTCTCAGAGAGTGATGAATTATTGTGAGCAGCCCATGGAGTTGTTGGTAATGAAGCGCCAAAGTCATATGGTGCCTTTATTGCAGCCTGACCTAGTTGTGACCATGGCCGCGCAATGGTTTGAGCAGGAATTTTCTAAAGAGATGGCTGCTGCCGTTTTGTAATTGAACTGTCAAAAAGTATTCATTGAGCTGTCACCTAGTACTTTCATCATCTGAAAGCATGATGAAAGTATTGGGAGATACTGACAATGAGTGCTATTCGACTAGTAACAGCGTTTGATTTACTCACCTTTAATTGGTGTTTGGGCCTTCCTAAAGCAGCTCAAATTGCTTCGGTAAGTCGGCAAGTTTCTCGATTAGGTGATGGTGTTTTATACCTATTCATTGGCTTTGCCCTTGCTCTTTTTGAGCAGCAGTTTGGTCTTTTGTTTTTGTTGGTTGGTTTATTTGCTTATACCATTGAGCTGCCGCTCTACCTTATTCTTAAAAATACTATAAAGCGTCATCGGCCTTGTGATTCGTTGCCATTTGAAGCTTATATAGTCCCATCTGATAAATTTAGCTTCCCATCAGGCCACTCTGCTGCTGCGTTTGTATTTGCTGCACTTGTAGCGCATTTTTATCCTGAATTTGCGGTTCTATCCTATGTTTTAGCTGTTGCTATAGGTATGTCTCGGGTTCTCCTTGGTGTTCACTATCCTACAGATATTTTAGCGGGTGCCGTGCTGGGCTTAAGCTCTGTAGCTGCTGCGATTTCGCTTATTCCTTTCTTATCTGTGCTGGTCTGAACTGATGCGTATTCTTTACGGTGTGCAAGCTACAGGGAATGGCCATATCACTCGGGCACGGGTGATGGCACCTGCTTTGGAGAAGGAGGGGGTCGAAGTTGATTATCTGTTTAGTGGTCGAGAACCTGAGAAGTTATTTAATATGGAGCCCTTTGGTGATTACCAGTGCCGAAGGGGGTTAACCTTTTATATGCAGGGAAGTAAGGTTGACCATTGGAAAACATTTACGAAAAATAGTGTTTTTCAATTGTTGAGAGATATTAGGGCACTCGACCTTACGGGATATGACCTTGTGATCACTGATTTTGAACCGGTAACTGCGTGGGCGGCGAAGTTAAAAGGGATCAACAGTGTAGGTATTGCTCATCAATATGCTTTTTTGCATGATTTGCCCGATAAGAAATCAGGGCCTTTGCTCAAGGCCCAAGTAAAGTCATTTGCCCCAACTGACATACCTATCGGGTTGCATTGGGATCGTTTCGATCAAGATATCTGCCCACCACTAATTCAAAAGCCTTTGTTTAGTCCAAGCCTTACTGAGAATAAAGTGGTGGTCTACCTGCCTCATGATGATCTAGAGGCCATGATGCCTATCTTTAAACAATGTAGTCAGGCTCACTTCTTTATCTATTCTTCAGTTGATCAATCCTTGGATCAAGGAAACTGCCATATCAGGCCTTTTTCACGAATGGGTTTTCAGCAAGATCTATCTGATTGTGAAGGGGTGATTTGTAACGCCGGTTTTGGCTTGTTAAGTGAAGCTTTGCAATATGGAAAAAAGATAATGACCTTGCCGCAAAAAGGTCAGGCTGAGCAAGAGTCCAATGCTGAGGTACTGGAAATCCTTGGTTTAGGTAGAGTTGTGGCCGCTTTAGACTGTCAAAAGATAGGAGCTTGGCTTGAATCACCACAACCAGAACCATTCTGCATTCCTGATGTTGCGACTCCGTTAGCTAAATGGATTAAAGCGGGTTGTCATGTATCTATTGAGAATCTGATTGAAGAAACATGGTTAACACAACCGAGTTACGTAACTGCGTAAGGTATTGAGAGGATAGAGCTGGTATTTTTTGTAGGTAAAAAGTAAGGGGCTGCTCCTTCCGTGAAGCAACCCCCTTGTTGGCTTCCTTAATCCTTGCGGTCTTTGTCCTAGGGCATCAATGCCATCCTTTCCGCTTATCGAGGCCGTCCTTTGTATTCGTTCCATGAACAGGAGATCCACGTTTCTAATTATGCCTTTTGCTACCGGAAAGGAAATAAGAAAAATTCTTAATTTCATTTGTCAGGTCTAACTCGGGCAATATGCCCGCGTGGATGATCAATTTATAAACAAAAAGGGCGCCTCATCCATGAGGCGCCCTTTTCTTTGGCTCCATAATCCTTGCGGTCTTTGTCCTAGGGCATCATGCCATCCTTTCCGCTTATCGAGGCCGTCCTTTATATTCAGTCCGTGAACAGGAGATCCATGAAGTTAATTATGGCTGGAAATACATAAAAAAAAATAAGAATTATTCTTAATTTCTGCCATCCCGAAGATTTCGGGAAGAATTCCCGAGGCATGGGAATCATAGGGGAAGTGGGAAAGTGTATATAAATAAAAAAAGCGCCTCATCCATTGAGGCGCCCTTTTCTATGGCTTCCATAATCCTTGCGGTCTTTGTCCTAGGGCATCAATGCCATCCATTCCGCTGTTCGAGGCCTTCCTTGTATTCTTTCCGTGAACAGGAGATTCATGTCATCAAGTATGGCTGGAAATATGGGAAAAGAAATAAGAAAAAATCTTAATTTAAAGAGTTCTGTATTGGGTGGGGCAAATACTTGCTTTGTATAGGATAGATACGAAAAGGGCGCCTCTTCCATTGAGGCGCCCTTTTCTATGGCTTCCATAATCCTTGCGGTCTTTGTCCTAGGGCATCATGCCATCCGTTCCGCTTATCGAGGCCTTCCTTGTATTCTTTCCATGAACAGGAGATCCATGCCACTCATTATGGACGTATATAAGGTAAAAAAAATAAGAAAAATTCCTAATTTTTCTTAATTGAGGATTTTTTTTCTCTGATTTTTGTTTAGATGAAGGAGTTTCAGGTGCTTTTCTGGACAGAATGCAGGTGAGTCTTTAAACTTGGATTTTGTCTTGGTCGGGGTGCCCTGTGGGGCTGAGAGTAAACCCGTTGAACCTGATCCGGTTTGTTCCGGCGTAGGAAATCGAGATTTCATTTCTATGGATTTATTTTTTTTTAAATTTGGCTCATTTAGCTCCAGTTATAGGGGGCTATGATGGCTAATATCTCTTCCGCTATCCCTAATGTGCTTACCATTGCTGGGTCTGATTCCGGTGGTGGCGCAGGTGTTCAGGCAGATTTAAAAACGTTCTCAGCAATAGGGGCTTACGGCACATCTGCTATTACCGTTTTAACTGCGCAAAACACTCAGTCAGTTAAAAGTATCTATCCTGTCTCGGCTGAATTTTTATTACAGCAGTTAGATGCGGTATTTGATGATATTGAAATTAATGCGGTTAAAACGGGTATGTTGGGTAATACCGATATGGTTTTGACTGTTGCGTCGTTCTTGAAAAGTAAAAATGTTCCGCTGGTTATTGATCCTGTGATGGTATCGACTAGTGGGAGCAAGCTTCTGAGCGCTGATGGCATTGATAGCTTAGTAAAACATTTGATTCCGATAGCGGATATTATCACGCCTAATTTGCCAGAAGCTGCTGTGATGCTAGGACAATCTGAACCTAAAGATCGCACGGGTATGGCTGATATGGCTGCTGAATTGTTGGAGTTAGGTGCTAAGCAGGTGCTGTTGAAAGGCGGCCATTTGCAGGGTGAAGAGTGTCCGGACATTTACTATGATGGGCAGGAGTTCATCGAGTTCCTTAGTCCTCGGGTAAATACAAAAAACACCCATGGTACAGGGTGCACATTGGCAGCGGCTATTACCGCTTACCTAGCCAAAGGGGAGTCGCCTGCAACGGCGGTTAGATTGGCTAAAGACTATATTACATCTGCTTTGCGAGGGGCGGATAAACTGAATGTGGGTGCAGGTCATGGCCCAGTTAATCATTTTCATGCGTATTGGTCGTAGTTGTATCGACGCTGACGAAAGCAATATAAGAACAGGTTGAACGATGGTAGATAATAATTCAGAGCAAAATCAGGCATTGAGCCAGACGGCTAAGGTGGATACAGATTCTGTACAGCCGTTTCCAAAATCACGCAAAGTCTATGTTGAAGGTTCTAGATCTGATATTCGTGTTCCAATGCGCGAAATTAGTTTAGATGACACGCCAACAGGCTTCGGTGGTGAGAAGAATGATCCACTGTATGTTTACGACACTTCCGGTCCATACACCGATCCAGAAGTATCCATCGATGTACGTAAAGGTTTGCAGCCTGTTCGTGAGGCTTGGATTCTAGAGCGTGAAGATACTGAGCAGTTGGACAAACTGACTTCTGAATATGGTCGTGTTCGTGAAGCTGATCTGCGCCTAGATGAGTTGCGTTTTGAGCTAACGCGCAAGCCACGCCGCGCTCAAGCGGGTAAAAATGTGACGCAGCTGCATTATGCTCGTAAAGGCATTATTACCCCGGAAATGGAATACATTGCTATTCGCGAAAACATGAAGTTAGCGAAAGCAAAGGCGGAAGGTAATGTGGTTGCAGAACAGCATCCTGGTTTTAATTTTGGTGCAAACCTTCCAGAAGAGATTACGCCTGAATTTGTACGTCAGGAAGTAGCTGAAGGTCGCGCGATTATTCCTGCCAATATTAACCACCCAGAAGTTGAACCAATGATTATCGGCCGTAACTTTTTAGTTAAAATCAACGGTAACATTGGTAACTCTGCTGTAACTTCATCTATCGAAGAAGAGGTGGAGAAAATGACCTGGGGCACTCGCTGGGGTGCAGATACCATTATGGATCTGTCCACAGGTAAGAATATTCATGAAACACGTGAGTGGATCATGCGTAACTCGCCAGTCCCAATTGGTACGGTACCAATCTATCAGGCGCTTGAAAAAGTTAATGGCGTAGCTGAAGACCTAAATTGGGAAGTCTTTAAAGATACGCTTATTGAACAAGCCGAACAGGGTGTGGATTACTTCACAATCCATGCGGGTGTACTACTACGTTATGTACCTATGACTGCTAAGCGTATGACAGGCATCGTATCTCGTGGTGGCTCTATTATGGCGAAGTGGTGCTTGGCGCATCACGAAGAAAACTTCCTATACACGCACTTCCGTGAGATCTGTGAAATCTGTCAGGCATACGATGTATCTTTCTCTTTGGGAGATGGCCTGCGTCCAGGTTCCGTTTATGATGCGAACGATGAAGCTCAGTTTGCAGAGCTAGAAACTCTAGGTGAGCTTACTAAGATAGCCTGGGAGTATGATGTACAGGTAATGATCGAAGGCCCAGGTCACGTACCTATGCATATGATTAAAGAGAATATGGATAAGCAGTTGAAAGAGTGTCACGAAGCGCCTTTCTACACGCTGGGTCCATTGACGACTGATATAGCACCAGGTTACGACCACATCACATCAGGTATTGGTGCTGCGATGATCGGTTGGTACGGCTGTGCCATGCTATGTTATGTGACACCGAAAGAACACCTTGGCCTACCAAACAAGGCTGATGTAAAAGAAGGAATCATTACATATAAGATTGCTGCGCATGCTGCTGATTTAGCGAAAGGTCATCCAGGTGCTCAGATTCGTGATAATGCGATGTCTAAAGCTCGCTTCGAATTCCGTTGGGAAGACCAGTTCAACATTGGTTTAGACCCAGATACAGCGCGTGCTTACCATGATGAGACTCTGCCAAAAGAGTCTGCGAAAGTGGCGCATTTCTGCTCTATGTGTGGACCTAAATTCTGCTCTATGAAGATTTCGCAAGAGGTTCGTGAGTTGGACGATGAGGAAGTAGCTGCAATTAATGCGAAAGCTGATCAAGGGATGCAGGAAAAATCAGCTGAGTTTAAAGAAACGGGAGCTGAGATCTATCATAAGGTCTAGTCACTGAGTTTATAAAAAAGCCGCTCGTGCGGCTTTTTTTGTATATAGAGGAATCACTGATGAGTGATGAGCTATTTAAATATCTACTGGTAGGGTTATTAGTACTGTTTGCTTTTATTCCTGTCACCTTAAATGCGATTCGTCGATCCCGCGAAAACCCACCGCCCATGGCAGCGAATGATCGTAAACTCTATCGATTATGGCGTTCTGACCCAGAAGCATATCAGCGCCAATATGGTAAGTTAGATGAAGAGTATGCAAAGGCGCAGGAAGAGAAAAAATCTAAAAAATAGAATTGAAGCCAATTCTTACCAAATTAGGTATCAAGCTGGTTTGCAACGCCTGATTTGATCTATATAGCACTGCCTAAAATTTTGATGCTGATTTTCTTGATGCATATCAATAATTGCAGGCCGTTCACCCTAAAAATCCTATAGCCTATCCGTTTTCTAGTGGTTAGGATTTAACCCGTTTACCATTAATAATGTGATTTCGCTCTATGTTTAATAGTTTTGTGCATTTTGGGGTAAAGAATGCAAACTGTCTGGTCGGTTCTTTTGACTGATGAATGACGGTATTTTTATTCCACTGATCAATAACGTTGCTCTGTTGCTAGCGATGGGGGCGTTATACGATATTTTTTCTTTTGAACACAAGCGATTATCTGTTCTTAAGAAAGTTATTAGTGGAATTCTATTAGGTGTAATCGGGATCGCAATTATGTCGATGCCGCTATCCATTGTTAGTGGTGTGTTGATTGATGCGCGCTCCATTCTCCTCTCTGTAACCGGCTTATTTTTTGGTTTTATCCCCACAGTTATTGCTGTAGTGATTACTGTTGCTTTTCGATTGTTCGAAGGTGGACAAGGCATCTTTGCTGGATTTCTCATTATTGTCAGTTCTTCAGGCCTAGGGTTGTTGTGCCACTATTGGCGGGTGAACCTGAATGAGAGTAGAGCGGTCGCTTGGTGGCAGTTGTATCTGTTGGGTGTAGTTGTCCACATCATGATGTTGTTTTCACTGCTGGTTCTTCCGTTTTCGACGGTGGATCTGTTACTGAGTGAGTTAGCATTACCGATTATGCTGATGTTCCCTATAGTGACTGTATTACTCGGGATTTTATTAACGCATCAGATAGAACGCCGTAAAGCTGAGTTAGCGCTGAAGCAGAGTGAATATGAAAGTGATCTTTCTCGACAAAAATTAGAAGCTATTTTTGCTGCAATTCCCGATCTCTTATTTGATATGGACAGTCAAGGGCGCTACTACGCCTGCCATAGTGCTAAAAAAGACGAATTGATAGCTCCTGAATCTGAGTTAATCGGTAAAACAGTATTTGATGTGATGCCTTTCGAGGCTGCAACCACAGTGCTTGAGGCGCTTGGCGAAGCAGAGAAACAAGGGTTGTCGAGAGGTCACCAGATACGTTTACCGCTTAAGCAAGGTGAAAGAGTGTTTGAGCTGTCTGTCTCACTTAAAGAAGGTCGTGATTATGATCTTCCTCACTTTATTGTTCTTTCTAGAGATGTTACTGATCGTAAGCGCGTAGAAAAAGAGCTACATATAGCAGCCACGGCTTTTGATTCTCAAGAGGGGATGCTAATTACCGATTCAGACCATGTCATTTTGCGAGTAAATAGTGCTTTTACAAGAGTGACTGGATACGAGCCTGAAGAAGTGATTGGGGAAAATCCGGCTATTTTACAATCAGGTCAGCATGGGAAATCATTTTATAAAGAGATGATGACACGGTTGCAAGCTGATAAATATTGGCAGGGTGAAATATGGAATAAGCGTAAGTCAGGAGAGATTTATCCGCAGTACCTGACGATTACAGCTGTACAAGGGGATGGTGGAGAGATTACTAACTATGTTGGAGCATTTACTGACATCACTCAGCGTAAAAAGGATGAGGCAAATATCCACAAGCTTGCTTTTTATGATGTTCTTACAGGCCTACCTAATCGCCGTTCACTACAAGAGCGTCTGAGCTGTGCGATTCAATCCTGTCATTTGACAGGTCAGTTTGGTGCGGTCTTATTTATTGATCTGGATAACTTTAAAAATCTGAATGACACACAAGGTCATGATCAAGGTGATCTTTTGTTGATCGAAGTAGCACATAGGCTTAGTGCTTGTGTGCGTAATGCGGATATGGTCGCTCGTTTAGGTGGTGATGAATTTATTATCGTTTTGGAAAATTTGGGTGTAGAAGAAAGTATCGCTTTAGCTCAGGTTAGTGACATTGTTGAAAAGCTAATTGTTGCGGTCCAGCAGCAAGTATCTCTTGATGGGATTCAATATCATACAGCTTGTAGTGTCGGTGTAACGTTGTTTGACAGTGGTGATGTTGTAGATAGTGTGATGAAACGTTCTGATATGGCGATGTATCAGGCAAAAGAGTCAGGTAAAAATACGTATAGATTTTATGATCCTGAAGCAGAGAAAATACTCTGCAGCATGGCCGCGCTTGAGTCTGATTTACGTAAGGCCTTATCAGGTAGTCAGTTAGAGCTGCACTATCAGGCTCAGTATCGTAAAGATGAGTTGATAGGAGCCGAGGCTTTGGTGCGCTGGTTTCATCCAGAGAGAGGCTTAGTATCGCCAGCAGAATTTATTCCCTTAGCTGAGGATACGGGTTTAATTGTACCTATAGGCGACTGGATTCTAGCTCAGGCTTGTCAGCAACTTAAAAAATGGCAATCCGATCCGAGCATGCCTAATTTGAGTATTGCTGTAAATGTGAGTGCGCGTCAATTTATACAGGAGCACTTTGTTGCTGAAGTCGCAGATTGTATCAATCGTTATGATATTCAGCCTGACCTATTGAAATTAGAGCTAACGGAGAGTCTTGTTTTACAGGATATCGAAGATACGGTTGATAAGATGCATCAACTACGTAAGTTAGGTATCCGTTTCTCTTTAGATGATTTTGGTACAGGTTATTCTTCTTTATTGCATCTTAAACGCTTGCCGCTTGATCAAATTAAGATTGATCGTTCTTTTATTCGTGATGTAATTGAAGATAAAGATGATGCTGAAATTGTCCAAGCCATCATTGCAATGGGGCATAATCTTGGACTGAACGTGATTGCTGAGGGTGTTGAAACCGAAGCGCAGTGTATGTTCTTAGCAGGGCATAGCTGTTTGGATTACCAAGGTTATTTCTTTGGTAAGCCTCTTCCTATAGATGATTTTGAAAAGGTTTGTGCTCAAAAACGCTTAGCTTGTTAAGGTTAAACCTAACAAAGGTTTAGTAAGTATTCATTTGCTGATCCCAAAAGCGTTCTAATTGTCGAAGATTAGATCTTAACGTCGACAAGTCGCTTTGTTCCATCAGGCGCTCTGCACTGATCTCTTCCAATTGTTGATCAAACAGTTCTGCAATCAAGTTGTGGATAGCTAAACCTTTTTGGCTGAGTTTAATGCGTACAGAGCGAAGGTCATGCTCCGAACGTTCTTGGTTGATGTAACCATTACCAACCATTTTTTTTAAGTTATACGAAACATTAGAACCAAGATAATAGCCTCGGGTTCTTAGCTCGCTGGCAGTCATTTCACGATCGGCAATATTGTGAAGGAGCAGGGCCTGAACGCTATTGATGTCGGTATAGCCTAACGCTTCAAGACGAAATTTAAGAATGTCAAGGATTCTACGGTGTAACCGTTCGATCAATCTCAAACAATCTAGGAAATCCGTTTTATTGTTTGAGCTTAGCTCTGATTGTTGTGAACTCATTGAATTGTAAGCCTTGATATCAATATTCGTATTTTAAATAGTAAGCCTGAATCTGTCGTAATAGCAAAGAAAAAGCACATTAATGAGCGTTTGTTTACGCATAATTCCAAATACGTATTTAGTAATTACAAATAATGCTGCTACTATTACAATCAGGCTTAATGATATCTGAACTAACCTTTTGGTTTGTTCGGATTGTTGAGCTGTTTCCAGCGAATAGATCCTCTCTCGATAAAGGCAAACCAGAAGCAATTCTGGGACGCAAAGTCACAGATCCCACGTGGATGGCTGGGCTATCGAAAGAGAGATTTTTTATTTCTTCAGCGGATGATTCTCCGGTAACTGCCTTTCTACCCATAAAGCCAATTTGTGTTTCATATTGGGCTCAGTGACTTGATCCTTTGCTAAGGCTTGAATAAGTCCGTCATTCACTAGTAAGCGATAAATTGCTTTAATTTTGCTTGAAGCACTATCAGTGGCTTCAAAGTGGCCTGCTCCGCGCTTTTCAAAATAGATTGCGCCAATCTTAAGGGCTTCTTTTACTAGCTCTGCTTCATGCTTATTTTTTTTCATAGTTTCTTCCTTAGAAGTCCTTATAGATAATTTTCTTTTAACTTTGAATCTAAATTTCTAAAAAGACAAGCGCTAGCTATAGTGCTTTGGTGCGTAATGCTTTGTCTTTAACTCAGGCCTGATATACTTGCCGCCTATCAACATCTAATTCCATTGGCGATCCTATGAAATACAGAATTATCCCGGTTACTCCATTTCAGCAGAATTGTTCTCTTATCTGGTGTGAAAAAACCATGAAGGCAGCGGTTGTTGACCCAGGTGGTGATCTTGATCGAATTCTAGCTGCAGTAGAGGAAGAGGGTGTTGAATTAGAGAAGATTCTTTTGACCCATGCACATATTGATCATGCGGGCGGAACGGCTGAGCTAGCTACATCGAAGAAATTACCAATTGAAGGGCCTCATAAAGGAGATCTGTTTTGGATTGAAGGCATGGCACAGCAGTGCAACATGTTTAACTTCCCGCCTTGTGAAACCTTTACTCCAGATCGCTGGTTAGATGATGGTGATACTGTTCAAGTAGGTGAATCTACACTAAACGTTATTCACTGCCCGGGTCATACTCCGGGGCACGTTGTTTTCCATCATGTCGAAGATGAGATAGCGCTGGTGGGTGATGTGCTTTTTAGTGGATCTATTGGACGTACAGATTTTCCACAAGGGAATCATCAAGAATTGATTGATTCAATTAAGTTAAAACTGTTCCCGTTAGGTCAGTCGGTCGAATTTATTCCCGGTCATGGGCCGGGTTCAACCTTTGGTCGCGAGATGCAAAGTAATCCTTACGTTCGATAATTGTTGGTAACTTTAAAAGTTATTTGTGTAGTAGTTGTACATGCTCGAATAGTTGAGCATCTAGTTGTTTCTTTTTATCAATAATATGTTGTAACGGAGTCTCTGCGATGGCTCCGTTTTTTATTCCGATCATCACATCGTTATAGCCCCCGCAAAGATAGTCCACAGCTGCCGCTCCAAGGCAGGAAGCAAGCACTCGATCATGCCCTGTTGGACGGCCACCTCTTTGTATGTGGCCCAAAATACAAACCTTGGGTTGCTGACCGTGCTGCTCTAATTGTTTGGCTAAATTATAAGTAAGGCCAGGGGTTGGGCCCTCAGCTACAACAATAATCCCGCTTGATCCTTTGCCTTGAACACGATTGTTGGCAAGCTGAAATGAGATTGCATCTACTTTAACTTCATACTCAGGAATAACTACCAGCTCTGCACCGCAGGCTATACCAACATGAGTCGCAATAAAACCGGAGTTCCGGCCCATCACTTCGACTAAAAACAGGCTTTCATGAGAGAGTGCTGTATCACGGATTTTATCTATGGCATCAAGCGCGGTGTTAACGGCTGTGTCGAACCCAATGGTGTCATCAGTGCCGTAGATGTCGTTATCGATAGTGCCAGGGAGTCCTATAACACGAATCGAGCTTTCCGAGGCCAGCATATGAGCCCCGGTTAAAGAGCCATCACCGCCAATCACGACTAGACTATCAATCCCTTTTTTGAGTAAAACTTCAGCTGCCTGATGTCGAACCGCTGGATCAAGAAAAGCTTGGCAGCGATCACTTTTAAGTAGTGTGCCTCCGCGCTGCACTATGTTGGTTACAGATGCAGAGTCCATCTCCCACATATCGCCAATAATTAAGCCACTATACCCTTTGTGAACCCCGAAAACTTTGATGCCTTGGTGGAGAGCTGCTCGTACTACCCCGCGAATAGCAGGGTTCATTCCTGGTGAGTCCCCGCCACTGGTTAAAACAGCGATTGCGGTAGGTTTATCTTCAGTCGTGTTGATCGAAGTATGGGTATACATAGTGTCAAACCAAATGGCTAATTGTCTTATCTAAGTTTAGCTAAACTGAATGACCAAGGTGTTTCAATAATAATGGTTATGAAGTTCTACAGTATGAGGAGATGGTATGTCTCATCAAGTACATCAGCGACTTGCATCACAAATAATGGCTTTTTTTGCAGAATATCGACTGAAATTTCAGGAGGTTACTGAGTCAGCAAAATATTTATTTGAAGTGGCTGATTGGCGTGGAATTCAGTCATTATCGGCTAAGCGCTTGGGTTTATATGATCTGATGGTGTCTGATACTGCAAAAGCGCTGACGTATGTAGGGGTAGATATTTACAGGCCGGAGGTATGGGGGGGCGCTAAGCAATATTACGCTAAGTTGATACGTCAGCGAACAGATCCTGAATTAGCAGAAACATTCTACAACTCTGTTTATTGTTATCTATTTAAACATCGGCATATTGATAGTGAGCATATTTTTGTTCGATCGAGCAGAGAAGGGAAAGAGCTTTGCTCAGGTGAGAGTGTATATAAATCTTATGTATTAAGTGGATCTGGTCTAGTTCAACTTGTTGGTCGTTTAATGTCTGATTTAATGTTTAATGTGCTATGGAGAAATAAGCGACAAGATATCAGTAATTTGGTTCGTTATGTTCAGCAGCAGATTGAGCAAAAGCAGTTGCCTTATGATAAGGCGGTGATTGATATTGTTAGCAGTCTTTTTTTTCGTAATAAAGCGGCTTATGTTGTAGGGCGCATCCGCTTCGCAAAGCATAGTCAGCCATTTGTGTTGTCTATACTCAATGATGGTAAAGGTATTTATTTTGATGCGGCATTGAACGAAGAAAATGATATATCCACAGTGTTTGGTTTTACTCGGTCATATTTTCTGGTGGATGTAGATGTGCCTTCCGAATTGGTTAACTTTTTACACACCCTGATCCCGCAGAAATCTAAAGCCGAGCTTTACAGTTCAATAGGTTTTTATAAGCAAGGTAAGGCGGAATTCTTCCGGGCTTTTATCGATCATTTGGGAAATTCAAATGATCAATTTGAAGTGGCGCCAGGTGTTAAAGGGATGGTAATGATAGTTTTCACACTGCCATCTTTTCCTGTTGTATTTAAAGTTATTAAAGATGAGTTTTCTCACTCTAAAAGAATCACAAGACAGGTGGTTCTTGATAAATATCAGTTGGTTAAAAATCATGACCGGGTTGGTCGAATGGCGGATACGTTAGAGTTTACTAACTTTATATTCCCGATTAATAAATTTTCTGAAGAGCTTACCGAAGAACTGACAAAAGTTGCTGGCTCTTCTATTGAGCAGCAAGGTGATCAGCTATTGATTAAACACTTATGGGCTGAGCGGTATATGACACCTTTAAACATCTATATCGATCAAGCGTTGGAAAATGAAGATCAAGAGCAGTTGTTTCATGCCATAGATGAATATGGTAAAGCGATTAAAGAACTTGCTGCATCGAATATTTTTGCTGGGGATATGTTGTTTAAAAATTTTGGTGTAACCCGGCATGGGCGTGTTGTTTTTTACGATTATGATGAAATTCTATATTTGACTGAATGTAACTTCCGGGAAATACCAGAACCACTGTATCCGGAACAAGAGTTGGCTGCTGAACCTTGGTATTCAATTGGTGACAATGATGTGTTTCCGGAGGAGTTTTCTATGCTTATGGCGTGTGATAGACGTGTGAAAAAAATCTTTGATCAGTTGCATGGGGATTTGTTGACGGTTCAGTTCTGGGAAAGAGTCCAAGTTCAGGTTAAAAAGGGAGAGTTAATTGATGTATACCCTTATAGGGAAATCAACCGTTTTTTGTGCCCCAAACAGGAAAATCAAGTGAAGTGATGCATAGTGAAGTGAATATATTGATGCGTTATTCGTAAGCATGTTATCTATCACCAGCCTATGTTAGTTTATCTTATTGATGTTTCAGAACTTTGAAACATTCGGTAGGCAATACTAGTATCAAAGAAGATGGGTAAAAAAGGGCCTGATATATGGCTCTAATTATAAAAAGATAATAGATGGAGTTTGTTATGGCATTTCGTAAGACGGTTACTTCTAGTTTGTTAGCGATGGGTGTTGGTTTAGCTGCCATGGGTGGTTCGACTGCTGCATCAGCACAAGAATTTATCACGATCGGTACAGGCGGCGTAACTGGCGTTTATTACCCTACGGGTGGTTCAATTTGCCGATTGGTGAATAAAAATCGTAAAGACCACGGTATCCGCTGTTCAGTAGAGTCTACGGGTGGTTCAGTTTACAACCTAAACACTATTCGTGCAGGTGAATTGGATATGGGCGTAGCTCAGTCTGATTGGCAGTTCCATGCTTATAATGGTACTAGCAAATTTAAAGATACTGGTGCTAATAAAGATCTACGCGCAGTATTCTCTGTACACCCAGAGCCTTTCACTGTTGTTGCACGTGCCGATTCTGGTATCAAAAACTTTGATGATCTTAAAGGTAAGCGTGTAAATATTGGTAACCCAGGTTCAGGTCAGCGCGGTACTATCGAAGTGCTAATGGAAGCTAAAGGCTGGTCGATGGATGATTTCGCTCTAACGTCTGAGCTTAAAGCGTCTGAGCAAGCGAGTGCGCTATGTGATAACAAAATTGATGCCATGGTTTACGTAGTAGGTCATCCAAGTGGTGCAATTAAAGAAGCGACAACGTCTTGTGATAGTACGCTTGTAAATGTTGATGGTGATGCGGTTCAGAAGCTGATCAACGATAACAGTTACTATCGTACAGCAACTGTACCTGCTGGCATGTATCGCGGTAATGACGCTGATACGCAAACGTTTGGTGTTGGTGCAACATTTGTATCTTCTGCAAAAGTGCCTGAAAAAGTGGTTTACGAGGTAGTGAAGGCTGTTTTCGAAAACTTCGATACATTCCGTAAGCTGCATCCAGCTTTTGCTAACCTGAAGAAAGAGCAAATGGTTCAAGACGGTTTGTCGGCACCTCTTCACCCTGGTGCAATTAAGTACTACAAAGAAGCAGGTCTTCTATAAGAGTTGATTTAATAGGCGACGGGGACATTATGTCCCCGTTTTGCTTTACGGCTTTTGCTTAGGTTTAGCTCTATAAAATTATTATAAGCTGTTTTAAAACGGTGATTGTGTGACGGATAATCAGAACAGTTCTTCGGCTAGCATTTCACAAGAAGTGCAGGAAATGGTGGCTCAGGCAGATTCTGGGGCGCGCGCTCCAGAAGGGCTTCCTGGTAAATTTCTATGGGGTGTAGCGCTTTGCTGGGCTCTATTTCAGCTTTGGTATGCATCGCCTCTACCATTTATGCTCGATTTTGGTGTCTTCAATGATACTCAGGCTCGAGCTATTCATCTAAGCTTTGCGGTCTTTTTGGCTTATACCGCATTTCCTGCATTTAAGCGCTCTTCTAGATCGGTTGTGCCGTGGCATGATTGGATTTTTGCTGGGGTAGCTGCGTTTGCTGCTAGTTACTTGGTGATTTTTCACGCTGAGTTGGCTGGGCGAGCGGGTGCGCCGATAAAACTGGATATCGTTGTTGCTGTCAGCGGTATGATCTTGCTATTGGAGGCGACGCGTAGAGCATTAGGCCCGCCATTGATGGTCGTGGCTGGTATCTTCATGCTTTACACCTTTGCTGGACCTTACATGCCGGATGTTATTTCGCATAAAGGAGCAAGCCTTAATAAAGCAATGTCGCACCAATGGCTAACCTCAGAAGGCGTATTTGGTGTTGCTCTTGGTGTATCGACAGGCTTTGTATTTCTGTTTGTATTGTTTGGCGCTTTGCTTGACAAAGCGGGTGCTGGTAATTACTTCACTCAGGTGTCTTTTTCACTATTAGGGCATATGCGCGGTGGGCCCGCTAAGGCGGCTGTTGTTTCCTCTGGATTAAGTGGCTTGGTATCAGGCTCGTCTATTGCCAATGTTGTTACGACAGGTACTTTTACAATCCCGCTGATGAAGCGTGTAGGTTTTCCAGGTTATAAAGCTGGTGCGGTCGAGGTGGCGGCTTCAACTAATGGTCAGTTAACACCTCCAATTATGGGGGCGGCTGCATTCTTAATGGTTGAGTTTGTTGGCATTTCATATATCGAGGTGATTCAGCATGCAATCCTACCCGCGCTGATTTCCTATATCGCCTTGATCTACATCGTTCATCTAGAAGCAGTGAAGGCAGGGATGAAGGGCCTGCCGACTAGAAACCATGCAACGCTGGCACAAAAGCTATCAGTGTGGGCAATGATTGTAGTGGGTGTATGTGTCATATCATTGACCGTGTATCACGGATTAGGTTGGACTAAGAGTTACATGGGGAATTGGTCATATCTAATTGCTGGTCTTGTGATTCTTATGGCTTATATTGGGCTTGTTCGATATGCGGCTAAGTTTCCTGATCTGCATATGGACGATCCGAATTCTGAAGTTGTAATGCTGCCAGAAGTAGGGCCTACCGTTAAATCAGGTTTGTACTATCTACTACCTGTTGTTGTGCTGGTTTGGTGTCTAACGGTTGAACGTTTCTCGCCGGGTTTGTCTGCTTTCTGGGCAACGGTGTTCATGATCTTCATTGTATTAACCCATAAACCAATCAAGACCTATTTCAGAGAGCCACTCGCCTGGAGTAGCCAGATAGTGCATGGCGTTGAAGATCTATTGAATGGGCTTGTTGGTGGCGCAAGAAATATGATTGGTATTGGTGTGGCAACTGCTGCAGCGGGTATTGTCGTAGGTACAGTCACTTTGACAGGTCTAGGGCAAATGATGACTGAGTTTGTGGAGTTTATCTCAGGCGGTAGTATCTTTTTGATGCTGTTGTTTACTGCGATTATCAGTTTGATATTAGGTATGGGTTTACCAACTACAGCAAACTACATTGTAGTGTCATCGTTAATGGCTCCAGTTATTGTGACGCTTGGTGCTGAAAATGGATTAATCGTCCCTTTAATTGCTGTTCATTTGTTTGTTTTTTACTTTGGTATTCTCGCGGATGATACACCACCCGTTGGCTTAGCGGCATTTGCAGGTGCCGCGATAGCGCAATCAGATCCTATTAAGACGGGTGTTCAAGGTTTTACCTATGATATTCGTACAGCGGTGTTACCGTTTATGTTTATCTTCAATACTGAATTGATATTGATAGGTATCGAAGGGCCAATGCACCTTCTGCTTACTATCTTTGGCGCGTTAGTGGCAATGTTAGTGTTTGCAGCGGCGACACAAGGATACTGGATAGTAAAAACTCGTTGGTATGAAACCGTTCTGTTATTGGCTATCGCGTTCTTGATGTTTAGGCCAGGAGCAATATGGGATGAAATTTATCCTGCTATTGAGCAAGTATCCCCAACCAAGCTAGAGCAAGTCGCAGAAGATATGCCAAATGGTAGGCCGTTAAGAATGATTGTGGCCGGTGAAACTATTGATGGTGATTTTGTGAATAAAACAGTTGAGTTGCCGCTAGCCAATGAAGGTACAGGCGCTGAGAAAATCGAAGCTGCAGGACTAATGTTAAGGGAAGAGGGTGAGCGTGTAATTGTCGACCTCGTTACCTTTGATTCAGATGCTCAGAAAGTAGGCTTGGATTTCGATTGGGAGATCAAAACACTTGAGGTGGAGGCCGATCGACCACCGAAACAGCTAGTTTGGATTCCAGTTTTGCTACTACTAATAGCAATGGGATGGATGCAAAACAGACGCCGTAAGGCAGAACAGGGTTGCTAAACAATGTTTAAGAAAATATTGGTACCACTAGACCTTCAAGACGGGAAAGCTGTTGAGCAAACGTTACAGACTGTAAAAGAATACATAGATGAAAGTGTCGAGCTTCATCTGATGACTATTCTATCTGGCTATCAAATGCCAATGGTGGCGTCATACTTTCCTAAAGGTGCAGTTGAGAAAGCATTGGAGGCTATGCGTAAAGAGCTGCAAACAATTGGTGCAAAAGCTTTAGATAATAGAGGCTTTGAAGTTGATGTTAGAGAGGGTAAAGCGCACAAAGAGATTGTTAGGCGTGCTAAAGAAATAGGGGCAGATCTAATTATCATGAGTGCGCAAAAGCACGGAACTGTTGAGAAGGTAATGCTGGGTTCTGTTACTGCAAAGGTAACGGAGAGAGCAAAATGCTCTGTTCTAGTATTAAAAGGCTAAATGAAAGTCTAAGTAAAAGGCGTTGAGGTAAAACTCAGCGCCTTTTTTGTATCTGTTGACTACTATTTAAACGCTATTGATTAACCCTTGATCGATTTGTGATGATTTGTAAGTTTTTTTCAGCTTTTTGCACTTTTTGTAAGATTGGGTGTTGACCCTTTTTCAGATGTCTGTAAAATTCGCCGTCCTTGCTTAGGGAGGCCACTTTTTAAGGGGCTGCAGAGCTGAGTGAGGTGCTTGGTAAGTGGTTGAAAACATTGGTTTTTAAGATTGCTTACGGAGCAGGATTCAAAGTCCGGTTGCTGAGTAAAAACTTTTTACAAAATTGCAAAATAAACGGTTGACTTTGAATGAGCGCGAAGTAGAATATGCGCCTCGCTTGAGACGAAACGCTGAGTTAGCGGGCAGTCAATAAAGCAACGCTCTTTAACAATTTGATCAGATAATTCGTGTGGGCGCTTGTTGAGAAGAAGCAAACTTTTTCTAGACAAGCAACCAAGTGAATTCATTTAAAGCGATTTACAAAGGTTTAACGTTCTTAAGAATGTTATCCGGTTGTTTAGTACTAGAGCCCGTTACCACATTCCTGGTAACACAAATGATTTAAACTGAAGAGTTTGATCATGGCTCAGATTGAACGCTGGCGGCAGGCCTAACACATGCAAGTCGAACGGTAACATGACTAGCTTGCTAGTTGATGACGAGTGGCGGACGGGTGAGTAACGCGTAGGAATCTACCCAGTAGCGGGGGATAAGCCAGAGAAATTTGGTCTAATACCGCATACGCCCTACGGGGGAAAGCAGGGGATCTTCGGACCTTGCACTATTGGATGAGCCTGCGTGAGATTAGCTAGTTGGTGAGGTAATGGCTCACCAAGGCGACGATCTCTAGCTGGTCTGAGAGGATGATCAGCCACACTGGAACTGAGACACGGTCCAGACTCCTACGGGAGGCAGCAGTGGGGAATATTGCACAATGGGCGCAAGCCTGATGCAGCCATGCCGCGTGTGTGAAGAAGGCCCTAGGGTTGTAAAGCACTTTCAGCAGTGAGGAAAGGTTAGTAGTTAATACCTGCTAGCTGTGACGTTAACTGCAGAAGAAGCACCGGCTAACTCCGTGCCAGCAGCCGCGGTAATACGGAGGGTGCGAGCGTTAATCGGAATTACTGGGCGTAAAGCGCGCGTAGGTGGATTGGTCAGTCAGATGTGAAAGCCCAGGGCTCAACCTTGGAACTGCACCTGATACTGCCAATCTAGAATACGGTAGAGGGTAGTGGAATTTCCTGTGTAGCGGTGAAATGCGTAGATATAGGAAGGAACACCAGTGGCGAAGGCGACTACCTGGACCGATATTGACACTGAGGTGCGAAAGCGTGGGGAGCAAACAGGATTAGATACCCTGGTAGTCCACGCCGTAAACGATGTCTACTAGCCGTTGGGAGACTTGATCTTTTAGTGGCGCAGCTAACGCGATAAGTAGACCGCCTGGGGAGTACGGCCGCAAGGTTAAAACTCAAATGAATTGACGGGGGCCCGCACAAGCGGTGGAGCATGTGGTTTAATTCGACGCAACGCGAAGAACCTTACCAACTCTTGACATCCAGAGAAGTTACTAGAGATAGTTTCGTGCCTTCGGGAACTCTGAGACAGGTGCTGCATGGCTGTCGTCAGCTCGTGTTGTGAAATGTTGGGTTAAGTCCCGTAACGAGCGCAACCCTTGTCCTTATTTGCCAGCACTTCGGGTGGGAACTCTAAGGAGACTGCCGGTGACAAACCGGAGGAAGGTGGGGATGACGTCAAGTCATCATGGCCCTTACGAGTTGGGCTACACACGTGCTACAATGGCCGGTACAGAGGGCCGCGAACCTGCGAGGGTAAGCTAATCTCAGAAAACCGGTCGTAGTCCGGATTGGAGTCTGCAACTCGACTCCATGAAGTCGGAATCGCTAGTAATCGCGAATCAGAATGTCGCGGTGAATACGTTCCCGGGCCTTGTACACACCGCCCGTCACACCATGGGAGTGGATTGCACCAGAAGTAGCTAGCTTAACCTTCGGGAGGGCGGTTACCACGGTGTGGTTCATGACTGGGGTGAAGTCGTAACAAGGTAGCCCTAGGGGAACCTGGGGCTGGATCACCTCCTTAAACGAAAGCCGATTCTCGGCAAGCGTTCACACGAATTATCTGATCAGAGAAGTTAAGAGCAACGGTGTAGGCTTGTAGCTCAGCTGGTTAGAGCGCACCCCTGATAAGGGTGAGGTCGGTGGTTCAAGTCCACTCAGGCCTACCAATCAATAGCCTTACTGTTTTTCTTGGGGCTATAGCTCAGCTGGGAGAGCGCCTGCTTTGCACGCAGGAGGTCTGCGGTTCGATCCCGCATAGCTCCACCATCATCCTCTGGATGAGAAGGAAGAGTTTTAAAACATATTGTCGTTTAAGACATTATCTTTTAAAGCTTTTTTGCTTTAAACGCTCTTTAACAATTTGGATTTGATTCATTTGATTTAGATTTAAGACATGTAGTTTTACTGCATGCGCCAATTCGGCGAAATCTATCGTTACTAGCAATACAAGTTACTGTGATTCCAGACGCCTTCGGGTTATATGGTCAAGTGACTAAGCGTGCACGGTGGATGCCTTGGCAGTCAGAGGCGATGAAGGACGTTGTAACCTGCGATAAGGTTCGGGGAGGTGGTAAACAACCTTTGATCCGGACATTTCCGAATGGGGAAACCCACCTATTTATAGGTATCTTTTAACTGAATACATAGGTTATTAGAGGCGAACCTGGGGAACTGAAACATCTAAGTACCCAGAGGAAAAGAAATCAACCGAGATTCCCTAAGTAGCGGCGAGCGAACGGGGACTAGCCCTTAAGCTTTATTAGATTTAACAGAACACTCTGGAAAGTGTGGCCATAGTGGGTGATAGCCCCGTATGTGAAAGGTCTTTTAAAGTGAAATCGAGTAGGACGGCACACGTGAAACGCTGTCTGAATATGGGGGGACCATCCTCCAAGGCTAAATACTCCTGACTGACCGATAGTGAACCAGTACCGTGAGGGAAAGGCGAAAAGAACCCCTGTGAGGGGAGTGAAATAGACCCTGAAACCGTGTACGTACAAGCAGTGGGAGCCGTTTTCGGACGGTGACTGCGTACCTTTTGTATAATGGGTCAGCGACTTACTTTTAGTGGCAAGGTTAAGCATTTGCGGAGCCGTAGGGAAACCGAGTCTTAATAGGGCGTCCAGTCGCTAGGAGTAGACCCGAAACCGAGTGATCTATCCATGGGCAGGTTGAAGATGCAGTAACATGCATTGGAGGACCGAACCGACTGTCGTTGAAAAGCCAGCGGATGACTTGTGGATAGGAGTGAAAGGCTAATCAAACTCGGAGATAGCTGGTTCTCCTCGAAAACTATTTAGGTAGTGCCTCGTGTCTAACCATGGGGGGTAGAGCACTGTTTCGGCTAGGGGTCATCCCGACTTACCAACCCGATGCAAACTCCGAATACCCATGAGTTCAATCACGGGAGACACACGGCGGGTGCTAACGTCCGTCGTGGAAAGGGAAACAACCCAGACCGTCAGCTAAGGTCCCAAAGTTTATGCTAAGTGGGAAACGATGTGGGAAGGCTTAGACAGCTAGGAGGTTGGCTTAGAAGCAGCCACCCTTTAAAGAAAGCGTAATAGCTCACTAGTCGAGTCGGCCCGCGCGGAAGATATAACGGGGCTAAGCATAACACCGAAGCTACGGATGCACTTTGTGCATGGTAGAGGAGCGTTCTGTAAGCTGTTGAAGCGGAAGCTGTAAGGCACCGTGGAGGTATCAGAAGTGCGAATGCTGACATGAGTAACGATAAGGGAGGTGAAAACCCTCCCCGCCGGAAGACCAAGGGTTCCTATCCAACGCTATTCGAGGTAGGGTGAGTCGGCCCCTAAGGAGAGGCTGAAGAGCGTATCCGATGGGAAACAGGTTAATATTCCTGTACTGCTCATAACTGCGATGGGGGGACGGAGAAGGCTAGGCTAGCGCGGCGTTGGTTGTCCGCGTTTAAGGTAGTAGGTTGAGGACTTAGGCAAATCCGGGTCCTTAAGACCGAGAACCGATGACGAGGTCCTTTATGGACTGAAGTAGTTGATGCCATGCTTCCAGGAAAATCCTCTAAGCTTCAGGTTATGACTAACCGTACCCTAAACCGACACAGGTGGTCAGGTAGAGAATACTAAGGCGTATGAGAAAACTCGGGTGAAGGAACTAGGCAAAATGGCACCGTAACTTCGGGAGAAGGTGCGCCGGTTTTGGTGATGGGACTTGCTCCCTAAGCTGAGGCCGGTCGAAGATACCAGGTGGCTGCGACTGTTTATTAAAAACATAGCACTCTGCAAACTCGAAAGAGGACGTATAGGGTGTGACGCCTGCCCGGTGCCGGAAGGTTAATTGATGGGGTTAGCGTATGCGAAGCTCTTGATCGAAGCCCCGGTAAACGGCGGCCGTAACTATAACGGTCCTAAGGTAGCGAAATTCCTTGTCGGGTAAGTTCCGACCTGCACGAATGGCGTAACGATGGCCACACTGTCTCCACCCGAGACTCAGTGAAATTGAAATAGCTGTTAAGATGCAGTTTACCCGCGGCTAGACGGAAAGACCCCGTGAACCTTTACTACAGCTTCACAGTGGACTTTGACATTACTTGTGTAGAATAGCTGGGAGGCTTTGAAACCCTGTCGCCAGATAGGGTGGAGCCACCTTTGAAATACCAGCCTGGTAATGTTGAGGTTCTAACCCAGTTCCCTAAGCGGGATCGGGGACATTGTGTGGTGGGTAGTTTGACTGGGGCGGTCTCCTCCCAAAGAGTAACGGAGGAGCACGAAGGTACCCTCAGCATGGTCGGAAATCATGCAATGAGCGCAAGAGTAGAAGGGTGCTTGACTGCGAGACAGACACGTCGAGCAGGTACGAAAGTAGGTTCTAGTGATCCGGTGGTTCTGTATGGAAGGGCCATCGCTCAACGGATAAAAGGTACTCCGGGGATAACAGGCTGATACCGCCCAAGAGTTCACATCGACGGCGGTGTTTGGCACCTCGATGTCGGCTCATCACATCCTGGGGCTGAAGCCGGTCCCAAGGGTATGGCTGTTCGCCATTTAAAGTGGTACGCGAGCTGGGTTTAGAACGTCGTGAGACAGTTCGGTCCCTATCTGCCGTGGGCGTTTGAGATTTGAGAAGAGTTGCTCCTAGTACGAGAGGACCGGAGTGAACGAACCTCTGGTGTACCGGTTGTGATGCCAATTGCATTGCCGGGTAGCTACGTTCGGACGGGATAACCGCTGAAAGCATCTAAGCGGGAAGCCTCCTTCAAGATGAGATCTCACTGGGAACTTGATTCCCCTAAAGGGCCGTTGAAGACTACGACGTTGATAGGTTGGGTGTGGAAGCGCTGTGAGGCGTTGAGCTAACCAATACTAATTGCCCGTGAGGCTTGACCATATAACGCCCAAGGCGTTTGGCAAGTGACTTGTAAGATACGTAAGACGATAGAGAGTAACGAATTAGCGCGTAGTTAAGCTACAGTCGATAAACTATCTAGATCAAATAAAAGAAGAATCAGATCTAAGTTGTAACAGTTTTGCTTGGCGACCATAGAGTTGTGGAACCACCTGAATCCATCCCGAACTCAGACGTGAAACGCAACATCGCCGATGGTAGTGTGGGGCTTCCCCATGTGAGAGTAGGTCATCGCCAAGCATTTAATTAAGAGAAAACCCCGGTCACGATGTGATCGGGGTTTTTTCGTGTTGGGCTAAATAAAGCAAAACAATACTGAACGAAGTACTTACACCAGGCTTAATCCGCATACACTCATGGACTGACCCCGTTTCAGTGGACACCTTTTAACACGCTAGGGGTGTCTTATGTATTTCAAAAAACGTACAGTCTACAGTGACGAATTTAAAACACGAGTGGTGCTGGAATCACTTAAAACTGAGCTAACATTAACTGAGTTTGTAGAGGACCTTCCGATAGCGGTAGGGACATTGCGTGCTTGGAGGCGTCAATATATGTCAGCTCAAGATCCCAAAGCGGTGAATGAAACCGCACCTCGTAAGAGTTACCGTCAGTTAGAACAAGAGTTGGATAAAGTTAAAAAGGAATTGGAACGCTCTCAACTGGAAGTCGATATCTTAAAAAAGACACGAGAGTACTTCAGCGAAGCAAAGTAGAACGCTTTGCATGTATAGAGAAGTACTCAAGTTGCTTACCCGTGTCGCGGTTATGCAGGCTCTATGGTGTTCAGCGCTCGGGTTATTATGCTTGGCTAAATCGTGCTCCATCCCTGCGGGAGCAGATGAATCAAAAGATCTTATCGCGTGCTTTAGAGTTGGCGGATCAATGTCGAGGTGTTTATGGCTACCGCAAATTATGGCAGGCGTTGTTATGTGAGGGCTTTTGTTGTGGGAAAAATCGCCTCTGCCGTTTATTGAAGCGCGTAGGGTATAAGGCACAACTTGCTGTAAGGAAGGCTCGTTACTGCTTGGAAGGAGGTCTGATGCCTCAGCCTAATCTGCTAGATAGGGAGTTTAATCCGAGTCAGATTAATCGTGTATGGGTCTCCGATATTACCCAAGTAGCTTGTCGCGAAGGTTGGTTATATGTATCGATCGTTATGGATTTACATAATCGGGAAATTGTAGGATTTGAATGTTCAAGGCAAGTAACTGCGGATATCGTGCTGAAATCCTTACAAAAAGGTTGGAAGAAAGCTAAGCCGGATCTGACTCATAAATTGCTGTTTCACTCTGATCAAGGGAGTCAGTATCGCAGTGAGCGGGTAATGAGCTGGTTGACGAAAAGAGGCGTTACAATCAGTATGTCTCGTAAAGGTAACTGCTGGGATAATGCGTGTGCAGAGAGCTTCTTCTCGTTGTTGAAAAAGGAATGTACACGTAAGTTAGGGTTGATTACCTGTTCTGAAATGGCGAGAGAAATAGGTCTGTATATCTCTTGCTTCTATAATACGATCAGAAGCCACAGAGTACTGGGGTATGAATCTCCAGTTGGGTTCCGATCTTAAGCAACTGTCCACTTTATCGGGGGCGCTCCAACGCTCCATCTCCAGCAACTAGCAACTGCTATAGACTCTTGTCGCTAGTGCCTTCTTCCTTATTTCTGGTATGCTTAGCGCGCAATGCGAAACCTCTAAGGAAAAATTAATAGATGTATACTGAAGATGATATTCGTCGCCTTAAGTGGCAGAGTCGACGTGGTATGTTGGAACTTGATGTTCTTTTTGTTCCGTTTGTAGAAGAGGCTTTTGCAGACCTAGATGAAGCTGATCAAGATCGCTTTGTAAAGTTATTAGATGAGGAAGATCAGGATCTATTTGTGTGGCTTATGGAGCGCGAAGTGCCAGCTGATCCAGACTTGCAAAGGATTGTGAGGATTATTCTGGAGCGTGTTCAGCCTAAATAACGAATCTATCTCTCCTTCCTGTACCCTGCTTGTTATCTATTGTGGGGTGCATCTTTGTGCGTGCTTTGCACTTTTTTATGCTGCTATTCCGTTACACATCGCTGGTCTAGCTACAGGAGCACTTCTTTTTAGTTTCCTTTTTTATATAAATGAAAGGGTGCTATTAACGTCCCCTCTAGCCGTTGTCGGTATTACATGGAATGGGGAAAGTGGAGGAATTTCGTTGCTGCAGAGAAACCAGCAACGAATAGAAGTGAGCCGTATTAAGCAAAAGGTGATCACTCCGTTTGTGATTGTCATGTTGTGCAAAACCGACTGTCGCTTTTACACTATCCCTGTTGTAATTATGCGTCGGAGCTTCAATGAAAATGCATTTAGGCGGCTACGGGTTCTATTATTATATAGTCCGCTGAATAATCTTAATTCCAGTGGAAATTGATTGGCGTTAAGATTGTATCTAGTGCTTCAGGGCCCTGCTCTGGGAAGTCTAGTGTGTAATGAAGTCCGCGACTTTCCTGCCTTAACATTGCTGAGCGAATAATCAAATCTGCAACGACGGCTAAGTTACGAAGCTCTAGTAGGTCGTTACTAATTTTGTAGTTGCTGTAATATTCACTAATCTCTTGCTGTAACAGATCTATGCGGTGCTTAGCTCGTTGAAGTCGTTTGGTCGTTCTCACGATGCCTACGTAGTCCCACATAAAACGGCGTATCTCATCCCAGTTGTGAGAGATAATGACATCTTCATCTGAGTTAGTTACTTGAGACTCGTCCCATGCCGGGATGATTGATTCATCCAGAGGTGCGGTTAGAGATTGAACGACATCGTCTGAAGCGGATTTTGCATATACAAGGCATTCTAGAAGAGAATTGCTAGCCAATCGATTAGCGCCATGTAGCCCCGTGAACGAGGTTTCACCAATCGCATATAGCCCTGGAATATCGGTGCGCCCTTTTTCGTCCGTCACGACTCCACCACATGTGTAGTGGGCAGCAGGTACAACTGGAATTGGTTCTTTAGTGATGTCGATGCCTAGGCTCTTGCAACGCTTATAGATGGTGGGGAAATGAGACTTAATAAATTCTTTAGATTTGTGGCTGATATCTAAAAATAAGCAGTCGCTACCTAGCCTTTTCATTTCATGGTCGATTGCGCGAGCAACGATATCTCGGGGGGCTAATTCGCCTCGCTCATCGAAGTTATGCATGAACGGCTTGCCATCAGGAAGTAAAAGCTTTCCACCTTCACCACGCACGGCTTCTGTAATCAAAAATGATTTTGCTTGTGGGTGATACAGGCAGGTAGGGTGGAACTGATTAAATTCCATGTTTCCGACACGGCAGCCAGCACGCCAAGCCATGGCGATACCATCACCCGTGGCACCATCCGAATTGCTTGTATATAGATAGGCCTTTGATGCACCACCTGTAGCTAACACAACATGAGGAGCTTGAAATACCTCTACGTGTCCTGTTTCGTCATTAAGAATGTAAGCGCCGACACAACGGTTGTGCGCTAATCCTAGTTTCTTTCGCGTAATGAGGTCGACTGCAATATGGTGTTCGAATAGGTCGATATTTTCAGAGGCTTTGGCTTTCTCTATCAATGTCTGCTGAAGCGCTTTTCCTGTTGCATCTGCAGAATGGATGATTCGGCGATGAGAGTGTCCGCCTTCTTTGGTTAGATGGTAGTCGTCACTATCTTGGGTAAAAGGAACGCCTTGTTCAATCAGCCAGTCAATGCTTTCTCTGCCGTGTTCGACGGTGAATTCCACTGCGTCTTTATGACTAAGGTGCCCGCCAGCAGACATGGTGTCCTCGATATGTGCTTGTGTGCTATCTTCAGTATCGAGTACTGCAGCGATACCGCCTTGAGCCAGCCATGTAGATCCACTCTTAAGTTCTCTTTTACTAAGAACTGCAACACGCGCATTTTGAGCTAAGTGGAGGGCCATGCTAAGTCCAGCAGCGCCACTGCCAATAATTAAAGCGTCGTAGTGATAGTGTTGCGTCATGCTGTGCTCTTCTTAACTTGAGGGTTCTTGGCTTGAAAAATTGAGTGCTTATTTTAGTGGTAAATTCGAGGATAAAACTAGCTAATTACATGTGTTTCATCGGTATTGAGTCACAATTTAGCATTTTTTTTTGGACTTAGGGAACTTAAGCAGTTTTGAATGCTCATAGAAGTGTTCCGGCACTCTGATGAGGTAATATGTTGTATTAGTTGAAAGTTATTGCTGCTTTAGCTTCTATATTTATAGAGACAGGTATTAAGGACAGTTTAAGGAATATTGAGTGTCGAGTGAAAGTCAGACAGCGGTCGATCAAAAGTTAGTCGAACGGGTAAAAGCGGGCGATAAACGTGCTTTTGATCTTCTAGTTAAAAAATACCAACATAAAATTGTTGCGTTGATTGGTCGTTATGTTTACGACCAACATGAAGCATTGGACGTGGCGCAAGAAACTTTCATTAAGGCTTATAGAGCGATACCAAAATTTCGCGGTGATAGTGCTTTCTATACATGGTTATACAGAATAGCTATCAATACAGCCAAAAATCACCTTGTTGCTCGTGGTAGACGTCCTGCTGATGTAGATGTTGACGATGCCCAGTTCTTTGAAGGTGATAATGCTTTGAAAGATATTGAGACACCAGAAAATAAATTGTACAAGGACGAGCTTGAAGCGGTGATTCGGAAAACTCTGAATAAACTCCCTGAAGACTTACGGGTGGCTTTAACGCTCAGAGAGTTTGAGGGCATGAGTTATGAAGAGATAGCTGGGGTTATGGATTGCCCTGTGGGAACTGTGAGGTCACGTATCTTTCGAGCACGTGAAGCAATTGATAAAGAAATTATGCCGCTTTTAGCGAGCTGATCCTGCAAAGGTAAATTGAGGTAAATTCTATGGATGATCGATCTACAGAATCTGTTTCGGCATTGATGGATGGTGAAGTCGCAGACTTTGAGTTACGACGTACTCTTGATCGCATAGAGCAGGAGCCAGAATTGGCTGAGCAATGGCAGCGATATCATTTAGTTCGTTCAGTTATGAAAAATGAAGAAGCTGAATTGAGCGGCTTTGATATCAGTAGTCAGGTTATGCAGGCTCTGGAACAAGAGCCTGATTTGGAAGTTGATACTGCTGCACCAGAAGTTAAGTCCGACCCTAAAGGAAGTTTTTTTTGGAAACCGCTTGCTAGCATGACTGCAGCGGCTTCTGTGACGGCAATGGTTATCTTGGGTGCCCAAACCTACAATCAGCCTGTGAACGATACGATTGTTGATAATCGCCCTAACTATGTTCTTCCGGGCAATTCACTTTCTGATGATCTAGTCAGAGCACAGTTTGGTAACCGTTCGATGATTTCATCACAGGGGCAAGAGCCTGAAATTATTCGCTTATCTGAAGGTGTCGAGCGTTATGTGTCTCAGCATAAGCATATGCTTTCGCACCAAGAATCAGGTTGGGAAGCAACATGGTTACCAGAAGGTTTTTCGGGTAAACGTAGAGATGTGATGGCGCATGCTGAAGTACAAATGTTCAGTAATGGACGCCATTCATTTACCGTTTGTGTTGAAAAATTTGGCCGTCAGTCCGTTCCTGAAGGTGCTGTTCAGTCAGATGGTATGGTTACTGTGGGTAAACGCATTGGTGATCAATTTGTAACAGTCGTCGGTGATGTCCCTCTAATGATTGCGGAACGTATCGCTGCATCAGTAGAACGTAAATGATTGAAGAAAGCGGTAAAGTTGTAGAGGTCGATGAGCACGGCGTATGGGTAGAAACGATGCGTCAGAGCGCTTGTGCCAGTTGTGCTGCACGAAATGGTTGTGGGCAAAAATTGCTAGTGCAAGCTGGTCAAGAAAAACGCTTTATATTCTTAGTTAATAACCCTACTTCTTTGAAGGTGCAAGCGGATGACCAAGTCCTCTTAGGTATTGAAGAAGGTGCTTTTATCAAAGCAACAGTATTTATGTATTTGTTGCCATTAATAGCGCTTTTTTTAGGGGCTGTAATAGGTGATTTTATATGGGGTGATGAATTACTTGTGATTGCCTCAGCATTCTTTTCTCTTGTTGCTGGTTTTATGTTTGTTCGGTTTAGTAGTTCTACTTTCTTTAGATCCTGCCAATATCAGCCTACGCTAATTAAAGTTATATAACCCAGTTTTTTGATAGACATAGGTGTTTGTTTTATGAAATCTATATCAAAATTCATTGTCGCAATTTTTTGTTTTATTTCTCTGCCGGTTTATGCTGCAAACTTACCTGATTTTAAATCTTTGGTGAAAGAAGCCTCTCCTGCAGTAGTAAATATCAGTACTGTCCAGAAAAAAGCACGACAGGGTGAATTAAATCCGTTTCAAGGGCCAAATGGCGAAGAAATTCCTGAAATATTTCGCCATTTTTTCCGTATGCCTGAATTTGATCAGGGAGAACGGCCACGCCGTAGAGCCCCTCAATCTTTAGGGTCTGGTTTTATTATTTCTGACGATGGATACCTGCTAACCAATCATCATGTTATTGCTGGGGCTGATCAGGTTATCGTGCGCTTAGCTGATCGTAGGGAGTTAGAAGCTGAAGTCATCGGTTCTGATGAGCGCTCTGATGTAGCGCTGTTAAAAATCGATGCTGAGGACCTACCGACAGTTGAGCTGGGAGAGTCTAAAGCGCTTGATGTTGGTGAGTGGGTACTTGCGATAGGCTCACCATTTGGTTTTGATCATAGTGTGACAGCGGGTATTGTCAGTGCCAAAGAACGTGCATTAGCGGGCGATACTTATGTTCCGTTCATCCAAACTGATGTAGCTATTAATCCGGGGAATTCTGGAGGCCCATTATTTAATCTGGATGGTGAAGTCGTTGGGATTAACTCTCAGATTTACACTCGTTCCGGTGGTTTTATGGGGCTGTCCTTTGCTATACCTATTGATGTCGCGATGGATGTTGCGGATCAATTAAGGAAGCATGGTTATGTGACTCGCGGGTGGCTAGGTGTGGTTATTCAAGAGGTTAACCGTGATCTTGCTGAATCATTTGGCTTAGATAAGCCGGCAGGGGCTTTAGTGGCAAAAGTGTTACCTAATAGTCCAGCAGAAAAATCCGGTCTTCTAGAGGGTGATATTATTCTTAAATTTGAAGGTGCGGATATTATTCGATCTTCAGATTTACCTCACCATGTAGGTCGAGTAACGCCAGGTAAGAAAGCTAAGGTTTCAGTCATTCGTGCGGGGCGTGAAATGACCATTAAGGTCGAAATCGAGGCATTACCAACGCAGGATGAGCTTGCTAAAACTAACGTTCGAAAGCCAAAAGATGATAAAGGCAATCGTCTAAATATTCAGGTGGCTGAACTTGACCAAAAAAGTAAAGAAAAATGGCAAGTGAGTAAAGGCGTTGTTGTTCGTAAAGTTCTACAAGGACCAGGTTCAGATGCAGGTCTGATGGTTGGTGATGTCATTACTATGCTAAATGGCGAACAGATTGCCAGCGTTTCTGACTTCAATAAAGTATCTACCGATATAGCATCTGGAAAGTCGGTTCCGATGCGGATTGTTAGGCGAGGAAGTCCGTTATTTATTCCATTACGAGTATCGGATTAAGTTGTATAAAATTCTAAGGGGGCTAAGGCCCCCTTTTTCGTAGCCCAGTTTAAGCAAATGCTGTAAACTTGCGCCTTTCCAGCGAGTATTAGAGTAGCGGTAGCCTGCACGTGAGCAACCTTAAAAATATCCGAAATTTTTCTATTATTGCCCATATCGACCACGGTAAGTCGACTTTGGCCGATCGTTTTATCCAAATGTGCGGTGGCTTAAGTGACCGTGAAATGGAAGCTCAGGTTCTTGATTCCATGGATTTGGAACGTGAGCGTGGTATTACCATTAAAGCGCAGAGTGTTACTCTGAATTACAAGGCGCAAGATGGTGAAACTTACCAGCTTAACTTTATCGATACACCGGGCCACGTAGATTTCTCCTATGAGGTTTCTCGTTCTTTAGCCGCTTGTGAAGGTGCGCTTTTGATCGTTGATGCTGCGCAGGGTGTAGAAGCTCAGTCAGTTGCTAACTGCTATACAGCAATCGAGCAAGGTCTAGAGGTTGTCCCAATTCTAAACAAAATGGACCTGCCTCAGGCTGAGCCGGAGCGAGTTCGTGTCGAGATTGAAGAAGTTATCGGTATTGATGCTACCGATGCAGTAGCTTGTTCGGCTAAAAGCGGTATGGGTGTAGAAGACGTTCTTGAACAGTTGGTTAAGGAAATTCCACCGCCTGAAGGTGATGTTGATGCTCCTCTACAAGCCCTAATTATTGATTCTTGGTTTGATAATTACCTAGGCGTTGTTTCTCTGGTGCGTGTAACTCAGGGTACATTGCGTAAGAAAGACAAGATTCTAGTTAAATCTACCGGTCAAAACTATCAAGCAGAATCGGTAGGTATTTTTACACCTAAGCAGAAAGAAACCGGTGTTTTGCATGCAGGTGAAGTAGGCTTTATTGTTGCGGGTGTTAAAGACATTCATGGTGCACCTGTAGGTGACACATTGACCCATGTTAAAACGCCAGAGGTCGAAAGCCTTCCTGGTTTCCAGAAAGTACAACCTCAGGTTTATTCTGGTCTATTCCCAACAAGCTCTGATGATTATCAAGATTTCCGTGAAGCATTAGATAAGTTGACGTTGAATGATGCTTCGTTGTTCTTTGAGCCAGAAACATCAGATGCACTTGGTTTCGGTTTCCGTTGTGGCTTCTTGGGTATGCTGCACATGGAGATCATTCAAGAGCGCCTTGAACGTGAATATAATCTGGATTTGATCACTACAGCTCCAACTGTAATTTATGAGTTGGAGATGAATAATGGTGATGTCATACAGATTGATAGCCCTTCTAAGCTTCCTGATCCTGGTTCAATCAACGAGATGCGTGAGCCAATTGTTGAAGCTAATATCCTTGTTCCACAAGATTATCTAGGACAGGTGATCGGACTGTGTGTTGAGAAGCGTGGTATTCAAAAACAGATGAACTACGTAGGTAACCAAGTACAGATTACTTATGAACTACCGATGGCGGAAGTCGTTTTGGATTTCTTCGACCGTTTGAAGTCTGTAAGTCGTGGTTATGCTTCTCTTGAATATAATTTTATACGCTTTGATCCTGCGAAATTGGTGCGTATGGATATTCTTATCAATGGTGATAAGGTCGATGCCTTAGCCGTTATTCTGCATCGTGATAATGCTCAATTCCGTGGCCGTCAGCTATGTGAAAAGATGAAAGAGGTTATTCCTCGTCAGATGTTTGATGTGGCAATTCAGGCTGCTCTTGGTGGTAAGGTCATTGCGCGTACAACAGTTAAAGCATTGCGTAAGAACGTAACCGCGAAGTGTTATGGTGGTGACGTAAGCCGTAAGAAGAAACTGCTACAGAAGCAGAAAGAAGGTAAGAAACGTATGAAGCAGGTGGGTAGTGTAGAGATCCCACAGGATGCGTTCCTTGCAGTACTTAAAGTTGATAGTTAATTATCAGGAAGGGCATTGTTAGATGGATTTTGATTTCGCATTAGTACTGGTTGCGTTAACTTTCATCTCCGGCATCGTTTGGTTTTACGACCGAATCTCTTTGAAACCACAAAGAGATGAAAAGCTGAGAGCTGCTTCTGCCCAGGCGGAAGGACCGCTTCCTGATGAAGCCATTGAACAGATTAATCGTGTATCGGGTTGGGTCGATACGGGTCGATCAATGTTTCCAGTGCTGTTCATCGTTTTGGTATTAAGGTCATTCCTAGTAGAGCCTTTTCAGATTCCATCTGGCTCAATGTTACCGACGTTGAAGATTGGCGACTTTATCTTGGTAAATAAATTTCACTATGGGCTTCGTTTACCTGTTTTGAATACTAAGTTTATTGAGATTAATGATCCTGAGCGTGGTGATGTGGTTGTATTTAAATTCCCTGAAAAACCATCTATTAACTATATTAAGAGAGTAGTGGGGCTTCCGGGCGATGTAATTAGTTACCAAAACAAGAAATTGTTTATAAACGGAAAAGAGCAATCCCAACAGTTGTTGGCGCAATTACCACCACAAAATCCACAACGCTTGTTAATTAATGAAAATTTAGATGGTGTTGAACATCAAATGTATAGAGATGTTCGCAGACCAGCTCAGAATATGGAGTGGACTGTACCTGAAGGTCATTACTTTATGGTTGGAGATAATCGCGATAATAGTAATGATAGTCGCAGGTGGGGCTTTGTATCTGAAGATCTTCTAGTAGGTAAGGCATTTGCAGTTTGGATGCATTGGCCTACCTTTTTAAGTATACCGTCATTTGGCGATGTTCGTGTGATTGAGTAATGGAGGCTCATATGAGATCTACTCTGAAGCACCAAGCAGGTGCATCAATGTTCTCTATTCTTATAGTACTTATTGTTGCAGGCTTTTTGTTTACTATTGCATTCAAACTTATGCCAGCCTATATGGATCATAGAACTATAAATTCTGTTCTTGTAGATGCGATGAATGACCCAGATGAACTTGCTAAAGGAGCAAGAGGAATACGAATTGGGATGACAAAGAAACTGATTATTAATCAAGTTAAATTACCATCAAATGATGGTTTACGAATTGTTCAAAAAGAAGGAATAATTACAGCGATACTTGATTATGAAGTGCGCGTTCCAATGTTTGGTAACGTAGACGCGGTTGTATTTTTTACTGAAGAATATGAAGCAGAAGCCCCTTGATTAAACCAGTATCTGATTTAGCCCGTCGTATAGGGCATCCATTTGCCGATGAATCTTTGTTTGAGTTGGCACTCACACACCGTAGTTGCGGGAAGAAAAATAATGAACGCCTAGAATTTCTAGGCGATTCTATATTGAACTTCGTTATAGCTGACGACTTATTTGCAAGATTCCCCCAAGCTAAAGAGGGTGAATTGAGCCGCTTGCGTGCACGTATGGTTAAAGGTGTTACCTTGTCTGAAGTAGCCCGTGAATTGGGTTTAGGTGATTACCTACGTTTAGGTAGCGGTGAGCTCAAGAGTGGTGGTTTCCGTAGAGATTCAATTCTAGCTGATGCTGTAGAAGCTATTATTGGTGCTATCTATCTAGATTCCGATATGGAAACAGCCCGTGGATTTATTCTTTCTTGGTTTAAAGCGCGTTTAGAGAAATTAGACCTAAATGAGACTCTTAAAGACTCTAAAACACGCTTGCAGGAGTTTCTACAATCGCGTCGTTTAGCTTTGCCAACTTATGAATTAATCAATGTAGAGGGCGAAGCTCATGATCAAACCTTTTATATCGATTGTACAGTAGCAGGCTTAGCTAAGCCTGCAAAAGGTATTGGTAGTAGTCGCCGACAGGCTGAACAAGAAGCAGCAAAACATGCGCTGATAGAGTTGCAGGTGGAGAAATAGTTATGGCTGAAGATTTAATGCACCTGCTGGAGCCTCGTAATCCAGATCAAAAATGTGGCTTCGTAGCGATTGTTGGTCGCCCTAATGTTGGTAAATCGACATTGATGAACCACATCTTAGGACAGAAATTGAGTATTACTTCGCGTAAGCCTCAGACAACTCGTCATCAGATTATGGGTATCAAAACTGAAGATGATCTACAGATTGTTTATGTGGATACCCCAGGTTTACATAAAGATGACGGGAAAAAAGCTTTAAACCGTTATATGAACAAAGCTGCATCAGACGCATTGCGTGATGTTGATGTTGTTGTTTTTATTGTTGACCGAACTGCTTGGACTGAAGAAGACCAGATGGTACTGGACAAGGTCAAGCATGCTCGTTGTCCGGTTATCTTAGCTGTAAACAAAGTTGATCAACTGAAAGACAAAACGGCTTTATTACCTCAGATGCAGACACATTCTGAGCGTATGGACTTTGCTGAAATGATTCCGCTTTCAGCTAAAGATGGCCATAACGTAGAGCAGCTTGAAGAGTTAATCGCCAAGCATATTCCTGAGGGTATGCATCACTTTCCTGAAGATCAGCTAACAGATAAAAGCTCACGCTTCATGGCTGCGGAAATGGTTCGTGAAAAGCTGATGCGTAACTTAGGGGATGAGATCCCTTACGGTACTACCGTAGAGATAGAAGAGTTTAAATACGCCAAAAACGGTGTTCTCCATGTGAGTGCGCTAATCCTAGTAGAGCGTGATGGTCAGAAGCGAATTGTTATTGGGGATAAAGGTTCTCGAATCAAAACAATTGGCCGTGATGCTCGCATGGATATGGAGCGTATGTTTGATGCTAAAGTAATGCTTAACCTATGGGTTAAAGTTCGTCGTGGTTGGGCGGATGATGAAAGGGCATTACGTAGTTTGGGTTATGACAATACCTAAAAAGCATGAGTCATTCTGATCCGCAGGCGGCTTATGTCCTCCATAGCCGCCCTTATCGCGATACCAGTCTTATCGTTGATTTCTTCACTCTAGAACATGGTAAAGTTTCCGCTGTTGTTCAGGGTGCACGCAGACCCAAATCAAAATTACGTGCATCAGTACAACCTTTTGTACCTATTCAGGTTACATGGCGTGGACGTAACGATCTCAAAACATTAACTCAAGCCGAGCCTGTTGCTGCTATGTTGTTCCTGAATGGCGATGCGCTGCTTTGTGGACTTTATGTAAATGAATTGTTAGAACGTTTGCTCCAGCCATTTGATAGTCACCCGAAACTCTATGTTTATTATCAGTATGTTTTAAATGAGTTAGTATCTGGTGAAGATATAGAGGGAGCGCTACGCACCTTTGAGCATCGTTTACTTGATGATCTTGGTGTATTGCCAGAGCTGGAACAAGAATCTGCTGATTTAGTATATTGTTTTAACCCTGAACATGGCTTTGTTCCTGTTGGCGCAGTAACAGATAAAAATAAGGCGTCTTGTTTTTATGGTTGGCAGTTGTCTGCGATTGCTGTTGATGATTATTCAGATATTCAAGTTCGCAGAGCTGCTAAGCGCTTGATGCGAAATTTAATTGATCGTGCTTTGGGGCAAAAGCCCTTGCGTAGCCGAGAGCTATTTCAAAAAATGTGAGGAAAGTGGTGTGATTGAACCATCCCGTTTGTTATTAGGGGTCAATATTGACCATGTCGCTACGATTCGCCAAGCGCGTGGTACACGCTACCCGGATACTGTTCAGGCTGCTGCGCTAGCGGAAGAGGCTGGTGCCGATGGTATTACAATTCATCTGCGAGAAGATCGTCGCCATATCCAAGATCGTGATGTTTATCTTTTGAAAGAGACATTACAGACACGTATGAACTTCGAGATGGCTGTGACTGAAGAGATGATTGCCATTGCTGAAGATGTAAAGCCTACTCATTGCTGTTTAGTTCCAGAGAAGCGTGAAGAGTTGACGACCGAAGGTGGTTTGGATGTCGCTGGTCAAGAAGAGCGGGTGAAAGAAGCTTGTGATCGATTAGCTGCGGCAGGTATCGAGGTGTCTCTATTTATTGATCCGGAGCCAGCACAGATTAATGCAACTATTCGTTGTGGTGCTCCAGTGATTGAATTGCATACAGGTGCTTACGCAGAAGCTGAATCTTCTGCAGAACAGGCAGATGAGCTGAAACGTATCCGTGAAGCAGCTACCTATGCTTACCAAAAAGGCCTAATTGTAAACGCCGGCCATGGTTTGCATTATCATAATGTTGAGCAGATCGCTGAAATTCCTGAGATGAATGAGCTTAATATTGGCCACGGGATTATTGCGCGTGCCTTATTTGTTGGTTTAAAAGAAGCGGTATCTGAAATTAAGCAACAGATGCTTCAGGCCCAAGCTCGAATTCAGCCGCAAAGAGATGCATTAAAGCGATGATTCGAGGTATCGGGACCGATATTCTTCAGATCAGCCGCATGGAGCAGGCGTTGGACAGAACGCCTGCCTTGCCGCAACGTATCTTATCTACTTCCGAATATGAACAGTTCCTCAAAGTATCCAATCCACCTCTGTTTCTAGCTAAACGTTTTTGTGCCAAAGAAGCGGTATCTAAAGCTTTAGGCACAGGTATTGGGCGAGGCGTTAGTTGGAAGCATATTGAGATTACGAAAGATAAGAATGGTCGACCCGAAGTGAGTCTATCAGGAGGTGCTGCAGAGCGCGCAGAAAAGCTTGAAGTTGCATGTATGCATCTAAGTTACAGTGATGAGAAAGATTACATTGTTGCGTTTGTTATTGCTGAGGGATGAAGAGTTCTATGACTAGGATTTGTGTCGTTACAGGTGGTTCTGTTGGTATAGGACGAGCTGTCGTTGAGCGTTTATTAGATGACGGTTACAAGGTTTATAACTTAGACCTGAGTGAATCTGAGGTCGGCGAATTTATTCAATGTGACATGACTGATTCAAATCAGGTTACACAAGCTATTGATCATGTCATCAAGGAATCTGGCAGGATTGATGGTGTTGTATCCAATGCCGGAATTCATTTCTCCGCAACTATAGAAGACACTTTAGAAGCGGACTTTGATCGAGTGATGGCGATTAATGTAAAGGGGGCCTATTTCCTTTTACAATCTGTACTACCTCACATGCGACAGCAAGGCTCGGGCTCAATTGTTTTGTTAGGCTCGGATCAGTCTGTTATTGCTAAAAGAAACTCTTTTGCTTACAACATGAGTAAAGCGGCGCTTGCTTCAATGGCTAAGACCACAGCATTAGATTACGCTTCTTTTGGAATTCGAGCTAATGCTGTTTGCCCCGGAACCATAGAAACACCACTTTACCACAATGCAATTGACCGCTATTGTGAGAGCAGCGGAAGTGAAAAAAGTGTTGTACATCAAGAAGAAGCAGCTTTGCAGCCATTAGGGCGTATAGGCCAGCCAGAGGAGGTTGCTGCACTTGTTGCATTATTGATTGGTGATGATGCTCGTTTTATTACCGGTAGTTTGCAGTTAATTGATGGTGGTTATACAGCCCAGTAATTGAGCTGTAAAAGTGAAACTTGCGATCTAAAGGCGGTATATGAGTAGAGTGATAGACCCGCATCTGCACCTGTTTAATCTTGAAAAAGGGGATTATCACTGGCTGCAAGAAGGGCACACGCCTGAATGGTCTGATAAAAATAAGATTAGGCGCGGTTATAGCGAAGGTGATTTAAGCCAATCAGGCTCAGCAGATATTGTAGGTTTTGTACATATCGAAGCGGGTTTTGATAATTCCCATCCGTGGCGTGAATTGGAGTGGCTTGAAAGTCATTGTGAGTTACCTTTTCGTTCAATAGCTTATCTTGATCTAACTTCCGATAGCTTTGATGAGCATCTGGAAAAACTACAAGAATTGAAGTCATTAGTTGGTGTGAGATATATCTTAGATAATGCCGCTCAGGAAGTGTTGTCCAATCCAAATGTCTTTAAACGTCTTGCGGTACTATCTGATAACCAGCTAATTTTCGAAGCTCAGCTGTCTTTATCTGATCCAGGTGCGTCTTGTGCACTTGCGGATGTAATGCAACAGTTGCCAAATTTAAAGGTCGTGATTAACCATTGCGGGTCACCTGTACAGCTGAATGAACAGTGGATGCACTCGATTACTCGGCTAGCACATCATCCAGAATGTTCTATTAAATGCTCTGGTTGGGAGATGTTTAATCGTGATTGGAGTTCGGAGCAGGCCAAACCTATTATAAGTTTTGCCGTTAGGCAATTTGGGCTTACTCGGGTGATGTTGGCGAGTAACTTCCCTGTTTCTGAATTGGCTTGTAGTTATGAAGATTTATGGCAGAGGTATCTCAAAGAGATGAAGTGGAAGGGCTTTGAGAAAGAGATGCTGATATTTGAAAACGCTAAGCGAATATACCAGTTAGATATCGATTAGCGTGATTAGAAAATAAAAAGGGCGCCTGATAGCGCCCTTTTTATATGAAGTAGAAAATTACTTAACTTCAATACGCGGTGAACGCATTACTACCTCATCGTTCAATTCGATACCAATTCCAGGCTCTTCAGAAACTTGGAAGAAGCCGTCTACTGGTTGAGGGTCTTGAATACAAAGCTCACGGTTCCATTGCTTAATCGCATAGGTGTGATGTTCATGGATTAAGAAGTTTGGAATCGCTGTTTCAAGATGCAAAGAGGCCGCTGTTGCTACTGGGCCACCACAAACGTGGGCTTGAATTCGAACGTCGTATACGTCTGCGTAATCACAAACCTTTTTCGTTTCTGTAAATCCACCACATAAACCGATATCTGGTTGTAGTACATCTAGACTTTGATCTTCAAGATACGGACGAACACCCCAGCGGTTATACAAACGTTCGCCACCGGCAATTGGAACATTTACTTTGTCGGCTACGCGTTTATGCAGCTCCGAGTTTAAGTAGTTCACTGGCTCTTCAAAGTACATGCAGCGTGCTTCTTCGACCAACTCACCCAATTGAATCGCGGTTGAAGCGCCTGGCAAACTGTGACATTCAAAAATGATATCACCGTCATCACCCATGGTTTCACGGATAGCCATTAAGCGGTCGCGGAACATCTTCATCTCTTTGTTAGTAAAGAGCTTAGTACGATCGAAGAAGGTTTCGCCCTTTTCGTTATACATGATCGGATCGACTTTTACAGCGTCATAACCTTCTGCCAGCGCTTTTTCAGTCGCTTTTGCATAATCTTCAGGATCTGTTAGGGCTTTAAATTCTGAATCCCAATCAAATTGAAGCTGGCTGGCATAAGTGCGTAGTTTATCGTTAACTTTACCGCCAAGCAGTTGGTAAACAGGTAGATCTAGAGCCTTACCTTTAATGTCCCATAACGCAGTATCGATCGCACTCATTGCAGCATAGATAATAGGGCCGCCACCTAGACCCCAAAAGCTACCACGTAGCATTAGGTTCCAAAGGTCTTCAGTTTGGAATGGGTCACGACCAAGCAGCATCTCTTCTGCAAATTCTTTAATCATGTTTGCAGCAGCACTATGACCTAGGTCGTAAGCTAAGCCCGCTTCACCTACACCGCTGATGCCTTCATCTGTGTGTACTCGAACAAATACCGGATTCCAAACAGGACGATCCGGACAGTGAATATCAAAAATTTCTACGCGATTTATTTTCATGAATCAGCCTTATTATTCGGTAATTTTCAGATTATTGCGCAAAGCTTGGATCAAGTCGGTAGGCTTTACGAAGCATTGCAGGCCATGACTTCTGTCCACCGGTAGTTCCTGAATGAACGACATTTGCTTGTTTAGATATGCCATCAACGATTTCTGGAGCCACTTCTATAGCATCTTGACCTGTTGATTGAATTAATAATTGAATTTCACAAGCACGTTGTAGGTCATACATGCGCATAAATGCATCGCCTACGGTCGGACCAACGGTGAGAGCGCCATGGTTAGGAAGTAAAAGGTGGTTGTTATTACCCAAATCTTCTTTTAAACGCACTTTCTCATCCTGATTAACAGCAAGGCCCTCATACTGGTGATAACCCAATGAAGCCAATTGGAAACAGGAATATTGGCTAAGGGGTAATAGCCCGCATTTTAGGGAAGCTACCGCAATAGATTCTTTTGTATGCAAGTGAAGAACACAGTGTGCATCACTGCGTACAGAGTGAACGGCGCTGTGGATAGTAAAACCTGCAGGGTTAATATTGAAAGGAGTATCGTCGAGAACATTTCCTTCAAGATCAACCTTAACCAAGTTTGATGCGGTAACTTCATCAAATGTCAGGCCAAATGCATTTACCAGATAATGATCTGTTTCTGGCACTTTTGCTGAAATATGGGTATAGATTAGATCTCCCCAGCCTAAATCTTCCACTAGCCTGTAGCAGGCGGCTAGATCTACCCGTACCTGCCATTCCTCTGGAGAAACTTTGTTTTTTAAATTGAGTTGTGGAAGCTCCAGCATAAAAAATCCTCTGGCTTAAATAGATGTGCCTTTGACGAGCAATATTGATTGCCAGAATTATACAGGGAGCGACGAAATAAAGAACATGATGCCAATGAAATGATTATTCACTAATAAGAATTATTTGCATTTGGTTTCTTCTTAGATAATAATGATTCCTATTACTGATAAGGGGAGTTGTTATGAATAGCCCTGTTAATAAATCCGCATTGGAATTTCCAGTTATTGCTTTTGTTGGTGCTGTTGCATTAGGTTTTATGTTTCTTCCATTTGTTGGTTAATATTTTCTTTAGCTAAACGATCAAACCCATGTTTGGTTGTTGTGAGCTAGCTAAAGGCTTTAGTTTAGATCGATTTTGTCTGCTCAGTACTGACGGCTCTAAAGAGAGCTGATAAAGAAAAGTTTCCCTCACCTAGTAGCATGATGACTTGGCTGCCTCCCAGGCATAGCATTGCCCATTCGTATCCGCCATCGCTTCCATAAAACCCTTGGGGAAAGTGAAAGTATATTGCGACGCCCATCATTAATGTGAGTAAAAAGCCTGCGATTCTGCTTGCTAGACCTAATACAAGGCACCATCCCGCAATTAGTTCGATAGATGCTGTAATTAGAGCAAGCCAAAAAGCTTGTTCGGAGTTCAAGAAAGGAAACAAACTATTAATTATTTCAGCAAATGGAATGATTGCCTGGGTGAAGTAGGCGGTCCAGTTATCGAGTTCCCACAAAAGCCAGACGCTTTCTAAGCCAAATTTATCACAAGCATGGACAATAAAAATTGAGCCAAGCGTAAGCCTTAATCCCAGAAGGGCTAAATCCATTTGCATCTAGATCCTATCACTTTAATTGAGAAAGCAATAGATAATGATTCTCATCATTGTTTTTTTCAAGGGTTAGTTTAAAATATCACGCTTTGTGCATATAACCTGATGTTGGGGTGTCTGAGTGAGGACTTTTTTTTTGGTGTTTTTGGGCTGCTTGTCTGGAGTTGTTTTTGCCGCTGAGCCTGAAGAAGCCTCTGATGTGGTTGATCGTTTGATCAATAGGACAGACCTAGGTAAAAATTTGCAAACGCTTGATGATTATTACTCGCAGATTAACCAGAAGTTAAATAAGCAAGTAAAGAATCGGCATCGAGACCCATTCGAAAGGTTGGTACAGCAAGAGCTTAAGGTAGAGCAAAAGGCTGCAAAACCAAGATTTATTCCACGCCAGAAAACGGCAGAGTCTCTAGGGGCTTCAAGTATTTTAAATAAGACCCTCGCAGGTAAAAGGGAGCAAGATCAAGGAGGGCTGCCTGTTATGCAGTTTCGTGGGTTTATCAAATCAGATGAAGAAAAGGCTGGGCTTTTAGAGATTGAAGGGCAAGGAACCTTTGTTGTGCATGAAGGTGATAAGGTCGGTTTACAGCAGTTAGGTGGCGATATGGTGATCCGAGTTGTAGAGATTAATGCTCTCAACCTGATTGTTGAGTTTGGAAGTCTGGGTGAAAAGGTAGTAGTGCAGTGAAACGTTTTTTTAGTGTTTTCCTAATTGTCGCTTCTTTGCTGGTGGGTAGCGTTCAGGCGGGATCTCGTATTGAGTTTGTTGAATTTAAGGATGCTGAAATACGTGATGCCGCTCGTATTCTTTCCTCAATGACGGGGGCGAATATTGCTGTAACAAAAGAGGCTAGTTCGGAAAAGGTTACTTTGTTATTGCAAAATACAGAACTGAAGCACGCAGTAGAAATGCTATCTCGAGTGGCGGGCCTTTGGTACCGATATAGCAAGTTAGGGAATAGTTACATCATTATGACTGAGAAGCAGTATCAGGATGATATTGTGGTTTATAGAGATGACGTGATTCGGACTTTTACGCTTCGTCATCAAAATGTAAGTACCACCGCTGTCACTATTCAGAGCTTATTTGGTGATCGTGTACGCCTTTCTCTCCAGCAGGGGAATGATGATTTTCAGGGATTGGATCTAGAGGTAGGGGATACCAATGAGGCCACTACGATAAATAGTGATTCTGATGATTCGAACGAGATAAAGATCCAAGAATTGGAGCGCGAAGAATTTGATCAAGCTGATGGGAACCAGGTTGCCGAAAAATCACTTTCAAAAGGTGCGCTTCGCCAGTTAGGTGGTGCAGAAGAGGTTTCTGAAGATTCCGCCAATAAATTATTGGGCGCGAAAACACCAATTTATATAGCAACCAACAAAATTCATAACCTGCTCCATGTTCGTACTAGCGACGAAAATGCTTTGGCTGAAATCGCTCACTTAATAGAAGAAAGTGATAAGCCTACGCCTCAAGTTTTGCTTGAGATGAAGATTGTGAAGATAGATGTGGGCGAAGGCTATGAGCAGGATTTTGATCTTAGTTTTAATGATGCCTTGAATGTAACTGGTAACTATCAGGCATTAGAAAGCCAAAGTCCGAGTAGTTTAGATTTGAGGAATGCTCAGTATCAAACAAGTGGGGTTGGTATAAATGAGCTAACAAATACTTTTTCGCAACTGTTAGGTAAAAAAAGTACTGGCTTTGGATTTAACGAAGTTGATGGCGGCTTTTACGAGTTCTTCAGTAACTATGTAACTGCGAAAGTAGCTTTTTTAGAACAGAATAATCAAGCAGAAGTTGTGGCTAAGCCTGTGATGTTGGCTTCTAACAATCGACCAGCACGCTTGTTTATCGGCTCTGAGCAGGTTGTGCCGGTTAATTTAGAAACGGATACTGAATTTTCTGCAGCAAACAATAATGGTGACCGAACCTCCAGTACTACAACAACCTTAGAAACCGAGCGTCGTAAAATCGGTAATACCCTGATTCTATTGCCGAGTGTCAATGCTGATCGAACGGTGACAATTGATATATTTCAAGATACTTCCAGTATTGAAAGAAATGGTATGAATTTTCCTTTTTTTAATTCTGAAGCTAATCGTATAGAAACGATTCCTCTGGATGCCGTTCAGGAATCCAATGTGAAAACTGTTGTAGTTGCAAAAGACGGTAAGACTATTGCGCTCGGAGGGATGATTACGAGTGAGCAGTCTGACTATGAAACGGTTGTTCCCTTGCTTGGTCAAGTTCCTATTATTGGCGAAATGTTTCGCTCTAAAGAGGAAAGGGATGAAAAGTCTCAGTACGTGATGCTGATCACCCCCCATGTATTGATGAACCCGGAAGAATCTGAAGATCAAAGCCGAAAGGTTAAAGAGTTTGCACCAGAAGTTGATGCGCAATCTTTAGCGCAAAATTCAAAACAGTATTCGGTTGCCGATTATATTCGCTTAACGCGTTACGCAGCGCAGATTGGTCGAGGTGATGATATTGAAAAGCCAAAGGGATTGGTCGATGTACCAGTAACCTTGTCACCTCTATCATTTATTTTCTCTGATTCTTCCTTGAGTGTTTGGCCTGTGGGGAGTTGGCAGCAAAATGGTTTGCATATCACTTTGCTTAAAGCGCGTAACCACCTTGATAAGTCTAGATCCATTGATCTGACTGAATTACCTGGTAATTGGTTGGCTTCTGCTGCAGGTCAAGAGCGACTAGCAGCTTTTGGGCAGGCTGGTGATGAAGGGGATTTGTATCTGTTATCTAGAATGCCTTTCAACCAAGTTGTCGCTGAAGTAAATAGTAAAGGGAAGCAATGATGGCTGTTTTAACTAAATTTCTAGCGTTTGCTTGTGTGCTTATTCTATCGGGCTGTACGCTGAATCAAACGAATCAGTCTCATACCGCATTTGAGGTAGGTGCTTCTATCAAGCCTGCTTCTGCAATTTCTCTATACGTATATCCACATACTGAGTCTGTTAGTGGTGAAGATCAGTCAGGCTACTTTGTTGAGTTTGATTTGGCTGATAAATCGGATATTCCAACCATTAAATATCAAGACTGATTTACTTAAATGTAAAAAACGTAAATTAAGCTATTGACATATATGATGGCAATAATGATAATGATTCGCACTTAGATTGATTGGAAATCAAAGCACGGAAGCTTACTTATAAACTCAACTTTAAGATTGAGTGAAAAATATAAAGGTAGTGTTGTGAATCAAGTGCAAACTCAAACGGGTAGTAACCAAGCTGAGCAATTGGCAAAGCTTGAGCAGCATAAAGAAGTGTTGGGTCAGTTATTTGAACTCTACACGGATCTATTTAGTCACGACGGCTATGGAGATATTGGTGTAGAAATCAAAATTCTACGTCGTGGTCAAAAGGAAGTGATTCTGCATTGTGGTAAACAGTACCGTTACGTACTGGATTGCGACAGTGCTTTGGCGAATGAATCGCCAATTAAAGCTTTATTGAAAAGAGATCTTCTTTCTTCGTGAGTCTCTTTTTAATTTTTGCCTGAGAGATCAGGTATGCAGTTTAGCTGCAGTAGGAGTAAAAGGAATTGCTCTGAAATGGTGCAAGGCGGGTGGCCTTAGTTTCGCGGTAGAAGCAGCGCCAAGGGAAGCGTTCTAAATCGGACTGGGTGAGATGCCGTAGCTCTCTGGGGGAGAGTCAGCTCTTACGTCAAACAGTCTTAACCCAAAATCGTTTTAGAAACTGGAATTTATAAAAATGTTGAAATCTCTAATGGAAAAGCGCGAAGCGCTAATGGCTCGTTTTGCAAAAGTTGAAGAATCTCAGATTCAAGATGCCGAGCTTCGTTCTAAATTCCGTTCACTTAAAGCTAAGCAGGGCGGTTTTACACTGCTTGAGCTACTCGTTGTTGTAGCAATTCTTGCGGCTATCGCTGGTACTGCGGCTATCGCTCTTCAAGATACGGACGCACGTGCATCTGCAGCAGCTCACGTTGCAATGATGGATGAGCTAAACAAAGGTGTTCGTACTTTCCGTGTACTAAACAAGAATACGTTACCAAACAACTATGATTCACTACTCGTTGCTGCTACTTCTGATACCGCTGGTGTAACTGCAGCGACTGCATCGAGCGTATTGGCGATTGAAGATATTGATACGATTGCATTGACCGCAGACATTGTGGGTATTCTGGATGCAGGTGGTGTGACGCAGCTTCAGTACTTAGGTGAAGACCAAGGTGATGATGCAGTTCATGGCTTCGTAACTGCTTCTGGTGATGCTTGTACTGATGTAAACATGCAGGCAACAATCGCTTCTCGTAGTAACCACGTTGTAGCGGGTAACATCTTCCTTACTCCTGATGGTAACGGTTGTGGCTTTGCTCGTACTCTAGCTGCAGGCGATCAGGCTGCATTCTGGACAGGTGGTGAAGAGCGTCTTCTTGGTCAGCCTGTAGCTGCTGGTATTGTTGAGTATGATGGTACTAACTTGGCAACGGCAACAAGTAAAGCGTTCTTAGCTGTAGGTCTAGGTCCTGCCTCTAACTTGTTTAATGCTAACGATCTAGGTGGTATGACTTCTGTTCCTGTATACCGCCACGTATCTGAAACTGAATACAACCGTTTTGTTGCACTATTCAACGTGGGTGATTTTGACGGTGCAGGCTCCATCAATGCTGGTGATCAGGTAGTGCTTTCTGCGATCGTTGATGGCGCTGGTGATACTAAAGAAGAAGAACTGGGTGAGTGGGACGGTACTCGTAACACTATCTAATTCGGTTTAACCGGATAACCCTTAAGCCGGTTAGGTCATCCTGACCGGCTTTTTAGTATCAACGTTGTGGTTAGATCATGCGCTATTATTTTTTGTTCTTCTTCTTTTTTTCTCTGCAATTACATGCTGATTCTTCATTAGATAAGCTGCGAGACACCTATCGTAGTATCGAATTAGCTACCTTTGTTAAGGCTAATTATGTATCTGCAACGATGGCTGAAAAAAAACAGCGTCTCATGCTTCAACCTGAAGCAATTCAGTTTCAGGCATTACTAATGGCTCGTCCTAAACCTGGAAGGTTTTCTTTGGCCTACGATGCCTTGCAGCTTTGGGAAAGGGATGAAGAGCTCCCCAATATTGACCACAGTGCTTTTGTAGGTTTGAAAAATGGCCCTGTTTTAGGGGTGTACGTCACTCATGAAGCAGCAAAAATGTTGAAAAAAATAGAATTAGAAAAGCCTGTGCAGTTTTATGCCATGCATATCTATAACTACTCCAACGGGCCGCGATTAGTAATCGTTGCTGCTCAAGAAAAAACTTTGGATTAATTCTTTTCTCTCTTGGTATCCACTTAATGTCAGTGCTGCAAAAGTTTTTAAAGCGAAAGCCACCTCTTGATGATGAAAATCATCTAGATGAGTTGCCTTTAGATGAACATGATTTAGTTAATCCTTTTGAGCCTGGTTTGATGGATAAAGAAGGGGTTGTTGGTGAGTCCCCATATTTATCAACGGCAAATGATAAGGCTTCTGATCAAAATGATATCGTCGATCCTGAACTTGTTGCTGCAGAGCAGAAAGAAAGTCGATTTAAATCCCTCATCAGTGGGATTCGTTTACCTACGCCGGGCGCTAGTTACAATCTTTTAGCCTTTCAGGCTGGTAGCTTTGGATTGCGTGGGGTTTTAGTTTGTGATGCTCGTCATGGGGCATTGCTCGGTCCTGCAGCGGAATCGAATAATGTTGATTTTACCCGTGCCATCGCAGAAGTCGTTGATCAGCTTAAGCTGCATCATAAGCGCCTTCCCAAGCAAGCTATCTTAGTTACTCCTAGTGTAATCTCTTCCATTGTTGAACTCCCCGTTAGTCCATTGCGTCCTCGCTCTGAGGATGAAATGCGCGAGCTTATTCGTTGGGAGTTGGAAGGCACTTTAACTCAGCAAAATAAACACTGGTTAATTGGATCAATGCTGGTGGAGCGTGGTTACTTAACAGCCTCCCAGCGAGATGAATTAGTCGAAGAGCTTCAAATTAGGCAAAGCCAGGGCGGGCAAGAGGGGCTTCTGAGATTCGGCGATCTTGCTGTACAGCTTAATTATATTACCCATGAGCAATTAGAAGAGTGTTTTGTCCTGCAAGGCAAACTTATCGCAGTTGATGATGATCTGGCCTATGGTTGGCAGGCTGAGGAGCCACAACTTACGCAAGGTTTAAGCGATGAAGCGTTGTTAAGTAAAGACGATGACGGTGATAGTGCTCATAAATGGTTAGTTAGTGGTATGAGCAAGTCTGTTCGCCGTCGTTGGGTTGGGGCTTTTAACCTTAATGGTATTAAATTGCAGGCTTTTTATCCTGCGGTAGGTAGTAGTTTTGCGATGCTTGCTCAGCGTTGCTCTGATCCCCAGCAAGCTTTATTGGAAATTCATCAAGAACAGCTAGCCTTTATTACAGGTGGTCCAAGCGCGGTAAATGAAATTCGTGTTGAAGAGCGTCAATATGGAGACGTGCGTCAGGATGAAATTCAGCGTTTATTAGGTGTTCTTCCGTCCGATCTGCACAAGCTCTATGTCAATTTTCAGGGTAAAGAGAAAGATGAAATTCTTTTTGCTTTATCTAATAGCACAGCCCTAGATATAGAAACCTTAAATTTTGAAGGGTTGGATATTCCAAAACCTGAGCATCTCTTTAATGAGGCACTGCTTGGTATCGCAGGCGCTGCAGAGCACTTTTTAAATCATGTCGCCAAAGCGAGATTGAGCTGGATTCCTGCAAAAGATGCCGAAGTCTCTTTCTTTAAAAAGCTACTTGCACCGAAAGTGCTAAAAATATCTGCCGCTGTAGCTGTGGCTTTTTTGATGATGGGCTTTCTTGGGTGGATGCATTGGAATATGTGGCAGCAACAAGAGCGTTTGGATCAGTTGAATACTCGTTTTGAAACAGACAGTAAACTCAAACAACAATTTTCTGGAATTGCTGCTGAACAAGTTCATTTAAAGCAAAAAATTATAGAAGCGAAAGAAGAAGTAGCTCTAAATTCAAAATTGTTAATTCTTCTTGGAAAAGAATTTCCGCGAGATAAAAACCTGATCAATATTCTTTTGAAGTCACTTATTTTGGTGACTCCTGAAGGTGTCAGCATTCAAAGCATTACGCAGTCCGAAGGGTTATTAATGATTGCCGCATTGGCTCATCGGGATACGCAAGGGCAGGAATTTGTCAGTGCGCTAAATAAAGTAATGGTTCCTCTTGATTACCAAGTGTTTAGCTCTGATGTCTCTCAGCATGAGAATTTAGATGAAAGTGACTTTGCCCCTTATCAAGTGAATATCACGCTAAGGCAGAAGGTCAGTGCTTATATTTCGGAGGGTCAGAAATGAACTGGGTGAAGGAAAAGTACCTCAATCTATCCAGTAAAGAGCGGAAACAAGTGCTTGTTCTGACTGTTTTTGCTCTGCTGGCGGGTTACATGTTTTATGCAGCGCAGACTTGGCAGGCGATGTTTCATACCGAAAAAATGGCGAATCGCAAAGCTGACCGTATTGAAAAGCGTATCGGGGAGTTTAAGGCTCCAGAGTTGGAAGAGGGAATCAGTGACCAGGTTTTATCTAAGCTAGAGGGGCAGCTTAAAAAGCAGGAATCATCTCTAAAAGACTATGCCAATTCATTGATGCCAATTGGCGATGCAACCGCGCGTGAAGCTCTGAAATTAGAACTTACTCAACTCGCTTATGCTAACCAACTGCGTGTGGCTCGGATGAAAGCAAGCGAACTGAAACCTAGTGTTGAAGTAGTTCAATTATCTGGCGAGCAGCTCCGAGATTACTTACAGGAGCGGCCAGTATTTAAGCTGGTTTTAAGTGGTCAATTTTTAAATTTAGTGAGCTTTGTTGATGGACTTAATCAATTGAAATATCAGGTCTATGTGAGTGATCTCAATATTGAATTGCTCAACGATCAAAATAGCTTGTTAAAAGTAGAGATGGAATTGCGGATCTAGGGCGTTGTATGAGTAGTCTTAATCAAATTCAGCAGTTAATGGATGACTGTGTTCGTCTTGAAGCCTCTGACCTTCATATCTCTGTCGGCCTTCCTGCAACCTATCGTATTCATGGGCGAATTACGCGTAATAATGAAGAGCCATATTCATCTGAGCTGGTGGATGAGATGGCCTATGCGTTGATGAGTGATTCCCAGCGAGAGCAATTTCAAAACGACCAAACATTAGATATGGGTTGTAGTACGGAGGCTGGACATCGTTTTAGGGTGAATGCCTACAGAGAACAAGGTAATACCGCTTTAGCTATCCGTTTTTTAGATGGTGGATTAAAAACCACCAGAGAGCTGGGTTTGCCACCACAGATGGATTATCTGGCTGAGTTAAAAAGTGGTTTGGTCCTTGTTTGCGGCGCGACAGGTTCCGGTAAATCAACGACACTGACAGCTATACTCAATAGCATCAATGAGAATCAAGCTAAGCATATTTTGACAGTGGAAGACCCGGTGGAGTTTGTTCACCAAAATAAGCAATCTATTGTGCACCAGCGTGAGCTTTATACGGATGTACCTGACTTCGCCAGTGCAGTAAAAGCGGCGCTGCGAGAAGATCCTGATGTAATCATGGTCGGAGAGATGAGAGACCTCGAGACCATGCGAACAGCGCTAACAGCGGCTGAAACCGGTCATCTAGTATTTTCAACATTGCATACTAATGATGCGGTGGGTGTTGTCGAACGTTTGATTGGTAGTTTCCCGGGTAACGAACAAGGTGTTGCCCGTCAACGTATCGCTCATGCTTTAAAAGCGGTTGTAGCTCAAAATTTAGTACCTACGGCTAACGGCAAAGGTCGAGCGGTTGTTGCTGAAATTTTGATGGTGAACACGGCCGTTGCCAACCTAATTGAATCCGCAAAATCCAAACAAATCTATTCAGTGATGGAGAGTAGTACTCGGCAGGGAATGCAGACGCTTGATCAGGCACTTGCGCGTTTAGTTGCGGCGAAGAAGATTACCCTCGAATCGGGCAGGAATTTGTGTAGAGATATTGGTTCGTTTGAGCGTATGCTGGGTGGTCAATAATGGCTGCACAAGAAAATAGTTTGCTCAATGCCGGTACTCAGGCAGGTCTAATTGACCCAATAATGCTGCCTGAACTTAAAAGTAATGCTCGACGATCAGGGACCGACTTGATTGAGCTGTTGTGCCGAACAGGCCGTTATCCCAAAACGGCTTTGTATCAAGCTTTAGCTGATAGCCGTTCATTACCCTTCCTAGATCGTGAATCGATCGAGATTGACACTAACTTGCTCAATCCATTTAACGCTGACACATTGCTTCGGCGGATGTTTGCTCCGGTGAGATATCAAGGCGAATTATATGTGCTTTTATCAGATCCCGATGATCGTATGGGCTTGGATACGGTTCAGCGAATCATAGGTAAACGTGCGACACCGGCGTTAGCAGATCCAGCATTAATCGAATCAATCATTCGTAAACATTTTAATGTTTATGAGATCGGTGCGAATGCAGTCACGATTATTGATGACATTATGAAAGAGGCGTATATCTGCTCGGCAACGGATCTTCACTTCGAGCCTCAAGAGACGGGCATGCTTTTGCGTATGCGTGTCGATGGCAAAATGCAAAGTTATGAACGGCCGATCAGCAAAGAGCTTTCCGAGTCGCTGATGTCGCGTATTAAGGTGCTTGCGGGCCTTGATATCGCTGAGCAAAACATGGCACAAGATGGCGGTTTTAGTTACAAAATTCAAGATTGGTTTGAAGTTGACGAAGTTGAACTTCGTGTTGCAACCATCCCTAGCCGTTGGGGTGAAAAAGCGACCTTAAGGGTGTTAGGCCAAAGTACGGCAGGTCAGACCTTATCTGATTTGGGTATGCCGGATCATATCCTCACGTCAATGAAGCAAGCTTTAGCCAAACCTCACGGCATTATTCTGGTAACGGGGCCTACGGGTAGTGGTAAAAGTACAACGCTGTATGCATCCCTGCGTGAATTGGATGCTTCGCAGTTAAATATCCTCACGGTTGAAGATCCTATTGAACAGGTTGTTGAAGGTACTACACAGGTTCAGGTATCCGAAAAAGTTAGCTTTTCCAAAGCCTTACGATCTTTCCTACGTCACGACCCTGATGTGATGTTAGTAGGTGAAATTCGAGATAACGAAACGGCCGAGACCGCGGTTCGCGCAGCGATGACTGGGCATATGGTGCTGTCCACCTTACATACGAATAGCGCCGTCGCCACGGTCAACCGCCTTATTGATATAGGGTGTCCCCGTTACCTCATCTCTTCAACGCTCGCTGGGGTATTAGCTCAGCGATTGTTACGTCGTTTATGTTCTCACTGTAAAGAGGCTTATCAGCCTGATCAGAGAGAGCGTGAGATTCTTCAGTTGTCTCAGAGTGAAGATATTACTCTGTATCGCAACCATGGATGCCCTCAGTGCACCGGTAGTGGCTACCGGGGACGTGTAGGTATTTATGAAACCTTATGGATTGATAAAGAGATAGAGCTATTGATCCATTCGGGTGCTGAAGATGAACAGATAGCAGAAGCCGCTGCGGGTGCAGGTCTGCTCAGTACTCTCTGGCAAGACGCCAGAGATAAAGTGCTAGAAGGCACAACAAGCCTTCAAGAAGCAATGCATCTGTATTAGGAGAAACTATCTGATGAAGTTCAGCTATAAAGCGTTGGACCCTCAGGGACGTGAGCGTCAAGGCACTGTTGAAGCGAATAGTGCTGCAGACGCAACCGCACAATTACGGTCACGCTCCTTACATGTCCTAAAGCTTGATGCGGGAGGCCAAGCTTTCAGTTTGATTGCCTTTATCGCAAAGATTTTTAGTTATATCTCAATTAAACGCTATACCAGCGCCAGTGCCGCGGACCAGGTTATTTTCTTCCGCCAGTTATCTCTAATGCTGCGCTCGGGTAACACCTTAATGCAGGGCTTAGAGCTCTGTTCGGAAATGACCGAAAAGATTCAACTGCGTAATAGCTTGATCAATATTCTAGTGGCAATTCAGGGCGGTAGTAGCTTTGCAAATGCGATTGAAAAGCAGGGCAGTAAATTCCCGCCAATCGTGGCCAAGTTGATCGCTTCAGGTGAAGCGTCGGGTGAATTACAAATGACACTAGAGCGCTTGGCTGATTCGCTTGAGCGAAGTGCTGCGCTGAAGCGTCAATTTGTTTCTAGTTTGATCTACCCAGTTCTGGTTGTGACCGCAGCGCTTGGTGTGACTCTTTTCTTAGCGTTGAGCATTGTGCCGAAATTTGCCAAGTTGCTCGAGGGAAAATCGCAGCAATTACCTGCTGCAACTCAAGTTATGATGGATGTCTCGGCTTGGTTAATCGATTATGGCTTTTACCTCGGTGTAACGGTTGGTGTGGTTATCTTTGCGATTTTAGTGGCTTACACCACTAAGGTTGGTAAGGCCATTATCGATCGTGTTTTGATCAACCTTCCTCTTGTCGGTAATTCGATTAAAACCTCTGGTATGGCTCAGATGGGATGGACTATGTCCATGCTATTAAGCAGTGGTTTAACGGTACTTGAATCTCTTCGAGTGGTGAGCTCGGTTGTGGGTAACGACCGCTTATCACTTTGTTTCTCTCATGCCAGTGATGAAATTCTGGCCGGTCGAAGTTTAGCTGTAGGCCTTAACCAACGAAATATTCCCATGATGGTTCAACACATGGCGGGTATCGGTGAGCGTAGTGGTGAGCTGGAACATGTCATGTTGGAGCTCGGGCGTTACTACCAAGATCAGGCGGAAGCTCGAATTAAACGGATGATCGCAATGATTGAGCCTGCAATGACATTAGTTGTGGGTGGTCTAGTAGGTGGCGTCTATTACGCCTTCTTCAAAGCGATGATGCAGGTTTCTGCAGGTTAAGGTCGGGAGATAAATTATGCAATTTGATTTAACAAAATACGATGTTAGCGCAGATAACCTGATTTTTGCGGCTAATGAATCTGATGCGGATAGATTTGATCAGGGTACAGATACTTATAACGATCAAACGGCACCGTCTTATCTAAATGGTTTGTTGTTGGATGCAGTGCGCGAAGGTGCCTCTGATATTCACTTTGAGCCTTACGAAGAAAAGCTACGTATTCGTGTACGTGCCGATGGGGTAATGCGTGAGCTCACCTCTATGCCTCGCGGTTTTGGTAACTTGCTGACCATACGTCTTAAAGTTATTTCTGGTTTAGATATCGCGGAACATCGGGGTACTCAAAGTGGCCGTTTCCGTATGATGATCACAGATAAAGTGGGTTTAGATTTCCGTTGCTCGGTTACGCCGACACTCTTCGGTGAAACTATCGTTCTGCGTATGCTTTATCTGCCAGAAGAGCTGCTGAATTTAGATCATTTAGGTATGGATCAAAGTCAGATTCAATTGGCTCAGCAAGCAACTAAAAAGCAGCAAGGGATGATTCTAATTACCGGGCCTACTGGTAGCGGTAAAACCGTATCCTTGTATACCTTGTTAAAGCAGTTAAACAGCCAGCAGCGCAATATCTACACTATCGAAGACCCGATCGAAATTAACTTGCCAGGGGTTAATCAGATCAATGTCAGCCAGAAGCAGGGTATAACCTTTGCCAATGTAGCTCGTACGATTCTTCGTCAAGATCCGGATGTCATCATGCTAGGTGAAATGCGTGATCACGAAACGATCGATTCAGCGATTAAAGCTGCGCATACCGGTCACCTTGTTTTATCTACACTTCACGCAACCTCAGCACCTAAAGTGATATCGCGCTTGCGCAATATGGGGGTCGATCCTTACAACATCGCTTCGACGGTGAGCTTGATCATCAGTCAACGTTTACTTCGTAAGCTTGATCCTGCAAAGCGTGAACGAGCAGAGGTGCCTAAAGAACGTTTATTAGCAATCGGTTTTAAGGACGATGAACTACAAGGACTAGAGCTTTATCGAGCTAAAACCGGAGAAGGAAACCCTACAGGGTATAAAGGCCGAATTGGTATCTTCGAGGTTTTACCTGTGACTCATACCTTATCGCGTTTAATCGCAGATGGGGCTACTGACGCAGATATTGAAGCCTATGCTGATGCCAATGGTATTGCCGACCTTCGTCGTTCTGCACTGGACAAGCTCAAAGCAGGTTTAACGGATATAGATGAAGTAGAGCGCGTACTTGGTTTAGTTGAACAAGCTGAAACTGAGCTACTGAATATTCCAGAACTATTGCAGCTTAATCAGAGTCAATCTGAGCAAGTAGAGGAGGTTGTGTAATGTCTAATCAACATAATTTCCCAAATAAGAAAAACCAACAAGGTTTTACCCTTATCGAGCTGCTGGTGGTTGTCTCTGTATTAGCAGCTATGGCGGGTATCGCGGCTGTGGCAATGGATGGTTATGAGCAGGATGCTCAGGAACAGTTAGTGCAAACTGAAATGAAGCGTATTGCTTCAGCGATTTATCGGTTTAAAGAGGATACGGGGTATTTTCCGAAAGAGGGTATTTTTTCTGGTGATGCATTGTTTGGATCAGATGCAGGTTCTCAGAAAACGTTATATAACCATGTAGAAAACCTATCTTGGCTTTTTAATAGTCCACAAGTTTTAGATTCAAATGGTGATGATAAGGTTGATGGCGCAGATACACCTTATGAACGTTTATCGTGGAATGAAAATTCAGGAAGAGGGTGGCATGGTCCATATCTCACAATCGGATCGCAACGACGTCTCAGTAGTGAAGATTGTGATTTGGCTGTGCTAGATGTAGATAAAAGTTATTTGGGATTAACAGATCCTTTTGAACGTCAGACCTCTTATAACAGTCTTTCTGTTTGCTCGATCGTATTAGATGAGGGGAACTGGATTACACGCGAATCATCTGGTCGTGCTTACGGATATTTTACTGCATATAACAATAATGCTGTAGAAGACTGTAAGGATACAGGTAATGGCTGCATCGCATTGGTAAGTGCAGGGACTGATAGTGAATTAGATACTGATCTTACTGATGGTGTGACAAATGATATCGTTCATATTCTAAGGGTGAATCCATAATGAAAAATGTTGTAAATAAGCAGCATGGTTTTACCTTGCTGGAGCTTGTGGTTGTCGTTGCTGTAATGGGCTTGATCGCTTCTTTAGCGACCGAATTTGTTGTTCAGGAAACTAATCAACAGCGTTTTGAAACGACCAAAACGCGCGTAAGTATGATTCGCTACGCGGTTGTGGGTGATGATAGTCGGACAGTGAATAGTCAACCTATCATCAGTGGTTATGTTACTGATATGGGGGTGTTACCTACAGAGTTAAGGCAATTAATGATGGAAAGTTATTGCACTGATGCTCGTTATTTTAGTTCTACTGATTGTGGTGATAATGGCGGAGCTTGGGTGACTCAGTCAGGTTGGCAAGGGCCTTATCTTAAACCAACAAGTATGGAAAACATTACTGATGGTGAAGGGAATTCACGTCAAATACCTGTTTTTAGGGACGCTTGGGGGAACCGAAGTGCCGATAGTAATGAGGATTGGAAAAACTTTGGTTGGGACTTTGCTCGTGTAAATGATTCTTGGTCTAATGATGCAGCAGGTTTAAATTTAAAAGTACAAAGCTTTGGTTTAGATGGAGTAGCGGACACTACATCTCCTTCTTCGAGCAAAGAGTTTATTTTTGAACAGGATTATCCGGTTCTAGATGAGCTATCTTTCCCTCTGGTAACAGGAAATGATTATTTGGCATCAGGTCAAACAGTTTCATTTGAATTGGTAAACAATTCTGGGAGTAATGTAGATGTTTGCGTGAACTGGACTGGTGTGGATGATGATCATGAGGATTATTTAAATATGCCATCTGGTACAACTAACGACCATGATTTTCCAACCACTATGGGGTATGTAAATTTCTCGGTTGTCGCAGATAGTAATACATCTGATGGGGTTTGTGATAATAGCAATCCAGTCGATGCTGTATCAGTTTTATTTGCTTCGTCTTCAATCGTTACGGTATATGGGGCTGCTCCCTTACCAACGATTGAGATTTCGGTTGAACCTTAGTACTCGACACTGTTTTTGCATTTTGCATCTTACGGTATAGGTGCATGCTAATAGCACTAGATATGAAAGCTAGAATCAACACCAAGCTACTCTGAAAAATAAACGCCAAGCTATATGCGTATCCCGTGTATAGCTTGGTAATGAGTGTAAGCACTTTCAGCGTGGTTATCCCTGTCATAAATCCAACTCTTATTTTTATTGATGCAGGGCAGTATAGACAGCATAAATTGCACAAGGAGAAACGATTCTCATTTGTAAATTAGATAAAATTTTATTAAAATTCGCGCCTTTATTTACGAGTTGTTATATCTGTCTGTATTCACTATTTCATAAACATCATTAAATAGTGTTTCTTTGTATCTTTTGACAGTCGTGTAAGCTCAAACAGTAAGAATGGTTTCTGGCCCAGCATCAAAGGGTGATGTGGTGTTAGTTGCTTTCCTACTTCCTGAAGTTGTATTTGCTTATCAGCGCTCGTGGTGAGTGTGATTAGCGGTGCTCCTTCATTAAGCAGGCCTAAAATCAGGTCGTTGGAAAAATACTAATGCATATTAAAACTGGAGCCATCCATGACTTCCTCTGTTATCTCAGAATCGTCTGAGCATAATAAAAAATCGCCAAGCCTAGTATTAAAAGCAGGTTTAGGTGTTCTTGCCGTTAGCCTAGGTGTACTGGGCTATACCGTATACGAATCAAAAATTAAGCCTCTCTCCGGTTATGGTGATGATTGGGCTGCTTTAGATTACTTAAAAGATAAAGATCCTAAGGCTTTATCGGGTGGTGATCTAACTCACTTTATGTTCGGTGATGTTTCTTTTGTGTCTGAAGCGCAAAATTTACCTTGGCAGTTGCAAGCCACCTTTGATGATGGTGATGGTGTTTTCGAACGACCTTTTTCACCAGCGGTCGAAAGCGGGTATCGCTATGATGCGGATGGTGTAGGGCCCCTATTTAATCAGGTATCTTGCGAAGCCTGTCATATCGCTGATGGTCGCGCTGCACCGCCAACGGATCTTAGTAAACCAATGGAAGGCCTACTGTTTCGTGTATCTGTGCCGGGTAAAGGGAAACATGGAGGTCCCAAACCTCATCCAGTATATGGTGGCCAGTTAGCAGATAACTCTATTCCAGGTCATCAGTCAGAGATTTCTTTAGATATTACCTATGAGGAGATTGTCGGTTATTACGCTGATGGCAGTGAGTACCGTCTTTTAAAGCCTATCTATAGTTTCCCAGAACAGAACTACGGTCCGTTAGGTGATGATGCGATGATCTCGCCGCGTATAGCACCATTTATGATCGGTATGGGTCTGATTGATGCGATTACAGACAAATCAATTTTGGAATATGCGGATCCTGAAGATAAAGACGGTGATGGTATTTCCGGTAAGGTGAACAACGTGTGGAGTGTTGAGTTCAACAAACACATGATTGGTAAATATGGTTGGAAAGCTGAGACCCCAACGTTGAATCAGCAGGGTATGGATGCCGCTGTGAATGATATGGGTGTTACTAATCCATTGTTCCCAGTTGAAACCTGCACAAGTACACAAACAGCATGTAAAGAAGCTTTGTCTGGTACAACCGATGCACCGGTTGAAATGACCGAACAGCAAATGAATGCTGTGACAACGTATCTTGAATTCCTAGGTGTTCCAGGGCGTGACTATCTAGATAACCCGGATGTGATCCGTGGAGAAAAACTATTCAAAGATACCGGTTGTGAATCCTGTCACCGAGAGACCTTTGTAACAGGTACTGAACAACGTCAGCGTCGCTTACATAATCAGACCATTCACCCTTACTCAGACTTCCTTCTTCATGATATGGGGCCGGATTTAGCTGATCATCGTCCATCATTTGATGCGGATGGTTACGAATGGCGAACACCACCATTGTGGGGCATAGGTATGGTTGAGACTGTAAACGGTCATACCCGCTTTATGCATGATGGCCGCGCGCGTAACTTGGAAGAAGCGATTCTTTGGCATGGTGGCGAAGCTGAACAGTCTAAACAGGACTTCACTAAGCTTGAACAAGCTGACCGTGAAGCGATCGTTAAATTCCTTAAATCCCTATAAATGACTCATGCCAGCTGAGACAGCTGGCGTTTTTTTATTGCCTGAAATAAGCAGCCTTTGGAGCAGTGATAGTGACCTCATTAAATTTGCACTTAGAAACGCAGTCCGTTCGAAGTGAATTACAGCCGGTTTACCAGCAGTTAAATCAGCTGATTCTGGGTAAAGAGTTACAAATTAAATTGTCGCTTACCTGCTTATTGGCTAATGGGCATCTGCTTTTAGAAGATCTTCCGGGGATGGGTAAAACTGTACTTTCTCATTCCTTAGCGAAAGTGCTTGGATTGGATTATAACCGGGTTCAATTCACCAATGATCTGTTACCTGCAGACCTGCTTGGTGCATCAATCTACCAAGCGCAAAGTCAGTCTTTCCATTTCGTTGAAGGACCTGTGTTTACCCAGTTTCTTTTAGCTGACGAGATCAATCGCGCGACGCCTAAAACACAAAGTGCGTTGTTAGAAGCGATGGAGGAGCGACAGGTCAGTCTAGAGGGTGAGACACGTAAGTTACCCAACCCGTTCTTTGTTATAGCGACTCAAAACCCAGCTGAACAGATCGGTACTGCGCCTTTGCCTGAGTCTCAATTGGATCGTTTTCTAATGCGGATTCAAATGGGGTATCCAGTGAAGGCTGCGGAGTTAGAGATATTAGCAGGAGAAAGTCGACGTGACCTGCTGAATCAGGTTGAAAGCCTGATCGATATTGAACAGCTAGAGCAATATCAGAAGCAAGCAAGCGGCGTTGGATGTAGTGAAACCGCGTTGGCTAACCTGTATGAATTACTGCAGTTCAGCCGTGAAAGTAATCATTTCACCAATGGCTTATCCACACGTGCAGGTTTAGCATTGCTAAACGCAGCTAAAGCTTGGGCATGGTTGGAAGGTTCAGAACACCTGTTGCCTGCGCATATTCAAGCTGTTTTTCCTTATGTTGCAGGTCATCGTTTACAACGTATTAGCGGTGCTTGTAGTCCACTGGAAAATGGTCAGCTAATTTTAGAACAGGTTGCTGTTCCACGATGAAAGGCTGGCGTATAGCTCCAACAGGTTTAGGCATCGGTTTTTTGCTGATGCTGTTTGCGCTGTTACTGATAGCGATTAATTTCAGTAATAACCTGATTTTTACTTTGTGCTTTTTCCTAATGGCGGCATTCCTTCTTTCTGTCTGGTTTGTGATCCGCAATATGAATGGCATAGAAGTCGTTAATGTTCGGGTTAAGCCTGTTCATTTAGGCCAAAAAATTAATTATCAAATATCGGTTAAAGATCTGGTGGGTTCTGACCACCTTTATATCGAGCTAAATGGCAGCGATCGTTACTTCCACCTACCTGCTGATACAACTCAAATTTGGAATTTAGACCTCAATACTGATAAGAGAGGTTTGTCGATAGAGCAGCCATTAGAAATGAGCTGTATTTGGCCCTTAGGCTTATTTACCTTTAAACGAAAAATAGCGCAGTTACCTGAAGTTTTAATCTATCCCGAAGCGCAAGATCTTGCAGCATTAGATCAGCCTGCGAGTGGAAGTGCAGCGCATTCCCAATCAGAAGCAGAGGAGCTAGATGGACTTCGCGAGTACCAAGCTGGGGATAACTTAAAACGCATTGATTGGCGCGCAGTAGCACGTAGAGGTCAACTGCAGGTTAAGCATTTTGATGGTGCTGATGGTGACCCTAGCTTGTGGCTGGATTGGAACAATACTCAAGGCTTGGATTATGAGAGCCGAATCAGCTGCCTTTGCCATTGGGTACTGGAGTGCCAGCAAGCGGGTCGAGAGTTTGGTTTGAGACTACCGGCCAAGGAGATCGATCCTAATCGAACAGGTCAGCACGCCCAGCAGTGTTTAAGTGAGTTAGCCATGATGCCAGAGGAGGTCGTGTCGTGATCGGCTTTTTCTCCTCTCGTGCTCAATTATTGAGCCTTATTTTATTACTGTTAAGCGCTCTTCCTGCATGGGGGCACATTAGCTTTGTTCTCTTACTTGGTTCTGTTGCCGTTATCGCTACCCATCAGCAAATTAAACATAAGCCTGTTATACGCTGGGTAGTTCTGATCACCTGCTTATTAGGTTGTATCTCCCTCATTCACCTAAATGGCAAAGGCTGGTTCAATGCGACAGCCGTTCTTTCAGTCCTATATGCGGTATTAATTTTAAAATGGGCTGAGTCGAATACGCTTCGTGAATATAGGGTCGTTACTCTGGCGAGTACCTTGTTAGCGGCTTTGAGTAGCCTCTACCTACCTAGCTTACCTGCAATGGCATTTTTAATGATGACGGGTGTTTTGATGATCACCTGTTTAATTGCCATAAATGATTTTGAAGCACGTCTATCAGCGGGACAGTTGTTGAAGAAAAGTGGTCTTATTTCCATAGCTCTATTACCGATTACGGTAGTGCTGTTTATCACTATGCCTCGGATACAGGGGCCATTGTGGGATTTAGGCTTAGCCATTGGTTTACCTATTGAGCTGGCAATCGATCAAGATGCTACAGATATTGGCCTAAAGGGATCACTCAAAGCCGGTGAGGTGAGTCGCTTAAAACGTAGTGATACACCAGTATTAGTCGCCGAATTTAGTGGTTATGTGCCCTATAAGAGCCGTATGTATTGGCGAGGCCCGGTCTTTAGCGACTATGACGGAGTCAGTTGGAGTTTACCGGATAATTGGGATAAGCGAAGTAATCTGCTTAAGGGTTCTTACCGCGGACAAGAAGCAGTGGAGCAAGTTCTAACCAGTAAGCGTGATAAGGTCCATTACGAAGCTCGAGTTTCTCCTCATGCTGGGCATTGGTTATATGCCTTAGATCTACCGACAGGCCAAACACCTGAAGCACTAATATCGAAAGATATGCAGTTGTTAGGTATTCGTAAAGTTAGCTGGGAATTTAAATACGATATCTTTGCTTGGCTGGAATACAGTGGCGGTCGCAAACCTTCTGAACAGGAATTTGCAGCGTATTTAACTTATCCAGAAAATTCTAACCCGCGTTTGAAAGCTTTTGGTGAGGAGTTGGCGGTTAAATACGGTACCGATCAAGAAAAGATCGATGTGTTGTACACCCATCTCGCCTCAAATGGCTATCAAATGTCGCTAACCTCAGATATTGAGGAAAGTGCTCACAGTCTTGATCAATATTTCTTTGATGAAAAAACTGGAACGATCGAGCATCTAGCTTCTAGTACCGCAATGATTCTTAGGGCTGCTGGTATTCCTACACGTCTGATTAGTGGCTATCGCGGGGGGAGTTTAATAGCGCTGACTGACTTTGTCGTAGTTAAGCAGGAACATGCCCACGTTTGGGTTGAAGCTTGGAGTGATGATATAGGATGGCAGCGTATCGAAAGCAAAGACCTAGTCGTACCACCAGAGAAGTCAGCCGCACCGAAATCTAAGATTAAGACGAAGAAGCAAACTCAGTCGGCCGAAGCGAAACCGACAGCTGCTCCTGTAGCTGAAAAATCTCAAGCTAAGTCTAAATCAGTTAAAGACACGGAGAAGCAATCTACCTCCAGTTGGAGCTGGCTGAAAAAACTAAGCTCGGGTGTGGAAACTTGGGTTTTAAATTACAACCCTGATCGTCAAGTTGAGCTTCTTAAAAAGTCTGGTTTACGCAAAGTCGATTGGAAAAACCTCCTTGCCTTGAGTGTATTGGGCTTAGTGCTTTTAGCGATCGTCTATGCGCTCTTTTTACACGTTAAGAAAGCGAAAGTTGACCCTGTTAGTCGTGCTTTTGATCAGTTAAATGAACGGTTTGGTAAGTTGGATCTAGCTTGTTTAGACGGCGAATGTCCAAGCCAGTGGTTGAATCGGGTAAAAGTTGAAAAGCCAGAGCTATATCCTGCTCTGGAACAGGTCGTTAATCAGTACTTGGCGGTACGTTATGGTCAACAAGACACAGCAGAAGGGAAGGCACTTTTTGTGCGAGACGTAAAACGTTTGGTAGCGATGATATGACGATGAGAATATTTAAAATTTGGGTAATTCTATTCTGTGCTTCTATTGGTACAGCGGCGCAGGCAGCTAGTGATTATCCAGCCATTATGTTGCACCTGATAAGTGCGGGAGATAAAGCAGCAGAGGAATATCAGCCTGAACAAGCGATCGATTTTGGTAACCGCTTCTCGCAGCTCTATTTTGGGCATTTTGAAGGACAAGGATTGGAATTTGCAGTAGGCCAAGCTGATACCGATGCTATGTTACAGATAGAGCTTTCTTTTAGCCGACTTATTAACAGTGCGGTTACAGGAAAGCCTGTAACCGAAGTGCAAAACCAATGGCAGGACTTGAAAGCGTTATTAGAAGTCGCTCCGATGATCGATAGTGCTTCTGCTAGCTTTACCGAACTACTTGTTCAATCTTTCTTGATTCTACTACGAGAAGGGATCGAAGCTTTATTGGTAGTCGCTGCGCTTGTGACCTATCTCCGTAAAGCGGGAGCAGGGGATAAGGTTAATCTAATCTGGCTTGGTGCTTTGGCAGCTTTGGGTGCCAGTATCCTTACGGCTATTGCCTTAAACAAACTTATTCAAAACAGTGGTGCTGCTCGTGAAACCTTAGAAGGTTTGACCATGCTGGTGGCTGCTGTGTTGCTAAGTTATGTGAGCGCATGGCTCTTTGCGCGAAGAGAGATGCAACAATGGCAGGGGTATATCAATGATCGTTTAGGTCAAGCTATAGGCCAAGGAAGTTTATGGGCAGTTATCTCTGTTGCTTTCTTTGCAGTGTATCGAGAAGGTGCGGAAACGATCTTGTTCTATCAAGCTTTGATTAGCGATTCTGGAGGCGAACTTGATGCCATTATGGCAGGGTTTGCATGTGCGGTGGTAGCGTTGTTAGCAGTCTATGTATTGATCTTCCAGCTGTCTGTGAAATTACCACTTAAACAGTTCTTCACTGGAACAGCAGCACTTCTGTACAGCCTTTCAATCATCTTTGCCGGCAAGGCGACACTCGAATTGCAGGTGGCTGGATGGATAGGAAGTACTTACCTTGAATCAGCACCGACTGTTAGCTGGTTGGGTTTGTTCCCTACGCTGGAATCAATCGGTGCTCAGTTAGCATTGATGCTACTGCCAGTGTTGGGATGGATAATTACGCGTAAAAAAGCCTTTATCAAAGCTGAAAAAGTAGAAAATTCCGCAGCTTAAATAGCTGCTATAACAAAGAGTAGTTTGAGTCGTTTGGATTTCATTTGTCATTTATATTCTGTATATTGGTCATCAAGAGTGTTAGTTAACACTTAAAATGGAATCTATTAAATGGACTTTGATACTCTCAGGTTACTTAAGCCGCTTTGCTGAACCTTTCTGGAACGTTCTCCCGGAATTCTCCAGCCAGTATTGCTAGTCCATAATGATATTGTCTTCTGTTTTTATTGCTATAGAACCAGCAGTTTAAGTGATTGGGCAAATCTCCCTTGTTTATTGGGAGCTGAGTCGTCCATACTCTGCGGCGATGGCCAATATTTGACATGAAAAGTGATTAACTACTTTTAAACAGCAACAGACTTGTATCTTTAAAAGGACTTAGAAATGAAAAAACTGAAAAGCTATTTGTCATATGCAATTCTAGCCGGTATAGCTACTCAAACTTCAATATCAAATGCTGACGAAGTTCGCCATATAGATTTAGTGACTAACGATCTCATTTATAATCCGGTTGATGAAAAAATATACGCTAGTATTCCTGGTTCTCAGGGTACTAATGGAAATTCGATTGTAACTATTGATCCTGTAACAGGGGCAATTGGATCGTTTGTATATGTAGGTAGTGAACCTGGTGCGCTAGCAGTATCAGATGATGGCGAGTACCTATATATTGGGCTTAGTGGTTCAGCTAGTGTAGTTCCTTATCATATACCTACTATGACAGCTCGCTCTCCAATCGCTCTAGGTGATGATCCCCATTTTGGCCCGCTATATGCTGAAGATATTGAAGTGCAGCCGGGTAATCCTGACTTAATAGCCGTTTCTTTGAAACGTACTGCAGTTACCCCGCGTCATGGGGGCGTTGCTATATTTGATAATGGTGTTAAGTTGGCGGAAACGACAAGTAGTCATACTGGAAGCAATGTAATTGAATTTGGTTATTCGCCGAGTGTGTTATACGGATACAATAACGAAACTTCTGAATTCGGTTTCCGAACAATGGATGTTCATGAAACTGGGGTCACCACTCTAGATACAAAACAAACAGCAATCTCTGGTTATCGGGTTGATATAGAGTTTCATGATGGTGTTGTTTATTCGACTTCGGGTGATGCAATTGATTCTGTCACAGGCATCCAATTAGGTTCTTTTGCCAATGTAAGTTTTGCAGATGATGTAGCCGTAGATTCAAATCGTGACAAAGTGTATTTCCTAGATAATGGTGAAATCCAAACCTTTGCCAAAACAACTTATACTTTTGAAAAAGCAGAATTTTACGGCGGGTCAGATACTGATAATTTAGTATTGTGGGGGGATTCAGGATTAGCGTACAGCTCGGCTGATCAAGTGATCCTAGTCTCTGAAGAAACACCAACTAAACTAAGTCTTCATCCTAGCTCAGGCGAGTTTATTAGTACCCAAAATTTTGACTTTGCAGCTGTAGTTACTGGGCCGAATCAAGTAATTGATTTTTCTGCTTCGGTTGGTAATGTTGATATAACCAACGTGCTTAGTAACTGTATTCTTGGTGGAAATGAACTTCAGCAAAAAACACTTCGTTGTGCTGGATTTGGTAACCGTTTAGTTCAGGAATTAGGAAATGGCCCTCATGTGGTTGATATGGTTATTGGGCTAGATAATGCAACTAAGATGGAAGCTTCTGTTACTTGGGAGTTTATTAATACAACTGAATAGTAAAAATGTTCTGTTGTTAGTAAAGGCTGTGCAATATGCTCGGCCTTTTTTATACACTCTATTTTTAAATGCATGGAATTGTTTCGGTTGGTTTCATATTGACCATATAAGGATGTAAGCATACTGTTTAAAAGTGAATCGTAAACTTTATGGATGAAGGCTATGTCAGAGGGAATGAATGGAAAGTTATGGACAATAATCCTTACTGGTGTTTTTGCTCTTGCTGGTACTGTGGTTGGGGGATGGTTAGAAGCGGAATCTAAAATTGAGCTTGAACGAACCAAGTTAGACTCCAGTGTAATCTCCTTAGCGCTTTCGCAAAAAACAGAAAAGGAACGGCAGGCTTTTTTAGAATTTTTGGTTGGGACTAATCTGATTAAAGACCAAGAAACAAAAGAAGGGCTAAAAGAATATTTTGAAGGTCCTAATGCGAAATCCCCCCCTTTTATAGCTCCCAAACTAAATACAGATTTAACTGAACGTACTTTAGAGAATGCAAGTAATACGGATATCGACTTTTTTATCTGTGAAAAGGATATACGTAATGAACAACTGATTCTGCTACTTCAGAAATCGCATGCAGTAATATCTGAACATGGTGAATTTGGAGAGAGTAAATATAAATCTTGGGGGCCTACTCTATATAAAGAGGTCGCAGAAGAAGAGTTAAGTGGGAAAGCTACAGTCATTATTGACTTTGATCATCCTGAATATGCCGAACGTGAAGTTATTCATCGTCAGTTAAAATCAGTTAATGGTCAGTTACCTATCGTTTTTATGGATAACCGAGGTAGTCGTACGCCTTGGAGATTGAGTGTGATTCTTTGCGCCGAGTAGACCTATAGATTAGTTCATCCACTCAACCTGACGCTCGATATCAGTAGGTAGCTTAAGTTGCCAACGTTTAAGTTCTGACTTTGAAAAGAGATATCGTCCTTTCTTGGGAGTAACGATAGGCGGATTAGGGAAACGTTGTTCTCTAAGATAATGATTGACTATCTCTGCACTGGATCTGCCTTGATCGGCGCCTGAGAGGACGAGCCCGCCTACTGCTTTACCCTCGCCTATAGAGTATCCCCAGAAACCGAATAAGGGGATTTGTGAGCGTTGGCTACTCCAGCGGCTCGTTACATCTAGCTCTACCGCGACTCCATTGTTATCCAATAACTTTGCGTAATTGGCGATAATGATCAGGTCGTAGCCTTTAGCTTTGCTTTGTTCAATCTCAGTTTGCCATTCCTGAAGGTGTTTGAAGCGTCTGACATTGACTTGTACGCCTGCAATCTCTTGACGCATCTTAGAATCGAAAGATGTGTTAATAATAGCTGTAGTTGTAGGGCCATCATCCATCAATACTAGGATTCTTCTTAATTTAGGCACTATGCGTGTAAGCTCCGCTACGGAACGTTTTAAAAGAGGGCGCTCTAGTACGCCTGCAAGGTTAGTTGTGAGTGGAAGAACAAGCCTTGGATTACCATTTATCCCTAGAAAAACAACCTTATACCCTTGTTGAAGCGCAGGTTTGCCAACTAAGCGAAGAGCGTTGTCATCTGATACGACCACCACTTTCGGTTTTTTTTGTTGGATAAGTTGGATTGCCTCGTTTGCTTTCGTTTGAAAATCTCGATGCGGGATACGTTTAGTATCCATTTGATAGTCTTCTAAACTTGCGGTGTCTAAGCGATCTTTGAACGCGGTATAGTATTCCTGAACCCAAGGGTAGGCATGGTGATAGCTATGAACAAAAAATACATCGAGAGAATATGCCGGTAAGCAAAAGCAACAAAGTAAGATCCCTGTAAATAGCTTCATCTCTGACTCATCTGCCTGCGAGTGTTATTTTCAATATAGGCAGGTATCCAACAGCATTCCATTTAGCTATTACTATTTAATAGTGAGCTTTTCTCAGTCTCTTTAGCCTAAGTGCTTGAACAATTTTTAAAACCTTAGGTCATAAATCTTACCTATCCAATCTATAGAGAGAAGCAAATGGAGCTTGTTGAATGCTTGATGAATACTGTTTCTATATTGGTTGAGTTTGTGAGGAATGAACATGAAAACAGAGCGTTTAGAATTTAAAGGCCACGATGGATCAGTGCTAGCGGCTCGCTTGGATCTACCCGTTGGCAAACCTGCTGCTTATGCATTGTTTGCGCACTGTTTTACCTGTTCCAAAGATATACCTGCCGCTAGGCGAATAGCTCAACGTCTAGCATCTTTAGGGATCGCTGTGCTTCGTTTTGATTTTACCGGTTTGGGGCATTCGGGTGGGGAATTTGCAAATACGGGGTTTAGTTCTAACGTAGCCGATCTGGCATTAGCGGCTGATTACTTACGAGAAAACTATCAGGCACCGCAATTGTTGATAGGTCACTCTCTGGGTGGTGCCGCAGTTTTGGCTGCGGCAGATAGAATAGCAGAGGCGAAAGCTGTAGTTACGATTGGTGCTCCAGCTGAACCTGGACATGTTATTCATAATTTTGGTGATCATGTAAATACAATCTGTAACCAAGGTTCGGCAGAAGTGGAGCTGGGTGGTAGGGCATTTACCATTCGCCGTGAATTTATAGACGATATTTCAGATGTATCCTTAGAGACTAAGGTTAAGCATCTGAAAAAAGCGCTACTGGTGCTGCATGCACCCATGGATGTAACCGTAAGTTTGGATAATGCCGCACGTATATTCCAAATGGCTAAACACCCCAAAAGCTTTATCACCCTAGATAATGCTGATCATCTGCTTACGCGTGTTGAGGATGCCGAGTATACCGCTGAAGTGATTTCAACTTGGGTGCAGCGTTATATAGACGTTGAACTGTTACCAAAACAGATGAATGCCCCTGAGGGTGTTGTTCGGGTAAGTGAAGCTGATCCGGAGAGTTTTACTCAGGATATCAGCGCAGCAGGTCACCATATAATTGCAGATGAACCGGTGAGTTATGGCGGTAATCATCTAGGCTCCACACCTTACCAATTAGTTGCTGCTGGTTTAGGGGCTTGTACCTCAATGACGATTCGCATGTACGCGCGTCATAAACAGTTGCCACTGGAGCATGTGCAGGTGGATGTTATCCATGACAAAATCCATGCAGAGGATTGTTCTAGCTGTGAACAATCAGGGGGCAAAGTAGATCAGTTTGTGAGGCGTATAACGCTGATCGGTGACTTATCTGAGGAAGAGCGACAACGTTTGCTTGATATTGCAGATCGATGCCCCGTTCATAAAACCTTGGAAGGTGAGATCAATATTAAGACCGCGTTATCTAGCTAGCCATTCAAATGGCTAGGTAAGTGAAGGTTTTACAGCATAGCGCTGTAAAACCTTTCATATAGATCTACCTATTCGTAAATAATCTCATCGAATACTTGGCGGATAGGTTGAACACCCGCCCAAACATCCAATTCCATATCTTCAGGTTCATCCACAGGTGCTCCGGTTCTAACTTTTGCTGAAACTTGCTCGATTTTAAATTCCAAAACCGCAGTGGCTTTGAGCTCGACATCATTGGCCTGTCTCGCTTCTTGTGATCTTCCGGTTTTGACCTTTTCTAGCATCAAGTCTAATTGTCGACGCTTTTCCTGTTCTTCTTCGATTAGCTTAGCCTTGCCATACATGATTACACTTCGAAAGTTGACTGAATGGTGGAAAGCAGACCGCGCAAACACTAATCCATCCAGCAAGGTAATTCCTATTGCTGCTTCCTCTCCGGCGAGTAATGCTTGGAACAAACCATTTTTACTTGAACCGTGGATATAGAGGTAATCGCCTTCGCGCCAGTGGAGTGTTGGTTGAATCATTGTTTGCTCGCGCCAATTGCATGAAACATGGCAGACAAGTGCTTCATCCATGATCTGATAAATTGTTTCTTGATTATAGGTCGCTTTTTTCAACCCACGTTTAACCTGTGTTTTTGGCGTAGGGGTAAAGTGACTCATCTGCTTGTCCTCCTCATATTTATGGGTTGATTGGTTTAGATGGTGGAAGAGTAATGGTTATAATTGGTCTATGTGAGATCCAATATTTGTATATTTAATGGGCCCAATTTTGTTGAGTGCGCAGCTGCTAAACATTCTTAAGTCCCCTGAAAGCGTTGATGAGGGGGCTCGTTATCAGGTTATTTTTAAACGTCTGCAGTTGGCTATTTTGCAGGGGGCGCTGGTGGGTGGTACTCGTTTACCTGCAACTCGTGAGTTATCGAGTGCGCTTGGTGTTGCCCGTAATACAGTTAAAACTGCCTATGAAATGTTAGTTGCCGAGGGTTATGTTGAAACGGTGACAGGTTCAGGGAGTTATGTCGCTCACTTACCTGAGTCAGTGTTGAGAAATAAGCCTTCGAAAACGAAGCAAGACCCCGGTTTGTCGGTTTCGGAATATGCAAAGCAATTCTTAGGTTTTACGCCTTTAAATCCAGATACGCGAAAGTTACTGCAACCGGGAATACCCGCAATCGATCAGTTTCCGATAGAGCAATGGAAACGCTGTTTAGCGAGAGCCGCATCGTTTAAGTTACTAGAGTCATCGCCTCCGGCAGGTGATTTAAGACTGCGGGAGCAGATCTCAAAATATTTATTGCGACACCGAGGAATAGAGGTAAAAGCCGATCAGATTTTGGTGACCTCCGGCTCCCAGCAAGCGATCCATATGGTTGCTCAGTTACTCACTAATTCAGGTGATCGGGTGGTGGTTGAAACTCCGGGGTTTCCAGGGATATCTGGTGCTTTTAAAGCAGCGGGGTGCAAGATTGATACGGTTCAGTTTCCTCTAATTGATGCGCTAAAACAGAAGGCTGCGTTATTGAGTTTGACGCCTTCTCGTAACTTTCCTTTAGGGCATACGATATCGCTTGCAGAAAGGTTGGAGGTTATTCGTTGGGCTGAAGCAGAAGATGCTTGGATTTTAGAGGATGATTACGATTCAGAGTTTGCCTTAGGTCATCCTGTTTCTTCACTATTTGCAATCAGTGATTATCAACGGGTCATCTATACCGGGACTTTTAGTCGATCGATGTTTCCTGCAATACGTTTAGGTTATGTGGTACTACCTGAACTTTTAGTGCCTTTATTTAGTAGAGCGCGACGCTATATGGATGGTGGATTATCCGGCGTGACTCAAGTGGCGATGGCTGAGTTTATGGAGCAAGGCTATTTTGCACGGCATCTCAAAAAGATGAGTGGTTTGTATCAGAAACGGCTTAACATTCTATCTCAAGAGGTCAAAGCTAGCTGTTTGTCTGACTTGCCTATTTTGGGCGCTGAAGGAGGAATGCATCTGGTATTGGGGTTGCCAGATGAGATAGAAGACAAGCGACTGGTTAAACAGCTAAAACAAGATGGCTTGGGTGTAAGAGCATTATCGGGCTATACCCAAGAGGGGCCGAAATTAAATGGTTTGGTGATTGGATATTGTGCTGAGTCGGAAGAGCAGATTAGACGAGGTATTCAGTTAATTGGTAAACATTATAAAAATGTTCGGGGCCACTCTAAGTTAGGTTAAAATGAGCAGCTTATAACTTGTGAGTACTTTGTTGCGATGACTACCCCTGTTTTCTCTGATCTGAATTTATGCCCTGAACTGCTGACTGGTTTGGAAAAACTCGGGTATACCCAGCCAACTCCGATTCAAGCTAAAGCAATCCCTTTAGTGTTAAAAGGCGAAGATTTACTAGCGGAAGCGCAAACGGGTACAGGTAAAACGGCTAGCTTCGCTTTGCCTATCATTGAAAAGTTAAGTAAAACACCGCCGCAACAAAACTACCGTCAAGTTAGAGCGCTAGTTTTAGCGCCTACGCGTGAGCTGGCCATTCAAGTGGCAGATAATACATTGGAGTATGGCCGTCCTTTAGGTATGCGTGTGATGTCTATCTATGGCGGCGTACGTCTGGATAACCAGATTCGTAAACTGAAACGCGGTGCCGATATTCTGGTAGCAACGCCGGGGCGTTTGTTAGATTTGTTACAGCAAAAAGTGATTAACCTCGATCATCTAGAGTTTTTAGTCTTGGACGAGGCGGATCGAATGCTTGATTTGGGCTTTATCGATCCCATTCAAAAGATTATGGATTATGCTGCAGAGCCTCGCCAGACGCTTTTATTTACCGCGACAGCAGATGAAAGCATCGAAGTATTAGCCGACTTTTACCTCAATAATCCACAGAAGATCAAAGTCTCTCCGCGTAACTCGACGGCGAAACAAGTGAAGCAGATCGCTTATTCTGTGGATAACAGTGATAAGTCTGAGATCCTGAGTTATCTGATTCAAGAAGAGAAGTGGGGCCAAACCCTAGTATTTGCTCGAACTAAAAAGCGAGTTGATGAGCTTGTACAGTATCTGAATAAAGAAGATATCTACGCTGCTGCAATTCATGGTGACAAAACTCAGCGTGAGCGTGAGCGCATGTTCAAAGAATTTTTAAGTGGCGAATTACACGTTCTGGTTGCTACTGATGTTGCAGCGCGAGGTTTAGATATCGAGGCTCTACCTTACGTTGTGAATTACGACCTGCCGAATGTTCCAGAAGCTTATGTGCATCGTATCGGCCGAACAGGTCGAGCAGGGGAAAGTGGCGAAGCGATCTCTCTAGTTGCACCAGCAGAACGAGACTTTCTTAAGCGTATTGAGCAACTGATTAAACAGAAAATTCGATTAAGACCGGTTCCAAGAATCGAGAACGGTAAACGCATAGAGATTGAAGACTTTGCTGATCGGCCAATGAAGAAGCGCCCAGCGAAAGGTAAAAAACAAGTTAAGCGGGAACAAGTAGAAGCTTACCAGCCTGATACATCCAAACGTGCCATTAGACCGGGTTTATTTAAGAAATAATTAGCTTTGTTTCCATTCGGGGAGCGCTTGCATCATCTTAAGGTCATCGATTAAAGCAAGTGCTTTCCAGCCTTCGAGAGGGAAGCGAATATCTCCCTTATCTTCGCCGTATTTTGCTTTTAGTTGCTCGACTTGATCGGTATTAAAGTCGAGTAGACCTAGACCTTTCATCCCCCACCCTGCAAAAAGCCGGCTGTCGATGAGTTCAAAAGAGATAAGTTGAATGTTCGTATGCCTTGGATCGTGCACTAGTGTCATAAAAAGCTTATTAACAGATTCATAGCGTCCTTCGATTACTTGAAGAAAGTTATGCTGAGAAGCCAGTAAGACACCTGTTATCTCATTTGTTTCGTTGTTTTTCTCGCTTTGGTGCAGAATGTTGCGGACTTGTTCCCAATCCATTTTGCTAATGGGTTCACTTTTATAGATGAGGCGATACATATAAAGCTCCACGTAATATCTGCACGTAGTGACAAGCAGGATCATTTCCCTGTAAGGATCTATTGATACATCTACAGCATAGTTCCTTTCTAACTGTGGAAAAGTAAATTGCTGAGTAAAACCCAATAGACACTGTCTGTTTTCTGTTCAGGCCAGAGTGCGTATAATGTGCGGCTTTAATTCTTAATTGGTAAAAAGTAATGTCAGGCAAACTAGAGTGGGACGAAGCTGCGAAACAGCGTGTAGATGCAGCACCTTTCTTTGTACGTAAGCTAATTCGTCATAAGGTAGAGAAGGCTGCTCGTCAGCAAGGCCTAGAGCGTATCACTGAAGAGTTGCTTGATAAGGTCAAGAAAAAGCAGATGGATAGCCAAAAGTAAGCGGTTAGCCTCAATAAGAGCGGTTGACCATGCTATTGCTCAACCGCTTATCTCAAAGCAGGTTATTCTGCCTGTGACCAAACTTTCTTCCTTCTATGTTTTTATCCCCTCGATAACCTCAGTCAGCGATAGCCCCGTCTCCCTGATAAATATCAGTGCAGATTTCCGTTTGTAATTTACTCACAATGCCGTTTATCTGGTTGAATAATAGCTAAGGAAGTGATGTTGTTGGCAAAGTGTTTAGAAAAGCAGCATTTGCTTTGAGGCTAGATATAACAAGGGCTATGGCGATCTAAACCAAAGATATCCACGGGTTTTAAATAGAGTTACCCCCAGAATTTGGGGGTAACTGGTTTGATCGTATTTCCTATAGAAAATTAAGGTTCGGCTTTAACTGGCGTTAGGTTTTGAGCTAAGACTTCTTCGCCAAACCAGCTTAGGTTTTCATGTAGCTCAACCACCTCGCCTACGATGATCAAAGCTGGTGCCGGTAGCTTAGCTTCCTCTTGTAACTGAGGTAGCGTTTCCAAAGTACCGGTCAGTACTTTTTGATCTGCTGATGTCCCACGGGAGATGATTGCTGCAGGTGTAGATGCTGGTTTGCCATGCTCAATCATCTTAGCAGCGAGTTGAGGCAAGGTATGTAGACCCATGTAAAAAACGACCGTTTGGTTAGGGTGAACTAACTCGTTAAAGTTCAGATCGGTCGTACGGTTTTTAAGCTGGCCGGTTACAAATTTAACCGACTGTGCATAGTTTCTGTGAGTCAGCGGAATGCCGGCAAATGTTGAGCAAGCACTAGCGGCTGTGATGCCTGGTACCACTTGGAAAGGGATATTATGTTTTTTAAGAGTTTGTAGCTCTTCGCCACCGCGCCCAAAGATAAAGGGATCACCACCTTTTAAACGTACAACTCTCTGTCCCAGTTTGGCATGCTTTACTAGAAGTTCGTTGATACCTTCTTGTGGGACAGCGTGATTATCACGTTTTTTACCGACAAAAATCAGATCGGCATCACGACGGCAAAGATCTAACACTTCTGGGGAAACAAGCGCATCGTAGAGGACGATATCGGCTTGTTGCATCAGGCGTAGTGCTTTAAATGTTAATAACTCCGGGTCTCCAGGGCCTCCGCCGACAAGGTAAACTTCGCCTACCTGATGTTCTGGGTCTTCGTTTGAGAGTTTATCAGCAATCATTTTTGCCGCTTCTTCATCACGCCCAGCGAATACTTTTTCGGCGATTTGGCCCTGCAGCACGTTTTCCCAGAAAACACGTCGATGGTTAACCGTACTGAACGTCTCTTTTACCTGATCGCGGAAATGGTTCGCGATACTCGCAAGCTTGCCGTAGGATTTTGGAATCCATGTTTCTAATCGAGCTCTTAGCAATCGAGCAAGAACAGGGGCGCTACCACCAGATGACACGCCTATAACGATAGGAGAGCGATCGACAATAGCTGGGAATACAAAGGTGCAAAGTTTCGGGCTATCAACAACATTCACTGGAATATTCTTTTCGACTGCATCGAAATGAACCCGCTCGTTCAGTGGCTCATCATCCGTAGCAGCGATGACTAAGGTTTTGTCGTCTAAAAGGGCTGCATGATACTCACCAACAATTGCCGTACCTTGGTTTTCATCTAAAAGGTCTTGTAGATCGTCGCATACCTTATGAGAGATAACGGTGACATGAGCGCCCGCCCTGCACAGTAATTTCGCTTTACGTAAGGCTATGTTTCCTCCACCTACAAGCAAGACTTTCTGATTGGTCAGCTTAAAAAATAGCGGTAGGTAATCCACAAAATCTCTCCAGAAAATGACTCAGGTTTTATCTACCTGATAGGTCGGTTGTCTTTATTTAAGAATAAGTTATGCAACCTATATGCCTAAGAATGATTGATTTAATCGTTATCTATATAAAGCCAAGTGCATAGCTATACAGAGCTGAAACCAACCGTATTTATATCTATTAGTTTACCAGTAGATTTAGGTTTTGGGCGTATAGAAAGGGAGCTAATTCACCGAATTGGGGCGAGCTTATATTCAGTGCTAAAAAATGGTGCATCTTAGAATTAAGATGATCCTGCACCAAACAGATCTACTGAATGGTGCAGGGGGATCTCCTGTCAGAGAAAGCTTCCTGCTATCTCTTAGGTATTACTTTTTAAAATTTAGCGGCGTTGCTGGGTGTAAACCGCATTCACGGTTTTCTGGGTTTTCCCACCACCAACGGCCAGAACGTACATCTTCACCCATAGAGATTGCACGTGTGCATGGTGCACAGCCAATACTTGGGTAGTGTTTGTCATGTAGTTCGTTGTAAGGAACATCATTTGCTTTGATGTATGCCCAAACCTCTTTCTCTGACCAATCTGCCAGAGGGTTAAGTTTGTGCATATTATTGCCTTCATCCCACTCTTCGAACTGGATCTCATCACGAGTGACAGACTGTTCACGGCGAAGGCCTGTAATCCAAGCTTTATGGCCAGAGAGCGCACGTTTTAGTGGTTTGATTTTACGAACAAAGCAGCAGCCTTTACGTAGCTCTTGTGACTCATAAAAAGCATTAACACCGTTCTCTGCAACATAAGCTTCAACGTCCGCACCTTCAGGGTAGTAAACGTTGAATGTTACATTGGCGTATTGCTTTTGCACGTCAGCAAGAAGCTTAAGTGTTTCTTCAGGCAGACGGCCTGTGTCTAAGACAAAGTTGTTGATTTCTGGACAGAATTTGCTGATAAGGTCAGCGATAACTACGTCTTCAGCACCTAGGCTATTTGCAAAGACTAAGGATCCCTCATGATCCTGATAGCCTTTTTTAAGTAGAGCTGCAACGGCTTCAACCTTTGCTTGTAGCTCTGCAGTAATTTGCTCACTCATAAATAGGACCTCACCGTCACTATTAATTACTGGTGATAAACAGCGCGTACTTTATCGGCAGCGCTTTGGTAATAGTTGCTCATCTCATCGAAAGACTTAAGCATTTCTGGCTTAAATACGTCATCAGCGATTTCGATTGCTGTAAAGCCACAACGCTCTAAGTAAGCGAAACGGTCTTGACCAATATCACCTGTTGCACGGATTTCTCCTTTGTACTCTGCGCGAACAAGAAGGCGCGCAATACTAAATCCACGGCCGTCACGGAAAGCAGGGAAATCGATCGCTACTAGTGGGAACTTGTCTAAGTTCTCGACTAGGAAGTCGATATCGTCATCACCATTCACTTTTACAGCTACTTGGCCTTCACGTCTAGTAAGTGCTTCTTGGTTTTCCAAGTAAAGCGCTAGCGGTACGATGATGTCACCCGTTTGATCAAGTGATTCTTCGTTGATCAGAGTCCAGTTGTCTGCGACAACTTCACGATTAATTAGCAGGGGCATATACGTACTCCTTAAATGGTGCAATACCGATACGACGGAATGTATCAATGAAACGTTCGTTCTCAAAGCGCTGCTGAACGTATACTTCAAGCACTTTTTCTAGGGTGTTAGCGACTTCTTCAGAAGCGACAGCACGGCCAATAACCTTACCTAGTGCTGCATCAGAACCATCATCACCACCTAGGGTGATTTGGTACCACTCTTCACCTTTCTTATCTACACCCAGAATACCAATGTGGCCAACGTGGTGGTGAGAACAAGCGTTCATGCAGCCTGACATATTCAGTTTTAGATCGCCAAGGTCATGAACAAAGTCCATGTCTTCAAATTTCTTGTTGATCTGATCTGCTACACCCAGAGTACGCGCATTAGCTAGCGCACAGAAGTCACCACCAGGGCAAACAGTCATGTCTGTGAGTGTACCGATGTTTGGACGTGCTAGATCTGCATTTGCAAGCACTTCCCATACTGCGTATAGGTCTGCTTTCTTAACGTCAGCCAAAACCAAGTTTTGGTTGTGAGTAGCACGAATTTCGCCGAAGCTGTATTTGTCAGCAAGATCAGCAACTAGGTCTAGTTGATCCGCAGTGATATCGCCGGCTGGTTTGAGGTATGGCTTTAGAGATACATAAGCTATGCGGTAACCATCTACTTTATGCTCTACAGTGTTACGCTCATACCAAGTGTTGAAATCTTCATTCTCTGCCAGTTTAGCTTCAAGTGAAGTATCTGCAGCAGCTGATGCATCGTAATCAAATGGTTTAAAGAATGCTTTAACGCGCTCGATCTCTTCCATTGGTAGTTTAAGATCAGTATCGCGAATATGCGCCCACTCTTCCTCAACTTGCTCGCGGAACTTATCGATACCTACAGCTTGTACCAAAATTTTGATACGCGCTTTGTATTTGTTATCGCGGCGACCATTCATGTTGTAAACACGGATGATAGCTTCTAGGTAAGAAAGTAGATCTTCCTTAGCTAGGAATGGATTGATCTGCTTAGCGATCATAGGGGTACGACCAAGGCCGCCACCTACAAGCACTTCAAAACCAACTTCGCCAGCATCGTTTTTAACGATGTGAAGGCCGATGTCATGTACTTGTGTCGCTGCACGGTCGTTTGCGCAAGAAGAGATCGCAATCTTGAACTTACGAGGTAGATACGCAAATTCAGGGTGAAGTGATGACCACTGACGAATGATTTCACAGTACGGACGAGAATCTTCAATCTCATTTGGGATTACACCTGCGAACTGATCCGTCGTTGTATTACGGATACAGTTACCAGACGTTTGAATCGAGTGCATCTGAACTTCAGCAAGCTCAGCAAGAATGTCAGGTACTTCTTCTAGTTTCGGCCAGTTAAACTGCAGGTTAGTACGCGTAGTAAAGTGCGCATAGCCCTTGTCATAAGTACGTGCGATATGAGCCAGTTTACGGAATTGAGTTGAGTTATACATATTGTATGGGCCCGCTACACGCAGCATTGGCGCGTGACGTTGTACATACAAACCGTTCATCAGACGTAGTGCTAGAAAGTCATCTTCTGGCAGTTCGCCTGCTAGGAAGCGGCGAGTCTGATCTCTAAATTGCTCAACACGTTCGTCAACCAGCTTCTGGTCGACAGAGTTATACTGATACATAACTTTTCCCTTGTTGGACCCTTAATCGGGTGCAACACCTCACTTTTAGGGTTTTAACCTGCGATTACGAAGCGCAGACCGATGGCTAATAATATTGAGCCCATAATAGGCTGCATAATTTTTGGTGATAATCGTGTGCCCAGATGGCTTCCCACAAATACACCCGGCAAAGAGCCGATTAGTAGGTATAGAAGAAGGCTAAGATCAACATTGCCCATTCCATAATGACCTGCACCTGCAACTGATGTAAGCACAACGGCATGAACTAGGTCGGAACCCACGATGGTTGGCATACTCATACGTGGATATAACAAGATTAAAATAGCTGTACCTAAGGCCCCAGCGCCAACCGACGACAATGTTACCAGACCTCCCAGTAGAATACCCATCAACACTGTAATAGCGGGGCGCCATTTTTTTGCATGGCTTGCGGCTGATGTGTGCTGCCATTTCATCGCTTGATTGCGAATTTTATTACGCAAGAAAACGGCGATGGATGTTAACACTAATGACACACCTAGGGTCATGTTCATTATGTGTTCGATCTGTTCTAGTCCATCTAGGCCTTTTAGGTAGTTCAGGGTTAACAAACTTCCAGGAATGCTGCCTAGCAATAAAAGAAGAACTACTTTCCACTCGATCAGTTTCTTTCTTGCATAAGAGAAAGTACCGCCGAATTTTGTAACGGCTGCATATAGTAAATCGGTGCTTACAGCTGTAACTGGTGGAATTCCGAATACAACAATCAGGATAGGCGTCATTAAGGCTCCACCACCTATACCGGTGAGGCCAACAATAAAGCCAACAACTAATCCTGCAAAACTGTACGCAAGTTCCATAGATAGACCTGTCCAAGAATAAACTGGCGGCATAATAAAGGAGGTTTGTTATAACTCAAAATAATAATTGGGAATCTTGTTATTTCTTTTGGTGATAACGAAAGGTAACAAATTGAAAAGTAATAGATAGGCTATTGCATATAGCTAAACGCTATAAAAAAGTAATTATATATTCTTTTGCGTTTTATTGAGAGGGCTGCGATAATGCGCCGCATTATAGGATAGGTAGGCTTATTAAATCGACCACTATTAAGTTTTTCTTGGTGCGATTGTAGGGTCTAAGTCCGTAACGTTTATAGAGAGAGAGTATTTTTAATGAGTGCTTTGCCTGAACATCGTTTAACGCACCTTAAGCAGCTAGAAGCTGAAAGTATCCATATTATTCGTGAAGTGGCTGCTGAATTCGACAATCCAGTAATGCTTTACTCCGTTGGTAAAGATTCCGCGGTAATGCTTCATCTTGCACGTAAAGCGTTTGCGCCTGGTAAGCCTCCTTTCCCTTTGATGCATGTTGATACTACATGGAAGTTCAAAGAGATGATCGAATTCCGTGACAAAATGGCGAAAGAAGCAGGTATGGAGCTTCTAGTTCACATCAACCAAGAAGGTGTTGATATGGGCGTGGGTCCGTTTACTCATGGTTCATCTAAACATACCGATATCATGAAAACTCAGGGTTTGAAACAGGCACTAGATAAGTATCAGTTTGATGCTGCATTTGGCGGTGCTCGTCGTGATGAGGAAAAATCCCGTGCTAAAGAGCGTGTTTTCTCTTTCCGTGATGAAAACCACCGTTGGGACCCTAAAAGTCAGCGTCCAGAGCTATGGAACGTGTTCAATACACGCGTAGATAAAGGCGAGAGTATCCGTGTATTCCCTCTGTCCAACTGGACTGAGCTAGATATCTGGCAGTACATCTATCTAGAAAACATCTCTATCGTACCTTTATATTACGCTGCGAAACGTCCAGTTGTTGAACGTGATGGCATGTTGATCATGGTTGATGACGAGCGCTTGCCTCTTAAAGAAGGTGAAGTGCCTGAAATGAAGAACGTGCGTTTCCGTACTCTTGGTTGCTACCCGCTAACGGGTGCAGTGGAATCTGACGCGGCAACTTTGCCGGATATTATTCAGGAGATGTTGCTAACAACGACTTCTGAACGTCAGGGGCGTGCGATCGACCACGATAGTTCTGGTTCGATGGAGAAGAAAAAGATGGAAGGTTATTTCTAGGGCTCTACATAGAAATACGTGGCGGTATGAGTTTATAGGCCACACCTTACATCCATATTGAAAAGAATATTCAGCGACAAGCTATCTTAATGAACCGCTTGCCGCTTTCCTAAGGGGAAGAAAATGAGTCACCAAAGCGAACTGATTGAATCTGATATCCAAGCGTATCTGCACCAGCATGAAAACAAAGAGCTATTACGCTTTTTGACTTGCGGTAGCGTGGATGACGGTAAATCTACATTGATTGGCCGTCTACTACATGACTCTAAAATGATTTATGAAGATCAACTTGCTGCTATCCAGAAGGATAACGAGCGTGTGGGTAATGCTGGTGAAGAACTTGACCTTGCGCTTCTAGTTGATGGTCTTGCTGCAGAGCGTGAGCAAGGTATCACTATCGACGTTGCTTACCGTTACTTCTCTACATCTAAGCGTAAGTTCATCATTGCGGATACTCCGGGCCATGAACAGTACACACGTAACATGGCGACAGGTGCATCTACCTGTGATCTAGCGATCATCCTTATCGATGCGCGTCACGGTGTACAGGTTCAGACTAAACGTCACAGCTTTATTGTTTCTCTACTAGGTATCAAGCACACGATTGTTGCTATCAACAAAATGGACCTAGTTGATTTCAGCGAAGAGCGTTTTGAAGAGATCAAAGCAGATTACCTTGAGTTCTCTAAGCAGCTAGATCTACCTGATATTCAGTTTGTACCGATCTCTGCATTGAAGGGCGATAACGTTGTTACACCTTCTGAACCAATGAGCTGGTTTAAAGGCGAGCCATTGATGGAAACATTGGAAACAGTTGAGCTGGCTAACGACCAGAACTTCGATAGCTTACGTTTCCCAGTTCAGTACGTAAACCGTCCTAACCTGGACTTCCGTGGCTACTGCGGTACGTTGACATCTGGTATCGTTCGCCCGGGCGACGAAGTAACCGTGCTTCCTTCTGGTAAGTCCAGCAAGGTTAAGTCGATTGTTACTTACGAAGGTGAAATTAAAGAAGCATTCCCGCCAATGGCAGTAACGCTAACTTTGGAAGATGAGATTGATATCTCTCGTGGCGATATTCTTGTTCACAGCAACGAAGTTCCAGAAACAACAAACCGTTTTGACTCCATGGTCGTATGGATGTCTGAGGAGCCTTTACAGAAAGGTCGTCAGTACGAAGTTAAACTGAATACTACGCGTATAGCTGGTGGTATCAGTAACGTTCGTCACCGTGTAGACGTTAACACGCTAGAGCAAACTGCTGCTGATTCTCTGGAGCTAAACGAAATCGCACGTTGCGAGATTACGCTAGAGCGCCCAGTTGTTGCTGATGACTACCGTGCTCACCACGGCACAGGTTCTTTCATCATTGTTGATCGTCTAACTAATGCGACTGTTGCAGCGGGTATGATCATCGAGGGTGGTGATGAGCAGACTGACCTTGAATCGAAGCTAGTTAATGCTTCTGCAGTTAAAGCATCTGATCGTACAATTCGTTTCGGTCAGCAGGCTGCGACAGCGACTATCTCTGGTGGTAGTGCTGAACAGCGTCAAACACTATTGTTTAGCCTAGAATCAGTATTGTTCGAACAAGGTCGTGCAGTTGTAGCGCTTAACGCTGAACAACTTCAGGGCGGTGCTCAGAATGCGTCTGCTGTTCTAAATCAAGCAGGTCTTATTTCTCTGCTTGAAACTGACGATGCAGTAGAAGGTGCAGTTGCATTGAACGTTGATCAGCTTCAGGGGTCTACTGACGTTGAGAAACTAGCAAGCGCACTAGAACTATTGAAATAAAAGACCATTCTCGAATGGAAAAACCGGGAGTTTGAGCTCCCGGTTTATTGTTTTAAATCAGAATATCGCTATACCGAAACCTTATAAGAGATAGTAATATTAGATTTTGCTTATCTTCTTTTAGGGGTAGGTTTCGATAGCTATACGGATCTTATGACAGAATATCTTCTGATTGTTATCAGCACTGTGCTGGTAAACAACTTTGTGCTGGTTCAATTCCTTGGATTGTGTCCATTTATGGGGGTTTCCAATAAGCTGGAAACCGCGATGGGTATGTCCTTGGCGACCACATTTGTACTGACTCTGTCGTCCGTATGCAGTTATCTTGCGTACACGTATCTCCTGCAGCCTCTTGCATTAGAGTATCTGCAAACGATTACATTTATCTTAGTGATAGCGGTTGTTGTGCAGTTCACTGAGATGGTTGTTCGTAAAACCAGCCCATTATTGTACAAAGTGTTAGGTATTTTCTTACCGCTGATTACCACTAACTGTGCAGTACTCGGGGTTGCGTTACTTAATATCAAAAAGCTTAATGGCTTTATTGATTCAATTGTTTACGGTTTTGGTGCTGCAATCGGCTTCTCTCTTGCTTTGATTCTTTTCTCAGCGATGCGTGAGCGAATTGCGGTTGCAGATGTCCCTATGCCATTTCAAGGGGCAGCGATCGGTATGGTGACTGCTGGCTTAATGTCCTTGGCATTTATGGGCTTCACCGGTCTGGTACAAATTTAGGAGCCGACCGTGGATATCATAATCATCGCCGTATTAGCTCTCTTGGGCTTAGCTTTAGCTTTTGGTTTGCTATTGGGCTTTGCCTCAGTACGCTTCAAAGTTGAAGGTAATCCATTAGTTGATCAAATCGATAGTATTTTGCCACAGACCCAATGTGGTCAGTGTGGTTACCCAGGCTGCCGCCCATATGCTGAGGCGATTGCAGAAGGTGATGCAATCAATAAATGCCCTCCTGGTGGCCAAAGTACAGTCGAAACTTTAGCCGACCTTCTGGATGTTGAAGCGATTCCACTTGAAGGTGGCGCAGAAGAAGAACCAGTAAAAGCGGTAGCTTATATCCGCGAAGATGAATGCATCGGTTGTACTAAATGTATTCAGGCGTGCCCAGTTGATGCCATTTTAGGTGCAGCTAAGCAGATGCACACGGTGATCACATCTGAATGTACCGGTTGTGACCTTTGTGTAGAGCCTTGCCCAGTAGATTGTATTGATATGTTACCAGTTGAAACCACGCTACAAACGTGGAAGTGGGATATGCCTAAGCCGGGTGTTCAACTTATTGCAACGGATCAACGTGGCGAAGTCGTGGAGGGAGGTGCAGCGTGAGTACTAAGCATTCTTTCCACGGTGGTGTACACCCACCAGAAAATAAGCATCAGTCCACAGGCGGTCAGATTCAGATAGCGCCAATTCCTGAACAGCTAGTGGTTCCTTTGTCACAGCATATTGGTGCACCTTCAGAGCTAGTAGTCTCTGTGGGTGACCGAGTACTGAAAGGTCAGGTTATTGCTGAGGCAGCAGGTCGCATTAGTGTTAGTGTTCATGCGCCGAGTTCAGGGGTAGTAGAGGCGATCGAATCTCGCCCTGTACCTCACATGTCCGGTATGTCAGCTCCTTGTGTGGTGATTAAAACCGACGGTTTAGATGAGTGGTGCGACCATAAAGGCCTAGAAGACTATACGTCGATCAATAAACAAGAGTTGATCGATTTTATCCGCTACCACGGTATCAGTGGTATGGGTGGCGCGGGCTTCCCAACCGATGTAAAACTGCATCTGGGTGATGATCACATTGTTAATACGCTGATCATCAATGCGATGGAGTGTGAGCCTTATATTACTGCTGACGATATGTTGATGCGTGAACGCGCAGAAGACATCGTCAAAGGTATTGAGGTTATCGCGCACCTGTTAAAGCCGCATCACATTATGATTGGTACTGAGGACAATAAGCCTCAGGCTATCCGTGCACTCGAACTTGCTGTAGCGGAATCAAATCAAGATATTGATATTGTAGTTGTTCCAACCGTCTATCCATCGGGCGGTGAGAAACAGTTGATAAAACTACTAACAGGTGTCGAAGTACCAAGCGGAAAGATTCCTGCCGATGTCGGTATCGTATGTCAAAACATCGGTACCGCTTCTGCTATCTATGATGCTGTATATAACGGCGTACCTCTGATTTCCCGCGTTGTAACAGTTACGGGTGATGCCTTAGGTCATCCGCATAATATGCGCGCGTTGATTGGTACTCCACTAGAGACGTTGCTAGAAGCTGCTGAGATTCGTCAGTCTGAGCTTTATCGTTTAGTTATTGGCGGTCCAATGATGGGCTATACCGTGGATAGTCAGTCTATCCCGATGATCAAAACCACTAACTGTGTTATTGCAGCAACTTACGATGAGATGCCTCCGGCACCTGCTGCGAACCCTTGTATCCGTTGTGGTATGTGCGAGCAGGTGTGTCCTGCTGAGCTCCTACCACAGCAATTGCATTGGTTTGCAAAAGGTAAAGAGTTTGAAAAGGCTAAGCATCACAACTTGTTTGATTGTATCGAGTGTGGTGCTTGCTCTTATGTTTGCCCAAGTAATATTCCTTTGGTGCAGTACTACCGTTTTGCTAAGTCTGAGATCCGTGCCGAAGAAGCGGAACAACGTAAAGCAGATCATGCTCGTCAGCGCTTTGAAGCTCGCCAAGCGCGTTTGGAGCAAGAGAAAGTAGAGAAAGAACTGCGTCGTAAGCAACGTGCAGAAGAAGCAGCGAAGGCGCAAGCAGTTAAGAAAGACAAACTAGCGTCAGGTAAAACAGCTGAAGCCGCTAAACTATCGGGTGAGCCTGATATTAAAGCGCTGAAAACAGCTGCTGCCGTTTCGCGTACCAAACTGAAGAAAGCTCAGAAAGCTTTAGAAAATGCTGAGTCTAAAGGGTTAGACGGTATTGAGCAGTTACGTCAAACCGTCACTGAGCTTGAAGCGAAAGCTAAGGCCGCACAAGAGGCTTACGATCAGGCGCAAAATCCAGCGAGCGCCCCAGCGCCAGTTGTGGATGTTAAACAGCTTAAAACTAATGCGGCCGTTGCTCGAACCAAGTTGAAACAAGCTGAAAAAGCGCTAGCCAAAGCCGAAGAATCTGGTGAAGGTGATCTCGAAGCGCTTAAAGCCAAGGTTGCTGAACAGAAAGCTAAAACTGAAGCGGCTCAAACTGCGTATGATCAAGCTGAATCTGGCGGTGCACCAGTGCCGACACAGCCAGCGGTTAATTTAGCTGAGCTAAAAGAGTCGATGGATGCAGCGCAGGGCAAAGTAGAGAAAGCACAAAAAGCTTTGGATGCAGCTATTGCTTCCGGTAGCCCTGCTGTAGAAAAAATGAAAGCGGGTGTAGAAAAGCTTCAAGGTAAGTTTGAAGAAGCTAAAGCGGAATATGATAAAGCCGCTCAAGCGCCAGCATCTGCACCTTTTGCTCCAGTAGCTAATCTAGATGAGCTTAAGGCTGATATGGATGCAATGCAGGCGAAGGTGGATAAAGCGCAAAAAGCCCTAGATGCGGCTATTGCTTCAGATAGCCCTGCTGTAGAAAAAATGAAAGCAGGTGTAGAGAAGCTTCAAGGTAAATACGAAGAAGCTAAGACTGAATATGATAAGGCGGCTCAAGCGCCAACTTCTGCGCCCGTAGCCCCAGAAGTCAACTTAGATGAGCTTAAAGAAGATATGGAGGCTATCAAGGCCAAAGTTGAGAAAGCTCAAGTCGCCTTAGATAAAGCGATTGAATCTGGCAGTCCAGCGGCTGAAAAAATGAAAGCCGGTGTCGAGAAGCTTCAGGGTAAATTCGAAGAAGCTAAAGCTGAATATGATCAAGCAGTTCAGGCTTCAGCAGTTGCTCCTATCGCTCCAGCAGTTAATCTCGATGAGCTTAAAGCGGATATGGATGCAATGCAGGCCAAGGTGGATAAAGCTCAAGCTGCATTAGATAAAGCGATTGAATCAGGAAGTCCGGCCGCTGAGAAGATGCAAGCGGGTGTGGAAAAACTTCGTGGTAAGCATGAAGAGCTTCAGCAGGAATACCTGCAAGCGGGTGGGCAGTTAGAAAAGCCTGCAAAACCAGAGCCCGTTGACCCTAAAGCTTTGAAGCAGAATGTTTCGATTATGCGTACCAAGCTGAAGAAGGCGCAGAATGCTTTAGATGATGCTGAAGACTCAGATAAAACTGAGTTAGAAGCAGAAGTGCAGCGATTAACTAAGTTGCACGATGAAGCAAAAGAAGCCTTTGATGCTTATGAAATTCAGTTGATTGAAAAAGCTGCTAATGAAGGCATCGATCTTAAACAGCTAAAGATTGATGCTGCGATGGCCCGCGCGGCCGTTACCAAAGCGGAAAGAGCGTTAACTAAAGCTCGAGAAGCAAATGTTGATGATCTGCCAACGATGGAAGAGCAGTTAGTAACCGCTCAAAAAGAAGCAGAGAAATTAAACCAGACGTTAAGTCGTTTTAGCGATTAAGGATTTGTTAGCAGATGGCGTTAATACGCACTAGCTCCCCTCATCTACATAAAGCCAGCAGTACGGCTGATGTGATGCGTTTATTGATACTCGCAACCTTACCGGGTTTGGCTGCGATGACGTTCTTTTTTGGTTGGGGCACCTTAATCAATGTTATCTGGGCATGCTTGCTTGCAGTAGGTTTTGAAGCGGCCATTGTTAAACTGCGTAAGCGCCCATTAGGCTTTTATCTTAAAGACTACAGCGCAATCGTTACAGCGTTGCTGTTAGGTCTTGCGTTACCCCCATTTGCGCCTTGGTGGGTGACAATGGTCGGTGTATTCGTAGCTATTGTGATTGCTAAGCACTTGTATGGCGGTCTGGGGCAGAACCCTTTCAACCCAGCAATGGTTGCTTATGCATTGCTGCTGGTTTCGTTCCCCGTGCAGATGACAAGTTGGACAGAGCCTTTTGTACTTAATGGCCCCGAAGGAAGCTGGAATGTACTTGGTTTTGGTCAAACACTTAGTGTTATTTTTGGTTCGGTAGATCCAACTTTAATCGATACATACACTGGTGCAACTCCGTTAGACGCTATGCGCCATAGAGGTGGACTCACGACTGAGGAAGTATGGCGTTCAGTCCCTGTTTTGTCTGACGGCATCGGTGCGTGGCTTGCGGTGAGTGCTGCTTATTTGATGGGCGGTATCTTCTTGATCTATCGTAAAGTGTTTACCATCCATACGCCCGCAGCTGTGTTGGGTTCACTGGCGGTCATCTCGACGTTGTTTTATATCATCGATCCATATTCATTTGCTGACCCGTTTTTCCATTTAACGACAGGTGCAACCATGCTGGGTGCATTCTTTATCGCAACGGATCCAGTAACTTCTGCAACCAGTAATCGTGGCAAAATCTATTTTGGTATCGGTATTGGTGTCTTGGTTTATGTTATTCGCGGATGGGGTGGCTACCCTGATGCAATTGCATTTGCCGTATTGTTAATGAACTTATCAGCACCGTTTATTGATCAGTACACCCAGCCTCGAACTTATGGACACGCTAAAGCTAAGCGCGGCATGAAGGGGGGCTCATAATGCAGCTTTTCAGTGCGATTAAATCGAGTACGGTTGCGATCAGTTTATTTGCTGTTGTCTGTGCTGCGGTAATAGCAATTACTCAAGTCTCTACTCAAGACGCAATTGCTAAAAACGAACGTGAATTTAAAGCAAAAGCTCTATATGAGATTGTTCCTCGCGACACGATCGATAATCAGTTGCTGCAGGATACGTTTGAACTTCAGGTAGCTGAGTTAGGTCATAAAGCGCCGGTAACAGCTTATAGAGCGCGTAAAGAAGGCTTAGTGAAAGCAGTGATCCTGCCGGTTGTTGCGCCAGATGGTTACAGTGGCAATATTAGTTTTATTGTTGGTATTAATGCTGATGGTACTGTTGCTGGCGTACGTGTTTTAGTTCATAAAGAAACGCCAGGCTTAGGTGATAAAGTCGAAACCAAAAAATCTGATTGGATCTACAGTTTCAACGGACGTGCTAAAACAACAGAAAATAATGGTGTGTGGGCGGTCAAAAAAGATGGTGGTCAGTTTGATCAATTTACCGGCGCCACAATTACGCCGCGTGCAATCGTAAACGGGGTAGGTAGAGCACTAGACTATTTCGAAGATAACCGTATTGCTTTGCTAGAAGTTAAGCCTGAACAGCAAGATAACAATCAGGAGGTATCTAACTAATGGCTGCTGATTATAAGAAAATCTCTATGGACGGCTTGTGGGACAATAACCCTGCGTTAGTTCAATTACTTGGGCTGTGTCCGTTACTAGCAGTAACGGGTACTGTGGTAAATGCTATCGGTTTGGGTATTGCTAGTATTCTGGTATTGCTAGGTTCTAACCTCACGGTCTCTGCGTTCCGCAAGTTTGTACCCGATTCTGTTCGTCTACCGATCTTTGTAATGATCATTGCCTCATTTGTTACGGCAATTGAGTTGTTAATGAAGGCATTCACTTACGAGTTATACCTAATCTTAGGTATCTTTATTCCTTTGATTGTAACGAACTGTGCCATCATGGGGCGTGCTGATGCTTTTGCATGTAAAAACCCTGTTAAAGAGTCTTTGTTAGATGGTTTAATGATGGGACTTGGCTTTACCGTGGTATTGGTGATCTTAGGTGCGATGCGGGAATTACTAGGTTTAGGTACGCTATTTAGCGATATGCATCTGCTATTTGGTCCAATGGCAGCTGATTGGAAAATTACTGTTGTTGATGACTATACCGGTTTCCTGTTTGCGGTTTTACCACCTGGTGCCTTTGTTGGCATGGGTTTATTAATAGCGCTGAAAAACATTATTGATGCTCGTGCTAAAGAGCGTTTAGCTCAACAAACGCCAGATGAAGGCGCTAAACCAGAACGTGTACGTATTACTGGCTAACAAAGCTAAAGTATACCTATTCTTTCCTTTCTTTTAGCCTTAGCAGAATTGTTTTCTGCTAAGGCATACATTAGGCTGTTAGCTTACTGTTTTCCTTAGTTATTATTCTTTAGGAAGGATCGTGAGCCAGCCTGTTCCTGTAGTTATTTGTGATGATTCCCGTCTAGCACGTAAACAAATGGCGTCAGCCCTGCGTAGCTGGAATGTTGAAGTTACGTTCGCTGAGCATGGCCTAGAAGGGCTTGAAGCGATTAGAGCAGGTAAAGGCGACATTCTCTTCCTTGATCTGACTATGCCGATTATGGATGGCTATCAGGCATTGGAACGGATACGGCAAGATGACTTACCCACAATGGTGATTGTTGTGTCGGGTGATATTCAGCCCGAGGCGCAATCAAGGGTCGAAGAGCTAGGTGCATTGGCTTTTATCAAAAAGCCCACATCCCCAGAAGTAATTTCCGACGTTCTACAGCGGTTTGGCTTGTTGAGCGAACTGGAACATCCTGTAATTGTCGAAGAGCAGATCGACACACCTTTAGCTTTGCCTGACTATTACCAAGAGATTGCTAATGTCGCCATGGGGCAAGCTGGAAGTATGTTAGGCACTTTATTGAATACATTTGTCCATCTGCCTATTCCTGTGGTCAAAATGATTAACGCGACTGATCTGGCTAATCAGCTTAAGGTGGCCTCAGATAACCAGCATGAGCTAATTAGTCAGGGTTTTATTGGCGGGGATGTAGCAGGTGAAGCATTGTTATTGATGCAAACCGGAAATTTAGAGCGTGTAGCAAGATTGATGGGGATGACAGAGAATGGAGAGTATTCTGAATCTGATCTATTAATGTCGCTAGCTAATGCGTTGATCGGTGCTTTTATATCTGGGTTTGCACAACAGTTGGACCTCTCTTTTAGTAGAGCGACCCCAAGTATACTGCACGATAGTGATAGGGTTTGTGATCAAGTGGGATCTTTAGATCAAACAATGATTATATCTATTGATTACCAGCTGCCGGAATATGATTTTCAATGTGAGCTTATTTTGGCATTTACCCCAGATTCTTTACCGGCATTACAAAAGATTGCGAGTTATTTTGAATGAATAGTCAGAATTTCCAAGAGATCGATGAACTGCATTGGACTTTAGGGCTGATTCAAAACCTTGAAGTAGGTTTGGTTGTTGTAGATCGCGCTGGTCTCATCAAACTGTGGAATGGCTTTATGGAAAACCATTCCGGCATATCTGCCGTGAAGCTAACAGAGCATTCTATTTTTGCTAAATTTCCAGAGCTTCCTTGTCGATGGTTAAAGCAAAAATTGGAATCAGTTTTTTTGTTAAGAAACCCTGCGTATATATCTTGGGAACAGCGACCTTACCTTTTTCATTTTAAGAGCAATCGTCCGATTACGGGCAGTGCTCCATTCATGTATCAAAACGTCACCTTGATTCCGCTAACTTCTCCAACAGGAGAGGTTGATCATGTAGGGATCTTGATTTACGACGTTACGGATACAGCAACTGGCCAGATTGAATTGCAACAGGCTAACGATCAGTTAAAAGCGTTAAGTCGAGAAGATCGATTAACGGGTCTGAATAATCGAGGCTATTGGGAAGAATGCCTTAATCAAGAATTTGAGCGCTTCAATCGTAGTCAGGAAGTCTGTAGCTTAGTGATGTTTGATATTGATCATTTTAAAAGGGTAAATGATACATACGGGCACCAAGCTGGCGATGAAATCATTCGAGCAGTGGCGCAAGCACTAAAAGAACAGGCACGTAAAACCGATTTTCTTGGACGTTACGGTGGTGAAGAATTTGGTGCAATTTTGACGGGTACAAATGGCGAAAATGCGATGATCTTTGCTGAACGACTGCGTTCACGTATTGAGGCCTTAGTTGTTCCTTATGCTGAGCACGAATTAAAGGTGACTATTAGCTTGGGTGTGTCGGAGTTAACTTATGAACAACAGACGCCTTTAGAATGGTTGGAACAAGCTGACCAAGCGCTTTACAAATCTAAACAGAGTGGTCGTAATTGGGTTAGCCTTTATGGCGATTACAACTAAAGCACTTCTATATATCTAGTCATGAATAAGCAAAAAAGACACGAAATCTTCACGCGTTGGCGTGATGATAACCCTCACCCTACGACAGAACTTGAATATAGCTCTCCGTTCGAATTACTGATAGCAGTTATTCTTTCTGCTCAGGCTACTGATGTCGGTGTGAACAAAGCGACTCGTAAACTTTATCCTATTGCGAATACTCCAGAGGCGATCTACGCACTTGGTGTAGATGGTTTGAAGGAATATATTAAAACCATCGGTTTGTTTAACACCAAAGCTGAGAATGTGATTAAGACCTGCAAAGCACTGGTCGACAAACATGGATCGGAAGTGCCTGATAATCGTGCTGATCTTGAAGCGCTTCCTGGCGTAGGGCGAAAAACTGCAAATGTAGTTTTAAATACCGCGTTTGGTCAGCCTGCAATGGCTGTAGATACCCATATTTTCCGCGTTTCAAATCGTACTAAAATCGCCCCTGGTAAAAACGTTAATGAAGTTGAACAGAAGCTTATGCGTTTTGTTCCGAAAGAGTTTTTGATTGACGCCCATCATTGGCTCATTTTACATGGCCGTTATACCTGCGTTGCCCGAAAGCCCAAATGCGGTTCCTGTCTAATTGAAGACTTATGCGAGTATAAAGAAAAGACTGATTTCTAACGGGCTTTTCTTTTTATTATTTGCTTTTATTCAATCAATATAAGTAGCCCTCTTTGCTTGGCCTACTATCTATCTCTAGCTATAGGACGATGTATGACATTGTTCTAATTGCGTATGAAATTGATTCCATTAAATAGTAATTTTCGTGATTAAATATCGCACAGCTGTTCTCTTGTGGCTTTTTGTAACGACTATACTGTTTGAATAGCAAATATAAAAATTTTGTTTGCGTATTAAAAATATAAAAGGTCTTTAGATAATGCCTTTAAAAACAGTTGGTTAACCTAGATGGTTTTTTCTTCTTTCTGATGAAAGTAAAAGGTGTTGTTTAAAAGAATGCATTGGAAGAAATAGTATAGATGGAGGCTCATTATGTGGTCTCAAAAAAAATTGATAGCTATTGCTATCAGCAGTGTCTTTGCTGCAGGGCAAGCTCAAGCGGCAGCTTACCCTAAAAACAATAACCCAGATGAGCCTGATTCTGTAGAAGATTGGGGACCATGGGCCCTACCATTCGCAACAGCGGCTGGAGGCCCTGTAGGTGGAGGAATCGCACTTGCTTTCGCTGCTGGTGCTGGAGATGAATTTGTTCTTCCAGATGATGGGTTAGCATTAAATGAACCGACGGATACCTCCCCTCCAGTAAATATTCCTCCTGATAGTGAACCACCTGGACCTGGACCTGGACCTGGACCTGGACCTGGCCCTGGCCCTGGCCCTGGCCCTGGACCTGGACCTGGACCTGGCCCTGGCCCTGGCCCTGGACCTGGCCCTGGACCTGGGCCAGTACCAACAGTTAGTGGTTACTCAAGCCATTATTTGGGTAGTGACAATGTTGATTGTGTTCGACCAAGCGAATCAGGATGTATTCATGGTCAAGGGCAAGGCCGTTTGAAAAATGCTACAGATGTGTCGGATCCTAGATTAGGGACATTCACAATCCTTCTAGGGGAAGGTGACGCGGATGATTTATTGGCTGCTATTCAATCTTTCACTGTAAATCCAGATGGAGCTGATGAGATAGTTTCTATGGAGTTTATTGAGCCTCCAGAAGTTGGTGATGATGGCACTTTACTTGTCAGAATCATGGGGGAAGAAGAAGGAGAAATAAGTACCTTAGTCGTGCCTGCAGAATATGGTATTTTCACTCAAGGTGAGGATGACCAAGTTTATATGTTCCAGGGAACATGGCGAGATGGTTCGTTTACGCTCAATCCCCCACCAGGGAATTCACCTAAAGATCCAACATACGTGCTTGATGGTGCTTTGGGAACATTTGTCTACGGTATTGGAACTACGTTAGATCAGTACAATAATTACGTTGATGGATTAGGTGAAAATGTAACGGCTACTTATACCGGAGCTACTGGGTTCGGGGCTAGTGTACAGTTGGAAATCGATTTCTCTAATGGCGGTAGCTGGGAAGGAGTATTCAACGGTGGTGCAGATGGCGCTCTACAGTTTGGACCTAGTGGTGCTGTGATAGGCGAGTTAGGTTTTACCGCAAGTGGGTATATTGATGAGACAACACTTATATCTGATACTATATCCGCCGGTGACCTTAATGTGAAAATAAAAGGGGTTGATTACGAACGTAATATCTATGGCTCAGTTGAGGCTACTTTCTATGGGTCTGAAGCACAAGGGGTAGGCGGCAGTGCTGATATTACGAAGGAGTTTTATAATAAAGACGGAAGTAGCTTTGATGCGAAGCATGTCACAACATTTGCTGCTGAACGTGAATAGTAGTACAGCAGTTTAATTCACATAACTATAATATGTTTAGGTTTTAAAAGGGCGCAGAGCGCCCTTTTTTAATATATGCATGTTATTGATCAAGTTCGTAATGGGCTAGCATACAGGTGCAATGTTCCCCTTGTAATGGGACAGGGCTAAAAGGAAGTAACCGCTTACTTTCGTACATAAGTAGTTGGCCTGAGACAAGTGAAACCTTGTGCGATCGATAAAAATGATCTTCAATGATTATTGGCCAGGGGCGCTCAATTTTTTGGTGTAAATTTAAAAGGATGCTAATCGCGCCTAATTCTGTCCGCCCATATTTTGTTGTAGAGCCTTCTGAATAAATATTTATTTCATCAATTACTAAAGGTTTTAGTAAACATCCACTCCAAGCTTCAGCTAGAGGTTGCAGCGTTTTATGTATTTCGTGTTGAAGTTCAGGAGGTATTTCAATTGTGTCAGGAGATATTTCTTGATGATTTTCCGTTAATTTTGTTTGGACTTTTTCTAAATCAGAGCTTCGATAATTGGTATAGAATCGTAATAGATAACGGAATAATTTTGACGGAATAGATTTTTTCAAAAAGCCTGTTTGTGTATGAGGTCTTATATATTCATGTTTAAGTCTATATTGAATATTTCCTGTTCCTCTAGTTCTGAACCATTTGGTAATTATAGCTTTATATCCTTTGATAACAGGCATACCGTGGTGAACAGTAGAGGGGTTGGGAAAGCCCTCAGGAGTTAAGTTATTCCAGATAATTGCCTTACCTTGTTCTGGTGTGAAACAGTGATTTAATTTCGGGAAATTAGTGCCTCCTCCTTCTTGAACAGTGTTTAGATAAATCATAAAAGTCCAAGTGCGTTGTCCTGTATTTCGAGCATATTGTTCAAACTCGTTGCAATCTTGTTCAAAATAATCTGTATGTTCCCTAAACTCTTCTCCTACGTTGTACCATTGTCCTTGTATCCCTTCAGAAAAAGCAGGAGAAATATCTAGCATTTTAGATATTCTTCGATCAATTTCTTGAACAAAAGGGGAATTAAGTAAGGCTAAATCACTAGAATGACTTGTGCGGTGGTTTTTATATTTCTCGATATCATTGGTGGTTGTTGAAGGCCTTTGGTAATTACGCATAAGCTCTATTAGTTGAAGGCATTCATCCGCATTTAGAAAGTCTTTTACTGAATAAATCTCTATATCATCATCGCCTTCATACCTTGCTCTTGGAATGTATGGAGGGTGATAACTTCCTCCATTCAATGCATAGATGACAGCTTCAGTTACTTGTCTTTTAGGAAAGCCTTCGTCACAGAGGACTTCGATCATTTTTTCTGGGTCACAGTTTTTGGAACGGTTTTCATATATCCAATTTTGCCATTCGGTTGGTATAACAGGGTCGCCCATTGCCTATAACCTATTTGATCCAGATGAATATATTCAGAGTAGCAGTTGCAAGAGTTAATAGCGTAAAAAGAAAGTGTTGAGTTATACATAAAATCTGTGGATAACTTTCTTAATAAGTTTTGGGTAGCTGGCTGTAAGTACCATAGGCGCGGAGTTTGCGTTAGTTGTTGTAAAATTATTCACTCTTTAAAATGCTTATTTTTCAATTGGTTAATTTCCACTTGATTCTTCAGCAAAAAGAGCTAGCAGATTCTGTCCACATAGTTTTTACGTAGATTTTTATTGTGTGTAATCATTGTTTTAATTTATGTAGAAAGGGAAAATAAAGCTTAGGTATTATTGGATCTATAGCGTATGTAGGTACTTACATTGGGGCTTTCTATAGCCGTCTTGTGTTTGAATGCTTGTCTGGTTTTAAGAATCTCATGGGGAAAATGTAATGCTTAGGTTATGTGTTTAGAGTGAGAGAGAGTTTTTGAAGGATAAAGAGAGCAATTGGTATGTGTATATTTTGAGGTGTGCGGATGAAACCCTATACACAGGTATCACGACAGATCTTGAACGTCGCATTCGCCAGCATAATGGCGAGCTGGTGGGCGGGGCTAAATACACAAGGGTACGCAGGCCAGTATCACTTTATTGGCAAGAGGAACATATTGATCGTGCTAGTGCGTCTAAGCGCGAATACGAAATCAAACGTCTGTCACGTCAGAAAAAAGAACGTTTAGCTGAAGGGTAGTTTGAATAAAATAAAAAAATTGCCGGCAGTGATTACCGGCAATTGGGGAAAATCATAATCAGGCCCTCTCGAACTGTAGATCCTGCCAACCGCTGTGGGGTAGGGTTGGTAGGCACCCTAAAATTCACCTGATTATGATCGAAGAGGTTGTCCTGCATTAGGGAGTAAGGAAAGTACTCGCTTTATAGGTGTAGAAGGTCTCGTTTCTGAAATTAAACTGGATCTGCGTGCTTTTATCTAAATTGTCTGGTACTGCACATACTTGATAAATCTTGATCGCATTTTGTTTATTTAATTCAATCTTTGCATGACCTTTAAGTTTGAACTGCTGATCGCTATCCACACCTTGAACGCTAACAGACAGCTGTTTCAAATCAGGCAAGAAGGATTCCAACTCGATTTGGTAACTATTGCAGACCTCATTACCTACCACTTGGTAAAGCTGACCACGTTCCCTAGCTACTTCAATTAACAACTCTGTGCGGTTATGCATACCGTAAACAACACCCCATACGGTAATAATCAGAATGGTCATATAAGCAATCAATCTTGGGCGCAGGATTGGTTGTTTCGGCGGTGCTTCTTTCGGTGTATTCGTCTCAATAGCTTGTAGCTGTTTTTCAGAATAAAACTCAATGAGTCCAGTTGGTCGACCTAACTTAGTCATGACGTTATCACAGGCATCAATACAGGCACCGCAATCGATACATGCGGCTTGTAACCCATCACGAATGTCTATTCCAGTAGGACAAACCTGAACGCAGATACCGCAGTCGATACAATCGCCAGGATTTTCCTCTTTACCGCGTAGGTGAGTACGAGGCTCTCCGCGTAGCGGGTTATAAGCGACGGTACGTGTATCCTCGTCAAACATCACTCCTTGGAAGCGGGAGTATGGGCACATATGCAAACATACTTTTTCGCGGACAAGCCCCGCATTGAAGTAAGTGAGCAGTGCCATGGAGATAATCCACGTAAATACAAAGAGCGAAGCTTCCAAGCTGAAGATCGATTGCAGTAGCTGCTCTATAGGTACGAAATAGCCGCTAAACGTAATCGCTGTAGCGACTGAAACGAGGAGCCAAAGGCCATGTTTCAGAACGCGTCGAACCAGTCGAACGCCTGTCAGGGATTTCTCTTCAGATTTTGATCGTAGCGCGGCGCGCCCTTCGGTCCAATCTTCGATGCGGATAAAGATCCAAGTCCAGATTGATTGAGGGCAGGCAAAGCCACACCAGATACGCCCCCAGCCGACGGCCATAAAAAACAACAGGCTGGCCCCAGCAATCAATAAACCCGCTAATACCGGTAGGTCGTACCAAGAAAATTCTGCACCAAAAAGGAAAATACGGTGGCTTTCAAAGTCAAATAAAACCAGTGGATCACCATTAATACGAACCCATACAAGTCCAAAGAAGAGTGCCAGCATTGGCCAGCTGGTGAAGCGCCTAAGGTTTTGATAGAAGCCTTCGACTAGACGAACATGAAATTTTCCGTTGCCGGGAAGAGGGGGAGCTTCCTGAATCATAGTGATAGGAATCTCACTGTTACCTTGTTGTTGCATGTTGTGCTCACTTTGCTCATCGGTGATTGTGAACAACTGTACAGGAATGCAAATTATAGGGGCAGGTTTAAAAAAAATAATTATAATAGGTACAGATTGTGGAGGGACTATGGATTTTCTGTACCAAAATTTAGAGCAGACGTTAGCCGATTCGATTAAAAATGGCGATCTTCCTGCGGGGAGCAAACTACCCTCGATCCGCGTTCAGTGTGAACAACAAGGCTTATCTAAAGCAACGGTGATTCATGCTTACCAGCGCTTGGAAGCAGCGGGTTTGATCGAGTCTCGTTTTAAATCAGGGTTTTATGTCTGTAGTTTGCCTAAAGCCCATCCTACACCCTCTCGTCCTGAACTCTCCGTAGCCCCTCAGCTTGTCGATATGAGTGATCTTATTCGCGACATTATGGAGCGTAATGCTGCTTTCGATATCTTTCCCCAAGAGCAAGGCTATATGGATATGCCGGTGGGTATTACTGAGCTGAATCGCAGTATTGGCAGAGCGTTACGCCGACAGAAATGTAATGACCACCAATATTATGATGAGCCATCTGGCTTATTGGAGTTAAGAGAGCATCTCTCGGAACGTTACCGTCGGACTGGTTGTCATTTTAGTGCCGCAGACGTCACTATTACCGCGGGCTGTCAGCATGCGCTTTCGTTGGCTTTGCAATTGAGCTGTGAAGCTGGAGACATTGTTGCGGTTGAATCACCAGGCTTTTATGGCGTGCTACAACTTATCGAGAGCATGGGATTAAAAGTGCTGGAGATTCCTGTTTCAGCCCATACTGGGATGTCGACAGAGGCGCTGGAACAGGCGTTAGAAGAGTGGGAGATTAAAGCCTGCATAGTGACGCCATCATTTGCGACACCGAGTGGGGCTTTGATGTCGGTCTCTGCGCGTGAGCACCTTTTAGCCTTGGCGAGTAAACATGATTTTATCGTGGTTGAGGATGATATATACGGCGACTTAGCCTTTGGTCAGAGGGTCCCCCCATTAAAAAGTATGGACCGTGAAAATCGTGTCATCCTGTGCGGTTCATACTCCAAGTCAGTTTCTAGAGAACTGCGTTTAGGTTGGATCATTGCAGCTGAGCAAAAGCAGTTGATGCGACTTAAAATGGTAAACCTTCTCGCCCTAAATAAATTTACTCAACAAGGTTTGGTCGATTTCCTCAAAGAGGGGGCTTATGAGAAACATCTGAAAAAGCAAAAGATGTTGTTGCAGCAGCAGAGGGATCAGCTGATTCAGTTACTCTCTCAAGAGTGGGGCGAATTGGGTGTGATTAGAGTGAGCCAGCCGCAAGGTGGTTTGACCTTATGGGTAGAATTAGAAGACAGCTACGATCTGACTTCGGTGTATTTGAAAGCCCGAAGTGAAGGCATATTAATCACCCCAGGTAATTTGTTTACAGCGCAAAACCAGTATCGTAATTGTTTACGTTTAAGTTTTGCTCATGCTTGGAATGAGGCTCGTCGTGGTGCTTTGATTCGTTTAGCTTGCTTAATTAAAGAGACTCAAACGAATTAGAATACCGAGTAAACGGTCATGGATTTGAGCGGAGTAACTATAGTATATTGTTATGTTATAACAATTTTAACTGTGTCGATGGTTTAGAGATGATTTTAAATAAAGCTTTTCGTTTAGCGGCGGTATCTACAGCCGTGTTAGCAAGTTCTGTTATGGCTGAAAGCCATCAACATGAAGCTCATGTTCATGGAATTGCCGAGCTAAATTTTGTTATTGAAGGTAACGTTGCGGAGATGGAACTACGTTCCCCTCTAATGAACATTGCCGGTTTTGAGCACGAAGCGGTAAGTGCTGAAGACAAACAAAAAATTAAGAGTGCCACTAAGCAGCTAAAAGATGCTTATGCTCGCGTTAAATTTCCAGACGATGCGCTATGTATTGTTGATGACGCTAAAGTAACGATCGGTGAAGAGGAAGATGAGCACGCACATCATGACCATGCAGTTCATCATGATAAGCACCACGGTTATAAAGATGACCATCACAAGCATGATGATCACCATGACCATTCTGATCACCACGATCATAAACATGAAGACCATCATGGCCACGATAAGCACCACGATCACGCAGATCATCATGACCATGAAAAGCATCATGATCACGGTGAAGAAACGCATCGCAACATTACAGCGCATTATCACTTCCAGTGTGTTAACCCTGCAAAAATAAATGCAGTAACATTAGATTTCTTTAGCCATTTCCCTCACATGGAAACTGTGAAAGTAAACGTGCTAAATGGTGCCGATATCCGCTCTGTGGAACTCACGCCTAAGCAGAGGGTCTTAGAGCTTTAATTAAGGAATCAAAATGCCAAGCGCTGTTGAAATTGATGCCTTAACTTTTAGATGGAACCGTCATTCTCACGGGATCACGGTTCCTTATTTTGAGTTAAAGCAGGCCGAAAGTGTCTTTATTAAAGGCTCTTCAGGAAGTGGTAAGAGTACATTGCTCAATCTATTGGGCGGTATGATTGCTCCATCTTCTGGTTCTATCAAAATACTAGAGCAAGATGTAGGTGCCTTTTCTTCTCGGAAGATGGATCGTTTTCGTGCTGACCATATCGGTTTTATATTTCAGCAATTTAATCTGTTACCTCATCTCGATCTTATCGACAATGTCGCGTTGCCTTGCCATTTCTCTGCTTCTCGCAAAACGAGAGCTGAAGAAAAATACGGTAGTGTTACTAAAGGGGCTGAGTATCTTCTGCGGGAATTAGGTTTGGGGGATAGCCTAACTGCAGGGCGAAAGGTACTCGCGCTTTCCACTGGTCAGCAGCAACGTGTGGCTGTGGCTAGGGCGATGCTTGGCTCACCTGAGCTAATTATTGCGGATGAACCCACCTCGGCTTTAGACACTGAACATAGAGATATGTTTATGCAGCTTTTATGTAAGCAGTGTGAATCGGTTGGGGCTGCCTTGATGATGGTAAGTCATGATCCAAACTTAGAGCAGTACTTCTCGAGGGTTGAACGATTAGTTCCTAGTACTGATGGGGGCTTCACGTTGTGATCTTATTTCGTTTAACTTGGCAGAGCTTACTTAATCGTAAGAGTACTATCCTATTGACTGTCTTGTCGCTCAGCGTAAGTATCATGCTGGTTATGGCGGTAGACACGCTGAGGACTCAAACTAAAAGCAGTTTCTCCTCCACTGTATCTGGTACCGACCTGATTGTTGGGGCTAAGGGTGGTTCCATCAACTTATTGCTCTATTCGGTGTTCCGCTTAGGCGATGCTACCAATAATCTCTCGTGGAGTAGCTATCAGGCGATTAGTCGTCATTCAAAGGTTGCTTGGAGCATTCCTTTTTCATTGGGTGATTCCCATCGTGGTTACCCAGTATTAGGAACTTCATCTGATTACTTTAAGTACTTTCGTTACGGCAAAAAACAACCTTTAGCTTTGGAGCAAGGCAAAGAGTTTGAAGGAGTGTTTGATGTTGTCATTGGCTCCGATGTAGCGGAAAAATTGCAATACAAGTTAGGCGATTCTGTTGTGATCGCTCATGGTCGCGGTAATGCCTCTCTGGTCGAACATGATGATAAGCCTTTTAAGGTCGTAGGCATTCTTGAGCCTACAGGGACCCCCGTAGATCAAACATTACATGTGAGTTTAGCGGCTATAGAAGCGATACATATCGATTGGAAAGCAGGGGTTCAGATACCTGGATCGAGCGGGGTTTACACGGAAGAGCAACTAAGCGAGCTAGAGCCAAAGCAGATCACGGCGTTTATGCTCGGGCTAACATCCCGCTTTTCTACTTTCCACCTGCAAAGATCCATCAACCAATACTCAAAAGAACCATTACAAGCGATTATTCCGGGGTTGGCCTTACAGTCCTTATGGCAGATGTTCTCTTTGGCCGAACAAGCATTACTGGTGGTGTCTGGTCTCGTGATCATATCCAGCATGCTAGGTTTGATGACCTTGCTGTTAGCCAGCCTTAATGAGCGACGCAGGGAGATAGCGATTCTTCGTTCGGTTGGTGCGCGTCTCTGGCAAATATTATCTTTACTAATTTTGGAATCTTTTCTCGTTACAGCGATCAGTATTATATTGGGCATGCTCTTGTTGTACTTAAACTTGCTATTATTAGCACCTTGGCTCCAGACAGAATTTGGTGTTTGGTTAAGTATTACTGGGCCTACCTTATGGCAATGGCAGCTCATTGCTGTGTTATTGGTATCTGGCACAGTGGTTGGTGCTGTACCTGGATATCGAGCGTACAAACAATCCCTAGCGGATGGTGTAGCAGTTAAAATTTAGTGGAGAGTGTAATGCTCAGTGGGCGATTCCCCGTTTGGCTATTTAGCCTAATTTTGTTGGCGTTAAGTAATGTTGCTGCGGCAAATATGCTAAATGGTGAAAAAGTAGAAGAGGTTGAGTGGGAACAGTTAATGCCAGCGGACTTCTCGTTAGATGAGCTTTTGGGCATCACTGATGAGATGGCCATGATCGATGATTTTGATCCCAAAGCGCAGGAGTTGTTGGATCAAATGATGGCTGCAATGCAGTCTGCTCCAGTCGTTCCTGAGGTCGACGGGAAAATGATCAGGATTCCTGGTTATGTTGTGCCTCTAGAATCTGAAGGCCAAACCGTAACGACCTTCTTTTTGGTGCCTTATTTTGGAGCCTGTATCCATGTTCCACCGCCACCGTCGAACCAAATTATTCACGTCAATTTTGAACCGGGTACTCATGTCGAAAACCTTTATGATGCCGTTTGGGTAACAGGGCGTATTAACACTGAGACCGTCAGCAATGATATGGCGACCTCCGGTTATATTATGGAAGCTTTCCAGATCGAGCCTTACGATCTTTAATATTGGTCTTACCAATTGACAAAAAATATTAGGAATAGCTGGTTTAAGGGGTAAGGGCTAGGTAAAATTCCTGGCCTAACCACTTTTTAGAGACCTTGCCCCCGTGGATCAAATTGTTGAGCTAATTCTTGAATCTGGCCGTTCTGGCTTAGATATGGGGTTGTATATCCTACTGCCGATCATGGTTGTGATGTTGTCACTCATGAAGCTATTAGAGGCGAAAGGTGTACTTTGCTGGATCTCTAATATGTTGGCCCCAGTTTCTCGCATCTTTGGTATTCCAGGCCTAGGTGTATTGGCGATGTTAAAGCTACTGTTTGTCAGCTTTATCGCACCTTTAGCCACCTTAACTTTAATGGATAAAAACGGTACTTCGCGCCGTTATATCGCAGCTACATTAGCGATGGTGTTAGCCATGTCACAAGCTAATGCGACTTTTCCGCTAAGCGCTGTGGGTTTGGATTTAGGAGTGACCTTGCTTACCTCTGTTGTGGGAGGCTTAGCCGCTGCAGCGTTTACCTATTATCTTTTAACGCGAAACCTGACTGATCCAGATACTCAAGAAACAGAGATAGCAGCGGAAGCTGGCAGTAAAAAGTCGGTTATGCAGTTACTTGGCGAGGGTGGTAAAGAGGGGATGAAGCTTGTTCTCGATATGCTACCCATGCTGATTTTAGCGATCTGCTTCGTCAATATCTTAAAGGTAACTGGAGCGATCGGTTTGTTAAGCTCGGCACTAGCACCTGCTTTGGGTTTGATCGGTTTACCTGAAGCCACAGTGCTTCCATTGGTGACTAAGTTTATTGCTGGTGGCACGGCCTTTATGGGCGTGACAATCGATTTGGTCAATCAGGGCTTAATCACCGTCAATGAGCTAAACCGTATGGCCGGTTTTGCAACCAACCCACTTGATGTTCTCGGTGTCGCTATCTTTGCAGCTGCTGGCAAACGTATTGGGCAAGTCATTAGATATGCCGTATACGGTGGTTTATTTGGTATGACAGTTAGGGGAATCATGCACCTGATTATTTTCTAAATCAGGTCCACTTTTTTAGCGGTTCAGGACAAGTTGCGGACCTATCTTGCCCGCTGGAATGGTGTGTTTTGCAAATACGCCGTAGATATGTCCACAGCTGTCACAATAAGCGACTTGGAACCAGGCATGGCTGTCTTTGGCTTGTTCGGTACTGTCTTTAGAGACAATGTGTTCAATACCTTCTACCTTACATTCTGGACATTTTGGTTCAGCCATTTCGCTTATCCTTATTAGTTTTGAGCGTTTGTACTTTGGAACCTGCGAATAAGTCTAATACTTTCTCAGTGGGTTATAAAACGACCAGATACACGAAAGCCAGTGCAGCGAAATGTCTAGACCTTTTCAAGCTGGCTGACAAAGTAGATGGTCGTTTTAGACCCCACCCTTTGGGGCTTTCAGAGCAACTGAATCACTTTGTTAATGATTTTCGACAGGCAACCAGCATGCCTGTAATCATTTCCTCGTGCTTCAATTGCTCTGTAAGCCTGTACCCAAGGGGCATAGCAAAGTCGTATAAGACTTGTTCTTAGGTTCCTTAGTTATCCAGAAACGCTAAAGGTTCCATAAAATTCAGGCAGATACGAAGATCTGCCTGAATTAGGAAAGTTTGAACTATTAAAGCTCAACATTCATCGCGGTAGAACCACGAATCGCTTTCTCTTTAGCTTCTGTCACGCTGTTGTCACGCGCTAGTACCACACCCATACGGCGTTGACCTGTTACTTCAGGCTTGCCGAATAAACGTAGTTGAGTGTTAGGCTCTGCAAGTACCTGCTGAAGGTTACCAAAACGTGCTTGTTTGGATTCACCTTCAACCAAAATAACACTGGATGCAGAAGGGCCGTGGAAATGAATATTCGGGATTGGCAAACCTAGAATTGCACGTGCATGTAGCGCAAATTCGGATAGATCTTGAGAGATCATCGTTACCATGCCAGTGTCATGTGGGCGAGGAGATACTTCACTGAAGTAAACGTGATCGCCTTTGATGAACAGCTCAACACCAAAGATGCCGTGACCGCCAAGTGCTGCTGTAACTTTCTCTGCGATATCTTTAGAGACTTCCAGCGCTTTGTCGCTCATCTCTTGTGGTTGCCAAGATTGGCGGTAGTCACCACCCACTTGAACGTGACCAATTGGTTCACAGAAGCTTGTTTGGCTATCGTGACGAACAGTGAGAAGCGTGATTTCATAATCGAAATCAACGAAGCCTTCGACAATCACTTTACCTTTACCAGCGCGACCGCCTTCTTGAGCATATTGCCAAGCTGCTTCTACTTCGTCTTCTGATTTAATCGTGCTTTGGCCTTTACCAGAAGAGCTCATGATCGGTTTTACAACACATGGAATCCCCACGTTTGTAATCGCGTCTTTGTACTCTTCGTAGGTTTCAGCAAACTGGTATGGAGACGTTGGAATATCCAATTCTTCAGCAGCTAAACGACGGATCCCTTCACGGTTCATTGTCAGTTGAGCTGCACGAGCTGTAGGTACAACGTTGAAGCCTTCGTTTTCTAGCTCAACCAGTGTATCTGTCGCGATCGCTTCGATCTCTGGAACGATAAGATCTGGCTTCTCTTCTTCGATCACTTTACGAAGTGCTTCGCCATCTAGCATGGAGATAACGTGGCTACGGTGAGCTACCTGCATTCCTGGCGCATTTGGGTAGCGATCTACAACGATAACCTCCGCTCCCAAACGCTGTAATTCGATGACAACTTCTTTACCTAGTTCGCCACCACCACACATTAATACACGGGTAGCTGAAGTTGATAAAGGGGTCCCTATGTGCAGCATTGTCCAATCCTCTGCGTGAAAAAATTTCAAGCATTATACGGTGCAAATCGCGCTAATCACCAGCAGAAAAAAGGGTATAAACTATACTCTAAAAGTGTTGTTTTTAGGGTTAAGGGTCATGAGAAGGCTAGTGTTTCTCGCCCCTACGGTGTCACAAGTAAATTCTGTTGTGGCTGACTTTCTGGCGGTTGGGATCGAAGACGAATCTATTCACTTTATAGCTGAAGACGCATCTCTAATCGAGAAAATATCAGCGCGCGCCGCGACCGACATAGAAACAACCGAACGTGAAAATGATCTAGATTGGGGCATGGTTGCAGGAGGCAGTTTTGGCCTCGCAGCTGGCCTTGTGGCAACCACAGTGTTAGGTCCGGTTGGCTCAGTAGTCAGCGGTGGCACAGTGGTCATAAGTAGCATCCTTGGAATAGGTTTAGGAGGATGGCTCGGAAAGCTGGTTGGTGAAGACACTCCGGTACATTTGCTGGCAAAGTATAAGCATGCTTTACAGCAAGGGGGTGTGCTAGTCATGGTGGATATTCCCGCAGAGCGAATGACGGAAACTCATAAGTTGATACGGCAGCATTGCCCTAAAGCGTTAGTCGAGATTATTCACCTGCACTGGGATCATCAACAGGCTGCATGACATAGATAGACCTTTTGCCTGAGAAGGCCGATTAGTCGGAGTATCCATCCGGCAGAAAGGGGCGATACCGTTCATGGTATCGCCCCTTGTTATTTAAGGCTCAGAGACTCTCGCCATTATTTTTTTAGATTTCTTTCATATAACAGCGTTTATGCTATTTCTTAAATAGGGAAGGAGAAGGAGATGTATTATGTCCAGAGGTCACGCACGATATCAGGAGAGACATCACGGTTTATCGTTATTTGGCAAAGATCTGGTGCGCCGTTGTAGTTCTCATTGTGAGTTATGTAATGCGCAAGGCGTGAAATTAGGCATATTTGAGGTGCCGCCTATTTTGACGGAGCCGAACTTTGAACATTGCATCATGATTTGTGATGTTTGCACGCAACAGATTGAGCGCCCTAAAATACGTGATAATAATCACTGGCGCTGCCTTAACAGTTCTATTTGGAGCCCTGTGCCTGCTGTAAAAGTGATGGCGATTGCTATGTTGCAAAACATTGCTCAGCAGGAACGTTGGGCAGTTGAGCTGCTTGAGCAGGTATATTTAGAGCCTGATGAACAAACATGGTTAGAGGAAATTGATATCCCCTAATTGCTAATCAGTATCTATTTCGCCACACAGACTGTTAGGGAATTGTTTCCGAATATCTTCCACAGATAACTTGTTTGCTAACAGATAATGAAGCTTGCAGAAGGCTGCTTCTAAGGTCATCTCTCCCCCAGAAATAACACCGATCTCATTTAAAGCTTCGCTGCAGGCATATTGTCCTTGGAGAATATCCGCTTGTAAGCACTGGCTGATATTAACGATAACAATCCCATTTTCGTGAGCTTTATGCAAAGCGCTCAATAACGCTTTGTTGCTATCGGGTAGATTACCAACGCCGTAGCTTCTAAGGATAATTGCTTTTAATCCTTCACTTTCGAGAAGGCTAGATGCTAGTTGTCCACAGATACCGGGATAGATCGGCAAGATAGACACCGCTTTAGGATCAAACGGTGGCGAGATGAAATTCTCTTTCTCTGTAGGAAAAAAGAGCCTGTTGTGCAACTCAATATGCAAACCGATCTGACCAAGCCAAGGAAAATTAGGGCTATCGAACGCATCTAGCCCGGTAGCTTTCACTTTACTAGCGCGGTTTCCGCGTAAAAGTCTTCCGCTAAAGTAGATGCAAACTTCATTAATGGGATGAAATGCCGCCAAAATCATCGATGTGATTAGATTATCTAGCGCATCATTCCGTAATTCAGACAGAGGAATTTGCGAACCTGTAAAGATCACAGGCTTGTTTAACCCCTGAAGTATAAATGACAGCATAGAGGCACTGTAAGCCATGGTGTCAGTGCCATGCAGGACGATAAAACCATCATATTTTTCATAGTGTTGGATAACCAAATCAGCGATCTTGCTCCAGTGTGATGGTTCAAGGTTAGCGCTATCGATGAGCGGGTTTAGTTCAATCATCTCAAAATCAGGCAGGGCTGAATGGTGAGAGTGTGCTAGTCTGCTGCGAATGACATCTTCAAATCCACTCATAGGGACATAGCCTTTATCAGAGGCTTGCATGCCGATGGTGCCGCCAGTATAGATGAGTAGAACGTTTTGACTCATTTCCAATCTCCAGAATTAACCCGTTATATATACGTTGAACGGTGGAAGATTAAAAGCGGTTCAATCGGATTTTTGGCTTCGATCATTAGGGGTGAGATAGCGAGATTGGTTGATTAATTTGGAGATATCGCGAGAAGGAAGCGGTTTACTAAAGTAAAATCCTTGTAGCTCATCACAGGTTTGCGTGAGCAGGAAACCTCGTTGTTGTTGAGTTTCGACACCTTCAGCAATGATCTGGAGTTTGAGGCTGCGTGCCATTGTGATAATCGCTTGGGTTATCTCTGCGCTTTCCGCATTTTTATCCAAATCGCGGACAAAGCTTTGATCGATTTTGATGCGATCCAAAGGAAACTGTTTCAAATAGCTTAAGGAGGAGTAGCCCGTACCGAAGTCATCTATAGCAATCTGTACGCCCATCTCTTTTAAATGGTTAAGCGTAGAGATAGTTTCTTGATGGTCTTCCATTAAGGCTGTTTCTGTTAACTCGACTTCAAGTAGCTGTGGAGATAGTTGAGTCTGTTGCAGTATACGCTCAATTTTTTCGATAAGTTTTTCGTCACGGAACTGCACAGCCGACAAATTGACGGCGATACGTATCGGCTTGTCATTTTGCCAATTCCATGCGGCTGCTTGGTGGCAGGCGGTTTCCATAACCCATTCACCAATGTCGATGATCAATCCGCTTTTCTCAGCGATTGGGATAAATACTGCTGGGGATATAGGTCCACGCCTTGGGTGATTCCAACGTAATAAGGCTTCTAGGCCGATAACTTGTCCGGTTAAGCTTAACACTTGAGGTTGGTAATAAACTTCAAATTGATCCTGACTTAAAGCCTGATGGAGATCGGCAACTAACGACGACTCATCAAGGATTTGTTGTTTCAGGCTGGTGGAATAAAAACAGAGTTCCCGTTTAGGGTTTGATTTTGCTTTCTGCATAGCTGTATAGGCGTTATTGATTAGAGTGTCGCATTCGTTGCCATCTTGGGAATACAGACTGATGCCGATAGACGGTTTAAAGAAGAAATGTTGATCTTGCAGTTGAAAGGGTAGGCGAAGTAGCTGTAGTAATCGGCGGCCAATTTGCTCTGCATTACTTTGATCAGCCTGCTTTGGCAACATCACTGCAAACTCGATCCCACCTAAGCGCGCCACAGGGTAATGGAAACCTACAGCGGTTTTTATTTGCTGAGCTGCTATATTTAGTGCGCTATCACCTGCCGAGATACTCAGTCGGTTATTTACCTCTTTAATACCGCTCAGTTGTATAACTAGAAAAGCAATGATTTCAGCTTCTTGCGCTTCAGCGATCGCAGTATCAAGCTGGCTTTTTATCATCTCGCGATTAGGTAGGTGAGTAATCGGATCAAAATTCAGCTGTTGATATACTTCTTTGTTTAGCTTTGTGATCTGTCGCTGTGAGGCGTTATAGCGTTTCCAGCTAAGAAGAATAAAGAATAAAATTTGTAGAGCTAGCGCATTGGTAGGTGCAAACCATAGCTTTAGCTCATTAAATAAGGTGATGGTTAGGCCAATGGTTACTGCAATGGCAAAGAGTATGCTTAGTGGGTAATAACGTCGCGGCAATAGATGCATAAAAGGTAAAACAGTAAGTGCAAGTCCCAGCGTTATAAGTAGATTGACAGTAGGTGTGAGTTCAAATAAAAATCGTCTATCCATTAGAGCCGCTGCAATATTGGCATTTAATTCAACGCCCGGCATTCGCTGATGTTGTCCTGAGACTGGTGTGCTAAGCGAATCACCCATACCTGATGCAGTGGCTCCAACTAACAGTGTTTTGTTTGCTAGCTCCTCTAGAGCTACTGTACCGTTAAACACATCGATATATGAGTAGCGCTGGATAGTTCCAGGGGGGCCATAAAATGGAATCAAAAAGGGGATCTGGCGAAGCCAGCCTAAGCCCGACGGGGACGCAGATTTTTTAAAAGGGAGATTGGTTTGTGCCTCTTGGGAGCTTTGGTAGAGCGCTAGACCCAAAGTTGGCCAATGAGGATCGCCTAAGCCCGCATAAAGATAAACTCTTCGACTAATGCCATCTACATCTATTTCAGTATCTACATGACCAATGCCATCACTGGGCGCGGCTAAAGTCGGGATAGGTAGTAGCTCTTTGATCCCTTCAGGGGTGTCTGATTTTTCGGGCGCCATTGCTAAAATTACGCGGCCATGTTGGGCGATTGCTCTGGCAAAGTCCTGATCGGCTTCTGGACTGTCTGTTTCAGAAAAGAGAATATCGAAGGCAACGGCTGAGGTATTAGCTTCTGTAAGTTGTGAAAGCAGATCAGCGTGGACACTTCGACTCCAAGGCCAGCGTCCTAATTGAGATAAACTAGCGTCATCTATTGCAATGATTGCGATATTTTCAGGTGGATCATCCGCTTCCTGAGATATCAGGGTGTCGTAAGCAATAAGGTCAACACGTTGGAGTAGGGAGCTATTATAGCCGATCACAATACTGAGAAAGAGTAATCCCAGAATTATCAATTGTTGTAATCGGCGTTTAATCATAACAGCAAAATGGTCAATACAAATGATCCAAATACATAAACCCAACTATCACTCGGAGGAGGGGTAAGCTCCTGAGTTACACCCCAAGCACCTGCATAGCCATCATCGGCCAATGCTCTTACTCGGATGTAGCGATAACCTTCGGGCCGAGGAATAGCTATTTCTGGTTCTGCCACGGTTGTATCTGTAAGGATAGTTGCAAATTTACGATCACGGGCAATTTGTACCTGATAGGTTTGCTCATATTCGCTGGACGCCCATGACAGTTTTACCTCTTGTTCATCTTGTTCTAGCTCAGGCTGAGGGATTGCCGGTATAGGCTTAACATCAAAAACTCGAGTATCGCTGTACGGGCCTTGTTCTCTTTTGCTATCAACACTCGCCAGACGCCAAAAATAGGTTTGTGATTCGACCAAGCCTGTCAGATTTAGGTTGGGTGTGGTTAGGCCTGAATCAGATGTAACAATATTTTGGAAGTTAGCGTCTGTTGCTATCTCTACTACATAGCTTTCAGCATCACTTGAGCGGGTCCATTCTAATAACGGTGTTTGTCCTCTAAGCGTCGCTTTATTCGCTGGCGTTATAGGGAATGGTGGTTGTGGGCGCGCATTCAGAATGATTTCTTGGTTTGTTGCGAAACCTTCAATGCCATCATGATCGATGGCTCTAACTTGTAGATAATAAGTATTGTCTGCGAGGTCTGGCAGATTGATTCGGTTACGAGGGCTGTGACTATCCCATAAAATCGTTGTCATCTGGTCTGATTTTGAAAGCTGCGCGCGGTAATTGGCTGCTTTTGAATTTTCATTCCAGCGAACTTCATAACCCATTTGCTGTATCTCTTCCGGGAGCTCTAGCAGCGTTGGTGCGGGTTGTAGCTTCTTAGGCACCATTGGCGCTTTATTCTTTTCAACGGTTGTACCGAAGCCTGATCTGACTAAACGTGTTCTTTTAGCGCCTTTTACAGCAACTCCGCCTTCAAGCACTTCGATACGTGCCGAATTGCTATCAGCTGAATACGCGGTACGAAACTCAGTGCCTCTGACAGCCGAAATGGCTGCAGGGGTATGGATTTCTAAACGAGCTCCATCACCCCTTTGTGGCTGTGCTACGGTGTCAATTTCTCCCGAGATCAGTTGAACTCGAGAATCGACCATACCTGTTTCACCGTATTGACGTAGGTGATTAAAGCTAACTTGTGAGTTTTGTAACACCAGCATCTCACTACCATCTGCGAAACGGACAATAACACTCGCTTGGTTTCCCGTAAGCAACTGATCGCCCAAGTTAAACTTTGATTTGAGCGTGAGTACCTCTTGGCTATTGTCAGTGTGCTTGATTATTGTGGCATCCCCTTCAATCGCAGTCGCAACGGCAGAGGCTGGTTGAGACTTAACCCAAGCAAGAGGGACCCTAAGTTTGGTGTTTTCGGGAATGCGTTTAGGGTCAGTAATATTGTTAATTTTCTGGAGCTGTTTCCAATAGGACGTTTTGTAGAGATGTTTTTGGCTAAATTCGGACAGAGTGTCCCCTTCTACCACTGAATAAACCCATTCTTGGGCCATCGTATTTGGTGCTACTAATAGCAAGCATGACATTGCTATAGCGCGAGGTAAATTTATAGGGAAATTAGTAGCCATAATCAGAATCCTTTGATTATTTCTGTGCAAATGCTGATCTAGATTAGAACAGAATTTTTTAGTCAGGAGTTAAGTTTGAGTTACATCCCTTTAGCTTATTAAAAAGTATAAGTCATAACGCGATTTTAGAGTGCTTTTCCTGTCATAATGTTTTAATCATGTTAGCTGCTTAATTTCGGTCCGGATAACAGAATGTCTGAAATACCTGAAACTTTATCGACTTCAGCTTTAGCTAAGGCACTCAAGAAAACAACGAAGCAGATGTTTGCTGAGTTAGAAACCTTAGGATGGATTGAGCGTCACGAGGATGCGTGGAAGCTAACGGCCAAGGGTGAGTTTGAAGGTGGTAAGTACCGAGAAAGTCAGAAATTTGGTCGATATATTATTTGGCCAAGAGAGGTTACGGAGCATAAAGCCTTATCTAGTCCTGATGCAGGTTTACTGAGTGTAACTCAATTAAGTAGGCATTTTTCACTGAGCCGTTCTGTCATGGAGCAAGTTCTTCATGAAATGGCTTGGATTCGTGCAAATAAAAAAGGTTGGCAAGTGACCTCTTTAGGTGAGAAAAATGGTGCTTATCAACGGGAAAATGCGTCCACAGGAGTTCCTTATGTCTTATGGTCTGATGCTGTATTGGATCATGAGGTATTAATTGAATGGATAGAAGAAGTTAAAGTTGGTTTAAATAGCCAAGAACTGATCTGTTGCGATGGTCATCTAGTAGCGAATGAAGCAGAACGCCTAATTGATAATTGGTTATATTTATCTGGATTAGCACATGCTTATAAGCGACGTCTCCCGTTAACTGAAAGGATTTTTGCTGATTTTTATCTACCTCAATATCATCTTTATATTGAATATTGGGGGGATCAGGTAACAGCGAGAGAGCTATCTGCTAAGATGCGTAAAAAAGAGCTTCTTAAAGCAAATAATTGTGCCTGTATTGAAATCCAGGATGAAGATTTATTACAGTTAGATGAAGCATTAACTAGGAAGTTACTAAAGCATAATATTGAAATTTGAAGTCTGTTCCTAAGCCTTACGCATCCATGGATGTTTGAGCGTGATCCGAGCCTTATACAGTCTTGCTTAGAAATGCGTCAAAAAACAAAATAAAGGCGTTAAAGAAGTATATCTAATCTATGCTGAAGTGAGGGCTCTTAAGCTGCTGCGGGCTTAATTAGGGAGTTTGATCACTGGTATATATTAAGACAGTGGAATCTGGATGTCAGAAGTGTTCAAAGTTAAACAGCGATTAGCTTTCAGGCTAGCCAAATATTCAGTCGTTATGGCGTTTGTCATTGGCCTAGTTTTGACTTCTGCCCAAGTTTTGGAAGATTTTCACGAGCAAGATAGTCAGTTTGATAAAACCATTAATAAAATCCTTAATGCTAGTAAGCCACCAGCGACCCGTGCAGTACACACTTTAGACCATACACTCGCTAAAGAAGTTGTCTTTGGTTTGATGCAATATTCGTTTATTGCTGAGGTGAAAATTTCGGATGAATTAGGGGAGGTCCTTGCTTCACAAGTAGTACCTGACCCAGTAAAGAAGTCTTCTACGCTTTGGCTAACCGAAAAAATCTCCAGCGCTCATAAAACCTATACTCTAGACCTTCAGGCGCCTGGCTTTGTTGATATAGCACCAGGAAAACTTCAGGTAATTGTCAATAAAGATCAAGCATTTCAGCCATTTTTTGAGCGTGCATTAACGATCTTTGTTGCTGGTTTAGTACGTAATGTGCTGCTAGCAATCTGCCTCATTGCGATTTTTCATGTTGTCTTAACTAAACCTTTAGCCAGGTTGGCGCGTCAGTTTGCAAGTGTTGACCTAAATGATAGTAAAGGGGTCAAACTACAGGTATCTGATGTACATAAAGAGACCGAGTTAGGTCTACTAAATCATGCGGGCAATGAATTTATCTCTACTGTTCACAATTTATTAAATGAATTAAGAGAGAGTCATGAGGCGTTGTCTAAAAGTGAAGACCGTTTAACTCAATTGATCAATCAGGTCCCGCAGTTGATCATGGCAATTAATAAAGATGGCGATATTTTATTTGCGAATCGTCAGTTTGCTGAGTTTTACCAACGGCCAGTGGCGGAAATATCTGGTAATGCTTTGCTCACTCTCCATCCCTATATTGAAGAGGTAGCTGAACTTGAGTCCATTCGTCGCTGTGTTGAGGTACACCAAACCGAAGCGGAAATTAGTGACTTTACTTGGACTCATAAAAGCGGGAAAACTATGCACTATACCGTGCAGGCTGCGCCATTTGAGTATTTTTCTGAACCGGTAGTGTTATTTGCCGCGACAGATATTTCTGAACAGAAGATGGTTCAGGACCATATAAGCCATATGGCAAACCATGACAGTCTGACAGGGCTTCCTAATCGTACTCTGCTCAATGACCGTTTAGAGCTCTCTTTAGCGAATAGTCAGCGTAATGGTAAATGTAATGGTTTGTTATTTATCGATTTGGATCACTTTAAAACGATTAATGACTCTTTAGGGCACAGTGTCGGGGATCAGTTACTGAAAAAGGTAGCGGATATTTTGACTAAACAAGTACGAGCCAGTGATACGGTAGCGCGATTAGGCGGAGATGAATTTGTTATCCTTCTGCAGTCCTTTGATGGCAATGAAGCTGAAGTCACACAAGATATCGAACATGTATGTGAAAAGCTGTTAGAACTTTTGGCGGAACCTATAGAGGTTAAACAGCATCAGCTGCGTATCGGTGCGAGTATAGGTATTGTGCTTTATCCGCTTGCTGATAAGGGTATTGATGACCTAATGCGTTTTGCTGATACTGCTATGTATCATGCAAAGGAGAGTGGCCGTAATGGATACGCGTTTTATCACCATAATATGACCGCGGCTGTTGAAAAACAGCAGAATATGGAGAGCCAATTACATTCGGCACTAGAACGAGAAGAGTTTTGTGTTCATTACCAGCCTTTGGTTGATGTAAGCGGTGAGGTATTTGGCTTCGAGGCATTGATTCGTTGGCAGCACCCCGAACGTGGCTTAGTTCCACCGATAGAGTTTATTCCTAGTTTGGAAGTCAGTGGCATGATCGTTCCGGTGAGTAATTGGCTGATAGGTGAATGCTCAAGACAGATTGTGGAGTGGAAGAAAAGCGGTTTTTGGCGAGAAGGTTGGTACTTATCGATCAATATCAGTCCACTACAGTTCTATCAGGCAGATATGATTCCTGCATTAAAAGAGGCAATTACACAGGCTGGCGCAGATGTTAAAAATATCTGTTTAGAGATTACGGAAACGGTAGCTGTAGAGAATATTGAGTTTGCCGTTAGCCGCTTACAAAAAATTAGAGATTTAGGTATCAAGATAGCCCTAGATGATTTTGGTACAGGGTACTCATCATTGAGTTATCTAAAAGATCTACCAATTGATATAGTGAAGATCGATCGATCCTTTGTGCAGGAGCTGGGAGTAAACAGCAAAAGTCAATGTATTGTCGAAGCTGTGATCAATATAGCTAAAGCTTATAACCTCCGCGTTATTGCGGAAGGCGTGGAAACAAAAGAACAGTTAATCATGGCAAATAAAGTTGGCTGCCATGTTTTTCAAGGGTTCTATATTGAGAGGCCGCAGCCTCCAAATAGTCTTTGTGGCTCTTATTTAAAAGACTCGGTTGAAAGTTAAGACCTTGGCTTGGAACTTTATTGGTATAAAGACCTCTATAGAATGACCCTCGTTTTTACGTTAGAGTGGCTCCAAATTGAGACTGGATAATTCAATGCAAACAGCTTACCCCATGAGCAAACAGAGCAAAGTGATAGCGGCTATTAGCCTGCTATTTTTTGTATTGTATTGCTCCGTTGGCGTTTGTACCAATCTATTTGGCAGCTCAGTAGATAGTTCGTCATCTGGAAGCGTATCAATGAGTTCTGCTGTGTCGGGCGCAGATCAAGCCGATCACAGTATGCACATGGGTATGTCGTCGGATCAGCCTGTCGATAATGCATCCTTAGCTCATTGTGATGGTCAGCCCCAAAGTTGTGACTGGAGCATCAATCCAGTTGTTGATCCTGTAGCGGATGCAATTCCTGATATGACCTTCTTCTTGCAATACCTGTTATCAGGTGTTGTTCTGTTGTTCAGTTTTCTGCTAGCAACGGCACATAAGCTTTCTTACGGCTATTCCTTTGTAAGAGAACGATGTCGTTTTTCCGGTGTACCGAGGCTACACCTGCAACAGGCTGTGTTCTTAAATTAATTACCTGACCCTTTTTATATCGGTTACCGCCTATTTTGGTGGTGTTTTGATGTATCAACGGGACAGGATCTATGCGTTTATCCCCATTATTTATGATTAGTCTGCTGACTTTCAGCAGCATTTCTCAAGCAGAATTGAGTTTGGATTCTACTATTCAGAATGCTCTTAGTTCTGATCATTGGAATCAAAGCAGTATCTATCAGGAGCAGGCGCTGCATGCTAAAGCGATTGCGAGCGCTCAATTGCCTGATCCAAGATTAAGGCTTGGGTTGGCAAATTTGCCAACAGATAGTTTTGATTTTCAACAAGAGAACATGACCCAGCTACAGCTAGGTGTCTCACAACAATTTCCTCGAGGCCAAAGCTTGGAGTTGTCACAACAGCAGTGGCAGCAAAAAGCGGCGAAAAGTCTGCTACAACGCCAACTCCGTGCAGCTAGTGTGAAACTTAATGTCTCTCAGGCATGGCTAAAACTGCATCAATCAAAAGCGCAGTTGGCCCATTTCAAAGCTAAACAGCATATTTTTAATGAACTGGTAGCAGTGAGTCGGGCTAATTACCGCTCGGGTAAAGCCTTACGTCATGAGGTGTTGGATGCTGAAGTAAAACTTACGCAACTGAAAGACCGCATGCTGCAGTTAGAACAGATGATTCAGGTTCAAAAAGGAGCCTTACAGCAGTGGTTAACGGTTGAATCTTTTGATCAATCTATCGCTACCGGTTTTGATCTAGATTTACTTTTTTCAGGCAAGATTACACAGACAGAGCAAGATCGATCGATCTTAAAACATCCTCAGATTCAGATTCTGAAACAGAACATTGTGATTGAGGATAAAGCGGTTGATCTAGCGGATCAGGCTTATAAACCTGCATTCAAACTCGATGCAAATTATGGTTATCGCGCTGATCATGAAAATGGTCGTGATCGAGCGGATCTGTTTAGTGTCGCTGTGACCATGGATCTGCCGCTGTTCCCTGAAAAGCGTCAAGATCAACATCGCCGTGCTGCAGTACAGCTGCGGGAAGCCAGTAAAGCGATTTACCTACTTAAAGCGCGTGAGTTAAGAGCCGAATTAGTCATCGCTAAGGCTAATCTACAAGGCTATGAACAGCGCTTAGCCATCTACAACCAAGCCTACTTAAAGCAGTTAGCAGCCAAACGAAAATCGGCCTTGCGTGCTTACGCATCAGCGGAGTCTGGTTTTAAAGCTGTATCTATCGCAGCTATGGAAGAGCTCGAAGCTCAACAGCAACAGATTCTCCTTGAACATCAGGTAGCAATGGCGACAGCAAAGATTAATTTTTACTTTGCAGGAGAAGACCCAACGGTGATTAACAACGCTCATCCAGCTCAAGGAGGTATGAACAATGAATAAGGCTGTTTTAACACTCGGAGCTTTGTTAGTTGGGACTTCGGCCGGCTACTTTCTGTCGCAGCAAAAAAGCGATAGCGCTGATTCCTCAGCCCCCGCAAATGATCAGCCTCTATATTGGGTTGCACCGATGGATCCAAACTATAAACGCGATAAGCCAGGTCTCTCTCCTATGGGGATGGATTTAGTACCTGTTTATGAAGAGGATCTAGCGGGTGGTGATTCACCGGGGACAATTTCAATCTCCCCAGAGGTTGAAAACAATCTTTCTGTACGCACGGAAGCGGTTTTGTTTAGTCCGTTGCAAGCGCAGTTAAAAACCGTGGGTTATGTCGGGGTTGATCAGGAGAGAGTGACCGATATCCATTCACGTATTGCTGGTTGGGTTGAGCAGGTTAAGGTCAGCGTCAAAGGTGAATATGTTGAAAAGGGATCGCTACTGTACGAGGTGTATTCCCCTGAATTGGTGAATGCTCAGGAAGAGTATTTAGCAGCTCTACGCAGTGGTAATCGCTTTTTACGTAAAGCCAGTGAAAGTAAATTGGTCGCGCTGGGCGTCTCGAAAACAGTGTTATCAACCTTAAATAAACAGCGTCAGCCTCTACAAAAATTACCTGTTTATGCGCCTGTATCAGGTTATATCGACCAGATCTCGTTGCGTAAAGGTACTTATATTAAGCCTAATAGCCGTTTATTGACGATCGCGCCTTTAGATCAAGTTTGGGTGACCGCAGAACTATTTGAACGCCAAGGCAGCGCAGTACAGAAGGGCGATGTGGCCGAAATGACCTTAGCGTTTATGCCAGGGGAAATCTGGCGTGGGCAGGTCGATTATGTTTACCCGACGGTTAATCAAAAAACGCGAACGTTGAATGTCCGCTTACGTTTCGATAACCCTGACCTGCTGCTTAAACCGGATATGTTTGCTCAAATTTCTATCCAGTCGGCACCGACCAAACCTATGCTGAATGTGTCAGATACAGCCGTCATCAAAACCGGCGATCAAGATCGTATTGTTCTGGCTTTAGGAGAGGGTAAATATAAATCGGTTGAAGTTAAAACCGGTCCAAGTATGACTGGACGAACTGCAATTCTTCAGGGCTTATTCCCAGAAGATAGAGTCGTTACATCGGCTCAGTTTATGCTCGATTCCGAGTCCAGTATCAGTTCTGATTTCTTACGCCTGACACCACCGGCCATGGGGCTGATTGATGAAGTGTGGGTTGGCGCAACAGTTGAAGAGATCGATCTTGAATTACGCCTCTTAACGATTAGACATGAAGCGATTCGAGAGTGGAAACAGGATGCTATGTTGATGCAGGTTAAAGCTGATGAATCCTTAGATTTAGAGGCTTTACGTAATGCTGGCTCGGTACAAATCCGTTTACGCGGTGCCAATATGAGCGACTTGCAGCTAACGGATTTTATATTGCCGCGTCCTAAAGCCCCAGAAAGTATCCCTGGGGGTAAACTATGATCAAAGGGATAATTTATTGGTCGATACACAATCGTTTTTTTGTTCTGCTGACGACGGTGATTTTAATTGGTTGGGGGGCTTATGCAGTCAAAAATACACCGATCGATGCAATTCCAGACCTCTCCGATGTTCAGGTAATTATTAAAACTAGTTATCCCGGCCAAGCACCACAAGTGGTGGAGGATCAGGTCACTTATCCACTGACGACGGCGATGTTGTCGGTACCCGGCGCAAAAACAGTTCGTGGCTTCTCTTTCTTTGGGGATTCATACGTTTATGTGATTTTTGACGAAGGCACCGATCTCTATTGGGCGCGTAGCCGAGTATTAGAGTATCTCAGCCAAGTTAGCTCCTCTTTACCTGATAGTGCCAAACCGCAGCTTGGACCTGATGCTACAGGGGTGGGCTGGGTCTACCTCTATGCATTGGTCGATCGCACGGGACAGCATGATTTAGCCCAGCTGCGCAGTATTCAGGATTGGTTTTTAAAGTATGAGTTGCAGACGGTATCGGGGGTCTCAGAAGTCGCTCCCATCGGTGGCATGGTCAAGCAATATCAAGTCAAAGTAGATCCGGAAAAACTACGCGCTTTCGATGTACCGCTATCGCATATCAATCTGGCGATTAAACGCGCAAACCAAGAGAGCGGTGCCTCGGTCATTGAGATGGCCGAAGCCGAATATATGGTCAGAGCGAGTGGCTATTTAGATGGCTTGGAAGCAATTAAAAATATTCCACTGGGTGCTACCCCTCAAGGCACGCCGCTATTACTGCAAGACCTCGCTGATGTGACAATCGGGCCTCAGATGCGCCGCGGTATTGCTGAACTTGATGGTGAAGGCGAAGTTGTTGGTGGTGTGGTTGTGATGCGCTTCGGCGAAAACGCGCAGGCAACGATTGAGGGAGTCAAAGCTAAGTTAGAAGAGCTCAAACGTAGCCTACCTGAAGGTGTAGAGGTCGTCACAGTGTACGACCGCTCAGGTTTGATAGATCGAGCAGTGGATAACTTATTTGAAAAACTCGTAGAAGAGTTTGTCGTAGTTATCATTGTCTGTGCACTGTTTCTGTTCCATTTCCGCTCCTCGTTGGTGGTTATTATCAGTCTACCTATTGGGATTTTGGCGGCGTTTATCGTCATGTATTACCAAGGGATCAATGCCAACATCATGTCTTTGGGTGGGATCGCCATAGCAATCGGGGCCATGGTAGATGGTGCCATTGTGCTCATCGAGAATGTGCATAAACACATTGAGCGTCGACCGTTAACAGATGAAAACCGCTGGCAGGTTATCGCGGAGGCGTCTGCTGAGGTTGGACCAGCACTCTTTTTCAGTCTGTTGATTATTACTATGAGCTTTATCCCTGTGTTTGCTTTGGAAGCACAAGAGGGGCGAATGTTTTCGCCTTTGGCTTATACCAAAACTTATGCAATGGCCGCAGCAGCGGGATTTGCAATTACCTTAGTACCGGTTCTGATGGGGTACTGTATCCGCGGTAACGTGCTTCCAGAAAGTAAGAACCCGGTTAATCGTATTCTCCAAGCGATCTACGTGCCGGTGATTCGTTTAGTTCTAAATTGGCCTAAGTTCACCGTTGTTGTTGCGTTAACGGTTACGGTGATTGGCTTTTGGCCTGTGAATAAAATAGGTAGCGAATTTATACCGCCTCTGGATGAAGGCGATCTGATGTATATGCCAACAACTTACCCCGGTATCTCAATTGGTAAGGCGCGAGAGCTACTGCAGCAAACGGATAAGTTGATTCGTACGGTGCCTGAAGTTGAGCGTGTATTTGGTAAAATTGGACGTGCAGAAACCGCGACAGACCCCGCGCCGCTGACCATGATTGAAACCTTTATCACGTTGAAACCACGAGATCAGTGGCGTGAGGGGATGACCACCGAAAAGCTTACCAAAGAGTTGGATAAGATCGTCAAATTGCCGGGACTGACCAATGCTTGGGTGATGCCGATTAAAACCCGTATCGATATGCTAGCGACAGGGATTAAAACTCCAGTCGGTTTAAAGGTTGCCGGGCCTGACCTTAAAGTAATTGAAGATATAGGTAAGCAACTAGAACAGGTGCTGGAGGATGTTGAGGGCACCTCATCTGTTTATTCCGAGCGTGTTGCGGGTGGGCGTTACGTTAAGGTCGATATCCAACGTCAAAAAGCAGCGCGATATGGTCTTAATATTGCCGATATTCAGTTAGTGATTACTAGTGCTATTGGGGGCAGAAATGTTGGCGAGACCGTCGAAGGTTTAGAACGCTATCCGATCAATGTGCGTTATCCACAAGCTTACCGCGATTCGGTAGAACAACTGCGTTTGTTACCACTGGTCACACCGACAGGCGCGCGTATCGCTTTGGCGGATGTTGCTGATATTTGGATAGAGGCTGGGCCTCCAGGGATTAAAAGTGAAAATGCTCGGCCTAATGGCTGGACCTATGTCGATATTGAGGGACGAGACTTAGGTTCTTATGTCGCTGATGCGCAAAAGATCGTGGCTGAGCAAGTCCAGTTGCCAGCTGGTTATTCGATTAACTGGTCGGGGCAGTATGAATATCTACTCCGTGCGAAAGAGCGTCTGACTTATGTAATCCCTCTGACCTTAGCCATCATTGTGGTTCTTCTCTATCTTAGCTTTCGCCGATTTGCAGAAGTAGCAATGATTTTAGGGACACTACCATTAGCGCTGATAGGCGGGATTTGGATGCTTTATCTAAACCAGTTCAATTTCTCTGTTGCCGTTGGCGTAGGCTTTATCGCTTTGGCGGGTGTAGCGGTCGAGATAGGTGTCATATTACTGGTCTATCTCAATCAGGCCTACGAAGAAAAGTGTCGAGAGATGCCAGAAGGCCTTACCCTTCAAGCTTTGCAGGACTCCATAACTGAGGGCGCTGGTAAGCGAGTCAGACCAATTCTGATGACAGTTGCCACGGTGATCGCAGGCTTGTTACCGATTATGTACGGAGATGGAACTGGCGCTGAAATCATGCAAAGAATCGCGGCACCGATGGTTGGCGGTATGGCGAGTGCTTTAGTGTTAACGCTGATTCTGTTACCGGCCGTTTATTATCTGTGGCGAAAGCAAGGCTTAAAACACTAGAAAGGATATTTTAAGGAACCTATAGAAAATCGTTCACACATCCATATTGTGTGTTCGATTTTTTTGGGTGGGTAAACATTGGTCTATAAAATTTGTTTAGACAACTTTGAATAACTGATCGAAGTTTGCCAGTTTCAAAATTCGAAGTGCCGTTTCTGAAGGGCGAACTAGGGTCACTACACCATTAATATTTTCCGCATGCTCCTTGGCGATTAGGAGCATACCCAAAGCAGAGCTATCAATGTATTTAGTAGATGACAAATTGATTGCAATATTGGTTCTAGGTGTTTTGATATCTCTGTATGCATCTCTAAAAGCTTTGTGAATTGAGTAATCAAACCGTTCACCTATTGAGATGGTTAATTCTTGGGTGTCCTGATTTAAATGGGACTGAATCATGTGTTAGCTCCGACTACAGCGTTTACAGAAAGCTAATTATTGAGTGTTTGCACAATATTGAAACACAGAGGGAAATTACAAACCCGATTCAAATCAATAAACTAAGAATTAATCGATTTGAACGAAAAAGTTGAGTAGGTCTACAGTCGAAATGTGTTGCTATAGTTTGGTTCGCAATGGTAACAAGGGGATAATTTCAAAACTGATGTCAGTTTCTAAAGTGCTTGAATGGACCGGTGATTATCAAAAAATACCGAACCGGCTCTTAGCCTAATGAGGGGTTGAGAGGTTATCTAGCTCTCCAATGCAAAAGCAGGATTTACCTTTAGCTTTCGCTTCGAGCATTAACATATCAGCCGCTTTTAATAGCTCATCACGGCTTTCATTGTTGTGGCGGGATACCGCAATACCAATACTCACACCTAGTTGGCATTGTGTGCCTTTTAAGGATAATGGGTGTTTTAGGTTATCGATAATTCGGTTGGCGATCTCTTCCAGTTGATTCTGGTTTTTTGGGTTATGGATCATCAACACAAATTCATCCCCGCCAATTCTTGCTAAGGTGTCATTTTGGCGTAGCATTTGACTAAGACGGTGACTCACAAGCATCAATGCCTCATCGCCAGCTTCATGGCCTAAGTCATCATTGATCGGTTTGAAGTTATCTAGATCGAGATAGAACAGTGCCAGTGAGGTTTTCTCTTTACGGGCCTGATGAAGGGATCGCTCCAATTCTTGAATAAAGTGACGGCGATTATATAAACCGGTGAGAGGGTCATGCTCCGCCATGTGCCTGATTTTGTTTTCAGCGTTAGTACGTTTTAACTGCGAGCGAGTATAAAGGTAGGTACCTACGCCTGTGACCAGCGCCAACAGAGCACTGATGATGATCATCAAGTTAAGTCGTTCTAAACTCTTTTGCGCAACAAGTTGTTTGTCTATAAAAGTGATCAGTAACCATTCGGGCCAATCACCGCTATTTTGTTCAAACTGTTGAATTCGATCATCCTGACTGAGTAAAACTCGGTGGTAAACGAAAAAGCCTTCATCCTGCTCTAAAGCGCCCATCTGGTTATTTGAAACAAGCAGCCATAGTTCTGGGTTAATCGTAGCAAGAGTGGGATAGCTATTCTTCTGCATAAAAGCCCATAGCTTCTCTTCAGATTCACCATGGAGCCAATAACCATCTTGATTTAGCATCATTATCTTGCCTAAGCTCAACGCTTGAGCATCTTCTAAATGCTGGATTAGATGGCTTGCATTGAGGTTAATAATGATCAATCCCATTAGGTTTTGTAATGGGTCTTTTACTGGGGTCGCGATACGCGTAATAGGTTTGTGAGGGATCTCGATCTTCCCGTGTTCAACATTGAGGTCTAACGGCGAAATGTAAACTTTGCCATGATCGAGCTTACCTGTTTCGGGAACGTAATAGCGGTTTACTTTATTTTGTAGATCCCGTTTAGGCACAATTTCGGTTTGTTGTTGTCCTCTATTGATACGTACTTGTTCTCGACCTTTTTCATCAATAAAGCGAATTTGATCGTAACTATGTTTGATATCAACAATATTCCTAAACTCTAATTGAACTTCGGTTACTGCGTTTTCATTACCAGAGAGGTGTCTTACAAAGTCTGGTTGTGAAGCGAGAGTACGAGTATCTAAAACCGTTTCGGCCATTCGGTAACTTAAGGCTTTATCAATCAAAACGAGCTGTTCTGCTTCATTTTTGATGATCTTATCTTTTAGGGCTGTGGACTGTGTTTGATAGACGTTTATTAGAAACAGCAATAAAAGTACAACCCCAAACAGATAGGAGGTTGTATAACGAATCTCTATTTTGTTTAAAAAATTGGTTAACGCAGTTGTATGGGGGTAGAGCACGTAAATATAGACCGCAACTGAGCTAATAAGTGCAAAAGCCAGAGACTTTAAATCAAACAGTAGGCTATTGTTTAAATGTTCTAGACTGATAATAGATTGCGCTAGAGCTAATGATAGTTCTATCCCAAAAACACTGAGACCTACTTGAAGAAACAGCCATTCCCTAACTTTTTCGGAAGGTTGAATCTGACGATAATAAGCAAAGATAAATTTGAGAATGATCAGCGAAGCAAGCGCAAGAATAGATGCGTTAGCCCCTGCTTCGAACCAGTAATATTCGGCATTTAAGTTTAATGACGCGATAAGCTTAGATGCGATGCTCTCGGTTAATAACAACGAAAAAAATAAAATGATAACCGGCATCATTGCTGGGAATTCTCGGATAATAGGGGTAAGTCATACTAAAGGGTTGGCAGATACTATCAAAAGGTTTGATTAAAAACTAGACAGTGAAACTGGGTGATTTGAATGCCGTTTTGACCCCAGTCATACTCGTTTTTTTGAAAGGTGTTAGACTTTAGTTGGGTGCTGCTAAGCAGTGTAGATTACTGTTAATTTTGATAGAGAATGTGTCCGTTGGTTAAACTAAAAAGTAGTCGTTTAATTTGGATCTCAATTTGTATCATCTTGTTATGCCCAGCGGCGGTCGCTGTGGTTGCATTGTCTTACGATGGGGTAATTCCAAAAATCACTGAAGTAGAATTTTTGGATGTAGCAGGAGAACTTTTGTTATTAGTTCTTGTTCAATTCTGGATTGTTACAATCGCTTATGCGGGACTGCAATTTAGAACCTATATCTATTTACTCTGTGGTTTTGGCATCATAACCATGGCCAATACAGCTGACTTACTAGATGAATTTATTTTCGATCATGCCGGCACGTTAAAATTAATAGAAAATGCGGCTTATCCTATAGGGATGATGCTTGCGACAATTGGTTTGTTTAAATTAAGTCAGGACTACAGGGACTTACTCCAACAGGTTCATAAAGATCGCGATGACTGGCGCAGTAAGGCCAATCATGATCAATTAACGGGTCTTCTAAACAGGCGTTACTTTTTTGAAATGATGCCTAAGGTTATGGATACTTCTTGGGATAATGAGTGTGATCCAGTTCCTGCGTTGCTGATGTTAGATATCGACTTCTTTAAATCAGTAAATGATAAGTTTGGTCATGATAAAGGTGACCTGTTGCTGGCAGCAGTTGGTAAGTCTATCAGCCAATTTTGTCGGCATGATGATGCGGGGTTTCGCTTAGGCGGAGAAGAGTTTGGCGTACTGTTAACAGGCGCAGATGAGGATCGAGTGCTAGAAGCGGCTCAACGTTTAAGGCAACGTTTAAACAGTATCCATATCAAAACAGAACAGGGAGAGCTGGTCTCGCGTACCGTGAGTATTGGTGTGAGTTTTTTGCATACTACAGATTCGCTCGATAGCTGGATGAAGAAGGCTGATAGTGCCTTATATCAAGCAAAAGAGCAGGGACGAAATCGAGTGGTGATCGCCTAACTCTTTGATGGTTATCTTTGACAATAAGCGCTTACAAACGTTGTAAGCGTTTTTGTAATAACTCTCCAAATAACTTCGTTGCTGGCCCTGCATAATCTCCTTCCGCGTAGATCATATTTAGCTGAACACTTTTCTTAGCACCGGCATTTAGAGGGAGCGGTTTGAGTAGCCCTTGTTCTAGTTCCTTTTCGATTTTAAGGCTTGGATACCAAGCATAACCTAAGCCACGGCAGGCAGCGGCGATTGAGGTGGTAAAGTTGCTTAGGGTGAGGCGCTGTTCAGCACCAAGCCAACCTGAATCTACATCTCTGCTACCTGAGTCCCTAATCACTAATTGACGATGAAGGCGTAAGTCTTTGTGATCTAAAGTGCGTTTAAGTTGATGAAGAGGATGTTCTGGGGTCGCTACAGCTATAAAGCTGATATCTAAAATAGGGTCGCCCATAAAACCTGGAGGTATGCGTGATCCAATTACTATATCAGCTTCTTTTCTAAGTAAGGCTTCATCAGTGCCACTTAACACGGTTTCGATAAACTCGATTCGGGTCAGGGGGCTCTGTTCTGTAAATTCAGCAATCACATCTAGCATGAGCCATTCTGGAAATAGGGCATCCATAGCGATGCGAATATCCGGCTCCCAGCCCTCTGCAAACTGCTTCGCTAAGTTTTCCATCTGTTGTGCTTCTTCCACTAAAACCCGTGCCCTGCGATAGAGGGATTTTCCTGCGGCAGTTAAAACTGCTTTGCGACCTTCAACCTTGAAAGCTTGCACGTTCAGTGTGCTCTCTAGCTTTTGAATCGCGTAGCTGATGGAGGATTGGCTTTTGTTCATCGCTTCAGCAGCACTCGCGTAGCTGCCATTTTCGACCACCGCGATGAGGCTTTGCCATTGTTCCAGAGTAACTTGAGGCATTATGTATCTAATTTTTCGATTGAATTGAGCAAATTATAGCTATTTTTAATCGTTTAATTAAATAGGAGAATGGTTCCATCAGTTACAGAGACAGATCTGTAAGAACGAAAGAACAGATTTTTAAGGTGAATTCGATGGCTACATTACTACATATTAAATCCAGCATTTTTGGTAACGGCGGTAAATCAAGTCAGTTGGCTGACAAGTTTATTGAGCAGTGGTTAGAGAAGCACCCACAGGGTCAAGTGATTGTCCGTGATCTGGTTGCCGAAGATGTTCCGCATCTGGATGCGACTGTTATGACGGCATTATCTACACCGGCCGATGAGCGCAGTGCAGAACAGCAAGCGATTGTTGCTCGTTCAGATCTATTTATTACTGAATTAAAAGCTGCTGATGAGATTGTGATGGGCGTGCCAATGTATAACTTTGGCGTACCGACGCAGATGAAAGCTTATTTCGATTTGATTGCTCGTGCAGGAGTGACATTTAAATATACCGAGCAGGGACCGGTTGGTTTGATTGCTAGTAAACCCGTTTACCTATTGGCTACACGTGGTGGTCTATATCGTGATCAGGGCCATGACTTTCAGATCCCTTTTGTGCAGCAGTTCCTTAACTTTATCGGCCTAAGTGAGAGTGAGGTAATTTATGCTGAGGGGCTAAGCATGGGTGATTTAGCCGAAAGCTCTTTAGCTAAAGCTAACCAGCAGATTGCTGCTATCCACTAATTAAGGAGATAGGCAATGGGCTTGTTGATTGATGGTCAGTGGCATGACCAGTGGTATGACACTAAGAGCAATAAAGGTGAATTTGTTCGCAATGCATCACAGTTTCGTAACTGGGTAACTAAAGATGGTAGCGCTGGGCCGAGTGGTAAAGCAGGCTTTAAAGCTGAAACTGGTCGTTATCATCTCTATGTCTCTCTTGCTTGCCCATGGGCGCATCGCACGTTAGTTATGCGTGAGTTAAAAGGGCTGGCCGATCATATTTCGGTTGATGTAGTGCACCCGCTCATGTTTGAACATGGCTGGTCGTTCGAGAGTGATTTTGCGGCGAGTACGGGTGATAGCTTATTCGGACATGATTATCTCCATCAAGTGTATACCCAAGCAGAGTCAAACTATAGCGGACGTGTGACTGTCCCAGTGTTATGGGATAAGCAGACCCATACCATTGTGAATAACGAGTCATCCGAAATTATTCGCATGCTTAACAGTGCTTTTGATGATATTGGTGCAAAGGCAGGAGACTTTTACCCTGAAGTTCTTCGTTCTCAGATTGATGAGATCAACACTAGGGTCTACGACAAAGTAAATAATGGTGTTTATAGAGCGGGCTTTGCTACCTCGCAAACGGCTTATGATGCTGCCGTAGTTGAGTTATTCACAGCCTTGGATCAGTTGGAAGAGCGCCTGTCACAACAGCGCTTTTTAGTGGGTAACCAATTTACTGAAGCTGATCTGCGTTTATTCACAACCTTGGTTCGTTTTGATCCTGTGTATGTGACGCACTTTAAATGTGATCTACGTCGAATTGCCGATTATCCAGCGTTATCAGGCTATCTACGCGAGATTTACCAGATGGCTAATATCACCGAAACGGTAGATATGGATCACATCAGGCACCACTACTACCGCAGCCACCGTACGATTAATCCGACGGGTGTGATTTCTGTCGGTCCTGCATTTGATTTAACTGCACCACATGGTCGGGAGGCGTTATGAGTAAGTTAGACAATCTGCGTAGTATTAAACGTATTATCCCAGCAAGAGACAGTATGGATGGTGCTGGGGTTAAGCTGAAGCGCAGCATAGGTAGAAGCGAGGCTACTCGGATTGATCCTTTTCTGATGTTGGATGCATTTTCATCGGAGAATCCAGACGATTATCTGGCTGGCTTTCCGCCTCATCCACATCGTGGTTTTGAAACCGTGACCTATATGTTGGATGGGCACATGATTCATCGTGACCATATGGGCAATGAAGGGGATCTACGAGCGGGCGGTGTGCAATGGATGAAAGCTGGCAGAGGGGTAATCCATGAAGAGCGGCCTCAGCGTGTAGACGGTTTGATGCGTGGTTTTCAGTTGTGGATAAACCTACCTGCTGCAGAAAAGATGCAACCGGCTTCTTATCAAAATATTGAACCTGAAGAGGTGTCACAATTGATCGGTGAAGGCTATCAATTGAAGGTTGTGGCAGGTGAAATAAATTTGGAAGGCCAAGCATTAAAAGGGCCTGTTCAAAACAGTGCTACAGAACCAATGTATTGTGACTTGCAGCTCGACGCTGATAAGGAGATTGAGTTGCCATTGCCAGAGTCGCATAACGCTGCGATCTACCTTTTTGAAGGCGAAGCTGAGGTCGCTGGGGAGCTAATTGATCAACACCAAGTATCTGAACTGTCTGAAGGTAAAGGCGTTGTTATCAAAGCACAAAGTGATAGCCGTATGTTGATCTTGGCAGGCAAGCCTATTGGTGAACCCGTGGTCCAGTATGGTCCTTTTGTGATGAATACAATGGCTGAAATCGAACAAGCGTTGACTGATTACCGCGAAAACCGTCTTGTTAGTTAAAGGGAGGCAAAGGCATTGCTTAAATGATTCGAGGGGATGTAGGATCGCATTAACGGCGGATTATCGGTGAAGATTCCATCAACACCCCAGTCAAAAAGCACCGCAGCTTGAGTGGGGTAGTTACAGGTATAGCAGTAGAGCTCGTAACCTGCTTGTTTGATCACTTGTACATCACTTTGGGTGATTAGGTTGGCGTCACAATGAAGGCTGACTGCATCTAGCATCTCGGCTTTAAGCTGCCATAGTTCTGGTAGGTGGTCATAAAGCAGGCCTATTTGGGCTTGAGGGTTTAGCGCCTTATAAGCGCTCAGCAGGTCAAAGTTGTAACAACTGATAATCAACTTCTCGGGGGCCTGCCAATAGACGCTGATCTGCTCAAAGACTCTTTCTGCAACGAGATCCGGCTCTAAATCGAAAGGCTTTATCTCTAGGTTCAGGCCCAGCTGCAGTTCTTGGCAAAGCCTAAGAGCATCCGAAAGGTGGGGCATAGGTTCATTTATCCATTCCGGGTGGAACCAACTGCCAGCATCCAGCAAAGGTAAGGCATCAAAGCTTAGGGCGCTTAATGGTCCTTGCTGATTAGTACAGCGATCTAAATGAGCATCATGAAATAAAACAGGCGTTGAATCTCCGAGGAGAGTGGTGTCTAGCTCGACCCAAGTTACACCGCATTCAGCGGCCATTTGAATACCCGCTAAGGTATTCTCGGGAGCTAAATGTGCAGCTCCCCTATGGCCAATGATACGGCTGGCGATCATGGAATCTGCATACCTCTCTGGACGAATTCAATATGGCCCATCCGTTCCATCCAAGCTTTCACGAATGGGAACTTGTCAGGGTCTACATGTTGCCACTCATAACGCATAGCCCATGGGTAGATGGCGAAATCTGCAATTGATAGTTCATCCCCAATCACAAACTGTTTATTTGATAGTTGTGTATCTAGGGTTTGCCATAGTCGCTGTGCTTCATTGTTGTAGCGTTGTTTAGCATAGTCCGAAGCATCAGGTGCAAAACGATTAAAGTGATGTGCTTGCCCTAAAAATGGACCAAAACCACCCATCTGCCACATTAACCATTGTAGGCACTCTAGGCGGGCTTGTGGGTCTGAGGGGATAAATTCACCGGCTTTTTCAGCTAAATAAATTAAAATAGCGCCGCTCTCAAACAGTTGGATTGTTTCGCCGTTTGGGCCTTCATCATCGATTAGTGCAGGGATTTTGCTATTCGGACTAATCGCTTTGAAAGCAGGTTCAAATTGCTCTTTTTCTAAAATATTAACTGGATGGACTCGATAGGGAAGGCGCAGGGCCTCCAGCATAATGGATATTTTTCGCCCGTTGGGAGTACCCCAAGTGTATAAATCGATCATCACAGAGCCTTACAGATTGATAAAGTGGTGGTAAATGCCGATCAGCTCTTGTTCTGTAAATGTAACAATAACTAACTGCTGGCCGGGTTTAATTAAATTGGGGTTCTCACCTAAGATTCCTTTTTGGTAGTTGTAGATATAGGTCTGATCTACTTTGGCTTTTAATACCTGACCTAAAAAGGAGCTACGTTTATCACCTAAAGCTTCATCAGCGTCTTTCGGAATATCTACTGAAACTTTCTCCCCTAAACCCGGTAAAGAAAGCCCTTCAGTAAAGGTGCGCATGAGGCCGTGTTGGATGATTCCCCATAAGCCTTCATCATCCCCCTCATTAACGGCATGAATAAAGTAGACTTTCTGTGCAGAGTTATCGGGATCGTCTAATAACTCCAGCAGCTTGATTTGTTGAGTTGCGACCAAGGCTGTATCAGCGACAGTAGCGTTAGATTTTTTTTCGTTCTTTCCTGTTTTTATCACACTCAGGTGACTGCTCACGGCAAAAGTTTCACCTTGGGCTTCTGTTGTTGCGTCATTGCCTTCAGTGTTCCCGCTTTCTTCCAAAATTTCTGCTTGTGTTGATGTTTTTACCGGCGGAAGTTTAAGAAGCTGCTCAGCCGTTACAAAATTACTCGCTTGCTCTATTTTAATCGGACTTTCTTGCCCTGATGTTAGGCGATCAATATGTTGGCGGGCTTCCTGTTGTGTCGAGGAAGAAGTCTTAATATCGGTAGTTTCAACTTGATCTGTCGTTGGTTCCTTCTGTGTAAACAGATATCCAGCTACGCCAATACAAACAATCACTAATACTAAAATGAGACGCTGCATAATTTGATCCTAATTAGCTTTGGGCCTTTCCACTAATGTAGCGGTTCGCTCGTGATAAGAAAACAGGGAAGCTTCTTTGTTCGTATTCTATATATTCATCAACTTAACCTAGGTGCACGTTATTGTTGATGGCTATTTATTATCAGCGAAGCTAGAGAAATTATTGAGTATTTGTTATCTTTGTTAATGGAATTGATATTGATTATTGTTTAGATTTGTGGAATATAAGCTTTGCTAAATTGTAGTTTGAATGTTGTCAGCGGTAGTAGTTTAGAGTTGTTAGATTTAGTTGAGCAGCAAAGATTTGGTGTGGAATATCAACCCTTAATAGATGCGCATACGGGGGATATTCTTGGGTATGAGGCATTAGCACGATTTTATCATGCAGATGGTCGAGCAATCCCTCCTTTAGATGTTTTTCAGGTTTTGCATGACAGTCCTCTTATGTTGGCACAAGTAGAACTTCAGCTTAAACGCCTACAGATGCGCTATCGTCCTGAGGGCGTGGCGCTATTTCTGAATCTCGATCCACATGCTTTTTCCGTATGCACTGATGCGGATGGTTCGGGTCAAAATGCGATGGTGAATTTGCTTAAAGGCAATAGCGATCTAGTAATCGAATTGATCGAAAATACCGACGTCAATGATGCCAAAATCAGTAATGATGTGTCTGAATTAATGCGCAAACAAGGGATTGCGATTGCACTAGATGATGTAGGTGCACCAGGCAGTATGATTGCGATGAATATCCTGAGTGAAGTGGATTACATAAAGTTTGATCGTAGTTGGTTACGTGATGATCTGACTGAAAATATGCAGTTGTTGATTAAAAGTGTCATCGGTTTTGCACGTATTAGTGGTAAAAAAACGGTATTGGAAGGGGTTGAGTCAGCTGAAGATTTGGCCACAGCAATCAAGCTGGGTATTGATTATGTACAAGGTTTTTTCTATCAAGAGCTCTTTATTCAAAAGCGATGTTTTGACTGATTTGTCCAAAAATAGGCTACCCTTAACATTGTAATTTTAACTTATTGATTTTTATATGATTGAAAAGATTGATGAAGTTTTAGGTTTTTGGTTCGGCCAAATAGAAGGCGGTTTTACAGTATGTGATCGTTCAGAACTTTGGTGGGCTGGATCACCAGAAAATGATCGTTTGATTACTGAGTTGTTTGGACATCAAGTTCGTCAGGCTTTGCGTGGTGATTTAGATGCGTGGGCGGAAACACCGCGTGGGCGATTGGCACTGATTCTATTATTAGATCAATTTACTCGCACAATTTACCGAGGCTCTGCCGATGCTTTTGCCGGTGACAGCCAGGCTCTACAACTGTGCCTAAGTGGACGTACTCAAGGACATGATCAAGCATTAGAGTTTGTCGAACGCACCTTTTTCTATATGCCATTAGAGCATGCTGAAAACCTGCAAATGCAGAAGTTGTGTGTCAGTAGCTTTGAGCAGATGCTGTTAGAAGTGGCAGGTGAAAAAAAGCTACAAGTAGAAAACTGGTTGGATTTTGCTTGTCAGCATCATCAGCAGATAGAGCGATTTGGCCGCTTTCCGCATCGTAATGAAGTCCTTGGGCGTAGCTCCACGCCGGAAGAGTTGGCTTACCTATTACAAAGCCATAATCGCTGGGGGCAATAAGGCGTTTGGTTCAATCAAGAGCTGTTGTCTGAAGCACAGGGGTAAGTAAAAGGCCCCTTTTAGAATAGGGCGTTCTGCTGACGACTCGGTTCTTGCCATGGTGTGAATAAACAACAGCCGGGAAGGGCTGCTTCAAGCTTCTCCACAAAGTAAGCGGCAAGTTGCGGCGCTTCGGCATTATCTGGTGTGTGGAAAAAGAAATAAGGTGTTTTGCCTTGTTGTATCCAAATGATCGCTTTACTAATCCATGGATCAAGGTAAGGCGCTCCCCATTGCCAATCTAAAGGTGTGATAAAGCGAATCATAGGGGATTGCCCAGTTGAAATAGCATGCACAGGGAGTTGAGGTTTGTGCTCTTTAGCTTTGAGGCTAACCGTATCCTCTGCGGGGTGTGCAAACAGGGAACGGGTATCAAAACTAATGCGATTACAGTTTTGAGAAACCAACAGCTGGTTGAGCTGTTGCTCGGCATCTCCTTTTTGGAAAAACTCGGGATGACGAATTTCTACCGCATACTGCCAATCGGCGGGGAGTGATTTTAGGTAGTTTTCCAGATTGTTTAGATAATCAGGGGCAAAAGCAGCAGGTAATTGTATACAGAGTAAACCTAGCTTTTCTTGCAACGGAGCGAGTCGCTCGAAGAACTGCTGTGTTTCATTTTTACAGTGAGTAAGTTGCCGGAGATGGCTGATCTCTTGTGGGAATTTAAAGCAAAAACGAAATTGCTCTGAAGATTCTTTGTACCATTGTTCAACGGTACTTTGTTTAGGTAAGCCGTAAAACGTTGAGTTTCCTTCTACACTACTAAAATGGCGCGTATAAGCATGTAGCACATGAATATGGCTGCTGCGCACTAGACAGTTATCTTGCCATGCTGCATGTTGCCATTGAGTTAGGCCGATATAACAACGTGGCGAAGAATTTGATAAGTTGGAAGTTATCATCACGTTTTTTGTGGGTATGTAATGTACTTTGATTCAAGAGAGTGTAGATTGTACTCTCAGATCATAAGCAATGCGTAGTTTAAAGAGAGAGATCTAATGGATTTTGCATCACTGTTAGGAATAATTTCAGGCCTAGCGCTAATTATATCTGCCATCATTATGGGCGGTAGTGCCGATGTGTTCGTAAACGTGCCTGGCATGATGATTGTTGCTGGGGGCACGATAGCGGCAACTTTGCTGACAGTGCAATTTAAAGATGTACTTAACTCTTTTAAGGGCGCATTTATTGTTTTTACACAAGATAAGACAAATCCACAGGAAATGATTGATACTATGCTTGAACTGAGCCGTATCAGTCATCGTCACGGTTTGTTAAAGCTGGGTGATGTTGAAAGCTCCTCTCCTGTATTAAAACGTGCTTGTATGTTGATGGCCGAAGCTGCTTCTGAGCAGGTTATCCGTAATACCATTCAAAACGAGATCGACTCATTAGTTTCTCGTCATCATGCCACTCAAGATGTTTTTAAGAAAATGGCGGCTTATTCTCCGGCGTTTGGGATGTTAGGTACGCTAATCGGCCTCATTCAAATGCTGAGTGTTTTAGATAACCCTGAAGCAATCGGTCCAGCTATGGCTGTTGCGCTTTTAACAACGTTTTACGGCTCCCTATTAGCGACAATGGTATTCCTACCTATAGCAGGAAAACTGAAATCTAGGACGCTATTGGAAGTGACTAATTTAGAAATAATACGAGAAGGGTGTATTAGCATACTGACTAATGACCACTATATGCATGTATACGAACAGCTTTCGTCTTACATTCCTGCTGCTCAGCGAAAAAAAGTAGCGATAGGCAAGAAAAAGTAGTCGGGAGATCTAAATGAACTCTAAAAAAACATTAGTAGAGGAAGAAGAGGGCGCAAGCTGGATCTATACCTTTGCTGATCTAATGACTTTGCTGTTGGTGTTCTTCGTGTTGTTGTTTTCTCTATCAAGTGTCGAAGCTGAACGTTTTGAAAAAACCATCAGATCGCTGAATGATGCTTTTCAGGGGGATGATGGAGCGAACAGTATTATTGACCTTCCTCATAATGCTCCAGTTAAAACTGAGATACCTGAGGAGATAGAAGAATCTCTACCTGCGACAGATATTGCAGAGAAAGATGCTGAAAAGCCGAATGAGAATGAAGCTGAATCTCAAAATGTAGCGATTGATTCCGAGTTGACGAAATTAACTCACGAAATTAATCAGCAATTTCAAATTGCTGCGGCTACTGATGCCGTTGAAGTTGGAACGCCTAAAGATGGCAAAGTGACCATCAAAATTAAAGGTGATGTACTATTTCCGTCAGGTTCTGCTGAGTTTAATACAGAGATGATGACGGTTCTGGATTCTGTGGTGCTTACATTAAAGAAAAACCCAGATCTTAAGCTGAGTATTAATGGTCATACCGATAATATTCCTATCCAAACTCCAAGATTCCCTTCTAACTGGGATCTGTCTGCTATACGTGCTACTAATGTGCTCCGATATATGGTGCGTGGTGGTTTAGAGGTGGATCGAGTCACGGCAACGGGATATGGCGATTCGGTGCCTGTATCGTCGAATTCTACATTGAGAGGGCGAGCAGAAAATCGTCGATTGGAGTTTGTGTTAGAGAAAAGGGCGGCGCAGTGAAGATACCTATAGAGTTAGAACTTTCTGAAGAGGAAAACCGTCGCCAAGCTTTTCGAGCTGCTTCAAGTGGTCAGGTTAAAATGACGATTGGCGAGACGACGGTTGAGCTCTTGGATATCTCTGCAACTGGTGTGGCCTTCAAAACGGATCAAACCTTTTCGGGTTATTTAGAAGATGTCGCTATTCTTTTCAAAACGCATAAAAAATACCGCTTAAAACCACGCTTAAAGGTTTCATTCTGTGGCAAAGGTCGTTGTGGCGCTGAATTTGAAGGTTTGTCAGATAAAGCTCATATGGCTCTATCTGAGTTAGTCGTAAGTTTGCAAAAAGAGCTTATACGCCGAGAACGGGCTTTGAGAGAAGCGGCTGAAGATGGCGCGTAAGTGCGGCTTTCTATCTATTTGAAAATAATCTGAAAAAAAGGCTTGTGGTTTAGGGTAAGCATCTATAATATACGCGCCACGTTGATGCGGGGTGGAGCAGCTTGGTAGCTCGTCGGGCTCATAACCCGAAGGTCGTTGGTTCAAATCCAGCCCCCGCTACCAAATTCAGATTAAGCCGATTTAGTTCATTCTAAGTCGGTTTTTTCGTTTCTGGGGTTTGTTAATTTGAGTGGAGCCGCTTGTTAGCTCGTGGGCTCAGCTCTTGTAACCCCGGGCGAAGTTCGTTGGTCCTATTCCAGCCCCCGCTACCAAATTCAGATTAAACCGATTTAGTTAATTCTAAGTCGGTTTTTTCGTTTCTGGGGTTTGTTAATTTGAGTGGAGCCGCTTGTTAGCTCGTGGGCTCAGCTCTTGTAACCCCGGGCGAAGGTCGTTGGTTCAAATCCAGCCCCCGCTACCAAATTCAGATTAAACCGATTTAGTTAATTCTAAGTCGGTTTTTTCGTTTCTGGGGTTTGTTAATTTGAGTGGAGCCGCTTGTTAGCTCGTGGGCTCAGCTCTTGTAACCCCGGGCGAAGTTCGTTGGTCCCATTCCAGCCCCCGCTACCAAATTCAGATTAAGCCGATTTAGTTCATTCTAAGTCGGTTTTTTCGTTTCTGGGGTTTGTTAATTTGAGTGGAGCCGCTTGTTAGCTCGTGGGCTCAGCTCTTGTAACCCCGGGCGAAGGTCGTTGGTTCAAATCCAGCCCCCGCTATCAAATTCAGATTAAACCGATTTAGTTCATTCTAAGTCGGTTTTTTCGTTTCTGGGGTATGGTTATTTGAGTGGAGCAGCTTGGTAGCTCGTCGGGCTCAGCTCTTGTACCCCCGGGCGAAGGTCGTTGGTACCAATCCAGCCCCCGCTACCAAATTCAGATTAAGCCGATTTAGTTAATTCTAGGTCGGTTTTTTCGTTTCTCGGGTATGGTAATTTGAGTGGAGCAGCTTGGTAGCTCGTCGGGCTCAGCTCTTGTAACCCCGGGCGAAGGTCGTTGGTTCAAATCCAGCCCCCGCTACCAAATTCAGATTAAGCCGATTTAGTTAATTCTAAGTCGGTTTTTTCGTTTCTGGGGTATGGTAATTTGAGTGGGCAGCTTGGTAGCTCGTCGGGCTCAGCTCTTGTAACCCCGGGCGAAGGTCGTTGGTTCAAATCCAGCCCCCGCTACCAAATTCAGATTAAGCCGATTTAGTTAATTCTAAGTCGGTTTTTTCGTTTCTGGGGTATGGTAATTTGAGTGGAGCCGCTTGGTAGCTCGTCGGGCTCAGCTCTTGTACCCCCGGGCGAAGGTCGTTGGTACCAATCCAGCCCCCGCTACCAAATTCAGATTAAGCCGATTTAGTTAATTCTAGGTCGGTTTTTTCGTTTCTCGGGTATGGTAATTTGAGTGGAGCAGCTTGGTAGCTCGTCGGGCTCAGCTCTTGTAACCCCGGGCGAAGGTCGTTGGTTCAAATCCAGCCCCCGCTACCAAATTCAGATTAAGCCAATTTAGTTAATTCTAAGTCGGTTTTTTCGTTTCTGAGCCCCTTATTTTCAGTCGACCCAGAAGGTTTCAGTTCTCACGGCCCCTCTTTTCGTAGAGTGATATAAACAGCCGATATGCTCTTTACCTAGGTTGCATAATCCGTATGCTTACTTTGTTCGTATGCATTTGGAAAGGAATCCGGAGGAAAGCTATGAATTGGGCTGTATCTTCAATCATCATGTTTCTATTTTGCTCGTTGCTGTTTATCAGGCCAGCCTCAGCAGAGCTTGTTGAAGTTGAACAAGGTCAGGCATGTCCCGATCTGCTTAACTACCGCTTTAAGCGACTAGGTCAAGATCAATATGAAAACCTATGCGAAGCATATTCTGGAAAGCTCATACTCGTGGTTAATACTGCAAGCAAATGTGCTTTTACGCCACAGTATGATGGCCTTGAGAAGCTCTACCGGAAATATAATTCCTCGGGTTTTGTCGTACTAGGTTTTCCGTCTAATGATTTTGCCGGTCAAGAGCCAGGTACTCAAAAGCAGATCCTTAATTTTTGCCGCTTAACCTACAGCGTTGAATTCCCGATGTTTGAGAAAGTTCACGCTGTTAAGGGCAAGGCCCATCCTTTTTATCAGCACTTAGCAAGTTTGGCAGATGGGCAGTACCCCGGATGGAATTTCCATAAATATCTTATCTCTCCCGAAGGTGAATTGATCGCTAATTTCAAAAGCTTCACTAGGCCTTTAGATAAAGGTTTGGTCAATCTTATTGAGGCGAATTTACCTAATGGATGAGTTGTTTGATCAAAATACAAAAGCGGTTCCTACCTCAAGGATCTCACGACTAAGTAAGTTAGGGGTTCTAGCAAGCAAAGTTGCCGGAAATATGCTGGTGGATGGTGGTAAAGAGCTGATGCAAGGCAAATCACCAGCAATAAGAGATCTCCTTATCTCCGAGAAAAACTTAAAACAGCTAGCAGATAAGCTGGCCACTATGCGTGGTGCGGCTATGAAGGCTGGGCAATTGCTTTCGATGGATGCAGGGAGTTTAGTTCCGCCTGATATGGCTGTATTGCTAGAGCGATTAAGAGCCGATGCGGTCACTATGCCAGCTGTTCAGTTATTAGATGTACTGGAAAAAAATTGGGGGGATGAGTGGCAGGATCAATTCCAGCGTTTTAGTTTTAAGCCAATTGCAGCCGCTTCGATCGGGCAAGTCCATAAAGGCTTAACGCTGGATCATAGGGAGCTCGCGATCAAGATTCAATATCCTGGCGTTCGAGAGAGTATTGATAGTGATCTAGATAATGTTTTCGGACTATTGCGTTTCAGCGGCTTGATTCCCAAGGACTTGGATCTAACCCCACTGGTTGATGAAGCTCGGAGACAGTTAAAGCTTGAAGCGGATTATCGCCATGAAGGCCAGCAACTACGAAATTACGCTGCGAACATGGCTACTTTCTCTCGGCGAGAAGAGTTGATGTTCCCTGCATATCATGAGGACCTTTCGACCGATCAAATCCTTTGTATGAGTTACATGCAGGGGCAGTCTATAGATAAATTAGCTTACGCTTCTCAAGAAGAGCGGAATCGCGTGATGTCTTTGATGATGGAGTTGTTCTTTGCTGAATTTCTAGACTATCGCTGTGTGCAAACAGACCCTAATTTAGCTAATTTTCTCTATAACCTAGAGAGTAAGCAGTTAGTGTTATTGGACTTTGGGGCGACGCGTGAGTTCGATTGGACCTTTGTTGATAACTATCAAGAAGCATTGCGAGCAGCTACTTTCGAAGATCGAAACGCGTTGGCCTCGGCATTAGATAAGCTGGGCTTTTTTGTTCAGGGAAAGGAAGTAAAAAATCTCGATGTCGTTTTAGATATCTTTGTTCTTGCGACTGAGCCTTTGAGATTTAAAGGAAGCTATGATTTTTCTGGTTCTCAATTGGCAGAGAAGATTAGAGATAAAGGCCTCTCGATGAGCAGTGACCCTGATGCATGGCACTCACCACCACCGGATATACTTTTCCTTCATCGAAAAATGGCTGGACTGTATCTCATGGCGACGCGCTTTAATGCTTCAATTGATATGAATCGATTAGTTTCTCGATATTGGTGAGCATTGATCATCGCAGCGTTTTCTAATACGCCATGCTGCGAAGCGTGTGTAGATAAACTCTAATAAGGGCTCTAATTTTAGGGCTTTTATTACACTAGCAATTTTTTTATAACGCGGCAGATTTTCCCAAATTAAGAGGAAGCTTGCGACACCTGTGATGGTTGTTCCATCTCTATTGATACTATGAAGCCTCTCCATCGCTGCGTTTAGTTCTATGTTGTGATCAGATAAGCGCTCTGGATTTAGATAGATATCCACCCATTCAATAGAACTATCAGTATCTACTCGTTGGTAATGATTAATCTCTTTTTTACATAGAGGGCAACCACCGTCGAAAAATACGATCGGTTTAGCTTTTGATTCTTGCAACATAGTGTTTGTTCATCGCGGATTTATTCATCTATTACGGCAAAACCCTTTGATCGGTTCAAATGTTTTAGTCGTATTAGTCTGTATGAATAGTGTAAACAACAGACATAAAAATGTAGTCCTAATCGGTGCAACAGGTGGAATAGGATCAGCACTGATTAAGCAGCTTCTTCAAGATCCTGATGTTGGGCATATATTTGCTTTTTCACGTTTGTCAGCAGAAAAGTCAATAGAGTTATACAAAGACAAGGTAACTTATGGTTATGTCGATCTCTATTCGGAAAAGAGCATTTCTCAATTGGGCGTGCTTCTAGAAAGCATAGAACTTGATTTGGTCTTGGTTTGTTCTGGACTCCTCCATGATGAGCAAACTCAGCCTGAAAAACGCCTCAGCCAGATTAATATGGAAAACTTCCAAAAGCTTTTCCATATTAATGCTACAGCGCCTATGTTAATTGCGCAGCAGCTTGTTCCTTTGCTTAATAAAAAGGGCAAAGCTGTATTTGCTGTGATTTCTGCTCGAGTGGGCAGTATAAGTGATAATCGCTTGGGTGGTTGGTATGGTTACAGAGCCAGTAAAAGTGCTCTGAATATGCTTCTAAAAACCTTATCGATAGAGACACAGAGAAAACTTCCTCAGTCTATCACCGTTGGATTGCATCCAGGCACAGTGAACACAATGTTGTCCCAGCCATTTCAGACTAAGGTTCCAGCAGAAAAGTTATTTACTCCTGAGCAATCTGCTAGCTATTTGTTAAGTGTCATAGAGACGCTACGGCCTGAACAAAGCGGGAGAGTATTTGCATGGGATGGTGCAGAGATACTCCCCTAATGCGCAATTATCTAACGGATATGTCTGCCACCATCTAAAGACAATGTCCTGCCTGTCATATATTTGCTATCTAGTAGATAATCTACCGCTTTGATTATCTCTTCAGTACCAGGCGCAATTTTTAAAAGGGATTTGTCTAACGCATTAGCTTTATAACCACTGTCGTCTTCAGGGTTAAACATGATCAATGAGGGAGCGATAGCATTTACTTTGACCTTTGGTGCGAGAAGAGATGAAAAGGATAAGGTCATATTGCTCAGTGCCGCTTTGCTCGCAGCATAAGCGATATGTTTATCGCTACCTTTGTCGACAACATAGTCAGTAATATTAATGATGTTGGTAGTAGATTCGCAATTTTCCAGCAGGGGCTTTAGTGCCAAATTGAGTTGGTAAGGAACGCCAGCATGGATCATCATCATTTTGTTGAAGATGTCTTCAGGAGAATGCTTACTGGTTTCAGGTAGCCAATCTGAAGCATTGTGAATAATGCCCCTGAGGCTGGTGTAGTTACTTTTTACATGGTCGATAAGATGATTGAGTTTTTCTTGTTTATAAAAGTCACACTCAATCAGGTCGGCATCAGAGATCTCTTCTAAATTATCGTAATAGGTTCTATAGGTTCCAATAACAGGGATGCCGTGCTGTATAAAATGCTTGCACAATGCAAACCCGATACGTTTGCCTACGCCAGTGATAAGGATTGGTTTTGATTTGTTTACCATCTTTTCTGATATCCGTATTAGTGACGTGTGTTGGCAATTTGTTTCCAAGGTAGAGAGGTTTCAAAACTATCTGGGAAAACGCTTGGAGGCTGTCCGACCATTTCGTCATAAGCGCTGTTGGGTCTGCGAAGTGTATAGTGCTCAACATCGACAAATTGGAAGATCTCTTGTATCTCAAGCAAACTGCGAGTTTTAAAAGGAGAGTCACCTTGATATAGGAGGCGTTTTTGCCCTTCTGCTTCTACTGTCACTTGATAAAGCATCCAATCCAGTGAGTGAATAACAACTTTATCTATCGGTTCAAGGTCATGTATATCTTCTATCTGAAGTTTCATCGCTATCACCTACTTATGTTAAAAACTCTGCTCTTGTACGTTCGTTAGTCTTGAAGATGCCGCCGAGTGCAGTGGTTTCAGTTGCTGAATTGACATCCATGATGCCGCGAGATTTGACGCAGTAATGTGTTGCTGAGATAGAAACAGCAACGTTATCTGTTTCTAGTAGAGTCTGAAGCGCAATAAGAATTTGCTTTGTAAGCCTTTCTTGAACTTGCGGGCGTTGGCTAAAGAATCTAACGAGGCGGTTGATCTTTGATAAGCCGATGATTTTTTTGTTAGGGATATAGGCTACTTTTGCTGTGCCATCTATAGTCACGAAATGGTGTTCGCAGGAGCTTACGAGATTGATGTCGCGGACTTTGACCATCTCGTCCACATCCATTTTGTTTTCGATCATAGCTATCGCTGGAAAATTCTTATAATCCAGACCAGAGAAAATCTCATGCACATACATCTTCGCTACGCGATGGGGTGTTTCTCGTAAACTATCATCTTCTAGGTTAAGACCTAAGGTGCTCGCAACTTCAGTCATAAGCCCTTTTATTCGTTCGTACTTTTCGTCTTGGGTTAGAGGGGATTCGATGGTGGGGGTCTCTAATCCTTTTTCTATGAGTTGGTCTCGAACGGCAGCAGCTTCTGCAGAAATCATAATGTTACCCCTAACAGTATTTGTCCTTAATACGAGATAAATATTGATCTAGATCAATAAAATTGTAGCGTTTTATGAGGAGGAGGTGGGGGCTGATCCTGATTCTTATAAGGGAGTGTGAAACAAAAAAGGGGGATGTGAAAGAAAGCTGACATCATTTAATGCCAGCTTCTGGGTGTAGCTTGATGGTTAGAGTTAGCTCAAACGTTCCACTGCAAGTTCATCTGCAATTTCACCCGTAGGGCGATTTTCCTTTGTCGAACGATTAAAGATTTCGTTGAGTGTATCTCCGATACTTTCAATATGTGCCTTGGCTTTTTCTACGTCATATCCGCTGCGCTCATAGGATATATCAATGATCCCGCCTGCATTGATGGCGTAATCTGGTGCATAGAGAATGCCACGATCATGTAAGTCATGATCGTGTTGAGGGCGTGCTAACTGGTTATTAGCTGCACCAGCAATGACTTTTGCTTTGATAAGTGGGATGGTTTCATCATTCAAGCTAGCACCTAATGCGCAAGGAGCGACTACATCAACCTCCTGCAGCAGAATTTGGTCTAGTGGGACTGCCTTAGCTCCCAGCTCGTTCACTGCCTTTTCTACTTGCTCTGGATTGATATCACTGACAAATAGCTTGGCGCCTTCTTTATGGAGGTATTCAGCTAGGCGGTACCCCACGTTCCCAACACCTTGTATCGCGACTTTAAGTCCTTTGAGATCAGTGATGTTTAGTCGATGCTTTACGGCTGCTTTTAAACCTATAAATGTTCCGTATGCCGTTGCCGGTGATGGATCGCCGTTAGAGGGTTGGCCATCGATACCTAGATGTTCTGTCACCCCTGCAACATTATCCGTATTTTGTCCGATGATTCTTAGATCAGGTACGGATGTCCCCGAATCTTCAGCAGCAATATATTGGTTCCCCGTTCGTTCTAAAAAACGTCCCATTGCTGCTAGGAGCTCTTTGGTTTTGTGCTTGCGAGGATCGCCAATAATAACTGACTTACCGCCACCTAAAGCTAGGTTGGCCAAAGCTGATTTGTAAGTCATCCCTTTGGATAAACGCAGTACATCGGTTAGTGCTTCTTCGTCGTTAGCGTAATTCCACATTCGGCACCCGCCTAAAGCTGGGCCGCGTTGGGTGTTATGAATAGCGATTATTGCTTTTAGGCCTGTTTCTGGGTCATTACAAAAGACGATCTGTTGATGTTGATCGAATTCCGAGTGGTTAAAAATAGTCATTACAATTCCTGAAACATCTCTATCGACATAGGGAGCCAGCGACAGAGCATTGGGTAATACTGAAAGAATAAGAATTAAAGCCTTTTGCTTAGAGATCAAAGCTTCCATTATGAAGCCATTGATAATCTGCTATGGCTTTAGGATTTAGCAATCCAACTATCAAAGGTTTTGTCTTGGCTGACTCGAAGAAAAGGGAGTGAAGATGAGTGAGAGAAAGCAGTCATATGATTTTACCTCTTGGTTGGATCACAACCAGATGATTAAGTACACAGAATGTGAAAAGTACCGGCCCTTTTGAGGCGGTAATAGAGCGAAATATTACCAGTGATTTTAGGGCAATAACACTGTGGCGTTAGCTTCTGCATGTAGAAAATAAGCGAAATTATTGTCACTGGTTATACTTATAACGGCTTTAACCTAACCATGAGGTTCTTTAAACAGATGGATGTTAACGCGATTGTTTATATCGGTGGAGACTTGGATAGTGAAGGATGCTCTGCAGCGACACGCTATGATATTGGCTTGCGCTGTATTGAGTATGTTTTAGAACAGCTGCCTCAAGAAATCACCTCGGTTATATTGTTGGCGGATAGCAATCAGCCTCAAATCGAAGATTTGTCCTTGCCGATTATTTATGTAGACGCTTCTCCTAAAGGTTTTTTATCAGACCTTCATAAGGTTCTATCGGGGCAGTCGGATAGCCATTTTTTAGTGTTATCTGGGGCAGATGATCGGTTTACTAACGAGCATTACTCGCAACTTTTGGATCACTCTGCAAGGTTGCCTCATATGACGGTTATATCTACCCACCAGGGTGAAATATTGCCTTTCCCCATGATTTTACCAGCCGGGGTCTCTGGTGATATAAGGGATTTTCTTTCTGAATCTGAGGGTTCTGTGGCTGATTGGTTAGAACAAAGTGTGTTTATTGAGTGTGAACTCACAGATGTTCCTTATTTACTGTAAAACATAAGCTGAGTTGCATTACCTCTGCTGGAATAGTCTTTTTGTTTTTGTCGTAGATAGGTAGGTGCTGAATCAGCCGCAGCTTTAAAACCGTGTTTTTGGTAGAAGGGTGCTATTTCCTCATAGGCAAAGCAAAAAAGATAAACATCTAGGTTTATCTGTTTTGTACAAATCTCTTTCAACAAATAGCTGCCTAGTCCTAGGCTCCTTTGTTGCTTATCTACCCACAATCCTCTCAGGAGGACTGTCTTGCGTTGCGCTGAGAAATGATGCTCTGGGATAGTTGAGAGCCTTGCCGCAGCGATTATTTCCTTATCTCTTGTTAGCCAGATACAGCGATCATCCGGTTGAATGCGCCCCTTATGACCATTCCGTTTATAAAAACGCCCTAGGTCTGGTGATTGAAGGTCTACGCCTATAGCAGAATGTATATTTATATTAGTAGCCACGGTTACCTAACCCTCACTCATAAATGCCTTTTAGGCCTTAGTTTTCAATTTCTGAAATGCAGCCTACAAAAGGTATTGCGTTTAAATTAAATGATCTTCTTTAGTCATGTTTTGATTATATCTAAAGTCGCCACATCTGGATTGTGCTTGTGCTTGTGTTTGGTGCAGGTGCACAAAACCAGGATCAACTTTGGTGCATGGATTGGTGGGCGGTAGAGGTAAAATATATGGCTTTTACTTAACTTACTGTTTTTAAAGATAATATTTTAGTTGGCACGTGGCGTGCTTTATGAGTGGTAATTATGAAATATTATTTTGAGGGGACAATATCATGGTTAAATCTACTACTAAATCTTTGATCGCTGTGGGTCTACTATCTGCTTCAGCTATGGCGCAGGCTGGCTTATCTGCAAATATTGGTGCTTCCAGTGAATACTACTTCCGTGGCTACGATCTGTCTGAGGGACCGATGATGAGTGGTGGTTTGGATTATGAAGCTGATAATGGTCTTTACGCAGGTGTTTGGGTTGCAGGCTTTGAAAACCCTACAGATGCTTCAGATCCAGCAACTAGTGATGATAATGAGCTTGAGTATGACATTTACGGTGGCTATGCAGGTGAATTCGGCGATATTTCTTATAGCGTAGGTTATACCGGTTATTTTTATAAAGAAGCTGATATTTCATTCCACGAGATCAACTTTAACTTCGGTTATGAGTTCTTGAGCCTAGAAGCTACCTTCGGTACAGAAGACGATGATACTTCCGCTGATGCTACAGATGATGATTACACATTCATCGCTCTAACTGGTGAGTATGAGGGTGCATATCTGACTCTAGGTACTTACGGTAAAGATTACGATGGTGATTATGCGGAACTTGGTTACGGCACTTCTTTCCAAGGTCTAGATTTCGGTGTTGCTTATGTGAGCACTGATAGTGATATCGATTCAGATGGTATGTATTTCACTATTGGTAAATCATTCGATCTATAAATTAGCATCGCCTTTGATTGATGTACACATGCTAGGGATTTTTGCCCATCTTCGGATGGGCTTTTTTTTGGGGCTGAGGTGCAAATAAAAATGCCGTGCTAAGCACGGCATTTTTAGTTTTGCTAGATTGTTTGCTTAAGAGCAAAGTGCATCTAGTTTTTGCTTTAGTACGCCTTGAACTTGGCCTGGGTTGGCTTTACCTTGAGAGGCTTTCATAACCTGACCCATAAAGAAGCCAATCATCTTGCCGCGTTTCTCAGGCTCAGCACTTACATACTGTTCTACTTGAGGTGCGCTGTTAGCAATCACATCATCAACTATCTTCTCGATAGCACCGCTGTCTGTTACTTGCTTAAGGCCTTTCGCTTCGATGACTTCATCAGCACTGCCGCCTTCATTCCACATTACTTCGAACACTTGCTTGGCGATTTTGCCAGAGATCGTGTTGTCTTTAATGCGTGCAAGTAGGCCGCCGAGTTGCTCTGCAGATACAGGGCTGTCAGCGATAACCGTATCATTTTGGTTAAGCATTTTAGATAGCTCACCCATGACCCAGTTTGCTGCTAGTTTTGCGTCCTTAGATGCTTTGGCTACAGTTTCAAAGTACTCAGCCATAGTGCGATCGCCAGAAAGTACCATCGCATCGTAATCACTCAGTTTATACTCTTCGATAAAGCGAGCTTTACGTGCGTCCGGTAATTCAGGTAGGGAATCACGTACCGCTTCGATGTAGCTTTCATCAATCTCGATTGGCAGCAGATCAGGGCAAGGGAAGTAACGGTAGTCGTTGGCTTCCTCTTTCGAGCGCATTTCGCGGGTCTCGTTTTTCTCTGCATCATACAGGCGCGTTGCCTGAACTACTCGGCCGCCATCTTCAATCAGGTCAATCTGGCGTTCGATTTCACCGGTGATTGCTTTTTCGATAAAGCGGAAAGAGTTGATGTTTTTAGTCTCGGTACGCGTACCAAACTCTTCTTCACCTTTGATGCGAACCGATACGTTACAGTCACAACGGAAAGAGCCTTCCGCCATGTTACCGTCACAGATACCTAGACTGGTTACAATCGAGTGAATCTTGCGTACATAGGCAACGGCTTCTTCTGCGCTGCGCATATCTGGTTCAGATACGATCTCAAGTAGCGGGGTGCCGGCACGGTTAAGATCGATGGCTGTCATCCCCGGGAATTCATCGTGAATCGACTTGCCCGCATCTTCTTCTAGGTGGGCACGTGTTACGCCAATACGTTTTTCGGTACCGTCTTCTAGAGTGATATCAATGTGGCCCACGCCTACGATAGGGTGGAATAATTGACTAGTTTGATAACCTTTTGGTAGATCAGGATAGAAGTAGTTTTTACGGTCAAAAACCGATCTACGGCCGATCTCGGCATCTACTGCTAGACCGAACTTTACGGCCATGCGCAGTGCTTCTTCGTTGAATACTGGCAGTGTGCCTGGTAGTGCTAGGTCTACCGCACACGCTTGTGTATTAGGTTCGGCACCAAACGCTGTGCTGGCACCGGAAAAGATTTTGGAGTTTGTCGCTAGTTGGGCGTGGATTTCAAGCCCGATTACCGCTTCCCATTCCATAGTGAATAAACCTCTTAGATGCCTTGTGGTGTCTGTTTATGCCAATCAGTCGCCAACTGGAACTGATGCGCAACATTTAGCAGTTTCTGTTCAGCAAAATAGTCGCCAATGATCTGAAGACCAGTTGGTAGACCATTAACACTGCCGCAAGGAACAGACATGCCAGGAAGGCCAGCAAGGTTTAGGGAGATAGTGAAGATATCTTCCATGTACATCGCTACTGGATCAGATGTTTTTTCACCCAGTTTAAAAGCAGGGTGAGGTGTTGTTGGGCCCATGATGACATCAACTTCGGTAAGCACCTTAGCGAAGTCGTCACGGATCAAACGGCGGATTTGCTGAGCTTTGTTGTAGTAGGCATCGTAGAAACCCTCAGATAGAGCATAAGCGCCAACCATAATGCGGCGTTTAACTTCAGGTCCGAAACCTTCGCCGCGGCTGCGTTTGTATAGATCTTCGAGATCAACTGGGTCTTCACAGCGATAGCCGTAACGTACACCATCGAAACGAGATAGGTTAGAAGAAGCTTCAGCGGGCGCGATAATGTAATAAGCAGGGATCGAGAGCGCTGTATTTGGCAGGCTGACCTCTTTCACTGTTGCGCCAAGCTTTTCAAACTCTTTAATCGCTGCTTGCGTATGTGCAGCAATATCGGAATCCATATCATCCATGAAAAACTCTTTTGGTAGGCCGATGCGTAGGCCATTTAGAGGTTTTTCAAGGTCAGCTGTGTAATCTGGTACTTCGCGATCTACAGAAGTGGAATCGTGCTTATCGAAACCAGCCATTACGTTTAGCATCATCGCTGCATCTTCAGCGGTTTTAGTCATTGGGCCACCCTGATCTAGGGAGGACGCAAATGCGATCATGCCGAAACGAGAAACACGGCCATAAGTTGGTTTTAGGCCAGTAATACCGCAAAGCGCAGCAGGCTGACGGATAGAGCCACCTGTATCTGTGCCTGTCGCAGCAGGTGCTAGTTGTGCCGCTACAGCTGCTGCAGAACCGCCAGATGAGCCGCCTGGGACACAATCTGTGTTCCAAGGGTTTTTAGCTGCACCGTAGAAGCTGCTCTCGTTGGAAGAGCCCATGGCAAATTCGTCCATGTTGGTTTTACCCAACATTACTGCACCAGCCTGATTGAATTTGTTAATAACAGTCGCGTTGTAAGGTGCAACAAAGTTATCAAGCATCTTTGATGCACAGCTCGTGCGAACGCCTTGTGTACAGAAGATATCTTTGTGCGCAATCGGTAGGCCGGTAAATGCACCTGCAGTACCGGCGGCAATAGCTTCATCTGCTGCTTTTGCCTGAGCTAAAGCTTGCTCTTCAGTCACTGTAATGTAGCTGTTGTATTTACCATCCTCAGCCTTGATGCGTTCTAGGTAGGCTTGGGTTAATTCAACACTACTAAAATCACCCGTCTTCAGCCCTTGAGCTAATTCGGCAAGTGTTTTTTCAAACATGGAATACTTATCCTTAATCAATATTCTGGCTGAATGGGTATCACTCAATAACTTTAGGTACTAAGAACAAACCGTTCTCTACAGCAGGTGCTACAGACTGTAGCTGCTCTCGGTTGTTTTCTTCAGTAACGTCATCGCTGCGTAAGCGTTGTACAGCATCCAGAGGGTGTGCCATTGGTGATACATCAGTGGTATCAACGGCCTGCATCTGATCAACCAGATCCAGAATATTTGTCAGATTTTGCGCGTATTCAGGAGTGTCCTGTTCTTCAATTTGAAGGCGCGCCAGATGGGCGATTTTGTCCACATCAGAGCGATCCAGAGACATAATTTACTCTCGCTTGTAGGGGTGGCTTTATGAGAATGCATAAAGGGAAAAAACTTAAAGATGTACGTTACCATATCGTCAAAGCTTCATGAAGATAATTTAGCCAGTGTTTTTAAGTAGTTTTACTGATTTTCGCCTTGCTCAAAGCGCCTACCGTTGTTAGAGTTACGTGTTTTCAGGATATAGCGGCTATACCTGCAGAATTTCTTAGGACTCCCTGTACATGCTCAAGAAAATTCGTGGTCTTTTTTCCAGCGATCTGTCCATTGACCTGGGCACTGCAAATACACTGATTTATGTCCGCGATAAGGATATTGTTCTTGATGAACCGTCTGTTGTCGCGATTCGCCAGACTGGTAATCAAAAATCTGTCGCTGCAGTAGGTGCTGACGCAAAACGTATGCTGGGTCGTACACCCGGTTCCATCACAGCTATTCGTCCAATGAAAGACGGCGTTATTGCCGACTTCCACGTGACAGAAAAAATGCTGCAGTACTTTATCAGTAAAGTTCATGACACTAATTTCCTAACACCAAGCCCTCGTGTATTGGTGTGTGTGCCTTGCAAATCTACCCAAGTAGAACGTCGTGCGATCAAAGAATCTGCGATGGGTGCGGGAGCGCGTGAAGTTTATCTAATCGATGAGCCAATGGCTGCTGCAATCGGTGCAGGCTTGCCTGTTGATGAAGCAAGCGGTTCCATGGTGGTTGATATCGGTGGTGGTACGACCGAAATCGCTGTTATCTCTTTGAATGGTATCGTTTACGCGGATTCAGTTCGCCTCGGTGGTGACCGTTTTGATGAGTACATCGTGACTTACGTTCGTCGTAACTACGGTAGCTTGATTGGTGATTCGACTGCTGAGCGTATCAAGCAAGAGATCGGCACGGCTTACCCATCTTCCGAAATGCACGAAATTGATGTGCGTGGTCGTAACCTGGCTGAAGGTATTCCGCGTAGCTTTACGCTTAACAGCAACGAGATCCTAGAAGCGCTTCAAGAGCCACTATCTGCGATCGTCCAAGCTGTTAAGAGTGCGTTGGAGCAATGCCCACCAGAATTGGCTTCAGATATCGCTGAGCGTGGTATTGTATTGACCGGTGGTGGCGCACTATTGCGTAATATCGATCGTTTGATTAGCGAAGAAACAGGTCTGCCTGTAATCGTTGCTGAAGACCCACTTACATGCGTAGCGCGTGGTGGTGGTCGTGCTCTGGAGCTATTGGATAAGCATGGCTTCGAGCTAGTTAGCCATGATTAACCCATGCGTGATATTGATTCCAGCCTAATCTTTGATACTTGCCTCCGACATATCTATATATGTCAGGGGGTGAGTTATTAAGACTATATTCCTCGGCCGATCTTCAGGCCGTTTTTTCTTTTTTCTGGTTATTTTTGCCTTTGCGCTGATGGCTGCTGACCTCTATTCAGCTAAAGTCAGAGAAGGTCGCGCCTATCTATCCCTACTTCTAACGCCTTTGCAGTGGATTGTTGATATTCCAAGCCGTGTTGCGGGTGAAGTTTCTGATGTTGTGGTTGACCGTAGCCTTCTAGTGAAAGAAAACGCAAAGCTTAAATCCGAAGCGTTACAGTTGGAGCGTAAAGTTCAGCAAAATGCCGCACTTCGTCAAGAAAATAACCGCTTGCGAGCACTACTTCGTGGTAGTAAGCGTGTTGATGAAGAAGTTGAATTGGTTGAGCTGATCGGTGTGAACCCCGATCCTTTCCAGCATCAGGTGATTATTAACCAAGGCAGTGAAAATGCGGTGACGGTTGGTCAGCCTATCTTGGATGCTGGTGGTGTGATGGGGCAAGTAACCGAGATCTCTCATTACACGAGCCGCGTTATGCTGATTACTGATGCTCGACACGCCTTACCTGTAGAAATTAATCGCAATGGTTTTCGTTCTATAGCGCTTGGTAAGGGGCAGTTGGATGAGTTAGAGCTCAATCATGTTCCTGATACTGCAGATATTGAAAAAGGGGACTTGGTTATTACTTCAGGTTTGGCACAGCGATTCCCGCGTGGCTACCCTGTTGCAATTGTATCTGAAGTGATCCGAGATCCTGGTCAACAGTTTACCAAAGTGACCATTAAACCGACGGCGTTATTGGATAAATCCCGTCATCTGTTGTTAGTGAAAATGCCAGAACTTAAAGTTGAACCTGACATTGAAGCTCAGCCTCTATCGCAATCACAAGAGGTGAGTGAGTGACGCCTGGGTCGCCTGCTGCTTCGGGTGGTGGATTAATCATCCTTGCCACTTTTCTGATCGGTTTAATGCTTAGTCAGATGCCTCTGCCTTACTACCTAGAATGGGCGCGCCCTGAGTGGATAGCGATGATCCTTATCTATTGGGTCATGGCGCTACCCCATCGTGTTGGCATGGGTATGGCTTTTTTCTTGGGTTTGTTTCTAGATGTTATTAAGGGGAGTGTCTTAGGTCTAAATGCACTATCACTGACGATAATTGCCTTTTTAACATTACTTTTACATCAAAGACTTAGAATGTTCCCTGTGGTACAGCAGGCCATGATGGTGATGGTGCTGGTGGGAATCAATCAGTTACTGTTTCACTGGATGCAGGCATTCACCGGTTATACGGGTGAGAGCCTGATATTCCTCCTGCCTTGCCTTATTAGTGGGTTACTATGGCCGTGGTTATTTGTTTTCTTACGCGGTATTCGCCGCTTATTCCGAATACGCTAAAGGAAGGCCGTTAAATGGAATTGATTCTTGCCTCAGCTTCCCCAAGACGAAAGGCATTACTCGATCAGATTGGAGTGCAATGTTCTGTAAAGCCCGTTGATATCTGTGAAGATGTTAGAGATGCTGAGCTAGCAATGGATTACGTTGAGCGATTAGCGATTGAAAAAGCGCAAGCTTGCTTTGCTTGCACTGATGGATCTAAAGCAGTGTTAGGTTCTGATACTACGGTTGTGCTTGACGGAAGAATTATGGGAAAGCCTGCGGATCAAAATGAAGCAATTGAGACGCTTCAGAGGCTTTCGGGCAATACTCACCAAGTACTTACGGCAGTTGCATTAGTGACCGCGGAACAAACGCGATCTGTTGTAGTCTCAACTAACGTCCGTTTTCGGCCAATTTCGTTGGCTGAGTGTAAAGCGTATTGGCGATCAGGTGAGCCGCAAGATAAAGCTGGATCTTATGGTATCCAAGGATTTGGCGCTGTATTTGTTGAAGAGATTAAGGGCAGCTATTCTGCAGTAGTGGGTTTACCTCTGACAGAAACGGCTGAAATGTTGGTGCAGGCAGGTATTCGCATCTGGCATTCGAAATAGTATTAAGGATAGGTCATGGGCGAAGAGATACTGATCAACTTTACCCCGATGGAAACTCGGGTAGCGGTTATCGAAAATGGGATGCCGCAAGAAGTATATGTAGAACGCGTACATCGTAGAGGTATTGTCGGTAATATTTACCAAGGTAAAGTTGTACGAGTTTTGCCTGGGATGCAGGCTGCGTTCGTTGATATAGGTCTAGAGCGCGCAGCATTTATCCACGTTGAAGAGGTGCTTTCTCAAAGTGCCACGCATGAGGAAAAGGCTAATACCTCTATTGCTCAAGTGCTTCGCCAAGGGCAATCTTTGCTTGTTCAAGTGACTAAAGATCCTATTGGTACTAAAGGTGCTCGCCTTACTACTCACCTTTCTCTTCCTTCTCGTTATCTGGTGTGTATGCCCGGTAACAGCCATGTTGGTGTTTCCCAACGAATAGAAGATATGGAAGAGCGTGATCGATTACGTGGGATCATGAAAAAACTTGTATCCACCGACGATGGCGAGCCTGCTGGGTTTATCTTGCGTACGGTGGCAGAGGGCGCTGCAGAAGCGGAGTTGGAAGCAGATACTCAGTTCTTGAGACGTTTATGGGCTTCGATTAAAGAGAAAATATCAACCGCTAAAGCGCCAAGTGTCATCTATGAAGACCTGCCGTTAAATATGCGAGCACTGCGAGATATGGCGCATTCAGGTCTAGAGAAGATCAGAATTGATTCCAAAGAAACGTTCCAAAAAGCGGAAGACTTTGTAAAAACACTGGTGCCTGAAGTTGCTGATACGCTTGAGTATTATCCAGGTGAGCGGCCTATTTTTGACCTCTTTAATGTTGAAGAGGAGATACAAAGAGCCTTAGGCCGTAAGGTGGAGCTAAAGTCAGGTGGCTACCTGATTTTTGACCAAACAGAAGCGATGACGACGGTTGATGTTAATACTGGCGCGTTTGTGGGTCATCGCAACCTCGAAGAGACGATCTTTAAAACGAACCTTGAGGCTGCAACGGCGATTGGTCGTCAACTTCGCTTACGTAATCTTGGCGGTATTATCATTATCGACTTTATCGATATGGAAGATGCAGATCACCAGCGCCAAGTGCTTAGAACTCTGGAACGGGTGTTAGAGCGCGATCACGCGAAGTGTAAAGTTACAGGTGTATCAGATCTTGGTTTAGTTGAGATGACCCGTAAGCGTACCCGTGAAAGCTTGGAACAGGTCCTCTGCGATGTTTGTAGTGAATGTCAGGGCCGGGGGTCAATTAAAACGCCTGAAACGGTTTGTTATGAGATTTTCCGTGAAATTCTTCGCCAGCATAGGGCCTATGATACAGATAGCTACCTCGTCTTGGCTGCTCAACCTGTAGTTGATTATCTACTAGATGATGCTTCTAATCATGTTGCGGAATTAGAGGCCTTTATTGGCAAGACGATTCGTTTCCAGGTGGAGCCTATGTATAACGCTGAAAACTTTGATGTTGTTTTGCGCTAAAGCTAAAAAGGATTGCTAGTGAAACGCCACGCTCATTCTGTCTTTTGGTTCCTATATTGGGGACTTGCTGCACTTGCAGCAATTGTGGCGCTCTTGCTGTTCTGCATCAAAATCTTGGTAGAAGATGTTGATCAGTATCGACTAGATATCCAGCAAAGTTTATCTGAACAACTTTCTGCGCAAGTTCATATTTCAAGCATCGCAGGTGAGTGGCGAGGCTGGCAGCCAGTCATTTCTGTTCGTGGTCTATCGGTAGATCAAATAGAAGCAGAAGCAGGTGCTTCCTTTGGTATGCTAGAGGGGGTTGTTGCTTTAGATACAGGGGCTTCGTTAAAGGCACTTACACCTGTCTTTTCCCAGTTTGACTTGCAAGGCCTGACGCTTAAGTACGATCACACAGTTGCTTCTAAAAATAATTCAACATCAACTCAAGAAATTCCTGCGTCGCAAACAAAAACGGAGCGGGGCGCTAAACCCCATAAAAGCTCCGACCTTTTATCTTTTCTATTAATGCAGCGCGCGATCAATATTGAAGATACGCGTATTGTTGTTATTCCTAAAAGCGGCGATGAAATAATCATCGAGCCGATACAATTACATCTCCAACATGATGGTGTATTGCATCAGCTTAAAGTTGACGCGGATCTAGTGACTGCGTCGGGCAAAGCAGATCTGAAGTTCGTAGCTGAGGTTGAAGGTGATCCTACAGAAAAGGCAGCGAATTTTTATCTAAAGCTATCTGGGCTTGATCAGCAGTTGCTCAATCCTTGGTTAAAACTAATGGATGTTCAATTAGATGGTTTGCAAGCTGAGCAGGAATTTTGGGGACAAAGCTATAAAGGAAAATTAGCTTACCTAACGGGTAAAACTTCCATAGAGAACTTTGCTTATCAGGACTACGTATTTGAGCAATTTGCCGTTCAAAGTGCGCTGGTGCGAAGGGATCATAGCTTTCAGTTGCAGATTACCGATCTGATAATAGGCGCTGCTGAAGAACAATTTACCTTGCCCCGAATGAGTTTGGATCTTGTTCGAAATGGGATTGCGATCAAACCACAAAAGTTGATGATCGACCGTATTGATCTGCAGCGCTTATCGGATCTGATCATCAAACAACCTTTCTTACCGAAATCTGCTATTCAGGTAGTAGATACGCTATCGACGAAAGGTGTTGTGGAAAACTTAATGGTGTCTTGGGGCAAAGATGCTGAGTTATCAGAATTTAAGTTACTTGCGGACCTTAACAAGGTAGGTATTGATGCTTGGGATGATGTGCCTGAGTTAAAAGGAATTAATGGATTATTAAAGGCCGATATTGCTGGAGGAGAGATTCATCTCCAAAGCGATGATTTCATCATGCAATACCCTACGTTGTTTGATTATCGCTGGCAGTATCAACATGCTGAAGGTGTAATAGGTTGGCGTTTTGAAGACAAAGGAGTGGTGGTTGCTTCCCAATTACTTCGTGTGAAAAACGAAGGTGTATCTGCATCGGGACGTTTCAGTATTTACCTTCCTTTTTCACGTGATGAACAGCCTCTTCTGAATCTGCAAATTGGTATGCAGAGCAGCGATGGTTTGCATGCTAAATATTACATTCCTCCAAAGGAAGTGGGTATAAAGACTTACGATTGGCTAGTAGCAGCTATTAAGCAAGGGCATATCAATCAGGCGGGTTTTGTACTAAATGGTGTTACTCGCTCACGATTAGATGATTACCAATTGCCTAGTGTGCAGATGTTCTTTGATCTGAGTGATGCGTCTTTTGAATATCAGCCGGGTTGGCCTGAAATTAACAAAGCGGATAGCTTTGTTTTCTTTCGTAATGGAGAATTAACTGCTGAGGCCAAAGGCGGGAAAATCTACAATTCTGATATTGATTTTGCTTGGGTTCATCTTCCAGTCTCTACTGATAAGTTACTTATAACGGGTAGTGTTAATGGCTCAACAAAAGATATAGAACGCTTATTAACTCAAAGTCCGCTGCGAAAAGAGGTCGGTGATGAGTTAGCGGCTTGGGAAATGGCAGGGGATACAGCGACCCGTATTGAGATTGATTTACCTCTCAAGGGCAATAAAGCGCCAAAAGTTGATGTGAATTCCTCAATTGCAAAGGGGCGTTTCCATTCCAAACAAGAGGGCATTGATTTTTCTAATATCACTGGATCTGTGAGATACAGTTCCTCCAATGGCCTTTCCTCTAAGAAGCTTGATGCGAGATTGTTTGAACAACCTATCACTGCAGCTATTAGTACCCAGAAACGTAAAACTGCCATTGATATTCGTGGTGCGGTGAAAGCGGACTATTTAAGGGAATGGTTAGGCTTAGATCTTTTAAGAGTCGCTCAAGGGAAGCTTTTTTATAGTGCACGATTGGATATGTGTCCGGGTAAAAGCTGTAATCAGTTGGTTATCAAAAGTGATTTAAAAGGTATCGCCTTATCAGCACCGTCACCACTTGCAAAAACGGCTGCTCAATCGAGTCAGTTAACCATCATCAGTGATTTAGGTCGCCAGTTTAAAGATGATCGAAGTGTTGTACGTTTTAACTTAGGTAATCAGCTACGTGGCGTGATGCTAAATAGCAATAATAAGGTCTCAAGAGGACGCTTCACTTTGGGTGGGGAGAGACCAGCTTTGCCAACGGCGCAGGGAATTTGGGTCAACGGTCGAGTTGCTATGCTCGATTATGACCAATTAGAGCAGTTTTTCCAAACTGCCGGTTTTACTGAAAGTACTACTGCTAAATCTGGGTCTACTCAAACGGATAATTTATTAAAAGAAGTCGATCTGCAGATTGAACAGTTTAGTTTTGAAGATATTGTACTGGATAAGCTTAAAGTAATTCTTACACCTGATGTTGGTGGTTGGATGCTAACAGCTAATAGTCCTCAAGTAGGTGGTAAACTCTGGATGCCAGAGGATTCTGACAAGCCTTATAAGGTAAAACTAGGCCATCTCCGTATTGAGAAAGATGAAAGTGATAGTGATAGTGAGCAGAGTGGTACTGCGATCACGCCGCCTGTAGATCCAACAGTTTTACCTAAGCTCGATTTTAGCGTCGACAACTTCGAACTCAATAAGCTTCCTTTGGGAAGTTGGCGATTTATATTAAGGCCAACCCCTTCAGGGGCTGTAGTGAAAGATATTTCAGGCAATATGCATGGTTCTTTGGTTCGGGGTGAATTGCGTTGGGATAAAAATGGCAAAGAACTCTCCGACCTTACAGTAAAACTAGATAGTCAGGACTTTGGCAAAGTTCTCGATGCATGGGGTATCTCAGATACCTTAGAAACCAAAAGCCTAAATGCCTACTTACAGCTTTCATGGAGTGGAGCTCCTTGGAAGTTTGAAGTAGGTCAGTCGAATGGTGAAATGCAGTTCACGGCGAAGAATGGACGTCTACTCGATGTTGGTAACTCAGGTAATATTCTCCGCATCTTCGGTATTTTAAATCTGCAATCATTAGGACGAAGGCTTAGGTTGGATTTTACCGATCTGGTCAAGACTGGTGTTGCTTTTGATGAGATGAAAGCAGATTACTCTATTAAAAAGGGTATAGCGCATACATCCGAGCCTTTTATTATGACGGGACCATCCGCCAATATGGCTATGAGTGGTAGCTTGAATCTAATCAACGAAACGGTTGATAAGGAGATTGAAGTCGCTTTACCTGTTACGGATAACATTCCTCTAGTAAGTGTATTGCTCGGCGCCCCGCAAGTAGCGGGTGCGGTTTTCCTTTTTGATAAATTGATTGGTGATCCTTTAGCTAAGTTCACTACGGTTAAGTACCGTATGAGTGGAGATTGGGGTAATCCGGAAATCGATGTGGATCTAAATCAGAAAAAAGAGCAACCGGAAGTGGATCAGGAGCTTCATGATGGCTAAATTAGCAGTTGCGCAGATGGTTTCAGGGGAGTGTGTTGATACAAATTTAGAAACTGTTGAGTTGCTGGCTGAAGAGGCTGCTAATTCAGGAGCGCAATTATTACTCCTGCCTGAGAATTTTGCGTTGCTAGATTCTCGTGCTCTGATTGATTTGGCTAGGGGTGAAGTCAAAACTCGAAGAATACACAATCTATTATCTTTGCTAGCAAAGAAATATAACCTTTGGATTGTGGCTGGAAGTGTGCCTGTATTGACCCAGGGAGCTGATGAAGCAAAGGATAAAGTTTGGGCTAGCTGCTTGGTCTTTGATAGTCAGGGGGAGCAGAAAGCCTCTTATAATAAGATTCACCTGTTTGACGTTGATGTAGCTGATGCGCATGCGGCTTATAGGGAATCAGATTTTATTCAAGCGGGAAGTGATCTCGTTACTGTTGATACTCCGTTTGGCTGTATTGGGCTAGCCATTTGTTACGATCTAAGGTTTCCGGAGCAGTTTCAAAGATTACGTCAAATGGGCGCGGATATAATTACAGTTCCTTCGGCTTTTACCTACGTGACAGGAAAGGCGCATTGGGAGGTCTTGTTGCGCGCACGGGCAATAGAGAATCAATGCTATGTTCTAGCAGCTAACCAAGGGGGCGAACATAGTCCTAGCCGCAAAAGTTGGGGGCATTCGATGATTGTGGGTCCTTGGGGGGAGGTGCTTACGGTTAGAGAATCTGCAGGTAAGGGCTTAGTGTTTGCCGATATTGATTTAAAAGACGTGCAAGACAGGCGAGGTGCCATGCCTGTCATGCAGCATAGAGCTAAAGCGGGCTTTTAAACACCATCTACCTCACGTAAATACTTAAACAGTTTTCTGGCTGCTGCCGGTGGCTTTTCCAGTTTCTGTTCTTTTTGAGCATTACGAATTAATTGACGCAAATGCTGGATATCGGCATTTTCATGTTCGGCAACATAGGCTTGAAGTGCACTGTTGCCTTCACCTATCAGTCGGTCTCGCCAACGTTCTAATTTATGGAACGCTTGGGTATGTGCCTGATGACCTGCTTCGAATAGTCCGATAGCTTGTTCAATCTCTTCGCTATCTTCAGTGCGTAGCAGTTTGCCGATAAACTGCAGATGCCTTTTTTGAGCGCCATTAGATTTAATGCGGTGAAACTCATCGATTGCACTACGTAAGCGGTCATCTAATGAAAGCTTATCGAGTTGCTCTTTATTGAGCTTCGTTAGCTTTGCACCCAAATCCTGCAGCGCATGCATCTGCTTTTTAACATCAGTTTTACTCAGCCATTCCTCTTCAGATTCTGGCTGTAGGTGATCAAAATTGTCGTTTTCGCTCATGTGATTTCTCAGGCGTAGAAAACTGTGGCTAGACCTAAAAAGGCAAAGAATCCAACCACATCAGTAATAGTTGTTAAGAGTACACTGCCTGCTAGCGCAGGATCTATACCCAATGATTTTAGACATATAGGCAGTAGGGTGCCTGCTATAGCGCCGGCTATGAGGTTAATCACTATGGCCAAGGCGATAACTATGCCTATATTTATATCTTGGAACCAGAGCGTGGCGACTACTGCAATAACCAGAGCCCATAAAATACCATTGAGGGCACCTACGATAATCTCTCTGTTTAATAGCCAGCCTGCGTTTGATCGCTCTACATGACCTAATGCTTGTCCACGTATCACAAGTGTTAGGGTCTGTGAGCCGGCTATACCACCCATTGAGGCTACAATCGGCATCAAGACCGCTAAAGCTACAACTTTTTCAATCGTATCTTCAAAAATACCGATTACCGCAGAAGCTATAAAAGCGGTAAGTAGATTGATGCCTAACCAAACGGCTCTGCGTCGAGTCGTTTTCAGTACTGGCGCAAAGGTATCTTCATCTTCATCCAGGCCAGCCATGCTCATTAGAGAATGGTCAGCATCTTCACGGATGACATCGACAACGTCATCGATTGTGATACGACCAAGAAGTTTACCATCATCGTCAACGACAGGTGCTGAAACCAAATCATGCTCTTCAAAGAGTGAAGCAACTTGATCATCAGGCATATCTGCATTGATTGGTTCTATATCCGTATTCATGATCTCACGGATCGTGATAGACGGATCTGACACGAGCAGTTTGGTTAACGGTAGTAGCCCAATGTAGGAATCTTTTCGACTTACAACGATCAAGCTATCCGTCATTTCAGGGATTTCATCGTGACGGCGGATATAACGTAAAGTAGTTTCTACGCTGATATCAGGACGGATAGTGGTTGTATCCGTGTTCATCAGACCGCCAGCTGTGTCCTCTGGATAGGATAGTAGCTGCTCAACTCTGCGGCGGTTTTGCTTATCCATAATCCGCAGGGTTTCTTTCATCACTCGATTTGGAAGCTGCTGAAGCACGTCAACCATATCGTCCGAATCTAGTGATTCTGTAAGCGCTAAAACCTCTTCCGAATTCATACGGCTTAGGATATCAGCCTGAATTTCATCCCCAAGGTGCTGTAAAACTTCTGCTTCAAGATCCTCAGAGATCAAGTTCCATAGAATTTGACGCTCTTTTGGTGGGGATTTTTCAATTAGGCGGGCTACTTCGGTCGGGCGAAGAGCGCGGTTTAGCGTAAATCGAATCTGGCGAAATTCACCGCAATCGAGTGCTTCATTGAGCTTGTCCAGATTAGACTTGGTTTCTGTCTGCGCCATAGGATGCCGTCGCTAATGATTCGTCACGATGCTGTGAAAACTAGGAAATCTACTAACGCGTTGATTATAGCGGATTGTAAAGGCAGGGATAACCCAATGATATGTATAAAATTATTACTCGTCTTCGTCGAAGCGATTATTAATGAGCTCTTCGATGGCGATGAGGGCGCCTTCTTCATCACTTCCCTGAGTTTTAACAGAGAGAGTGGTGCCTTGGCTTGCAGCTAGCATCATAACGGACATAATACTTTTGCCATCCACTTCTCTGCCATCTTTTACTAGAGTGATATCAGCAGAAAAGCGTGAAGTTACACCAATTAATTTGGCCGCAGCGCGAGCATGGAGGCCTAGTTTATTGATGATTTCTAGTTCTTTTTCTTGCATCTGTGTTAACTCAATTCTCTGTGGCGGACATGAACATTATCCATGTGTTGTGAGAAATGGGAAGCCAGACGTTCGCTTATATAAACCGAACGATGTTGACCTCCAGTACAGCCGATGCCGATTGTTATATAGCTGCGATTATTTTCGGCAAAGCGGGGTAACCAGCGAGATAGAAAATCAGTGATATCACTGATCATCTCGTTTACTTCTGCTGAATTGTTTAGAAAGTCTTGAACCGGCTGTTCCTGCCCTGTGAATTTTCTCAGCTCTGGGATCCAATGGGGGTTAGGTAGCGCACGGACGTCGTATACAAAATCGACATCTAGAGGAACCCCATGTTTAAAGCCAAAGGATTCAAATTGAACTGAAAGAGTTTGCTCTTTTCGCTTAGCAACACGGAGTTTGACCGTATCCCTCAAGTCATAAAGGGATAGGCGCGTTGTATCTATTCGAATATCAGCAAGGCTAGCAATAGGTTCCAGTAATTCAGATTCTGATTGGATAGACTGTTGTAGATTCTTATGTTCATCAGAAAGCGGGTGTTTTCTTCGGGTTGAGCTGTATCTTTTTAATAGCGTAGCTTCGGATGAATCGAGAAAAATCACTTCATATTCTGCCCAGCGTTCTTGGCGAAGGTTAAGCAAAATTTGAGGGAATTTGGATAGGTTACTGAGTAGATTGCGCGCATCAATGCTGACCGCTATGCGATCAGGATGGCTGGGTTCACTACTCATCTGCTGGACTAAATCAGGTAGCAATAATGCTGGAAGGTTGTCTATGCAATAGAAGCCTATATCTTCTAGAGCTTGTAGAGCCGTACTTTTGCCGGAACCGGATCGACCGCTTATCACTACAAGCTTCATTTCACATCCTATGAACTAAGTTGGCAAATTGCCTGATAGAGTACTTCGTTATCTTCAACACTTCTCAACTGTTCTCGTACACTCTCCTGGCTAAATAGCTCAGCAATCGCGGCAAGAGTTTGTAAGTGTTCAGACGTAGCATCTTCTGGTACCAAAAGGACAAACAAAAGATCTACCGGTTTGCTATCTATGGCATCAAAATCAATGGGTTGAGCCAATTTGATTAAGTAGCCTTTGGCATCGTTGCAGTTAGCAAGTCGGCAATGGGGTATAGCTATGCCATCGCCTATGCCTGTACTGCCTAATTTCTCGCGACCGTGTAAGCCGTTGAAGATGCAAGATGCTTCTAGGTCAGGGTTTTGCTCTGAAATAATTTCAGATGCTTTTTCCAGAATTCGTTTTTTACTGCTCCCCTCAAGACCGCAAAGGGTGCTTGAGGGGGTTAATAGTTCATGGACCAACATAATACGTTGTAGCGTGAGGCCTATTTGTGATTTTTAAGTTTTTCTTTATGTTTGATAACTTGACGGTCTAATTTGTCTGTTAGGCCGTCAATTGCAGCATACATATCATCGTGCTCGTGCGTCGCGAAAAGCTGTGCGCCTGAGACATGCATCTCGGCATCTGCTTTCTGACGTTGTTTCTCGATGCTTAGTGTTACTTGAACATTGGTGATGTTATCGAAGTGACGCTCAATTTTCTGCATTTTTTCTAGGACGTAGTTTTGCATTGAATCAGTCAGTTCAACATGATGTCCAGTAATATTAATCTGCATAGGTCTCTCCTACATTAGTGGAGGCGTTTTGCCGCCGTCCTTATTTATTATCTCTTTATTAAACCAGACGCTTTCTTTCATTAGAAGGAGGAATGCCCATTGCTTCACGATATTTTGCAATGGTACGTCTAGCTACTTTGAATCCTTGTTCATCTAGGAACTGTGCGATTTTATTATCGCTCAAAGGTTTTGCTGTATTTTCGGCTGCAACCATCTTTTTGATCAGAGCTCGGATCGCTGTTGAAGAAGCAGCACCACCAGTCGCTGTACTGACATGGCTGGAGAAAAAGTATTTAAGTTCAAAAATTCCACGAGGTGTGTGCATAAACTTTTGCGTTGTTACACGAGAGATGGTTGATTCATGCATTTCAACGGCTTCTGCTATATCGTGTAATACCATTGGTTTCATGCCTTCTTCGCCATGATCTAGAAACCCAGACTGTCGTTTGACGATCTCATTCGACACTTTTAAAAGTGTTTCATTTCGGCTTTGTAGACTTTTAATAAACCAACGTGCTTCTTGAAGATGATTTTTCAGGTAGGTGTTATCTGAACTGTTATCTGCACGTTTTACTAAGCCTGCATAACCAGAGTTTATTCTAAGTTTAGGCGAAACTTCTGGATTTAGGTTAACTGTCCAAACGCCGCGTTGCTTAGTTACGATTACATCAGGGATGACATATTCTGCCGCAGTTTGGCTGATACTAGCGCCAGGCTTAGGGTTAAGGCTCTGAATGAGCTGAATAACTTGCTGCAGCTGAGGCTCTTTCAGGCGTGTTTTGCGCATTAATTGGCGATAGTCATGTGTGCCTAGAAGCTTAATATATTGATTGACCACTTTAATGGCTTCAGTGCGCCAGGGTGTATCAGAGGGAAGTTGGCTAAGTTGTATGGCCAAGCACTCGCTGAGATCACGACAAGCAATGCCGGACGGATCGAATTGTTGAATGCGATGAAGTACGGCTTCTATTTCATCAAGTTCAACTTCTTCGCTTCCTTCAGAATTTTGCTCTAAAAAGTGCTCATGAATCTCTTCAAGGGGAACCGTTAAGTATCCATCAGGGTTAATGCCATCAATAATATTGGTGGCAATTAACCTATCTAAATCACTCATCGGTGTTAGATTTAGCTGCCAGTGAAGATGATCTTGCAATGTCTCTTCTGCGGTATCATTCGATTCAAAAGAATCGAGATCTTCTTTGCTTAAAGTAGGTGTGGAAGATTGATATGTGTCTTCCCAGTTACTATCAGTCGACAATTCTTCAGGAATGCTTTCATTCCAATTATCTTCTACATCAGGGGGGTCGTCGTAATCTTGTTCCGCTGAGGTATTGCCCTCTAGTTCATCTGCACCAGCACTTTGATGAGTGTCTAGATTGTTGTCTTGATCGTTTGATGGTGCATCTGGTGTGTTTTCATCCTCAGATACATCTAACATCGGGTTGCTTTCAAGTGCTTCTTGGATTTCCTGTTGGAGATCCAGTGTTGATAATTGCAGTAAGCGAATCGCTTGCTGCAATTGTGGTGTCATTGTGAGCTGTTGCCCAATTTTTAAATGAAGCGCTTGTTTCATAATACGGTGGCACTAACTCCGGAGGCTACAATCATTTAATCGCTATTCCTTGATTTATAGGGTGAACTGATCACCCAGATACGCATTGCGTACTGCTTCATTATTCATAATGTCATCAGGCTTGCCATTAGCAAGTATAGTGCCTTCACTAACAATATAGGCGCTTTCGCAGATATCTAATGTTTCTCGAACATTGTGATCGGTAATCAAAATGCCGATACCTTTGGACTGTAGATGGCGAATTGTTTGTTTAATATCATTGACCGAAATAGGGTCTACGCCGGCAAAAGGTTCATCTAGCAGTACAAACTCAGGCTCAGTTGCCAATGCTCTAGCAATTTCAACTCTACGACGTTCACCACCAGAGAGACTCATGCCAAGACTATCGCGGATATGAGTGATGTGGAACTCTTCAAGCAACTCATTCATTTTAGTCTTGATTGCTTGTTTATCTAAGTCTTTTCTTGTTTCAAGAATCGCCAGTAAATTGTCTTGTACAGATAATTTACGAAAGATAGAGGCTTCTTGAGGTAGATAGCCTATACCTTCTCGAGCACGCCCATGCATAGGAAGGGCTGTAATATCTTTATCTTTTATTTTGACTTGACCACGGTCTGCCTGCACTAGGCCAACAATCATATAGAAGCAGGTGGTTTTACCGGCTCCATTTGGCCCTAAAAGCCCAACGATCTCACCGCTGTTAATTTTAAGAGAGACGTCTTTAACAACTTCGCGTCCTTTGTAGCGCTTAGCTAAATTTCGCGCTTCCAATAAACTCATTAACGCAGGCCTTATTTCTTTTTAGAGGGCTGAATGACCATGTTTACACGGCCTTTGTCTTTGCTATTCGCAGATGTTGAACCAAAAGCATTCACGATTGATTTATTCAAATCGTAAACGATTTTGGTTCCAGTAAAGGTATCCTTGGCTTGGATTACTTTGGCGTTTTGGGTAATGGTTAATTCTTTTTTGTTTACCATGTAGACCATATGTCTGCCCCAGGCGTCAGTGAAATTACCATTAACTTCTTGTTGTTGGCGGAAATGGGCTGGTGAGCCTTTGGCTACGAGTTTATCTACATCTCCGTTGGCTCTATGCATATCTACATGGGCTGCTTCGATTAGTAGTGAGCCTTGTTTAATGATGACATTACCTTTGTAGGTGGTAATACCTGTGGTGTCATTAATGCTGGCAGAATCAGCTGTTATGTAGATTGGCTTGTCCTGATCATCTGGCAGGGCGAAAACAATATTCGACGCAAGCACACCAAGTGCTACAAGCGTTTGTAATAGCCTAATCAACATTTTGATGTGTTCCTTCTACCCTTGAATGTAAATTTAAAACGCGGGTGTTGAAATTAATATCCATTCCAGTGCCTTTCATTCGACTGTGTTCTGTCTCTAAGTTCACTGGTAAGTTTGTTTCTGCAATGTCTTTCTTTGGATAAATCGTCAGAGCTTCGGTGGTTAGTTTTTTGCTCGACCGCGCATCTGAATTATCAATAACTCTGACATTACCTGCAAGATCTATTCGGCTGTTATCATCTAGTACGGTTCCAGTGTCTGATGAGATGTTGATAGCCGAGTGATCCAAGCGGTAATGATTGCTTTTGGGTTTGATCAAAAAATTTTGTTTTTCTTTTGGATTATGTTCTAACCGAGGAGTTGTAAGTTCTTGCCTGAGTTTACCGTCTATGTCCCATTCTTTTGCAGCTGCTTGGTCGATAAAATAATCCATCTTTTCAGATAGCGGGGCTTTGGATGTGCTGTGCTCTTGAGGTGAGCCTGAAAAACCCCAATACAGTAGTATTGGGATTAAAATGGCAGCAGCGATGATAATGCGTAATTTACTACTTAGATCAGGCATTTGCGGTGACTTTGTTATAGGTATTTTGCATGTAATTGCTTAAGTTTACCTTGAGCTTCGAGTATATGCTCGCAAAATTCTCGAGCTGCTCCTTCGCCGCCTCTGCGTGTGCTACACCAATCAGCATGTTGTTTGACGAATTCATGTCCATTTGGAACGCTGGCACCAAATGCACAATGACGGATAGCAGATAGATCAGGTAAGTCGTCACCAATATACGCAGTTGTTAATGCATTATGTGATGTGCTTGACCACAGTTCTTCTAAGGCAATTAGCTTATCTTCGCGGCCTTGATATAGATAATTGATGTCCAGTGATTTGCTGCGAAGTTCTACCTGTGGAGAGCTTCGTCCAGTAATAATTGCGGTCTCTATTCCTGCTTCCATAAGAAGCTTTAAACCGAGGCCATCTAGTGTGTTGAACTGTTTAACCTCTTGACCGTTGGGGAGAAATAGAAGCTGTCCGCTAGTTAAAATCCCATCTACATCAAAAACAGCAAGTGTAATGTTCTTTAAAGAAGTTGGATTGGTCATTAAATCACACCTGCTTTGAGAAGATCGTGCATATTTAAAGCGCCAATTGGCTTATTTAGTTCATCTGTGACGATAAGGGCGTTAATCTTTTTCGCTTCCATGATTTGTAAGCATTCGGCTGCTAATGTCTCGCTATTAACCGTCGTACCTTGGTGAGTCATAACGTGATCGATAACTGTAGTTTTTAAATCTACATTCTGATCTAGTGCTCGACGCAAGTCACCATCGGTGAATATGCCGAGTAATTTGCCATCTTTATCTACGATTGTAGTCATGCCTAGGCGTTTGCGAGTCACTTCTATAAGTGCTTCTTGTAAAAGGGTTCCTGACTCAACCTCTGGAACATCTTGGTCAGCGTGCATTATATCGCTTACTTTTAGGAGTAATTTACGACCCAAACTGCCACCTGGGTGGGAGAAAGCAAAATCTTCCGCGCTAAACCCGCGTGCTTCTAATAAGGCTATAGCTAATGCATCCCCTAGCACTAATTGAGTCGTAGTGCTTGAGGTTGGAGCTAGGCCAAGAGGACAGGCTTCTTTTTCAACGCCGATGTGTAGGTTTGCATCAGAAGCTGTGGATAAGGTTGAATCAGCATTAGCTGTAATACTAATAAGCGGAGCTTTCATCCTTTTTAAAAGAGGGATGATGGTAACGACTTCGGCTGTTTCACCTGAATTAGAAAGGGCGATAACTACATCGTTTGAAGTGATCATCCCTAGATCCCCATGGCTAGCTTCACCAGGATGAACAAAAAAAGATGGTGAGCCTGTACTCGCTAGAGTTGCAGCAATTTTTTTACCGATATGACCTGATTTTCCCATGCCTGTAACAATGATTCTACCGGTGCATTGAAACATCAGTTCGCAGGCACGAATAAAATTCTCATCCAGATGGCTAACTAAATCTGAAACGGCTTCAGCTTCAAGTTGAATGGTTCGTCTTGCTGAACTGAGAAAATCAGGTTGTGACATCAGAAACCTATACTGTCTATTGTGATACGGTCATAGTGTATAGCAGGATCAAATAACCTGCATAGGCAGCTGCTAACAGGCTGCCTTCAAATCGACTGATAGAAGGGGGTTTTTGCCATAAGGCGAAAGCCATCAGTGCGAAAGTTAATCCAAGCATGGCAACATAATCTCGTTGCAGCACAATTGCATCCATACCTATAGGTGCAATAAGCCCTGGTACGGCCATTACTGCAACTAAGTTGAAAATGTTAGATCCAACTACGTTGCCAATAGCGATGTCATGATGATTTTTTAAAGCACTTGCTACGGATGCAGCTAACTCAGGTAGGCTGGTGCCAATAGCTACAATTGTTAAGCCTATAACAAGTTTGCTCACGCCCATCGCAAAAGCAATTTCACTGGCTCCCCAAACAAGTAGCCTGGAGCTGGCAGCTAGAACAGCGAGTCCAGTTATTAACCAAAAAATAGCCTTTTTTGTTTCTAGTTCGGGTAACTCTTCCTGGTCACTCGCTAGCTCATCTTGTGGTGCGCCTTTTTGAAAACGATTAAATAGGTATAGGCAAACTGCTAAGGCAATTAGCAGGATAACGCCGTCCATACGGCTTAGGTGTAGGTCAAAAAGAATAACGCCGGCAAGTAAGGTTACACCTAATAAAAGAGGTAGCTCTTTTCTCAAAACTCCAGATTTTACCGGTAAAGGCGCTATAAGTGCGGTGATACCAAGCACCAGTGCAATGTTAGCAATGTTGGAACCGAGTGCGTTACCTATTGCAAGATCTCCAGATCCTGACGTGGAAGCCATGATCGAAACTAGTATTTCGGGAGCTGAAGTGCCAAAAGAGACAATTGTCAGGCCAATAAGCATCGGTGACATACCAAAGTTTTTAGCTGTCGCTGCAGCCCCTTCTACAAACTTATCTGCACTCCAAACTAATAAAACTAAGCCTGCAAGTAGTGCCAAAATTGGGTAAAGCATAAAGAAAATGTGTTCCAGTGTTAAATGAAGGACGCTATTAAAACAGAATGCAGTTGGTGTTTAAATCGGCACAAAGGAAGTAAAGGTAAATATTCCTGTTTTTATATCGAAATGGTATAGTTGCGGCCCCACAAAGTACGGGTTATTGAATAAAGCCTGAACAGTGGAACGGACTTAAGCTGTTTTGCATGTTTTATAAATGGAATCTTATGAGTCAGTTTGATGATGTCGTCATCGATATTCAGCAGTTGAGCTTCGCTCGTGGTGAAAGACCGATATATAGCAATGTCGATCTTAAAATCCCTCGGGGAAAAATTACTGCAATTATGGGCCCCTCAGGTACTGGTAAAACTACACTGCTAAAATTGATTGGTGGTCAGTTGAAACCCGATGCTGGCTCTATCTCGATTGATGGTCAAAATATCCCAGATTTAAGTCGTAGCGAACTCTTTTCGGTTCGTGAACGTATGGGTATGCTTTTTCAGAGTGGCGCTCTTTTTACTGATATGAGCGTATTTGAAAATGTGGCTTTTCCTCTTCGTGTTCATACGAATCTATCTGAAGATATGATTCGCGATATCGTGTTGATGAAGCTTCATGCGGTCGGTTTACGCGGCGCTAATAAACTAATGCCAAGCGAGCTTTCGGGCGGTATGGCTCGACGTGTTGCTTTGGCGCGTGCGATCGCATTAGATCCTGATATTTTAATGTATGATGAGCCTTTTACTGGTCAGGACCCGATCGCTATGGGTGTGCTAGTGAATCTAATCAGACATTTAAACAACTCTTTAGGGCATACCAGTATTATTGTTTCACATGATATTCAGGAAACGTTAGGTATAGCTGACTATGTATTTATTCTTGCTGATGCAAAAGTGGTTGCTCAGGGGACACCAGAAGAGTTGCTAGAAGTAGAGTCTCCTCAGGTTAAACAGTTTATGCAAGGTCTACCAGATGGTCCTGTGCCATTTCATTTTCCTGCAGATGATTATGCTGATGATTTGCTACAAGGTGGTCTGAAATGAACAAGTTAGCCTCCTTAGGGCATGTGACGTTAAGTAAGCTCGCAGCGTTTGGGCGTGCAACAATGATTCTATTTCAATCATTGATTGCCAAGCCTCAGCCGCTCATGATGTTTCCTTTGTTGGTAAAACAGATCTATTTCGTTGGCGTGTTGTCGATGATTATTATTGTAGTGTCGGGTCTGTTTATCGGTATGGTATTAGGTCTTCAAGGCTATACCATTCTTGTCGATTACGGATCTGAACAGGCCGTGGGGCAGATGGTAGCGTTGAGTTTGGTTAGAGAGTTAGCTCCGGTTGTAACAGCGTTACTCTTTGCAGGGCGAGCTGGCTCTGCCTTGACGGCGGAAATCGGCTTAATGAAAGCTACAGAACAGCTTTCTAGCCTAGAAATGATCGGTGTTGACCCTTTGCGTCGCATTATTGCGCCACGCTTTTGGGCTGGATTTATTTGCTTGCCGATCTTGGCTGCAATATTTGCAATCGTAGGGATCTACGGTGGTGCTTTGGTAAGTATTGATTGGTTGGGTATCTACGACGGCTCTTTTTGGGCCAACATGCAGAACTCAGTAGATTTTTATGAAGATGTTGTTAACGGCTTAATTAAAGCGGTTGCCTTCGGCTTCGTTGTAACTTGGATTGCTGTATTCCAAGGCTATGACTGTATACCAACCTCGGAAGGTATTAGTCAGGCAACAACGAAAACAGTGGTTTATTCATCCCTTGCGGTGTTAGGCCTAGATTTTATTCTTACAGCAGTAATGTTTGGAGAACTTTAATATGCGTATGCGGGTCTTGGAGATCAGCGTAGGTACCTTTGTTTTGGCAGGTATTTTAGCGTTGGTAGGATTGGCGTTGAACGTAAGCGGTTTAAGTGTGTCTACAAGTGACAATACTTATACTGTTTATGCCCGCTTTGAAAATATTGGTGGTCTGACACCTCGAGCAAAAGTAACGATGTCTGGTGTCACTATTGGTAAAGTCACAAGCATTGAATTGGACACGGAGCAGTTGGTCGCTAAGGTTTCTATGGAAATTAATGGCGATGTTGATTTTCTTTCCATCGATAGCTCTGCAGCTATTCTAACTGCAGGTTTACTGGGTGAGCAGTATATCGGTGTTACTGTTGGAGCCGAAGAGGAATACCTCAATAATGGTGGCTTTATCGAAGATACTCAATCGGCGCTGGTGCTGGAGGAGTTAATCGGTAAATTCCTCTTCAATGAAGCGAGTGAGTAAGTAATTATGTTACGACATGTGTTTAATCGATTGAGCTACTTGGCTGCAATCTTTGCTTTCGCGTTTTCTTTAAGTGCTAATGCTTCTTGGGAAGAGGCGGGTAAAGTTATTGAAGGCGCTACTTCAGACGTTCTTCAGTTATTAGACAACGAAGAACTTCTAAAGGAAGAGCAGAAAGATCAATTAGTTTCAGAAATTGATACTATTCTTTCTCCTGTAGTGGACTTCGATTACATCGCCAAAGGTGTAATGGGGAAATACTATCGCAGAGCGTCAAAAGAGCAACGTGAAGAGTTTAGTGGTGTTTTCAAAACAACTTTGTTGAAAACCTACGCTAAAGCACTTGTCGGGTTTAATATTGAACGTTATGAGATGGTGCCACCTCGTAAGAAAAGCCCTGATGAGAAAAAGCAGATTGTTACAGTAAACGTTTTTGCTGCAGATGGTACTAAATTTGCGCTGATCTACTATATGAAAAAGAGCGCAGATGAGTGGAAATTAGTGAACGCTGTTTTGGATGGCAGCGTAAATATCAAACTGAGCTTTAAAAACCAGTTTGCAGATCTGATGCAGCGTAATCGTAATAACGTCGATAAAGTTATTACTAGCTGGAAAGATAAGGTAGACCCAGACAAGGAAAGTGCTTAATGGCAACCGCTAGCATTAAGTCAGCACAGTTAATTGCGATTGAAGGGGAGCTTAAATTCCCTGTGATCATGCAACTTCGTAAGCAGGTTGAATCGTTATTGTCTGGTTTGAATGGTACAGCGCAAATTGATTTTGCTGCGGTTACTGCGGTGGATAGTTCTGCGTTGTCTTTTTGGTTGTGTTGTTTACGTTTTGCAAAACGTAATAAATTGGAGCTTGAGCCGATCAACTTACCTGTAGAAATGCAGGGGATTGCAAAATTGGTTGGGCTTGAAGATCTAACAAATTGATTAGTATTAAGTGATATTGGATTAAGGCGATGCTTAGCATCGCCTTTTTTGTCATGATCCGGTATTATTTCCGCCTTATTTTTATCTAGAAGTATTCTATCGGGAGCTTTGCATGCAGGCTGAACAGGTTAAGCAGATTCTGGAATCTCAACTTGAGAACTGTGTAGTTACAACCGCAGGTGAAGGGTGTGATTTTCAGGTAACCGTTGTAGGTGAACTGTTTGAAGGGTTGCGCCCGGTGAAATGTCAGCAGCTTGTCTATGCTTGCTTGAATGAGCATATCGCAAATGGAACGATTCACGCTCTAACGATTAAGACATATACCCCAGCGCAGTGGGAAGCTTCCCAGAACTAAACGCCTTTTACTGGATTGACCATGGATAAACTTATTATTACAGGTGGCGAGCAGCTCACAGGTGAAGTTCGCATCTCCGGTGCTAAAAACTCGGCGTTACCTATCCTTGCTTCTGCTTTGCTAGCGTCTGAGCCAGTTACAATTTGTAACTTGCCACACTTACATGACATTACGACGATGCTTGAACTTTTGCGTCGTATGGGTGTTGAGCTAGTAATTGATGAAAAATTAAATGTAGAAATTGATGCCAGCACAATCGATAAACTGGTTGCACCATACGAACTAGTAAAAACGATGCGTGCATCAATCTTGGTACTGGGCCCTATGGTGGCGCACTTTGGCGAAGCTGAAGTCTCCCTTCCTGGTGGTTGTGCTATCGGTTCACGCCCAGTCGATCTTCATATTCAAGGTCTACGTGCAATGGGCGCAGACGTTGTTGTTGAAGGCGGTTATATCCGTGCTAAAACCAATGGTCGCTTAAAAGGTGCCCGAGTGTTCTTTGATACTGTAACAGTTACAGGTACAGAGAATATTCTTATGGCGGCAACGCTGGCTGAAGGCCAGAGTATTCTTGAGAATGCTGCTCGTGAACCTGAAGTGGTAGACCTAGCAGAATGTTTGATCGCGATGGGTGCGGACATTACTGGTCACGGTACAGATACCATTGTTGTTAATGGTGTTGAAAAACTTCACGGTTGTAAATTCCCTGTGGTTGCTGACCGTATTGAGACTGGTACATACCTAGCCGCTGTAGCGGCAACGCGCGGTAAGGTAAAGATCAAAAATACATCGCCAGCAATTCTAGATGCTGTTCTGCAAAAGCTTGAAGAAGCGGGCGCACATATCACTACAGGTGATGATTGGATTGAGCTGGATATGAAAGGTCAGCGTCCAAAAGCAGTTAACGTGACTACAGCACCTTATCCTGCTTTCCCAACAGATATGCAAGCGCAATTCTCGGCGATGAATGCGGTATCTGAGGGCGTTAGTATTCTAAAAGAAACCATATTTGAAAACCGTTTTATGCACATGCAAGAGATGATTCGCATGGGCGCTAAAATCAATATTGATGGCAATACCGCAGTTGTAGAAGGGGTTGAGCGTCTACAGGCAGCGCCTGTTATGGCAACAGATCTGCGTGCTTCTGCGAGTTTGGTTATTGCTGCATTGGTTGCAGACGGTGACACCGTAATTGATCGTATTTACCACATCGATCGTGGTTACGAGTGTATTGAAGAGAAATTACAGTTATTAGGCGCACGTATTAAGCGTGTTCCAGGTTAAACAGGTATATAGAACGCTATGAAGCAGCAACTAACGATTGCACTGTCCAAGGGACGTATCCTCAAAGAAACCCTGCCTTTATTGGCGGAAGCTGACATTGTGCCGGCAGAGGATATTCATAGCAGCCGTAAACTGATTTTTGATACAAACCATGACAACATCAAATTGGTTGTCATTCGTGCAACTGACGTACCTACTTATGTTGAGTACGGTGGCGCGGATATGGGTATCGCAGGTAAAGATGTTCTGCTTGAACATGGTGCTGCTGGTTTGTATGAGCCTTTGGATCTGAAAATCTCTAAGTGCAAGCTTATGGTTGCAGGTATGAAAGGGGCTGAGCCAGTTGAAGGCCGAATGAAAGTTGCGAGTAAGTTTGTCAATGTGACCCGTGACTACTTTGCTAAACAGGGTTGTCAGGTCGATATCATCAAACTTTATGGCGCTATGGAATTAGCACCGCTAATGGGCTTGGCAGACCGTATCGTTGATATCGTAGATACAGGCAATACCTTGCGAGCTAACGGTCTAGAGCCGATGGAAGAGATTGCGGATATCAGCTCACGTTTAGTTGTTGGCCAGCCTTCATTGAAGATGAAGCACCGTCAGATCCAACCGATCTTAGATAAATTAGCTGATGCAATTGCCCGCCGTGATGGAGAAGCGTAATCATGACTGATTTGAATATTAAACGTCTAGATTCTACTCAGGCTGATTTCCGTCAGCAGATGGATAAACTGCTTGCGTGGGAAGCGGTATCTGATGAAAAAGTAAATCAGATCGTCAATGAGATCCTTCAGCGCGTTGAGCAAGAAGGCGATCCAGCGGTTGTTGAGTACACCAACCGTTTTGATAATACGTCTGTGTCAGAGATGTCTGAGCTTGAGATGAGCAAAGAGCGTCTGCAAGCAGCTCTGGATAATCTTCCTGAAGATCAGCGTAAAGCGTTGGAAATCGCTGCTGAGCGTGTTCGTAGCTATCACGAGCGTCAACTCGTTGATTCCTGGCAGTACACTGAAGCCGACGGTACTATGCTAGGTCAGAAAGTGACGCCAATGGATCGTGTTGGTCTGTATGTACCAGGCGGTAAAGCGGCGTACCCATCTTCAGTATTGATGAACGCAATGCCAGCAAAAGTTGCGGGTGTTGAAGAGATCATTATGGTTGTGCCAACACCAGGTGGTGAGGTTAACGAGCTGGTACTTGCAGCTGCATGTTTATCAGGCGTTGATCGCGTTTTCTGTATTGGTGGTGCACAAGCGGTTGCCGCTTTAGCTTATGGTACAGCAACTGTACCTAAAGTAGATAAGATTGTAGGTCCAGGTAACATCTTTGTGGCAACAGCGAAGCGTGCGGTATTTGGCGCTGTTGGTATCGATATGATTGCTGGGCCGTCAGAAATTCTTGTGGTTTGCGACGGCCAGACTGACCCTGATTGGGTTGCGATGGATCTTTTCTCCCAAGCTGAACACGATGAAGATGCGCAGCCAATTCTTGTTACACCTGATGCAGACTTCATTGATGCGGTAGAAGCCAGCATCAATAAATTGTTGCCAACTATGGAGCGTAAAGAGATTATCGAAACCTCTCTACGTCTTCGTGCAGCGCTGATTAAGGTTGCAGATATGGATGAAGCGATTGAAGTTTCAAACCGTATCGCTCCAGAGCACTTGGAATTGTCTGTAGAAGATCCTGAAGCGTTATTGCCTAAGATTCGTCATGCAGGTGCGATCTTTATGGGACGTTATACAGCTGAGGCACTAGGTGATTACTGTGCAGGTCCTAACCACGTTTTACCGACGTCTGGCACTGCTAGGTTCTCTTCTCCTCTAGGTGTATATGACTTCCAGAAACGTTCTTCTTTGATCATGTTCTCTGAAGATGGCGCTTCTGAAATGGGTAAAGTTGCATCAGTACTTGCGCGCGGTGAAAGCCTGACAGCGCATGCTCGTTCAGCGGAATACCGTATTAAGTCTTAATGGAAAAACTTAGACGACTTTTTGATGAAGGGCTGCCAGAAATGGCGGCCCTTTTTATTTGTAGGGTAAAAGTTATTTGCTGAGTAATGCAAAATTAGTTACGGCTTTTAGGGCGTTCGCCAATTTCAGCATCAAAGGAGAGTTCTTTACCTTCCCTAAGAACTTTAACGGTGACTACCTGACCTGGTCGAAGACGGGCTATTTGAGTCATGGATTTACGGCCATCCAAAATAGGATTGTCATTGATGGTCAGCATTACGTCACCGGGTTGCAGGCCTGCTATATGGGCTGGGCCGTTACGGAATACGCCTGCAATGATAAGTCCTTGAAGTTTTTTAAGGCCAAATGATTCAGCAAGACTAGGCGTAAGCTCTTGTATCTCAATACCAAGCCAACCGCGAACAACGCGACCGTGCTGTATTAAGTCCTGCATGACCTGTTTGGTAAGGTCTGATGGAATTGCAAAGCCGATACCTTGAGAACCACCCGATTTAGAAAAAATTGCGGTATTAATACCAATCAAGTTGCCAAAGGCATCAATCAAAGCACCGCCAGAGTTGCCAGGATTGATGGCTGCGTCTGTTTGTATAAAGTCTTCATAGGTATTCAGGCCTACACTGTTGCGGCCGGTAGCACTGATGATACCCATGGTTACGGTTTGCCCAACACCAAATGGGTTGCCGATAGCTAGGACTACATCACCAACACGATAATTTTCAGTTTGACCGAGTGTAATACTTGGCAAGTTATCCAATGTGACCTTTAAAACGGCTAAGTCTGTTTCTGGATCTGTACCGATCACTTCTGCGGCGGCTTCTCTACCATCTTTCAAAGCAACAATAATGCTATCGGCGCCTGAAATTACGTGGTTATTGGTAACTATGTAGCCTTGAGAGCTTAGAATTACGCCAGAGCCTAGGCTGGACTGCACGCGCTCTCGTTGTGGAATGCTGTCGGAATCAAAGAAGTTACGGAAAAAAGGGTCGTTGAAGAGAGGGTGCACATTCTGTCTAACAACGGTTTGGGTGTAGATGTTAACAACAGCAGGGGCAGCGACTTCTACAGCATCTGCGTAAGATACAGGGCCAATATTTCCTTGTGGAGCAGTGTTGTTGCGGGCTTCACGGAACTCAATGGTAGAGTTTGAACTATCTAATAGATCTGGAAAGACTTGTAAAAGAAGAATGGCGACAAGCACGCCTGAGAGAATAGGCCAGAAAAGAAAGTTAAATTTACGCATGAGTGTATAGTCGAAACGCCATAAACAAGCTTAGAATTATACGATTAATATTCCCTTTGTGAATGGATAACAGAAGAATGTCGGTAAAACTATCAGATCTAATTGCATATATAGATCAGCGCTTAGAGCCAAACCAATTTAAAGATTACTGTCCGAATGGTCTACAAGTGGAAGGGCGAAGTGATGTTAGTAAAGTTATATCTGGTGTAACGGCTTCTCAAGCTTTGATAGATAGAGCTATCGATGAAAAGGCTGATGTTTTGTTAGTGCATCATGGTTTTTTTTGGAAAGGAGAGAATAGCTGCATTACAGGGATTAAAAAACGTCGCATCAAAGCCTTGCTAGATAATGATATAAGCTTGCTTGCTTATCATCTGCCATTAGATGCTCACCCTGAGATTGGTAACAATGCCCAGTTGGCTAAGCTTTTAGACATTGAAGGCTTTGGTGCTTTAGAGCTTGGTAATCCGCGCAGTATTGGGAATACGGGAGAGTTGCCTGAAGCTATGTCTGCAGAGGTATTGGCTGATCATATAGAAAAGGTTCTAGAACGTGAGCCTTTGCTGATTAAAGGCGGAGATCATCCTATTAAAAAGATTGGTTGGTGCACGGGTGGTGCTCAAGGCTATATAGAGAAGGCGATAGAACAGGGCTTAGATGCTTTTATCTCTGGTGAAGTCTCAGAGCCAACTTTCCACAGTGCGATAGAGAATGGTATTCACTACTTTGCTGCAGGCCATCATGCAACGGAGCGTTATGGTGCTATGGCATTAGGTGAAGAGCTGGCGCTGAAATTTGGGCTTCAGCACCAGTTTATCGATATAGACAATCCCGTTTAAACTTTTGCTTTAGGCTCTGCTGTTTCTGCGTCTACATTGCTAGGCGCATCAGCAGGAACCTGCTCTTCCTCTTTAGTTTCCTGTTCCTCTTTCAAACCAAAAGTTTCAGATAACGTGCCTTCATCTTCAGGTGATTTAGGTGCGTAATCTCTAGGTGGTTCTGAAGAGCTTTCTGCTTGTTCTGTGTCGGTAGTAGGTTTTGCTTCAGCTGAAGGTTCTTCTGCTTCGCTTTCTAGTTTCGGAGTCAAAGAGGGTTCAATGGCTAGATCAACGCTTCCTGGCTGACATAAGCCTTGCGCGCCAGTAGCAAGATGTTCGTGAACATCTTTGTAGCTGTTAGTCAGGTTGTTAACTAGCGCTGCGGTTTTTTCAAAGTGTTCAGTTACTTCGGTCTTGTAGCTGTCTAGTTCTTTTTGGGTGCTTTCAAGTTTTTCAGCGAGTTCTGCTTGACGTTGTGCACCTCCGCCAGAACGTCCCATCAAAAAACCAATTACGGCGCCAACAACAAGGGCTGCAATACTAATAAGCCAAACGTTTTCCACAAAAACTCCTTATAAACTTGGCATTTTAATTTGAATTAGGTGCTGACAAAGAGAGCCTGAATTATTTTATAAGGTACAGCATCAAGGGATCTTTGCGAGCTTTGTGCAAGGATAAATCAATTATCTATTCCTGCCTATAATAAATAATTTTCGACTTTATCCGCGGATAAATGAACTATAGATTGGTCGAATTTATCCGTATCATCACTTTAAGGCGCTTTGTTCTGCCGCTTTTTGATGAGAGGACTGGGCCTCGCAATGTAACTGATCGAGATACTCAATCTGTTCCTTGATGATAGCTTTAGCTAAATTGATATCTCGATCTTCAATCGCACCTAGTAGTCTACGATGTTGCCCTAAGATAATTTCTCTTTCCCGGAAACGGTAAGCAATCATGTTAGCAACCGGTTGCAGAGCCTCGATCAACGAATACATCACAAAACTCAGCATACGGTTACCACTTGCATCGGCAATAGCACGATGGAAGCGAACATCAGCGGCACAGAAATCTTCAGGGCTGATATTGGTATTGGATTGATAATTTAATTCAGCTCGCAGTTTTTCTAGGTCTTGTTCGGACCTATTTGCGCAGGCGTGTTGGCAGCATAAGCTTTCTAACTCTAATCGAGTGCTACTCACCTCAGTTAAAGATATCTGATTCATGCTGACAAACAGGGTTGCAGCGGTAGTCATCTGGTCACTGAGCTCTTCAGCACCTAAGTGGTTTACGAACGTGCCGCCAGTAGGCCCTCGGCGTGAACGAATTAAGTTCTTAGCAGCTAAGCGCTTGAGTGCTTCTCGAACCGTAGGGCGGGATACGTGAAAGCGTTCAGCTAGTTCACCTTCTGTAGGAAGGCGATCGTCTGCTTTTAGAGAACCATCTAAAATCGCTTCCTGTAATTGGTCAGCGACTTGTTTAGACAAGCTGGACTTATTGATCGGGGCTACTTCTAGGCTCACGTATTACTCCATAGGATTGCTAATACTACGAATAAGCTATTCTACATAAACTGAAACAATAACATCATAGCTTGTATCATATAAAAATCTATCTTATATTTGTATGACAAATAGGTAAATAAGTTTGGAGATCGACATGTTCAAAGCGCTCGTGTTAAATCAAAACGACGGTAAGACAGTAGCAGAAGTGACGGAATTGAGTCTGGATCAATTACCAGATCAGAATGTTTTGGTTAAAGTCGATTACTCCTCGTTAAACTACAAAGATGGTTTAGCCATTACGGGCAAGGGCAAAATTATTCGCAACTTTCCTATGGTTCCGGGCATCGATTTAGTTGGCACAGTAGAAGAGAGTGCTGATGATCGTTATCAAAAAGGCGATAAAGTTGTACTTACAGGTTGGGGTGTAGGAGAAAACCATTGGGGTGGATTTTCCGAGTATGCTCGCCTAAATGCAGATTGGTTAGTGCCTCTGCCTGAAGGCATGGATCCTGTTCGTACTATGCAGATCGGTACAGCAGGTTTAACTGCAATGCTATGCGTCATGGCTCTGGAAGAGGGCGGTGTAACACCTGATAAAGGTCCAGTCATTGTTAGTGGTGCCGCTGGTGGTGTAGGTAGTGTTGCCGTTTCGATTTTGGCGGGACTTGGTTATCAAGTGACAGCTATTACGGGCCGCCCTGAAACAGAGAGTTATCTGAAAGGTTTGGGTGCTTCAGAAATTGTTAGTCGAGAGCAGATGGCAGAGCCTGCTAGACCACTTGAGAAACAGCGCTGGGCCGGTGCTGTTGATACTGTAGGTGATACTATTTTGGGCAGAATTGTGTCAGAAACTGACTATGGCGGAGTCGTTACTGCATGTGGTCTTGCTGCAAGCTTCAAACTGCCTACCACGGTTATGCCTTTTATATTGCGTAATGTTCGCTTGCAAGGGGTTGATTCAGTGATGTGCCCTTATGATCGTCGTCTTGAAGCTTGGAAAAGACTAGAAACTCAATTACCTGATAACGCTGTGGGGGATATTGCTCAGATCATCGCTCTTAATGAGTTGCCGGATTATGCTGAGCGTATAACTAATGGTCAGGTGAAAGGCCGAGTGGTTGTTGATTTGAATAGTTAATAGTCAGTAATTGTATTGAATAAAAACGGCTCTATTTAGAGCCGTTTTTTTTATAGATACTAATTTAACCGTATAAACCATCAACTCTCGGTTTTATAAGGATTGGGGTGTACTTAATTAAGAAAAGCACCCAAGCGAGTATCCATAAAGTTCCAGATAGATGCAGCGTTGTTAGATAAGAAAGAGGTAATAACCCAACACTTAATCGTATTGCTGCAGCTAGAAGCATCAGAGTAAAGGCAGTGATAATTAACGGTCCAATTTTCAGAGGGCGGCCGGTATGTCCTAAGGAAACTCTTGCCATCATACCTAGTGTTAATCCCCCAATACTTCCTGCAGCAAATGCATGGTAAGCAATTGAAGTGCGAACCAGATCAAGTAAGCTTAAGCTATAAAGAATAAATCCCACTGATACGAATAGATAGCCGAACTGCAGAATCCAGACTAAAGGTACAGCCAAGATTCGTTTATCGAACCAGCCAACGACTCGAATCAGGTTTGCTACTCCTAGTAGCATACTGATTGCAATAATTAGAGGTTCAATCCCTGTTAGGCTTAAAACGACCCAAATTGCGGTCAGGGGAATGATCGCTTTTTCTAGCCAAACGTACTTTTTAACTTTGACACCTTCAACGCCGCGCTCTGTGAAAAATGGGATAACACGCCCACCTAAAATGCAGATCACCATAATGACTAAAAATAGGCCTAACTGAATCCCTTTTGCCGCAGTTGCCTCACTATAGCCAAGTAGTTGTAGGTGCATGAGTAGATTGGCGACAAAGAAGCCAAGCAGGAGAGGAACAAACATCAAGTTGCGATAATTTTTGGACTTAATCACCGGCCAAGCAACGCAAGCGGCTACCATCGGGGCGAAAGCTAAATCTGTAACTGCAATCAACCAAGGTTCAATCGCTGGGAATAAAGGCATTAAGCGGGCACTAAACCAGAGTAGAAAAAGTGCCGCTAGAGGCCAGCTGTAAAGTGTTTGCACGTTAGTCCATGTCTTAACAGCGGTCATTAAAAAGCCGGCGATGATCGCTAAAGAGAATCCAAATAGCATTTCGTGTGCATGCCAGAATACCCCATAGTTATAGTGGTGAGGTTGAATGCCGCCACTATAGATAACTAGCCACGCAGCCATTAAAAGTATGGCTGAGAGTGCGCCACCTAAGAAAAATGGGCGAAATGCCAAATTAAAAAGTGAAAAGGGTGAAGGGGTGCGTCTTTCTTGTAGTTGGATCATGGGATCTCTCCGCCGCTTATATCAGCAGTGTTATAATCTACACTAAGAATCATTGAATGTGTATTAAAAATACATCTTAAAAGAATGCTAACGTTCATTTTATTTATCTGACAATGAGTTTTTGACGAGGAATATCAGTGCGACAGTTAATATTAGGGGGTGCTAGGTCGGGTAAAAGTCAGGTGGCGCAAGAAAGAGCTACCGCTACGGGCCAGCCTGTTGTGTATATCGCTACCGCTCAAGCACAAGACTCGGAGATGGAGCAGCGTATTGAACTTCATCGTCAGAATCGACCCAGCGAATGGGAGATACTAGAGATCCCTTTTGACTTGCCGGATGCACTCAATAGTTTGAGTGGTAAGGGAAAAACGGTCTTAGTTGATTGTTTAACTCTGTGGTTAACCAATCTGTTATTAAAAGGTTTGGAACCTATGCAGGAAGGCATGAAGATGCTAACTGCTGCTGTGGATGATTTTGATGGAGACTTAATACTGGTTTCAAATGAAGTCGGTTGGGGTATTGTCCCCATGGGCGAATTGAGTCGTCAATTTCAAGATAATACCGGTCGATTACATCAAGATTTGGCTGCTGTAGTGGAAGTGGTGACGTTAACGGTGGCGGGTATCCCAATGGCTGTCAAAGGAGATGTTAAGTGAATTTGCAGGAATGGTCGCAGATTAAAGCTAAATCTTTAAACGTTGAAGCTGAACAAGCTGCTTTATCTCATCAAGGAAACCTAACTAAACCACCCGGCTCTTTAGGTGTATTGGAAAAAATAGCTGTGCAAATGGCTGCAATGCAAGCGCAGCCATTACCTTCGGCAGATCGTGTAAGCATCTCTATTTTTGCTGCAGATCATGGGGTGGCTGCTCAAAATGTATCCGCGTTCCCGCAAGAAGTTACATCGCAAATGATTCTGAATTTTGCCGAAGGCGGTGCGGCAATCGCTGTTTTAGCTAAGCAACTGAAAGCGAAGTTTGAGGTGATAAATTTAGGGACGGTGGTGCCTGTTAATCATCACAATGTGCTTAATCGAGTAATCGCTTCGCAAAGTGCTGATATTTCGAAGAGCCAAGCGATGAACAGTGAGCAATTGGTTACTGCGCTTAATGTGGGAGAGGAGGCGGTTTTAAGAGCTAAATCGTCGGGCGCTCAACTCTTTATCGCCGGTGAAATGGGTATAGGTAATACAACCGTTGCTGCCACAGTTTTAGCCGCGGCAATGGGCCTAACAGCCCAAGAAGTAGTTGGAGCAGGGACGGGCGTATCAGGTGACGCGCTTGAACATAAAACGGCAGTAATCGATCAGGCGCTTAAGCTACATCAATGTAAAGGCGATTCTCCCTTTGAATTGCTTCAATCCTTAGCCGGTTTTGAAATCGTAGCGATGGTTGGCGCTTATCTGACGGCAGCAAGGGAAGGCATTACGGTTGTTGTGGATGGGTTTATCAGCACTGCGGCTGCATATATGGCTAGTATAATTTGCCCTTTAGCTAAAGACTGGATGATCTTTGGTCATCAATCTGCGGAAAAATTTCATCATAAAGTACTTGTTGCCATGTCTGCTGAGCCTTTGTTAGCGTTGGATATGCGCCTTGGCGAAGGCAGCGGTGCGGCAACAGCGGTAAGTGTTATTCAAACGGCTTGCTTGCTTCATAAACAGATGGCGACCTTCTCTAGTGCTGGTGTGAGCGAGAAGTCGGACTAAAACCTATAGTAAGGATCTCTTTTGGATACTTTGTTTGTTGACCTGTTCCGACATGGTGAACCTGCACTTAAAGGCGTCTATTTAGGCCGTACCGATAGTCCGTTGTCTGTAAAAGGCCAGTCTACCTGTGAAGCTGTTTTAGCAAATGGTGAATGGGACTTAGTTGTGAGTTCGCCGTTAAAGAGGGCTTTGGAGAGTGCGCGCTGGTTAGCCAATACTAGGCAAATCGAGTTGCAAGTCTGGGATGAATTACAAGAACTGGATTTTGGTGACTGGGATGGTGTTAGTTTTGAGCAGGTTTATAGCGAAAACCCCGTCGCAGCAGATAAGTTTTGGCAAGCGCCGCAGGATTACCCTGCACCAAATGGCGAAACTATTCAGCAATTTAAGCAACGAATAGCTATGGTTAAAGAGCGGTTGCTAAAATTACCTGAAAAAAAAGTTTTGGTTGTAACTCATGGCGGTGTGATTCGGTGCCTGATTGGGGATATCTTGGGCATTGAAGCTGATCATTGGAGGCGAATTGCGATTGATTATGCGCATTTTACTAAACTGCGGTTTGATTATGACTCAAAACAATGTTGGCCGCAGTTATTAAGTAGTAATATCCAGCACTTACCTGATTCTGTCGTATAGGATAACGAATGAAATATACCGAAACGCTTAAAAATATTCATCGCAGCTTAGATCGTTTAGGTGATCTTCCGGTGTTTAGTGCTACGGTCAATCGTATACAGCAGATTAGCGCATCAGAAGAAAGCGATGCTATGGCTTTGGCTATGGCGATCATGAAAGATACGGGCTTATCAGCCAAACTGATCAAATTGGCTAATTCACCTACGTACAAAAGAGGTCAAGGTGATATTACGGTTGTATCCCGAGCGGTGGTCTTACTCGGGTTTAATCAGATTAAAAATATCAGTTTAACTCTTAAATTAATTGAAAGCTTTCATGACGAAAATCCTGATTTAGATGTACCTGGGATGATGATGCGACAGTTCTTGAGTGCCAACATGGCTAAGGAACTTGCATTAAAGAGCCGGAAATCAGTCGATCCAGAAGAGGCTTATATGGCTTCCCTATTATTTGGATTGGGCGAAATCATGGTTGCTTGCACCTTGCCAGAGCAGTATCGAAAAATGCTCAGGTTAAAGGAAAGAGGCGAGAAAAAATGGCCGCGAATACAGGCTGAAGTGTTAGGTATGAGTTTTAGTGAGTTAGGTAGGGAACTAGCCGCTGGTTGGGGGTATCCAAAACAGATCTTAAATACAATGTCCCCTTTGGATTTAGGGAATATTGATGAGCGAAGCGATATGCTTTCTGCCTTACCTACGCTCAGTCATGGTTTAGTACAGCAGCTATATGGACAGGATCAAAATAACGAACAGCCATACGATAAGGTTGTAGATGCCGTTTCCCTTGCTGGGGATATACCTTTTGATGAAGTTGGTGAAATTACGCTTCAGTGTTTCCAACGGGTTGCTAAAGTTAGCCGTAGTTACGGTTTGAAGGCTCGTTCGCTAATTCCTGAATACTCAGAAAGTGGAAATGTTGCTAAAGATGATATGGTTCGCCAGCTTGCCTTTTTGGCTCACAATGAAGTGGAGCTAGAGGAGGTTGAGCAAACTGAAAGCATCCCAGAGCATTCTACAAAAGTTATTGCAGAATCTAAACGTAACTCAAAACAGCTAAGTTATCTGAATCAATTGACAGAGTTAATTGCTGCGGATGGCAAGATTCACGAAGTCTTTAAGTTAGTTGTGGAAGCGATCGGTGAGTGCGGTCAGTTTGATCGCAGTATGCTTTGTTTACTTAGCAAATCAAACACACATCTTTCGGTCAAAATTATTGAAGGGGATGAACTTGACCCTCTACAAACTTATTTTGAACGGGATAAGTCGGGTAAAGCGGATGATCTATTCTTTAAGGTCTTAGCTAAGCAAGTAACCTTGCTAGTTAATGATTTAGAAGAAGATGGATGGGATAAACGACTACCGCCCAACTTTGTAAAACAGGTAGGGTGTCAGGGATTCGTATTAATACCTCTTACTATGGGAAAACGGGTTATTGGTATGCTGTATGCGGATCGCTTAAAAGGACGTGGGCCTGTATCCGAAGAGGATTTTAATACGTTTAACCAGTTCTCTACGCAAACGCGTCTAGCTTTAATGTACGCTGACAGTAAAGCCAGACAAACGGCATGACTATTCAGTCATGCCTTTCACAAATGATTTAGTATCTTCCCAAGCTTCTTTGCTGATCTCAACGCCATCATCGATAACGTCTTTGCTCACTTCAACGCCATCTTCGATAACTTCACCGCCTTTCTCTACAACGGTTTTGGCACCAGATTCGGTGGAGCACATTGCACGTTGAGCCACACATTTTGATTTACAGCCTAGCTCAGCGGCATCATCAGTAAAGTGTTTCACTGAACATTTAGCTTCACAGATGGTTTGATCTGTTGAGCAGTCAGCAAAAGCTGCAGGTGTTAGTAGCATTAACGCAGAAAAAAACAGCGCTCTCATTTTTATTACTCCCATTAGGTGAGTTGTATTATCTAACTTCTTTGGATCGCCAAAGAATCTCTTCACCGCCCTGCCTTAACACTTTTATTCTGCTTGCCACAAAAAGCAGATCGGACAGCCTATTTAGATAAATACCAGAGTTAGGATTTACCTGAGCTGACTCATCTTGGAGTAGTGCTATGATTCGCCTTTCGGCGCGTCGGCAGATACTACGCGCCAAATGGGTATAACTAGCTGAAACAGTTCCGCCTGGGAGAATAAACTCTTTTAAAGGCGGTATCTCTGAATTCAGTAAGTCCAGTTGTTCCTCTAGGTATTCTATCTCTGTCTGAGTAATAACGACATAGCTAGGGTCTGCAATTGCTAACTCGCCGCCTAGATCAAATAGCTGGTGCTGTATGGTTTGCAGCAGGTTCGTAATTGATTCATCTGAAGGCAGACTTGCGATTACAATGCCTATGGCACAATTAAGTTCATCGACCGTGCCGATCACTTCGATTCGAAGATCGGTCTTGGATACACGCTCACCATTGGCCAAACCAGTTTGGCCTTGATCGCCAGAACGGGTATAGATCTTACTAAGCCTGTTATTCATGACTGCTCCTAGAGAAGGACACCATTGGATTAGGCATCACTATGAGGATGTAGTTCCCTAATTTTTCCAAGGTAGTACTTGTTGATATCCACCGTGATATCTAGTTTGTCTGCTTGCTCACATAGATAGCCGGTGATCTGATTAATCTCAGTTATACGGCCATGTTTCACATCTTGGTTCATCGAGGAAAAATTATTTTCGGTTAATTCAGCTACCTGACAAGCATGGTCAATTAAAGGGCCATCAAATAGCTCTAGATTAAGTGCAGTTATGACCTTTTCTACCTCATTGCAGATTAATACCATCTCATTTAGATAGTTAGGGTTGCTAACTAACTCGCCATTTTTACAGCCAAAGATCGCAGTTAAAGGGTTTATAGCGCAGTTAATCGCTAGCTTGCGCCACAAGGTTGTAGCTATTTCTGGATCAGGTTGTAAATCTAAGAAACTACAGTTTAATTGTTCTAACCACTCGAGCATTTTATCGGGTGATCCGATACGAGTAATCCCTTTGCCCGCGTGTACAACAGAGAATTCAGATTCTAACCATGCACCATCTGTTGTTGATGCCCATGCAACTTCAGCGTTTGGTAATTGATCTGTTATCCATTGCTGGCTGCCCATGCCGTTTTGCAGCACAACAACATGTGCGTCATCGGCAAGTCGATGCTTGATCGAGTTGAAAGCGGCTTGAGTATCAGTGGATTTGGTCGTGATAATCAGTTGTTGGATAAGCGACGAATTATTGGGGAGATCAGCTTCGCAACTATGCATTTGATCAGCTAATAGAATGCCGCGGTTTACTTCAAATCGAGAAAGCTTAGCCGAATTACGCAAAATAAGAGTGACGGGGAAACCCGCAGAAATGAGATTACAGGCCCATAAATTTCCAATTGAGCCAGCGCCAAGTATGTACCATCTCTCTTTCATGCTTAATTCTCTTAATCTTCAGCATTGTGGATCTTATTATCTCTCTATTGTGACGTGAAATGGAGGTAAAGGTCAGCTAGAATCGGCAAAAAAATAGGGAGAAGCCTCATGCCATCATTCGATATTGTGTCTGAACTAGACCAGCACGAAGTTACCAACGCTGTTGACCAGTCTAATCGTGAACTTCAGATGCGTTACGATTTTAAAGGTGTTGATGCGCGGTTTGAGCAAACTGAATCCACAGTTACGTTGCAGGCAGAAGTTGATTTTCAGCTGCAGCAGATGATGGATGTGCTTAAAACTAAGATGACGGGCCGCAAAATTGATATTCGTTGCTTGGAGATTAAAGATCCAGAAAAAGCGAATATGCGCGCACGTCAGGAAGTGATTCTTAAGCAAGGCCTAGATCAGCCATTGGCTAAGAAAATTGTAAAATTAATTAAAGATGCCAAGCTAAAAGTCCAAGCGCAGGTGCAGGGTGAGCAGGTACGAGTAACAGGCAAGAAACGCGATGACTTGCAAAGTGTAATGGCAATGCTGCGTGAAGCAGACCTTGAATTACCACTGCAGTTTAATAACTTCCGCGACTAAACCAACCTGTTACCGCCTTAACAAAGTCAGGTGAATGATTTTTCACCTGATTAATCTTGTTCTAAGCAATCCAGAAGAAATATCTCTTTTACTAGATCCTGCGAAGGTGTAGCTTCAAAGTCGTCTACGCAGATAGCCCCGCTTTGTAATTTGCTGGTTAGCGTATCGCCTTGCCAATTAACGACTGAAATCCCCGTAGAGCGGTGAATAACTCTTAGGTAAGGGTTGTTACGTTCAAACCAAGCGTCAATCATATAAGTCATCGGTATATCCCTCCTTGTTAAGTGTTAAGAAGAGTAACCCAGAATTTCATGAATGTAAATGATAATGATTCCTATTTATTTTCTTGGGCTGATCCAGATCAATATCAATACGGGTAAGCCGATGATCGCAACTGCAGTAAAGAACCAAGGATAGCCAAAGCTATCGACAAAGCCCCCAGAGAAGCCGCCTAGAAATTTAGGGAATAGCAACATCATCGAACTGAAAAGGGCATATTGTGTTGCAGAGTATTGAATATTTGTCAGGCTAGATAGGTAGGCGACAAAGGCCGCGGTAGCGATACCGCCACTCAAGTTATCCAGAGAGATAACGATTGTAAGTGCTGTGGTGTCATTACCTAAAGTAGCAAGCCAAGCAAATAGAAGATTGGTTAGAGATACTAACAGCGCGCCTAAGAACAGGATCTTTCTTACACCAAAGCGATTAACCAGAATGCCGCCAAGTCCTGCGCCAACGATGGTCATGACTACGCCATAAATCTTGATGATTTGCGCTATCTCTTCCTTGGTAAAGCCCATATCGACATAGAAAACATTAGCGATAATTCCAAGAATAACGTCAGAAATTCGGTAAGTGCCTATTAACGCCAGAATAATAAGGGCCTGCATACCGTAACGACGTACAAAGTCGATAAATGGGCAAGCAATAGCGATATAAGCCCAGCCTAAAAAGCGTGATATAAAATCGGGAAGGTGAGCATTACGTTGAGTAAATTCAATAATTTTTTGTTGTTGCTCAAGCGTTTCAGTGTCCATCTCAACAGAAGCTGGCTCTTTTACTAAAAAGGTTGTGATCATGCCGATTAGCATTAAAGAGGCCATGATTAAGTAGGCATACTTCCAAGAATTGATGTCATAGCTTTCAGGTGAAATTGAGGTCCACGCTGCGATCGCAAGTGCACCGGCACCCGCCACAATCATCGCTATGCGGTAGCCAGCCATATAAGTTGCAGCCATGGCGGCTTGTAAGCGTTCGCCAGCTGATTCGATACGGTAGGCATCAATCACAATATCTTGGGTCGCAGAACTAAAAGCGACTACTAGTGCTAACAACGCCATGTATTGAAGGTTTTCATGGGGATTGGAGAAGGCAAGCCCGGTTAAACCGATGATGAGCATGATCTGCGAAAGCAATAACCAGCTTCTGCGCCTACCAAGCCAAGTTGAAAGTAAGGGGAGGCTTAAGCGATCAACTAAGGGAGCCCAAAGCCATTTGAAGCCATAGGCTAAACCAACCCAGGAGAAATAGGTGATTAAACTCCGTTCAACGCCTGCTTCACGAAGCCAGAAGGATAAAGTGCCAAAGACGAGCAAAATAGGAAGGCCAGAAGAGAAACCAAAAAACAGAAGTGTGATTGCTCTAGGGTGAAGATAGATTTTAGCTGTATCGAGCCAAGATTCAGTTTTGGAATCAACTGATGACATATATGACGCCTTCCTTGTAATAGGCGTTTATTGTCGCTTTCGAATAGATCTATAGCAACTAAAAAGGCCCAGTAAAAACTGAGCCTAAAGTTTTTTAGCATTAACTTGTCTGAAGGGGGGGACAAGCTGTGGCTTAAACTTTTAGAACTTGATGCGCATACCAGCAAGTAGGTCTAGGTCATAATCCGTACCAGCGTCATCGTCGCGGTGTGTAACTTCAGCGAATACAGAAACGTTTTTCTGAGTCGGGAATTTGTAAGTTACGTTGCCGTAGAAAGCTTCTTCATCCATGTCGGCAGCGTCGTAATCGTGCTCCATGTAGCCAACAGAAACTTTAGTTGTTTTAGCTGCTTTGAAAGTAGCTACAACGTTAGTCATCGCAACATCGTTGTTGCTAGTACCTTGGTCAGAAACACCGTAGTCCATACCGAATGTTGCGAAACCTGCATCAAACTCAGCACTTACACCCCAGATGTCTTCAGACTCTGAAGTTGGTGTAGCTTTAACCGTTTGGAATGCTGCACCTAGAGTAACGGCCTCGAAACCACCTTCAACGTAAATTTCAGTAGATTCGTTGTTAGAGCTATCTTCGCCATCAGCTTCTAGTTCATGGGAGATTGCCACACGAGCAACGTCGAAGTCTGCATCAAAGCGAATTACGTCATCTCCATCGATAGAACCAAACTCGTCAAAAACGTCTTTACCTAGTGCTTCTTCGATTGCTTTTTCTACACCGAAGTCGTCAGCGGCATTATCCATTTTACCTACTTGAACAGACATGTTGTGCGCTTTCATACCTAGATAAGCTTCTTCGAGGTGGTCCGATCCATCAGGGCCTTTACCTTCAGCTTCGTCTTTGAAACCAAAATCCAGCTGACCGTATGCAGTTAGGCCATTTCCTAGATCGTAAGCGATCGAGTTTTTGATCTCTAGATCGTCAAATTCCACTTCAGCGTCTTTAGATTTACTTGCGTTGTCACGCAGTTGAACCTGCCAGTCACCTTTAATTTTGAAAGTAAGGCCTTTGTCGTCGTAAATAGTTGCAGCCGTTGCCGAATTAGCAGCAAGCGCAGCAATAGCAGAAGCCAGAATCAGCTTTTTCATGTCTTCTCTCCAAGGAGTTTTAATATAAGGTTTTTAACTTTTAATTTGTGAAGGCTTATTTGTTTTTAATAAGCTCTTTGAAAGAGTTTCTAGTATTTAGATCGGCTTGGTTGTACCAGTAAATAAGCATTTCCATTGTCATGCTTTCTTTTTTAATAACACTATTTTTTGTCTGTTTGTTATTAGTGTTGTATGGAAGGGTTATTTTTCTTTTAGGCAGTGAAGCGATAGCGTTGCTTTGATTGAACTTTTCTAATTCTTCTTCAAAGTCTCTGCTTAACTGAAAGCCATCTTTCTCTATAATGTTTACTTTGAAAGGAATGTTTTGGCCTGCGCTATTTTTTAAGATCCAGTTTTTATTTTGTTCGAATTTTTCTAGATCTTTAATGCGCTCAATTACTGGTGCTGCCAGAGAAATCTGGCTGTTATTGCTTTCGAACAGTAGAACAAAGGCTTTGCTTTTCTCTATTTCAAAGTCACCACTCTTTTTAACTTCAGCGGTATAATTTACAAGGATCTGATTTGAACCATTGGGTAATTTGTAATTGTTTCTGCCGTTAAATAGTTTATCTGAATTAACTTCTGAGCCATTAACTGCAATTAAATTAACGCCTTCCTCTAATAAGAGGGTGTTGTCAGCGTAAGAATAATTGGACGCAATTAAGGAAAATGCAGTCAATGCGGTTAATAAAATATTATTTAAGGGTTTCAAAATTATTGCCTTGCAAGATTTAATTCGTTGTTGCGGCGCAATGGTAGACGAGTTTTATTTCAGAATTGTTTCTTTTTTGTTGTACTGGAATTTATTTTCTTTAAGTTTTTATTGCGTAGATATTTCTGTTTTGAAACGCCTTTTTTATGTGTGGTTTATTTTTGATCGATTGTTTTGTTTTTGTTCTAAAGTTAACCTTTTTGTTTTAAAAGTTTTGTCTAATGATCTAATAACTCTATTTTTAGCAATAGCTTCATTTAACGTTAATTGATATGTCATTAAGGAGGACTAGCTTTGATTTCTGGTGCCCAAGCATAGGGCTATACAAAAAGATGCACTTTGATTTTTTAGTGGAATCACTATGAGCTATAACAATTCACATGATCTATGCAGTAATTTAAATCCGGAACAAGATTCAGAGTTTACTCAGCTAGCAGATAAGGCGGTTAGCCGCCGTAGCTTTTTGACTGGGGCTGGCGCGCTTGGTTTAGGAGCTTTTATCGGTATGTCGCCTATTGCAAACTCTGTACAGGCTGCAATTCAAACTCAAGTTAAGAGTGCGCTTATCGGGTTTGAGCCTATTGCCAGTAGCACAGCAGATACAGTGGTTGTGCCAAAGGGCTATAAGGTGAGTAACCTTATCTCTTGGGGGGACCCTATCTTTGACGATGCACCAGAGTTTGATCCAACAGGACGAACGCCGGCGTCTGCTCAGGCACTGCAGTTTGGTGATAATACCGATGGCATGTCATTGTTTCCTTTATCTAGCGATCGCGCAGTATTGGTTGTTAATAATGAATACACCAACACTGATCTTTTGTATGACCACAAGGGCGATATGATTACTGCCGATGACGTGCTGAAAGCACAAAATGCTCACGGCGTGTCTGTTTTTGAAATTCAGCAAACCGCTCAGGGCTGGGTCGTTGATCGTAGTGGTAAATTGAATCGTCGGATTACTGCAAATACTTCAATGCAGTTGACAGGGCCAGCGGCAGGGCATGATCTGCTTAAAACAGCTGCCGACCAAACGGGTCTTGAGGTATTGGGTACCTTTAATAACTGTGCCAATGGAGAAACGCCTTGGGGCACCTACCTAACTTGTGAAGAAAACTTCCATAAGTATTTTGGTACTGACGATGACGCTCATATTATCCCGGCTGAACAAAAACGTTACGGCTTAAAAACGGAAGATAAACGTTATCAGTGGAGTAAGTTTGATCAGCGTTTTGATCTAGCTAAAAACCCAAATGAGCCGAATCGCCATGGTTGGGTAGTAGAGATCGATCCAATGGATCCTGAGTCTAAGCCGCTTAAGCGTACAGCGCTTGGTCGCTTTAAACATGAGAATGCAGCTCTCATGGTTGATGACTCAGGTCATGTTGTGGTCTATCTGGGAGATGATGAGCGCGGTGAGCATCTGTATAAATTTGTGTCAAAAGGTAAATATGATGCTAATAATCAGAGTAGAAATCGTAATCTTCTAGTTGATGGTACTTTATATGTAGCTAAGTTCAGTGCTGATAACGGTGAACTGAAAGGCAAAGGCGAATGGCTGGAGCTTACTTTCGGTAAGAATGGATTAACGCCAGAAAATGGTTTTAAAAGCCAGGCCGAAGTGCTTATCCACACTCGTTTAGCAGCAACGCAAGTGGGTGGAACGACCATGGATCGACCTGAATGGGTTGCCGTGCATCCTAATAAATCGAGTGCTTGCTGTACACTGACGAATAATAAACATCGAGGCAAGAAAGATGGGCAACCTATTGGTGGGCCAAACCCGCGAGCGGAGAATAAGTACGGACAGATCGTACGTTGGGCACCAATGAACGGCGATCATACGGCTACTGAATTTAGTTGGGATCTGTTCCTGATCGCGGGCAACCCAAGCATCTATCAAGATGGGCTGCTAGCGGGTAGTAGTAACATCACTACCGAAAATATGTTCAATAGCCCGGATGGGTTAGGTTTCGACAAAGGTGGCCGTCTCTGGATCATGACCGATGGTAAATACTCCAATGCCGATGATTTTGCTGGTATGGGTAACAATCAGATGTTGTGTGCAGATCCAGAAACGGGCGAAGTTCATCGTTTCTTAACGGGACCCATAGCCTGCGAAGTGACGGGATTGACGTTCTCTCCAGATCAAAAATCTATGTTTGTAGGGATTCAACACCCAGGAGAGAAGGGTAAGCCTTCGCACTTTCCTGCTGGTGGTGATAGTAAGCCGCGTTCAACCATTGTAGTGATAACACGTGAAGACGGCGGAGTGGTTGGGGCTTAAGAGCAGTACTTTAAAAGCAATCAACAGGCATAAAAAAACCGGCGAAAGCCGGTTTTTTTATGGAGCTAAGAAGATTAAACGCGTAGGCCGCCGTCAACTTCGAAGCAACGACCGCTAATGTAATCATTCTCAAGAATGAAAGTAACAGTCTTAGCGATTTCTTCTGGCTTACCAAGACGCTTAGCTGGAATGCCAGAAGCAATCTTTTCTAGAGCTTCTGGTTTCATGCTCATAACCATCTCAGTACCGATGTAACCTGGAGCGATGGATGCAGCACGGATGCCGTAGCGAGCTAGCTCTTTAGACCAAGTAACAGCCATAGCTTCTACGCCAGCTTTAGTAGCTGTGTAGTTAGTCTGACCCATGTTACCTGAACGAGAGATAGAAGAGATGTTTACGATACAACCTGGAACGCCTAAGTCGATCATGTGAGCCGTAGCTTCACGAGCGCATAGGAATGTACCAGTTAGGTTAACATCCATTACCAAGTTCCACTGGTCCATAGACATCTTCTTAACAACTTTGCCAGTTTCGCGATCAACTTTCATGAATAGACCGTCGCGAGTGATACCAGCATTGTTAACTAGGCCGTGTAGCGTACCGAAATCAGCTACTACGTCATTGAATAGTTTTTCTACTTCGTCTTCTTTAGCTACGTTGCAGATGTAAGCGCGAGCTTCAACGCCTTTTTCCATGCAAAGGCCAACAGTCGTATCTAGATCTTCTTGGCTTAGGTCAGCTAGAGCAAGTTTTGCGCCCTGTTCAGCTAGTTCAAGTGCCATTGAACGACCAAGACCACGGCCACCACCAGTTACAACAATTACTTTATCTTTGAGTTCCATTTTAGGATTACCTTACTTCGGTTTGACTCTTTTATTGTGCGTTGCGTCATTGTGCAGAATTTAAACTTATCCCGCTTTCGCAAAAAAGTCTACTCGTTGCTCCATGGATTCATTTATCAATAAGTTTAATATACTCATGGCCGGTATTTTTTTGTTTTTTTGCAGATGCTAACTCTATGTTTTTAAATAGAAATTTCGCAGTGCAAAATGTATAAGTACTTTGGTATTGGTTTTTTTTTAGACGATTTTTTAGCGCGAAAAGCGTGAAAATATGACGAAAAATTCTGGTTTAGGGTTGAATTTTTTTGGTCTGGCCATAAAAAGAAAAGAGTGTGTTTAGTAAAAAAATCAAGTTCTATGCACGTTTAATTTTAGGCAGGTAGGACCTGTTTAGAAGCTCTATAATGAGTCCTATTCTTATAGAGCTATCGATTATTTTAGAGGCAATAAATGAAGTTTCTTTTTCTGCTGTTCATCATTATCCCCATTGTTGAAATCACCGTCCTAATAAATGTAGGTGAGGCGATTGGGGCGTGGAACACAGTTGGCTTAGTACTGTTGTCTGCATTTATAGGCGTAAATATGTTGCGCTACCAAGGCCTATCTACACTGGCTCGGGCGCAGCAGCGTGCGCAGAATGGTGAGATTCCAGGCCAAGAGATGGTTGAAGGTATCGTGTTAGCGGTTGGTGGTGCTCTTTTAGTTACACCGGGTTTTGTTACTGACGTGATTGGTTTTAGTTGCTTGCTTCCTTTCACGCGCAAAGCGTTTGCTAAAGCATTATTTAGTCGCTTCAGTGTTATAGCTATGCAGCAGCAACATCAAAGCTCAGCACAATTTTATGCGAATGACCCTTTTCAACATCAATCGCAGACGCATCAGAACCATGAGCAACAAGACCGTAATATCCGTTCAAATGATGTGATTGACGGTGAGTTTGAGCGCAAGGATTAATTTCTAGGCAAAAAAGTTGTTGGCTAGCGTTGAATTCATTTTTTATGCCCCAACCTAGCATTTCAAAGGGGAAAGCAACTTAAGTTTGTTTGTCCCGATTCCAAACAAATATGTTTATTTTGGTCAGATAAAGATCAGGAGAAAGAACAGATGAAAATTCGTCCACTTCACGACCGTGTAGTTGTTCGTCGTAACGAAGAAGAAGCTACAACTGCAAGCGGCATCGTACTGCCAGGTTCTGCACAGGAAAAACCAAACCAAGGTAAAGTTATTGCTGTGGGTGAAGGTCGTCTTCTGGAAAATGGTGAGCGTCAAGCGCTGACTGTTCAGGTTGGGGATACAGTATTGTTTGGTGGCTACGCTAACACTGTGAAAGTTGACGGTGAAGAGCTACTAATTCTTAGCGAAGGCGAAATTTACGGTGTATTGGAAGACTAATCTTCCGATTGAACTTTTCGCTTTATCTAATTGTTTTAAGAATTTGATTACAGGATTTTAGAAAATGGCTAAAGACGTACTATTTGGTAACGATGCTCGTCAACGCATGCTAGACGGCGTAAACATCCTAGCAGACGCAGTTAAAACTACTTTGGGCCCTAAAGGCCGTAACGTTGTTCTAGATAAGTCTTTCGGTGCTCCTACTGTAACTAAAGACGGTGTATCTGTTGCGAAAGAGATCGAGCTTGAAGACAAATTCGAAAACATGGGCGCACAGATGGTTAAAGAAGTAGCGTCTCAAGCAAACGATGTTGCAGGTGACGGTACTACGACTGCAACTGTACTAGCACAAGCAATCGTTAACGAAGGTCTTAAGTCTGTTGCTGCAGGCATGAACCCAATGGATCTGAAGCGCGGTATCGACAAAGCAGCGGCTGCAGTTGTTGCGCAGATCCAAGGTATGTCTGTTCCTTGTGCTGATAACAAAGCGATTGCACAGGTTGGTACTATCTCTGCTAATGCTGATGCACAGGTTGGTGAGATCATTGCTGAAGCGATGGGCAAAGTAGGTAAAGAAGGCGTTATCACTGTAGAAGAAGGTACAGCACTAGAGAATGAATTGGATGTTGTTGAAGGCATGCAATTCGATCGCGGTTACCTATCTCCTTACTTCATCAACAACCAAGACAACATGTCTGCTGAAGTTGAGCAGCCATTCATCCTGCTTGCTGACAAGAAAATCTCTAACATCCGTGAACTACTGCCAATCCTTGAGCACGTAGCTAAAGCATCTCGTCCTCTTCTAATCATCGCTGAAGATGTAGAAGGCGAAGCGCTAGCAACGCTAGTAGTTAACAACATGCGCGGTATCGTTAAAGTTGCTGCAGTTAAAGCCCCTGGTTTCGGTGATCGTCGTAAAGCGATGCTAGAAGATATCGCTATCCTTACTGGCGGTACTGTGATCTCTGAAGAAGTAGGTCTAACGCTAGAAGAAGCGACGCTTGAGCAGCTAGGTCAAGCTAAGCGCGTTTCTATCACTAAAGAAAACACAACAATCGTTGATGGTATCGGCGCTGCTGACAACATCGAAGCACGTGTTAACCAGATCCGTGCACAAATGGAAGAAACATCTTCTGACTACGACCGTGAAAAACTGCAAGAGCGTGTAGCTAAGCTTGCAGGCGGTGTTGCTGTAATCAAAGTAGGTGCAGCAACTGAAGTTGAGATGAAAGAGAAGAAAGCTCGTGTAGAAGACGCTCTTCACGCAACGCGTGCTGCAGTAGAAGAAGGTGTAGTACCTGGTGGTGGTGTTGCTCTGATCCGCGCGATGGATCAAGTTAAAGAACTACAAGGTGATAACCACGATCAGTCTGTAGGTATCGAGCTTGCATTCCGTGCACTAGAAGCTCCACTACGCCAGATCGTTGGTAATGCGGGCGAAGAAGGCTCAGTAATCGTGTCTAACATCCGTGAGAAAGGCGAAGGTAACTTCGGTTATAACGCAGCTTCCGGTGAATACGGCGACATGATTGAAATGGGTATCCTAGACCCAGCTAAAGTTACTCGTTCAGCACTACAAGCGGCTGCATCTGTTGCGGGTCTTATGATCACAACTGAAGCAATGATTGCTGATAAGCCTGCTGAAGGTGGCGCACCTGGCATGCCTGATATGGGCGGCATGGGCGGTATGGGCGGTATGGGCGGCATGATGTAATCATCCCCCTCGCTTATTTAAGCTTTAAAGAGCCCTGCATTTTTGCGGGGCTTTTTTTTTCCGCGTAAAATAGCGGGAATTTCAATTTAGTTAGTATATGGATAGCCATGAACCGCGACGACGATAATATTGAAGTACCGAATTTTGGGCCTGCCGATCCTGCTGGTGAAAACCGCTCAGCACCTTCAGCTATGCGACCTCGATCTGGTGATGCACCAGCCCCTGCGTCAGCGCCAGCCTCATCAGGTGGTGGTGTGGTTCAATCCGTAGTGATGGTTGTTTTAGTTGTTGCGGTGTCTGTGCTTGGCTACTTTGGTTTTGAGATGTATCAATCTCAACAAGCGACGTTTGAAAAAGCTCAGGAACAGATTGTTCAATTAGAAGCTTTGTTGAAAGAAGCAGAGCAGGGCGCGGCTGAATCGGGTGAAGAGCTGCAGGGCAATGTTTCCTCGTTAGAGTCTGTTTTAAAGCAGAAAGATAAACAGTTAGATTCTGAAATTGCTAAGTTGTGGGATATTGCCCACAAAAAGAATAAGCCACTGATTGAGAAGCAGGCAAAAGAGCTAGCAGCTTTAAAGAAAACCCTTCAGGCGCAAGAAAAAACGGTTAAGTCTCTAAAATCTCAGGTTGCTCAGCAGAAAAAAACGCTGGCGAGTGTTTCTGGTTTAAAGAAAACAGTGAATGCAGAAGTAGCTAAACTGACGAAGCTGACGTCGCGCGTTGAATCTGAAATGCGCACCACAAATGAGCTGGCGAAAGAACAGATGGATGATCTTTTGAAAGCGCAGCGTACTTTAACTGATCGTCTTGCTAAGGTAGAAGGCAAAAGCAATGCTGATCTAGAACGTAAAGTGAAAGTGAACGAGCAGGCTATCCGTGCCTTTGACGGTACGCGTCGTCAGTTAAATCAGGATCTCTTGCAGGTGCGTCAGAAGCTAAATAATATGCAATTGCTGCTTGAACAACGCTAGAGCGGCTTAAATGATCTTAGATTCTGCTTTCAGGGTTTGCCAACGGGTCATCTTGAAGGCAGAATACGCTATTCCTCAAAAAAATAGGGATATAGTAAGCCTCTATGAACATCCGTGCTTTTTTTGCACTGACGCTACCTGATTCTGTTGTACGTTGGTTGGCTGATCACGCTGATACATTATGCGAGTTTGACCGCAAAACAGAAATCAATTGGGTGGATTCCGATCGCTATCATCTTACCTTGTGTTTCTTAGGTGATATCAATCTTAATCAGGTTGAAGAATTGGAGAAATGTGCTCGCGAGAAATTGGCTGACTTTAGCTCCTTTCAGGTACATATCAACAAAGCGGAATATTACAAAGTTAACAAAAAGTTAGCTTTAGTTGCTGCTTTACCTGATCTGCATGAGGAATTGCAGGTGCTGCATGAGTTGATGATCAATGTGGCAACTGAGGCGGGCCTTAACTATGAGGAAGATGATTTCAAACCTCATGTGACCTTAGGCCGTTTGCCAGGAAAAAATACGTTTAAAGCACCAAAAGAGTGGCCCGCGCTGGATATGTACAGTTTGGCTGATTCGGTGGTGCTATTTCAAAGTAAGCTGGGTGAAGATGGCTCTATCTACACGCCGCTGTTTGAGATTCCTTTAAAAGATCTGGCTTAACAGATCTTTTAACTTTTAATTCATACCTTTATTAACTAGTCCCTTCATAACTATGCTAAATCCAGAACTATTGTCCCCTGCAGGGACTTTGAAAAATATGAAATATGCATTTGCTTACGGTGCAGATGCTGTTTATGCCGGTCAGCCTCGTTACAGCCTACGTGTGCGTAACAATGACTTTAATATGGATAACCTAGCAGAAGGGATCGATCTGGCTCACCAGTTAGGTAAGAAGTTCTTCCTAGCAAGTAACATCCTGCCTCATAACAGTAAGCTTAAAACATACATCGATGACTTGCGCCCAGTGATTGCGATGGGACCCGATGCATTGATTATGTCTGATCCAGGCTTGATCTATCTAGTGAAAGAGCATTTCCCTGATGTGCCGATTCACCTGTCTGTTCAGGCGAATACCATGAACTGGGCCGCGGTTAAGTTCTGGCACTCCATGGGGGTTGAGCGTGTAATCCTATCTCGCGAGCTATCTCTTGATGAAGTAGAAGAGATCAAGCAGCGTTGCCCTGAGATGGAGATTGAAGTCTTTGTTCACGGTGCGCTTTGTATCGCTTATTCGGGTCGTTGCCTGTTATCTGGCTACATTAACAAGCGTGATCCAAACCAAGGTACCTGTACCAATAGTTGCCGCTGGAAATACGATGCTCATGAAGCAAAAGTCGATGAATCTGGGGATGTGGTACCCGTAGAACAGTTTGATCCAAATGCCCAAGAGCCAAAACCTGCATTGGGTGAAGGTAAGCCAACGGATCAGATCTTCCTTCTTCAGGAAGAGACTCGCCCAGGTGAGTACATGCCTGCTTTTGAAGATGAGCATGGTACTTACATTATGAACTCTAAAGATTTGCGTGCGATTCAACACGTACATCGTTTAGCTGAAATTGGTGTTGATTCCCTTAAGATCGAGGGCCGAACTAAATCACACTACTATGTGGCGCGTACTGCACAGACTTATCGTAAAGCGATTGATGATGCAGTCGCAGGTCGCCCATTTGATATGAGTTTGATGGATGAGCTGGAAAACCTAGCGAGCCGTGGTTATACAGAAGGCTTCTACCGTCGTCACGTTCATGATGAGTATCAGAACTACGAAACAGGTAACTCTGTAGGCGTACACCAGCAGTTTGTGGGTGAAGTGCTTGGTTATGCAGATGGCATGCTTGAGATTGATGTACGAAACCGCTTCCTTAAAGGCGATACACTTGAGCTAATGACGCCTCAAGGTAATCACAAGTTTAAACTTGATGAGATGATCGATAAGAAAGGCAAGTCTGCTGATGTTGCGCCAGGCTCTGGCCATGTCATGAAGATTCCTATGAATCTGAATGCTGATCCAGAATACGCATTGCTGATGCGTGATCTACCAAACGCACCTGAGTACAGCAGTCAGAAGTAAATGCGATGATCGCCGAGAAGTACCTGTTTAGGCATGCGTTGAGGCCGTTTTCATTCAGCGTGGCTTTGATTGTTTGTCTAACAGGTATTTTGAGTGCATATCGCGAAGGCTTTGGCGATCCTTTACTCGCGAGTTTAATCCTAATGGCGGGTTTGCTTTTGCAAGCTGGGGTTAATCTAATTAATGACTACGCCGACCTTTCTCAGCCCAATCTTCAACTCTCTTCAGCTTCACAACAGCAGATCCGTTTTAATTTTAATCTGGGTTTAGGCTGTATTCTCTTTGCGGCTGTCATCGCTTGTTACCTCATTGCTGTATCTGGGATGTTACTTCTGCTGTTCTCAGTTATCGGAATAATAGGAGCGCTTGGTTATACGATGGAGCCGATAAACTACAAGCGTCGCGGTTTAGCGGTGTTTTTGGTGTTTTGGTTGATGGGTGTTCTGATGGTAAGCGGTGCTTACTATGTGCTGGCCAAAGAACTATCGCATTCGGCCCTTTTGATCTCTATCCCTGTGTCTCTGTTTGTCTCGCTACTTCTGCTGAGTAATGAACTACGTGATTTTGAAGAGGATAAAGCAGCAGGGATAAAGACGTTAACGGTGAAGATTGGCTACGCTCGTGCCTCTCAACTTTATAAAGCTCTACTGATCTGTATATACCTAGGCTGCTTGGCTTTGAGTATCAACGGATCTATACCTTTTGCGCTGGTGATATTGTTATCCATTCCCTTTGTGATCAAGCCATTAAAGCTATTGGCTTTAGATAAAGGGTCGCGCCAACCAATCACCAAAGCGACAGGGCGCTCCTTTTTGATCTTTGGCATTTGTTACTGCTCTGCGCTCCTTTTTTGAGGTCAGATAAATACGCTATCACACCTTGTTTCTACATTAAGTAGTAAAAAAGATTGTGTGAGTACTACCAATGCCCGACACCTTATTGCGGTACTTTTGGTGTATACTCCCTTTCCAGTAAAAACTCTCCTTTAAGAGAGAGTAAATGGGTATGAGTCAGGCGTGTTTGCACTAAGCATGGTTGAGTTTTAACTCCCTGATCCTTTATGACAAGAAGCTTTACTGGAGTCTCCGAATGAGCGTAATCCGCCAAGACGATTTCATCAGCAGCGTTGCTGATGCATTGCAGTTTATCTCTTACTACCATCCGCTTGATTTTGTTCAAGGCGTACACGAAGCCTACCTGAAGGAAGAAAACCCAGCGGCTAAAGACGCAATGGCGCAGATCCTTATCAACTCCCGTATGTGTGCTGAAGGTAAGCGACCTCTATGTCAGGACACAGGTATCGTTACAGTATTTCTGAAAGTAGGTATGAACGTAACTTGGGATGCTGAAATGAATGTAACTGACATGGTGAACGAAGGTGTTCGTCGTGCATACATGCATCCTGATAATGTTCTACGTGCATCTATTCTTGCTGACCCAGCAGGTAAGCGTCAGAACACAAAAGATAATACGCCAGCGGTAATTCACTATGAAATTGTTGATGGTGATGAAGTAGAAGTTCACGTTGCTGCTAAAGGCGGCGGTTCTGAAAACAAATCTAAAATGGTTATGCTTAACCCATCTGACAGCATCGTTGATTGGATTGTTAAAACCGTACCAACAATGGGTGCGGGCTGGTGCCCACCTGGCATGCTAGGTATAGGTATTGGTGGTACTGCTGAGAAAGCTGCAGTAATGGCAAAAGAATCCCTAATGGATCCAATCGACATTCACGAGCTACGTGAGCGTGGCCCGCAAAACCGTGTTGAAGAACTACGTCTAGAAATCATGGATGCAGTTAATGAACTAGGTATAGGTGCTCAGGGTCTAGGTGGTTTGACCACTGTTCTTGATATCAAAATCAAGGATTACCCAACACACGCAGCTTCACTGCCTGTTTGCATGATCCCTAACTGTGCAGCGACTCGCCACACTCACTTTACATTGAACGGTAGTGGCCCAGCGGTTCTAACACCACCAAGCTTGGATGATTGGCCAGATGTTACATTCGAAGTGGGTTCCAACACACGTCGTGTAAATCTTGATGAGATCACTCCAGAAGCAGTTAAAGAGTGGAAAGTAGGCGAAACGATTCTGTTGAACGGTAAAATGTTGACAGGTCGTGATGCAGCGCACAAGAAAATGGTAGAGATGCTAAATAATGGCGAAGAGCTACCAGTTGATCTTAAAGGCCGCTTCATCTACTACGTAGGCCCTGTTGATCCAGTACGTGACGAAGTTGTAGGTCCTGCTGGCCCAACAACGTCTACGCGTATGGATAAATTCACTCGTCAGGTTATCGAAAGCACAGGCCTTCTGGGCATGATTGGTAAGTCTGAGCGTGGTCCTGTTGCAATTGACGCAATTAAAGACAACGAAGCTGTTTACCTAATGGCTGTGGGTGGTGCTGCTTACCTAGTATCTAAAGCGATCACTAACGCTGAAGTACTTGCATTCCCTGAAATGGGCATGGAAGCAATCTACGAGTTTGAAGTTAAGGATATGCCTGTAACTGTAGCTGTAGATACTTCAGGTGAGTCTGTTCACACAACAGGCCCAGCTAAGTGGAAAGAGATTATAGCTAAACAATCTTAATCAGCATTTAGCATTGTGATAAAAACGCAGCTTCGGCTGCGTTTTTTTTGTGCATGAAATATAGGTAATTAACTGTTTTTGCTAAATAAGTTGTCACTATATTAATTTTTATTGATCTAGGTTCGTATGTTGGGTCTGTTTTATAAATATGTGAATAAAAAACTGAGCAAGATCAATTTTTGTGCGCTGCAGCAGGAGTAGAGTGTTTGTAAAAGAAGTATTCATTTAGGGGAAAATGAATGATGAAAACTAAAATGATTTCTGCACTTGCTGTGAGCCTATCTGTATCTCTATCTTCTGTTGCGATCGCTGATGATGAAGCGATGATGCAGGCTGCGGGTAAAGAGATTTTTAACAAGTGCACATCTTGTCACTCACTAGATACAAGTAAAAATGCTTTCGGTCCTAGTTTGATCGGTGTTTTTGGCCGTAAAGCAGCAGCACTTCCACGCTTTGCATACTCTGATGCACTAAAAAATTCTGATATCACTTGGAATGAAGAAAACTTGCGTAAGTGGGTAGCGGGCAACGATCAATTCGTACCAGGTACTCGTATGCGTCACGTTGAGATTACTGACAAAGCTGAGCAGGATTACCTGATCGCTTACCTTAAAACACTTTAATTAGCTGTTTTAATACCTGCTACAGTTAATCGAGAATGCCGCAAGCCACCACTCCTTGCGGCATTTTTTGTTGATATAACGTTTTACTGTTAAGAGGCCTCAAGCACTTTCTTCTGCTCTGCTAGGTAGCGAGGCATAGGGCCAGCGTCCTCATATATCTCTTCGCCATCTTCAATTCTGATCACCTTACTTCCTTGAATGTAGGGCATTTTAGCTTCTAACTCATTTAACGCCTCATGTATTAAGGTGGCGACAACATCGTCCTTTGATAGTTTATACATGCTGGCTAAGGCTTCGAGCTTGACCGAATCGCTCTTATAGATGGAAAGCTGTTCTTCCTTGCGACCGTTAACTTTGCGCGCGCGTCCTTCCCATTCATCAAGTAATTTAGAAAGACTTTCGTTACCCATAGCTTATCCCCTCCGATAAACAGATCTACCCTTTAAGTGTAGGAGTCAGCTTGGTTATTGCCAGAAAATCGGTGAGAATGACGAATATAATTATCTATCCACCATTAAAATGATTTAACTGCATCGATCAGTATGCAAAGCAGGTTTATAAATGGCAGTAATTAAGGTTGTAGTAGGTTCGGTCTACGGTAATGCGCTTGATGTCGCGGAGATGTGCTCACAAAAGTTAACTGAGCTGCAACACTCAGTAGAGCTATTACGTAATCCGGAAATCACTCAGGTTGTAATACCGGAAACAGAAGTGATTTTAATCTGTACCTCAACAACAGGGCAGGGCGAAATTCCAGATAATCTGCTGTCTTTCTATGACGAGTTACAAGATCAATTACCGCAGATGCCTACGGTCAAATATGGCGTAATTGCTTTAGGTGATAGTTCCTACGATACCTTTGCTGAAGCTGGCTATTTGATGGATAGTTTAATGCAGCAGCTGCAGGCACAAAAAATTGGGGATAACTTAGTGATTGATGCTTGTGAAACCATGGCTCCACTTGAAGAAGCAGAACCATGGTTAATAGAGTGGGTTAAAGGACTTTAACTGTATTCGACTTCTTGAATTCGCTCTTGGGCGAGTAATAATTCAGTAAACTGTTCCTGTCGGATCGGTTTGCTGAATAAGAAGCCTTGGAGCTGATCGCAGCCTTCTTTCTCCAAAAAGGCCCTTTGCGCAGGTGTTTCAACACCTTCAGCACAGACTTTCAGATCTAGGGTGTGGCCTAATAGAATAACCGCTTTGGCAATGGCTTCATCATCTGGGTCACTTGGGATATCCCTTACCAAGGATTGATCAATTTTGACTTTAGTAATGGGTAGTTGCTTTAGGTAACGAAGCGAAGAGTAACCTGTTCCGAAGTCATCCAAAGCGAGATGAACACCTTGTTGCCTCAACGCTTGGAAAGTCGCCGTTGCTTCCTTTTCATGTTCTAGTAGAAAGGTCTCTAGTATTTCCAGCTCTAACATATCTGCCGGGATTTCGTATTTGTACAGCAGCGTTTGAACTTCTGACGGAAGATCCTGTTTGGTGATCTGGTCACTTGCCAAATTGACTGCTAAACGGAAGTTATTTAGTCCAGCCTCTCTCCAGAGAGAAAGTTGTGCACAGGCTTCTTCTAATACCCAGTTACCCATCTTTGTTAGTAAGCCAATTTCTTCGGCAATTGATAGAAATTGTCCCGGCGGCATAAGGCCCATTTCAGGATGTTCCCAACGGATCAAAGCCTCAGCGCCAATGATTTTTTCTCCGGTCGCATCCATCTGCGGCTGGTAGAACAGTACAAATTGTTTTTCAGCTACGGCTTTACGCAGTTCGGGTTCGAGCTTTATCCACTCTTCAACGGTTTCTGATAGCTCAGGTTGAAAGAAGGCGTAATTATTTCGACCTGAATCTTTAGCCTGATTAAGCGCGATATCTGCATTTTTAGTGACTGTATCTGAATCATCACCATGATCAGGGGAGAGAGCAACGCCTATGCTTGCTGTGGTGAAATAGTCTTTACCATCCAGTTGGAAAGGCTGCTCCATCGCTTCGACGATAGCATCAGCAATCGTTGCTGCATCGGCTGCGTGTTCTAATTCTTCTAGTAAGATGGCGAATTCATCTCCACCAATACGTGCAAGCGTGTCGCGAGTGCTTAATGTCTTACTTAAACGCTCTGTTACTTGTAACAGCAGTTGATCGCCATATTTATGACCAAGGCTGTCATTAATATGTTTAAAGCGGTCTAGATCTAACTGCAGCATGGCAATCTTTTCGTTAGATTCCCTGTGGGTCAGAGCATGCTCTAGCCGAGCCCCAAACAACAAACGGTTAGGTAGGTTAGTTAGCGGATCGTGGTGTGCTAGATGAGAGAGCTTTTCTTCAGAGGCTTTGATATTACTAATATCGGCATTCACACTGACAAAGTGAGTGAGCTTGTGAGTTTCTGGATCGTGAACCGCATTAATGCTTACCCAATGTGGAGCTACTTCACCATTTTTTCGGCGGTTCCATATTTCACCTTGCCAGTGACCCTCTTCAGCAAGCGAAGCCCACATATTTTGGAAGAAATCTTGATCGTGTCGTGGTGATTTAAGCAGAGAAGGGCTTTTACCAATCAGCTCTTCGCGACTGTACCCACTCAGATCAGAATAGGCGCGATTGACATCAATAATCTTATTGTTGCAGTCGGTGATCATGATCCCTTCGTTGGTGCTCGAAAAGGCGATACCGGCTAAACGTAGTTGCTCGATAGATGCTTTTTCAGGTGTTATATCCAGTAAAACCCCGTTCCAAAGCGAAGGGTCGAGTTTATTGGATGTATCAGGTAAAGATGAGCCGCGAATCCAGCGAAGGTCACCATTACGGTGAAAAACTCGAAATTCATGAGACCAGGGCAGTTTATGCTGGCTAGTGTGAATAATACTTGCCCACAAGCTTGGTTGATCTTCAGGGTGTACTTGTTTCCAAAACTGGCGGAAGTCTTCTGTTGCTTCTTTTGCAGTGACACCGGAAATTTGCTCTATCCCTGGGCCGATGTAGATAAATTCTTGCTTGAGATCAGACGTTAATCGATATTGGTAGACAACACCGGGCATCGCTTTGGTGATGTTCTGCAAAAGGTTTTCTGAATGTTCCAAGTACTGTTGAGCCTTTAGCCTCTTGAGTGCAATACTAATGATATTTGCGGCTGCTTCTAAAAGCTGGTGATGAAATGCAGTCGGTGTTCGTGGTTTGGGGCTAGATATAGCGATGCTGCCCGCAACATGTTCAGAATCAATGCGGATTGGGTAGGACCAACAGGCTTTGATTTCTAATTCTTGGCCGACATCTCGGAAATTTTGCCAGCAGTCGTCCTGTTCGATGTCAGAAACATAAACGGGGCTCCCCGTATACACTGCTGTACCGCAGGACCCAGCCTTTGGGCTCGGGACTAAACCATTTAGTAGTGCTAGAGATTTTTGAGGAATACTAGGGGCGCAGACAACGGACAGGTGTCGATTGTTACTATCCAACAGCATGATTGAAGCGATACTATCCGCGACACAGTTTTCAATAAACTGACAAACCGACGTAAAGATGGAGTCGGGTTGTGTGTCTAAAACGATCTCTTCAAGTACTTGGTTCTGCAAACGCAGAATTGTATTTAGCTCTTCTGCGCTAGTTTGACCCTGTTTTACAGCGTCTTTTTCAGGTGCATCGATGTGCATTTGTATGTCTTAATTATTCTTATATTTTTTGTTGGCTGCACGAACTGAATAGGGCGATTCCTTGTCATTTTTATGCAGAACAGCCTCACCCGACTGCGACGACAATGAAATAAAAACCTATCAAAATATGGCGCTTAAGTTTCGTCCAGCTAACTTATTTTTATTACTGAGGCAAACCCATATTAAATATCGGGTAAATTGCCCGGCTCTACTCAAGTGCGCGGCAGTATAACTTACTGTAGTTAAATGAGTTAGTCTTTATATCAAATATTAGTGAATATGTTATTTATACCAGATTATTCCACTGCTAATCTTTTGATTTATATTAAATTTTCATTTCACGGAAGGTTAGGTTTATACGAGGGGAAATTATTTTTTTCGTTTTGGGGACACTGTGTTGCCAGTGTTTTTGCACTTGATCGCCCATCCATAATAGCGATCCGGAGGCTAAGCAAAGTTCGTGGCGTTGATCGGTGGCCGATTTTAATAGAAAACGTCGACTACTGCCTAGCGACACACTGGCTATTTTGGGGTTATCTCCTAATTCTGGTTCATTATCCCTATGCCAACCCATACTATCATTACCATCGCGATACAGATTTATGAGCACGGCGTTGAATGAGGTTTCTGTGTATTCTTCGACGCGCTTTTTAATCTCCGCAACAACGGGGTGCCAAGGGTTTTCTGCCAAGGTTAAACCGGAATAGGTATAGGTGATGCCAGAATCAGCCATAAAGGCTTGTAAGCGCGGAATAGAAACCCATTTACCAAACATTCGGATCTTGTCTTGTTGCCAAGATACCTCTTCATATAGTGAGGTGTAAAAATACTCGGCTTCGTTTGGATTTATAAATGTAGGATCAAGCCAACAGTCCAGATCATCGGCAACATAGTTTTTCACATTTAGATCCACTTCAGCATGGCTTGGCTCAACGCATGACTAATATCAATATCATTACTTGTGTGAGGCACACTGTTACAGGTAATGATCTTGGCTTTTATAGCGAGTTCATTAAAGTCTTCATCAGAAAACAGACCATGCACTCCGATACAGGTAGGGGACTTTAACCCAAGCTGATGCAGGTGGGTAATTGTTTCTAACATGGTTTTACCGCTTGAAATAATATCGTCTACCAACACGGGAGTATGATCTATCCACTGTTCGATTTCAGGCACTGACACTTCGACAGAGTAATCCCCATGACGAACTTTTTCTAATACTTGAAAAGGTGCTTTGGATAAATGTGCTACTTCGCTCACCCATTGCTCGCTTTCACTATCAGGGCCAATAAGAAGAGGTTTTGCAATATGTTGATTTATCCAATCGGCAATCATGGGTGCTGCATGTACTACGGAGCTTTTTAAACTGTAGATCTCATCTAAGGAGTTATAACGGTGTAGATGGGGATCTAGCGTGACTAACCAATCGAACTGCTCTGAGAGTAGATGCGCAAAAGGTCGTGATGAAACCGCTTCCCCAGGGTGAAAGGCTTTGTCTTGGCGCATATAAGCGAGGTAAGGGGTTACTAACCCAATGCGAGACGCTCCTAAGGATTTCAGTGTATGGGTTAGAAAAATGAGTTTGAGTATTTTGTCATCGGGGTGGTGTAAGTTACAAAGCACAATAACCGAGCGATGTTGGCACTCGCTTAAGATACGCAGATAGCTTTCGCCGTCAGGGAAGTTGCGCAGATCTAACTTACCGACTTCTGCATCGACCTCAATCGCCAGGGCTTGAGCAAGGTCGTGGTCACTTTCTAAATTGAATAGAATAGGCTGCATTTTATGAAGGCTCCCTTCCAGCAATAATCTGGATAATATCCGAATGATCTTCTAAATAATCGACGGCGTAACTTAGCTCGCCTGAGCTTTCCGCATGGATAGTTAGCAGAGGTTGATTCAGATCGATTTTATCACCGAGCTTACAATGCATATCTACTCCTGCCGCTAAGTCGGCTGGCGCTCCGGCTAATTTGGCTACTTTAGCGAGCTTACGGTTATTAATTTGATCAACGATGCCTGTTGTCTGGGCAATTAATTCATAACGGTAGGGCGCAATTGGTGGTGTTTTAAGACCCCCCTGAGCTTTACAGATCGCCTGAAACTTCTCCCAAGCCGCCCCAGACTCCAAAATCCTAAGGGCTTGTTTATAACCTTCGCCCTCTGGCAAATCATTGATCAGATCTAACATGGCGCCTGCAACTTCTGCGGCACGCTGCCGTAAGTCTGTGGGCATATCTTTCTTGTTTTGTAGCACTGATAAAATATCCCGTGCTTCAAGAGCCGGCCCGATGCCTCGACCTATAGGCTGAGATCCATCGGTTAGTAGTGTATGTACCGTTAGCCCGAGAGTGCTGGCGACTGCTTTAAAGTTATCCGCAAGCGCTTGAGCAGACTCTTGGCTTCTAACTTTAGCGGTTTCGCCGACCGGAATATCAATCACAACGTGAGTAGCACCCGCGGCAATTTTTTTAGAGAGCACTGAGGCAATCAGTTGACCTTCACTGTCGATATCTAAAGCACGCTCCACTTGGATTAGCAGATCATCAGATGGGGAGAGTCGCACTGATCCTCCCCAAGCTAGGCAGCCGCCTTCTTGTTCAACTACCGAGCGCATCTGCTCTAGGCTCAAGCTGACATTAGTTAAAGTCTCCATGGTATCGGCAGTCCCGGCAGGAGAGGTAATGGCCCGTGAAGATGTTTTCGGCATGGTTAATCCGGCAGCTGCTAGAATCGAAACAATAATGGGGGTTGTGCGATTACCGGGCAAACCGCCAACACAGTGTTTATCCACAACCTGAGGCAAGCCCCATTCGATTTGGCTGCCAGAATCGACCATTGCGCGGGTTAGATCGGTGATCTCTCGGATACTTAGTTTGTCTGATCCACAGGCCGTAATAAACGCAGCTAGGTGCACATCGGCATAGCGCCCTGCGACAATATCATCGATGATTTCACGCAGTTGTTCTTGGCTGAGTTCGCTACCAAATACTTTAGCGCGCAGATAGGAGAGGGATTGCACGGGTTTAGGGTGAGATAACCAAACAGAATTCCCCTCTCTCAGCTCCATTCTTTTCCAAGCAGATTCGGAAAAGCCGATCTCACCGGGCATTAAAAGGTTGCTTGTTACCATATTGAGGGTAGCGATCAGGTGTTTTCGTTCCGTCCGAACCATCACCCGAGAGAGGGCAGAAAAACCCTCAGAGCGGCAAACTGGACTATCATGACGAAGGTAGATCGTGGGTTCTTGATGCGTATCTAACCCAAGTCGGCAAGCGCTTAAAGGGGCCATAGGTTCTGACATCTTTGATATTCCCTTTTCCCAGTATCACTTACAGTATATGAGTGATTAAGCGGATGGAAAACCTTGTTGATATAGAACGATGGAATAGTGATTTTATGAGGTGACATGATGGATTTAGCTACAGAAGCTTGTGAAAGCTGCCATAAAGATAGCCAAGCCCTAACAGGTGTTGAAATAGAAGTGCTCCTCCAATCGTTACCTAATTGGCAGGTGATTCAATTAGAAGGTGTTCCGACTCTGCAACGTAATTACAAATTTGCAAACTTTGTCGAAGCGTTAGCTTTTACCAACAAGGTTGGGGAACTTGCAGAAGCACGAAATCATCATCCTGATATTTTGACAGCTTGGGGGCGTGTTCAACTGACGTGGTATACCCATGCTATATCAGGGTTACACCGTAATGATTTCCGCTGCGCAGCTGCATCTGATCAGTTATTTGGTTAAGTAAAGCCAATAATCATTGTTTTAGGGCAAGATTACTTAGCTAGGCAATTCCACCGGAGAAATAACTACTGTTAGAATGAAGCTTCACATTTTCTTGCGGAGCTTTACGTAAATGGAACGTAGATTCAGGCTGGTTTTGGCGTGTCCCGATAGAGTGGGCATTGTGGCGATGGTAAGTAACTTTATCTCTAGTCATGGTGGCTCGATTTCTGACGCAAACCAACACTCTGATAGCACAACCGGTTGGTTCTTTATGCGAGTAGAGATCAGTGCGGCAACGTTGCCTTTCTCCCTTGAAGAATTAAAGTCGGCTTTCGCGCCGATCGCGCAATCCTTCAATATGGATTGGGATATTACAGACTCCGCTACCCCTAAGCGTGTGATATTGATGGCGAGTCGAGAAGCACATTGTCTTGCTGATCTTCTCTATCGTTATCATGAAGGCGAATTAGACTGTGAGATTCCTTGTGTTATCTCCAATCACGACGATCTGCGCAGCATGGTTGAATGGCATAATATTCCTTTCCATCACGTGCCTGTGGATAAAGAGAATAAACAGCCTCATTTTGAGGAAGTGAGCCGTTTAATCCGCGAACACTCTGCGGAAACGGTCGTGCTTGCGCGTTACATGCAGATCTTACCGTCGGATATCTGTGCTGAATATGCTCATCGCATCATTAATATCCACCACAGTTTCTTACCGTCTTTTGCCGGTGCAAAGCCATACCATCAAGCCCATGAGCGTGGTGTAAAACTGATTGGTGCAACCTGTCACTATGTGACTGAAGAGCTAGATGCAGGCCCGATCATTGATCAGGACGTTGTGCGTATCAGCCACCGTGATCTACCAGAAGATATGGTGCGTTTAGGGCGTGATGTGGAAAAAACAGTGTTATCTCGCGGTTTACGTTGGCACTTAGAAGATAAGATCTTAGTGCAGGGTAATAAAACGGTTGTTTTCAATTAATTATTTTAATTGCGCAAAAATCAAAAAAACTGCTTAGGGGTCATAAGTTGGCTCTTCTCCCTACAAGGTATTAGCCCGTTGCGCGTTAACCTATTCTCATCGGGCTTAACCTTGATCTGATCGCTTGCGAGTTGCCACTGTTAGGTGTACACATAGAGGTAGCCCGGTTGAAAATTCACCGGTTTACCTTGTTTGGGTGGTTTGGCAGGTCGATGTTTCCAGACCTGTTAAAGCTGCCGGCCATGGAGGAATGGTAATGCTAAGATCCGTAAAAGCTCAGGATTACATGTGTGAAGACTTAATCACCTTTACCCCTGAAACCGATCTTTTTGATGCGATAAATCAGCTACTCGAATACCGAATCACAGGCGCGCCTGTAGTCGATAAAAATGGCAAACTCATTGGCTTAATGTCAGAAGTTGACTGTCTAAAAGCGATCCTGACTTTAACCTACCACGAAGAAGAGATGGGTGGCCTTGTCGGTACTTACATGTCGGAAGAGGTTTACACCATTAATCATGATGCCGACATCATAAAAGTGGCGGAAGAATTTATTAATAACAAACGTCGTCGTTTACCAGTAGTAAAAGATGGTAAACTGATCGGCCAGATTAGTCGTCGGGATGTATTACGCGCAGTAGAACGTTTTGCTCAGGATGGCTAATCACGTTTGATGGTCACAAGCCGCGGCTCATCACTGCGGCTTTTTTGTTTATGGTATTCGGTTAACGAAATGCCAAATCTGTTTAGGTAAGATTACATATTCATGAGTTATGTTTTTTCTGAAACACCTATCTTGCTATACCCATCCTTAGTCAAGGAGGTAGGTGTTGAAGCGGCTGTATTGTTGACGCTCTATCATCAAAGGGTAGAACGTCTCCAAAATGTAACGGATACAGACCAAGCGCCAGAACTTATATTTTCTCGTGAACAATGGCTTGCGTTAGGTGAGTTTTGGGACGAAGAGCGATTGGCTCAATTAACCAGCGAATTAGTCAGTGCAAACATCATTGATGCCGCATTCGCTAATGATGGTCGTGTAAGAATCCGCTTTGTTGTTGAAGAGCAAGTCTCTGAAGTAACCTTTGATGAAGTGCCTGAAGGCGATGTTGAGATTGTAAGCCGGTTACCGGTTATGGAAACGATTCCGACACAGGTTGAAGAACTGCCTGTAGAGGTTGAGCAATCTGAGCCGAGTTATGCACAATCGAATTATAACCAGCAAAATCACCCACAAACTCAACCTGCACAATCAGGCTATCCACAGGATCAGTATCCAGAGATGAAGGATACGCCGTACTATCCTGATCAAGCGCCAGCAGTGCAGCCACAGAATATCCCTAACCCTGGTCCTGCTCCGACCTTTGGTGGCAGCATAGGTTGGGCGAGAAAAGCACAGCAGGTTAATAATGGCCGCTCTGATGAGTTACAAGTGTGTTTTAATAAACAAGAGCAGCGTAAAAAACAGCTTCAAGGAATGGAGCTGAATTGGCAACCGTCCGACAATTTTTATGCGTTGCTTCCGCGGCATAATATATCGCCACAATTTGCACAAACATGTTTGGATGAATTTGTGCTTTACTGGTTAGATAAAGACCGTAAAGAAACCAACTGGGATCAGAAATTCCTAGCTTGGGTAAAAAGGGAGTGGATTAACAAGCAAACTAGGGATGGACGTCAACAACGTATAAATAACGAACAACAAGGCAAAGGTTTCAGCCATGAAAACCCCCGCAGAGATACTCGCGAAAAACGACAACGGGTTACCGCAGCAATCATGGACATCAAGGACACCGACTGGTAACCAAGAGCAGGGAACAAAAACTGCTCAGCGAGAGCTAACAGTCGAAGTCAAAACGCTGGTTAATATGATATTTGCGCGTTTTATGGCGATCTATGGCCATAAATTTAAGAGCTGTTTTGAGACCCAAGACGAAATCCGTATCGCAAAACGTGAATGGGCACTTAGCCTTGGTGGCTATACCGAACACGAGCTGGTGGCTGCAATTGATTATTGCAAAGAGCACAGCGCATGGATGCCGACGATTTCCGAGTTTCTTGATGTACTTCGTACCCAAACTGGGGATCATGGTTTACCCGCAACGAAGCATGCTTATGAAGAAGCGTGCCTAAATGCGGATAAAGCTTCGACACACAAATGGACCCATCCAGCGATCTACCATGCCGGTAAAGCAACGGGTTGGTTTCGTTTGCGCACAGAAGCTGAAGTCGATGTTTTTCCAGACTTTCGCTACAACTATGATGTAATCAGTCGGAGAGTACGAGCAGGAGAGCAACTCGATCTACCTGTTGCAGTAGCCTTACCTGATAAAAGTGATAACACGCTGTTTGCGTTTATCCAAAGCTGGGGTGAAGAGCATAATCTGAAACCTGAAATCGCTAGTAAATGGCTGTTCTACCTGACTAAACCTAAAGGCACGATGGTGCGTAAGCGCTTTCAGCAACAAGCCCAAGTAGAAGCAAACGCGATGGGAATTACCTTGCCAGATGATTATCAATAAAGTAACCCTGATCAGACTTTAAAAAGCAGTTCATTAGAACTGCTTTTTTGTGTTTGATTAATGTTCTAAAGCGTACTGATTTTTGTAGTTTTTTATTGTTTTTTAATAAGAGTTATTTGAAAAGTAATTAGCCTTTGGACCTAAGGGCTGAAAACATTATCGCTAGATTATTATCTTGTTTTTCTTATGTTTAAATTAGGCTTAACTGCTACACTTAAAGCTACTTTAGATGTTTCGTTTTAGGGGAAGGCGAATGGATTTACGTAAGGCTAATGTTCCGGTTTTTATGAGTGGAACAGGTGTATGTTTAGCTAGTTTTATTTCTATTTTATCCTCAAACCTTTTTGCAGCTGATCTTTCTAATTTGTCAATAACCTCTCTTGAGGATCTTTTAAACCAAGAAGTTACTTCGGTTTCTAAGAAACAAGAAAATTTATATACCGCTCCTGCTGCAGTGTACGTTATCACCGCTGAAGATATACGTCGACGTGGTGTTACTAATATACCAGAAGCTTTAGCAATGGCACCTGGGCTCTTAGTGAGATCGATTGACGGAAATAAATGGTCGATTGGTGCAAGAGGGTTTTCTGGCATTTATTCGAATAAGCTTCTCGTTCAAATAGACGGTCGAAGTATATATACCCCAACATTTTCCGGGGTTTATTGGGGGCAGCATAATATCCCAATACATGAAGTGGATAGGATCGAGGTTATTAGGGGTTCCGGTGCAACCTTATGGGGTGCGAATGCTGTTAATGGCATTATCAATATTATCACTAAGCATTCATCAGATTCTCAAGGGGGGCGCTTCCAAGCCTCGATAGGAAATGAAATAGAGGGAAGTGCTAGTGCTCGTTTTGGCGGCCAAGTAAACGAAGATGCATTTTTCCGTATAAATGCCCAAATGTCCAACAGGGATGATAATAGTCTGTCTGGCAGTTCGGGTTATTCTCATGATGCTAGTAAAGATAAAAGCTTTGCATTTCGCTTAGATGGATCAGCAGATGATGTTCATTCATGGGAGCTATCTGGTGGATATCACGATAATAAGCAAAAGCAAACACTATCAGTTTTAAACCTTCCCCCACCTGTTTTTTCTAATAGGGATGTAGAAGATGAAGTAGATATGCAGGCATTGTACTTGAACGGACAGTGGCAGTATCAGCATGAAATGGGTGGGCAAAGTCAGTTTCAGATTTTCATAGATAACTATGAACGCGAAGAGCTATTTTTGGCACAAGAGGTGACCACGTTTGATTTAGATTATCAACTCACTTTGCCTGTTTGGGGGAAGCATAATGTAATCATGGGCGTGGGGTACCGGAATATAGATGCTGATTATACAAATTCTTACGCAGTGGGAGTTTTACCTTCAGAAGTTAATCTTGATCTCTTTAGTGCTTTTATTCAGGATGAATATTCGCTTGTTCCGAATAAGTTATCCCTTACTTTAGGATCAAAATTTGAAAACCATGAATACACAGGATGGGAAATTCAGCCGAATATTCGATTGGGTTACACTCCTGCGCCGGGGCATTTTTCGTGGGCTTCTATTTCTCGTGCGGTTAGGACTCCATCTATTGCAGAAAGGGGAAGCCTTATACAAGGAGGTATTACTGTACCGATTTCAACATGGGTACAAGGAAACCCCGAAATAGATTCTGAAAAAGTTACTAGCTATGAATTAGGTTACCGTTACTTTTCAAGTAACCAATATACGGTAGATTTGTCATTTTTTTATAATGACTATGACAACTATCTCTCATTTGAACAGATTAATCCTATAGTTTTCCAGATGGATAATAAGCTATCAGGAAAATCTTATGGTATGGAGCTTTCAACTGTATGGCAGCCAATGGCAAATTGGCAGTTAGCTGCCAGTTATAGTTACGTTGATGTAGATATGCTTGCTGATTTGGATGGTATGGATCCGTTGAGTGAAAGTGTATTAAACGAAGCATTTGCTAAGAATATGGTGAAATTGCACTCAGCTTGGGATATTAATCAGGCTTGGTCGTTGGATGCATGGCTTTATTATATAGATGAGGTGCCAGTACCAAGTAACTTTGCTCTTTTCGAAGGTATAAGTATAGATGATGCGCTTACTTCGCACTTCAGGTTAGCTTGGAGAGCCTCGAAAGATATTGAGCTGTCGCTGACTGCAAAGAATGCTTTTGGCAGTAATTCAATCGAATCAGTTGGGGAAACTTTTTCCGCGCCAGCCGAGATCGACCGCTCAGCTACTTTATCAGTAGTTTGGGATTTCTAACTTGTTGTTTGCAGTAAAAATGTGGTTTGGGGAAGTTAAGAGTAAAATATGGATTACTTTAAGCCTCATTGTGGCTGTGTTTCTATTGCCTTCTAAAAGCTTTGCTCTATCTGAAGAGGAGTTGCAATTAGCTCTTTTATTGAAAGTGTCTCAATTTACAATATGGGAAAATAGGCAAGATCAGGAGTTTCTATTCTGTCTATACAGAGGCAAAGAGTACCAGCCTATTGTGTCTTCGATAAAGTCGATGCCTACAGTAGGTGAGCTACCTGTAAAATTTGTTTTTTTAAAACAAAACTCATTAGTACATAGTATTCAACAATGTCATATCCTTTTTGTCACTGAGCTTTCGGCCGTTGAGACAAAGCAGATATTACGACGCTCTACTTTCTCTTCAACCCTTACTGTTAGTATATTGAATGGCTTTGCAGATATAGGCGGTATGATTGAGTTAGTAAAGCTGGACAATCGTTATACATTTCGCATTAACTTATCACCTGTAAAAAAATCTGGCATTAGCATTTCTTCTTCTTTGCTTGAGATTTCTACAGTTATAAAAGGAGAAAAGTAATGTTTTTCTCCTTAAAAAAGCAATCTTTGAGCTTGGCCGAAAAAATCAAACGTATGGTATTTATTACCAGTGTTACCGTACTGCTGGTGGCTTCTGTTTGTTTCATGGCATTGGAGTGGTCGGTTGCACGTCAGAGTTTGGTTGACCGTATTTCTTTAATGTCTGAATTAGTTGCGGAGCATTTGACCGCATCAGTTAGTTTTGGTGACCAAGCTACAGCTAAACGATTTTTAAACTCATTTAGAAACAATCCAGAAATTGAATATGCACTAGTTGTTGGCGAGGATAATAAAATATTTGCTAGTTATCTGGCCCGAAACGCTATACTACCTGACAAACTTACTCGTCCATCTAAACCTGATCATAGAAATGAATTAACTTATCGGTTTTCTTTACAGTATTTCTATCTGTGGCAAATAATTGAGTTGAATAATCAACCCATTGGCACTTTATATATCACGGTCTCCCTGAAAGATTATTGGACTCAATTATTATCGTATTTAATGTCTATGTTAGTGGTTATAGGCATCTTGATCTTGCTTTTACAAAGAGTAGCGAAAAGGTTTAAGCAAAGCATCTCAGGACCCATAGATACCATTTTAGAAAGAATGATAGCAGTGCAAAATAGAGGAGATTATTCTGTCAGGTTGGATGTGAATCGATCTGATGAGCTTGGTGACATCATGTCTCAATTTAATAATATGGTTGCCAAGATCGAGTCACGAGACCAACAGTTAGTCGAAAAGAATCAAGAGATTGAAAAGCACGCGTTTTATGATCCGTTAACAGGTTTACCAAATCGCAGATTGCTAGCCGAGCAATTAAAGCACGAGATTAGAGCTGCTCACAGAACGAAGCAATATGGTGCGGTTTTCTATATTGATCTTGATAATTTTAAAACGATTAATGATTCCTTAGGGCATGATTCTGGAGATAAATTATTATGGGCTGTTGCTGATCGTATCAGACGTGACCTACGTGAAAGTGATATATGTGCCCGAATTGGTGGTGATGAATTTATTGCAGTGTTACCAGACCTAGGTGAATGTGCTCATTCAGCAGCAGAACACGCTTTATCGATTGCTGAACAACTTAGATCTGTGTTAACCAGCGCTGTGCAGGTGAACGAACGTTTTGTTCATACTTCAGCGAGTATCGGTATAAGTCTCTTTAATAGTCAAACTGAATCAGCACAAGAGCTGCTTAAACAGTCTGATATGGCTATGTATGCGGCTAAGGATTCTGGGCGAAACTGTAGTTACTTCTTTTCCGAAGAGATGCAAGAAGATGCGATAAACCGTCTGAATTTAGAAGAAGAATTAAGAGAGGCGTTGAAAGAACCACAAGATAATTTTGAGCTATTCTATCAGGCTCAGGTGAATGAAAACGGTGAATGTGTAGGTGCCGAAGCTTTAATACGTTGGCATCATCCTTTACGGGGCTTGGTTCCTCCAGGCGTTTTCATTCCACTAGCAGAGAAAACTGGACTTATTGTTCCTTTAGGTAATTGGATTATCGACTCTGCCTGTAAGCAATTAGCGCTTTGGCAAAAACAAGGGAATACATTCACAGTGGCTATTAACGTTAGTTCGAATCAGTTCTTAGATATAACATTCTCAGAATACGTTAAAAATACACTGGCGCTTTATAATGTCATGCCAGGAACACTAGAAATAGAAATAACAGAAAGCATTATTCTAGATGATAAAAACAAAGCGGTTGCAAAAATGGCTGAACTGCGGGATCTAGGATTAACTTTTTCAATAGATGATTTTGGTACGGGGTATTCTTCTCTTCAATATCTGACGACATTGCCTATATCAAAATTAAAAATAGACCAATCTTTTGTGCGTCAACTTCATAGTGATGATAACGATGCAGCGGTCGTTAAAACTATTATCTTAATGACAAAAAATCTTGGCCTGAAGGTATTAGCAGAAGGTGTCGAGCACAAGGACGAATACGATTTTCTACTTGAAAATGGATGCGGACTTTTTCAGGGATATCTTTTTTCTAAACCTATAGATATCCAAGCATTTGAACAAGCTTACTTTACAAACAAGAGCAGTATTTCATCCTTAAGTCATTAGTTAAAAGCTCTGAGTTCTTTACTAGGGAAATGTCTAGAATTTTGGGGTCTTACCAGAAGTGATTCGCCATTTTAATGCCGATATTAAAGCTTATTGGCAAGAGGGTGTTGGAGTACTGGAAGAAAACTTCATTTTTGATGATGGTGAAAAACAACGCCGGGTTTGGACGCTGACACCTGATGGTTCGGGAAACTACATTGCCGAAGCGAATGATGTGGTTGTGCCTGCAAACGCGCTGGTCAGTGGCAATGCGTTGTTTATGCAATATGTTCTTAGAGCGCCTTATAAAGATGGCACTATCGATCTGACCATAGATGACAGAATGTATCTGGTATCACCGTCAGTAATTGTGAACGAGTCAAAGATGAAGAAATTTGGTATTTCGGTTGGGCAGGTGCTGCTAACGATTGTTAAAAAATAGGTTGATGTAGGTTTTTACGTTGAAGGTACCGGGGCGATTACATAATGCTTGCCCCGATACTTATGGAATTTATTGCAATAATCCAGTTACCAATACAGTTTTACTTTTTAAGGTACGCAGGTGAAATTTCTTCTGAACGGTGAGTAAATTTCCCTTCTGTACACACAGCTAAGGCACTATTAAATCGTTCTAAAAAGCCCGGATTGTGTCTTAGGAAATGATGGCCAAAATAGACACCTAAATTGTGGCTGTGAATTACTTTCCTTTTGGTCATCGCTCTCTGTTTGTCAGTCATCGCATGATCCATCGCTTGCTCATTCATCAAAAACGCATCTATACGTTTATGTATAAGCATGGACAGCAGTTGTTCACTATTCGTCGGCGGGTTTCCGGTAACTTTATAGCCATTGCTTTGCAGCCAGCTGTGCATGTTTGATCCCAAAAAGCTGGTGGTCACAGCGTTCTGTTTAAATTCTTCAGATTCAGGATCTAGAGGTGAATCTTTGAGTTGGAAGAACGTCCAGTTCTGGGTTTCTATAGCACCTGAATGGGTTGCATAACTATCGCGGCTTTTTTTATGGGATGCTGAAAAGAAACCGTCTGCTTTACCTTGTTTTGTAAGCAGTTTTGCTCGATTGAAAGGCCTTGCGTGTATTGCAACCTTTTCGGGCATCGCTTCAAAAGCACAACGGATATTCTCTACTGACGTTCCGGTTATTTTGCCATCAACTATTTCCGTATAAGGAGGGTAGGGCATCGTCAATAAATGCACTGAATCGGAATCGAATTTTTCACCCTCAACCGTGTCCATGTTTATATCATCTTGTGCTAAGGCTGGAAGGCTTAATGTGCAGATTAATAAACACGTTTTAACTCGCATATACATACCTATCTATTCGATATGACTACTGACCAGATAAAGGCTGAAACTGAATTAAGTCGCTAACTGCCTCTATGTGGATTCAGTAATAAAATATAGTTGAGAATTTTGAAGTTTGTAGGAATTGGAGGATTTCTTCGGCGCAATCAAACCTTTGAGGGTTAAACCAGAAATTACTGACTTTTTACATGGTCGGGCATCTACGTTATTTTGAAGGCCGCTTTTTAAAATAGCCCAAAGGAAAGGGATAGATGAACAAGCCTGTGAATAAAATAGAGTCGGACAAATTTTGGGATGGCGTTGCTGCAAAGTATTCGCAAAAAGCCGTTCCCAATGAAGCGATGTATCAAAAGAAATTAAAGGAAACGCAAAGTTACTTTTCTGCTGATATGCGTGTGGTTGAGTTTGGCTGTGGTACAGGTACGACTGCTATCTATCATGCGCCATTTGTTGGTCATATTGATGCCATAGATATCTCCGAAAATATGTTGGAAATTGGGCGAGAAAGAGCGCAAGAAGCAGGTGTAGGGAATGTCGATTTTCATCGAGGGACATTACATGATTTCAATGCTGAGACTGAAAGCGTTGATGCGGTTTTGGGCTTAAATGTGATTCATTTGATTCCCAACTGGCAAGCGGTGATTGCAGAGGTCGCTAGAATCTTAAAACCCGGTGGCGTTTTTGTGAGTAGTACCGGTTGTTTGGGTGGTTCTTACATGCGCTTTATTAAACTGATTGTGCCAGTGGGGAAGTGTTTTGGGCTAATGCCCGATCTATTCGTGATCACAGAAGATGAATTGGCCGATGAGATTAAAGCCGCTGGCTTTAGCATTGAGAGCCAATGGCATTATGGCCATAAAGATATGGAAGTGTTTATCATCGCACGTAAGAATGCTCTTTAATCTCTTAATCAAAGAGCATTCTTTGTCTGTTTAAGCTTTGTAATCCGCAGCTTCTAAACCATGTTTTTTCAATAGCTTGTAGAGGTCGGTACGATTTCTTCCCGCTATTTTTGCCGCTTGAGAAACATTGCCTTCGGTAATCTGTAATACCTTTCTGAGATAGCGCTTTTCAAAATCAGCGCGGGCGTCGTTAAAGTTCTGGATCACCTGATCCTGATTGACCAAAGCTCGATTAACGGCGCTATCAGATATGACTGGCGTAGTGCTTAAAGCCGTTACCTTCTCGATAACATTCTCTAATTGACGGACATTACCGGGCCAAGCCGATTGAGCTAGAACCTGAAGCGCATCTGAGGAGATATTCTTTACCTTGGGGTTATGCTTCGCTGCTGCTTGCTCAACAAAGTGGCGAGCCAATGGCGGAATATCTTCAGGTCGTTCAGCAAGCGGTGGTAAATGAAGATTCACCACATTAAGGCGGTAGAAAAGATCCTCTCGGAACTGTTGCTCTTGCATTGCCACTTCCAGATCGCGGTGGGTGGCAGAGATGACACGCACATCGACAGGAATTGTGTCGGTAGAACCCACTGGTCGGATTTGTCTTTCCTGTAGAACGCGTAACAATTTAACTTGAAGAGATAGCGGCATATCGCCAATCTCATCCAGAAACAAAGTTCCGCCGTTGGCTGCTTGGAAAAGACCTTCGTGCTTGCTGACAGCTCCAGTGAATGCGCCTTTGGCGTGACCGAACAGTTCGGACTCCAAAAGTTGCTCTGGTAGCGCACCACAGTTAATCGCAATAAACGGTTTTTTATGGCGTGGACTTGCTTGATGGATAGCGTTGGCTAATAGCTCTTTACCACTACCGCTTGGGCCTGTAACGAGCACACTCACATCGGAGCCTGCGATCTGTTCTGTTTCCTGAAGCAAGCTCTCCATAATTGGGCTGCGACAGATAATATTTTTGCGCCATGTACTATCGGATCGACTTGTACCCGCAAGGGCTGAATTAATTGTTTCTAACAGCTGGTCTCTATCGATAGGTTTGGTGAGAAAGCCAAAAACGCCTTGTTGAGTTGCCGTTACTGCTTCTGGGATTGAGCCATGAGCCGTAATGATGATGACTGGCAGCTGCGGATAGCGTTGTTGCAGTTGTTGGAAAAGGGCAAGGCCGTCCATACCTTCCATACGAAGGTCAGTGATGACCAGGTCGATCTGATCATCGAGAATCTCAAGTGCTTGTTCAGCGCTCTCTGCGCAACTGATTTTAAATCCGCTAGCCTCTAAGCGCATTGAAAGTAGTTTTAGTAGAGAAGCGTCATCATCTACCAATAAAACACGAGGGGTCATTCCTGTACCTCACGCTCATTGTTTAGATCGGTTTCAATCTGAGTGAGGGCATCGATTTTAACTTGCAGGTTTCGATTCTCTTCTAACAAATTATCCTGCTCCGCTCGCATCCATAACAACGCGGTTGCGAACTGGTTACGAATATCTAGGTAACGATCCCCAGGGCAGGATGGATGAGGGTAGAGCACAATTTTAGAAAAATTACGTTTGGCTTGCTGTAATTGCTCTGTTGAAGAAAGCGGTGTTGAGAGAAGTAGAGCTAATAGGGCGCTGTCTTTACTGCGAATAGCTCGCTGCATGATACTGCTGCGCTGATCAGGCTTTTGTAAAAAGCGGCTTTCAATGCCTTGTAACTGATCAAGTCGTGATTCATTGATACGACAGATTGGCTTCTCTGTTACTTCTGGTTCAGGCATTGGTGATTTTGTCGGTACAAATTCACACCCTTGTAGAAACATTAACAAGATGAGTGGAGCGTATTTAATCATGGGTATTAAGCTCTTTAACTGGCAGGCTGACGCGGAAGCTGACAAAGCTATCCTGATTGCTATGTAATGTGACGTGGGCACCTAATGAGTCAGCGGCATCTCTAACAATACTCAATCCGATACCGGAGCCTTTAACAGGTCCAATGCGTCGATTTTGTCCTTGGTAGAACGGTGTAAATAGGTGTGGAATATCTTCATCTGGAATGATGGGGCCGTCGTTACCCACTTCTATAACTAGATAGTCTGCTTGTACGTTGGTGCTAACCAGTAAGCGGCCACTAGAGCTTCCATAGAGGGCCGCGTTTGATATCAGGTTGCCGATAATACGGATAAACATTGCTCGGTCAGTAAACCATTCGCTATCTTCTTGTGGCAGCTGCACCAGCATCTTCTTTTGTTCGAGCAATAGCTTATAAGGCTCAATCGCTTCGTTAATAACCGGCAGTATATGTACTTGATGGAAGTTAACCGGTTCATTCTGATTTAGTCGGCTGTAGTCCAATAGTTGTTCAATCAAAGACTGTAATTGACGTGAGTTTGTCTGCAGCAGATTAGCTACTTCAAGCTGGCTGGTATTAAGCTCGCCAATAACCTGTTCTGCTAGAAGGTCAGAACCTTCACGCAGCGTGGTCAATGGCGTTTTTAATTCGTGAGACATATGGCGTAAAAAACGCTGTTTCTCGTTTTCTACTTCAGCTAATTGTTCTGTTAGCCAATCAAGCTGCCTATCTAACTCGACTAACTCATCCGGTCCGCCGACTTTGGCACCAATATATTCTTCGCCGGTTCCTAATGCTTGTAACCGCGCGGCGATCCGGTTAACTGGACGGATAATTTTAAAACTGAAAAATAGGATTAACAGGGCTTCTAAGCCGAGAAGAATAATCGCTAAGGTACTTAATTTAGTCTGTGTTGTTTGCGCAGTTTCGTTAAGCGCTTGTAAGCGCTGATCTAAGACTAAGTCGATCTGTTCGTTAACCACACGGGTGAGGCTGAGTAGTGAATTAGCCTCAATAGGGTGAGCGCGTTCGATACCTTCGAGTAATTCAGTGATCTCGTTAGCTTTTTTCTGCTCATTAAGCAGGAAGCTATGGATTATCAGCGCTTGTCTGTATTCCGACAAATACTGATTTAAACGTTCTTGAATTTCAGGCTTAGCTAAAATTTGGTATTGTCTTGCAGAGCGGGTGATATCTTCGGCTAATCGTTCGAGTTGTTGGCCTCTGCGCGTCACCTCTAAAGCTTGTTGTGCGAGCACACGGCCTTGCGCCGACTGTTCCACAAGAGCATCAGTAGCGTAAAAAATGAGGATGCCGAAAGGTGTCACGACAACCAAAAAGGATAGAAGTACCAGCTGCTTCAATGAGCTGAGTCGCCATGGTTGGCGAGTCGATTTGGCCATTAAACAATCATAGTTAAACAAGTGTATGAGTATTATCCATCAATTCTGCCTTAATTGGGTAGTCTCCATTATCTGTGGATAGACGGATTAAGGGGGAGGGGTGGCCGGGATCATCCTGATCACCGGCCATGTTAAAACAGAGCTGGCGGCTATGTTGTGGACATGGATGCTCTGAATCAACTTGTTACCTGTTGGTACTCGACTAACTGAGCTGAGGCTGTCTCGGAATCAGTGGGGCTAGTCTTATACCAACAAGTGAACCCTTTAAACGAATAGCTTCTTAGAAGCTACGTAAGACGTTGTCGCCTTAACTTGTAGTTGAGAGAACTCATCTGGGCTAAGAAAACCATCTTTGTTGGCATCAATTTTATTGAAGCCTTTTACCAGCGCTGGAGAAACCTGCGCTTCCTGAGGGCTAACTTTGCCATCTTTGTTTTCATCTAGTTTTTCGAAAATGCTTATTGCCTTTGGCGCTTCTTGAGTCATCACTTCAGGTTGAACGTCCTTAACAACTTCAGCAGGTTTTGTTTCTTCAGCAAAAGCAATTGTAGAAACACAAAGCATGGACGCTAGAGTAAGTGCTGCAGATTTCATATTTTTCTCCTTAACGAAATAGATCGGGTAATAACAAAAAATTTAAATTCGCTAGGGATATATCAAGTGGTGTGCCACTTTTTAAAAGTCCATATAAAACAGATAGTTATAATATTTATTCTGGGTTTTGTATTTTGGCAGTTAAAAAAGGGGCCGAAAAGGAGTGATAACTGTCGCCAATAAGAGACAGTGGGCTGGTTGTTAATTGTTCAAGCCCAATAAAATCAAAGGGTTATGTGGTTTCTTTTTGGCGACAGTGAGTGAAAAAAGCATGTAGTCAGTACTATGACGGAGAAAATAACTCTGCTCTTGTTGAAACTATCTGACGAGTTTCTGCTCTACCTTTAGAAGGTTAGATACCTTTGTCGCTTGATAAAGATAAGAATGTATATAAGCAGGGGAAAGGGCATGAATAAGAGCGTGTGTTGTGTAGCATTGTTGCTCAGTGGTTTTACTTCTGGTGTATTCGCCGAATCCAGTAAAATCCAGATTGATGCAGGTAAGTTTCAGATGGGTTGTTCACAGGGAGATAATGACTGTGAAAGTGATGAAGGTATCCCAGGGGGCATAGCTGTTGACGTGCCAGCTTTCTTGATTGATAAACATGAAGTAACAGTTGCTGAGTATCAAGTATGTATTGAGGCAGGGAATTGCCAACGGCCAAAAGACCATAAACGAAACCAGTATTGTAATTTGGGTGCAGAGGGGCGAGGTAATCACCCGATTAACTGTGTAGATTGGCAGCAGGCTTTAGATTTCTGTCGAGCTAAAGGCGGCCGTTTACCTTTTGAAGCAGAATGGGAAAAAGCAGCGCGGGCCAATACGCTTACGCGCTACCCGTGGGGTCAAGAAGTAAGTTGTAAACAAGCCATTCTTGATGACGGAAAAACAATGGGATCGGTCCCTAATGAACCTGATGGTTGCGGTGAAGATCGTACTTGGTCAATAGGTAGTCATGCTGAAAACGCTTATGGCTTACATGATATGCATGGTAATGCCGGTGAATGGACGATGAACTGGTACGCTAAAAACGGCCTTGAACGCTATGCGAATGGAGATCTGATTGGTCCAGATCAGGGACGTCAACGGGTGGTTCGTGGTGGCTCTTGGGATGAGAATAAAGCTTATTTGCGTAGTTCATTCCGAAATGTGAAACTGCCGGTAAGTGGCAGAAGCGTTTATGGATCGATCGGTTTTCGTTGTGCTTATGATGTGAAATAAGCGTAGGTTTATACAAATAAAAAAGCACCATTAATCGGTGCTTTTATATTTAATTGCAAGCCAGTACTAATGGCACGGGCTGTGAAGTGCCTTTAGCATATTTGTGATGACTGCATCATATTTAGACTGGTCTGGACGCTTGCTACTTAAAACGCGAAGCCCCCAAATATTTGTCATTAGGTATGTTGCGAGATCTTCAGGAGACTGTTGTTTATCCAGCAAACCTTGTTCCTGAGCTTGAGTCAGGGCATTGGTAAAGTAGGTCTCAACCTGACTTAGGTAGCCTCCTACACGTTCTCTGATCTCATCATCTTCTGTAGCAAGTTCTAGCATGGTATTGACCATCAGGCAGCCTTTGCCAAGACGGTCATGTACTAGATCGTCACAGAAGCATTTAAAAAATTGTTCGATTCCCTTCAGCGGTGTTTCAGCATCTTCCATCACGCTAGAAACGCGATTTAGACTGCGCGCAGCATAGGTATCTATAACTTCTAAAAACAAACCACGTTTGCTTTGAAATGCACCGTATAGTGATCCCGGTTTTAGTTTGGTCGCATTCACGAGATCGGTTACTGATGTAGCGCTGTAACCTGTTCTCCAGAAAACATTCATTGCTTTCTCTAAGACATCAGTACGATCAAACTCTGCTGGCCTAGCCATATTTTGCCCTCCTTGTTCTATTGTCTTATTATCATTATTCAAACCGCATCTAGCAATAGTTAATATGATAACCGGTAAATACTTCTCATTTCTCCCTTTTTTTGCAGTTTTTTTTACGGTCGCTACGCTAACGGCTTGTCAGAAAAAGCCTTCAGAATTTAGTTCTGAGGAAGGTCCGTTGTTCCGACGTGGTGTAGTGAACATAACTGATCAAGGGCTCAGTTTTAAGCCATGTTATGTTAATAAACGCGAGTTGATTAATGATCATACCGGTCGATTAGAGCGGAAATTGGATAATTCCATGGAGCCTGCTTTTTATGCAGAGATGAGTGGATCACATATAGCGCCTGGCGAGCCGTGGGAGGTTTATCAGGTACATCTGATAGGTGGTAATCAATCAACCTGTAATTATGAACTATCAGGCAATGAATACCGTGCTGCAGGTGACCGTCCCTTATGGATAGCGGATGTCCGCGATGATGGCATACATGTTAAAAGGTTTGATCGCCTGAAAAAGCTTATTTTCCCGTTAAACGACCCTATTCAATTAGGCAGCAGTATCGAGTGGGATAGCGAGTTAAAGGGTATAAAACGTCACAGCCTGACATTAAAAGTCGATCAGTTACAATGTAAAGATCGTTATGGAATTGAATACGAATATACCGCTCAAATGGTGTTGAATGGTACTGTCTTTGAAGGCTGTGCTAGGCAAGGAAAGTTGGATCTCAGAACACTACCTGGCTTATATGGGGTCGAGCTACCTGGATTAAGGTCACAAGGGCGTTATATCTCTTTAGAGTTATCGAGCGATCAGCAAGCGGTTTTAACTCAAGATTATCGTAATCGTCAGCCGTTAATCGTTCAAACGGGGTCCTGGCAATTGATGAAAAATGGCCGAGTTGTTATTCATTTTGTGGATATTGACGGTCGCGAAGATAATGAAATTCTAATATTTGAGAAAGATAAAAAGGGCGGTTTGTTGTTAAAGGGATATAGTCCTACGTTTGGACATTCGGGGTTCCGATTAGAAAGAGCCGGCCCCGAACGTCTCTATCGAAAATTTAATCGTTAATCAGAACATCTTTGGCCTGATTTATCTGTGCTGCAAGATAATCGCTACCGCCGCGGTCTGGGTGCATTTTCTGCATCAATTTACGATGTGCGGCGATAATTTCTTCCTTACTGCTATTAGGTGAAATACCTAAAATATCGAATGCTTCTTGGCGGCTCATCGTCCCATGATGAGAGTGATTGTTAGCACTATCGTTATTCGGGATATCGTCTTCGCGCCAACTATCGCCAAAACGCTTATCTAAATACGTTGTTAATAAGCGTGTAGATTCCCCATCATGTTGACGACAGTACTGAAGTAATTGAATAAATTCTTGTTCGCTTAACTCCCCCAGTTCTCTACCCTGTAGTGGTCCTTGTTTTACCGTGCCATACATCACGCCAGAATCATGATCTAAACGCATCGACAGAATCTTTGTTTCCACTTTCGAAACGTTGCCCGAGCTTGCTTGGTTCTGACGTTTTTTATACAAATAATTAAAGAAAGGAAGGAAACGAATAAAGAGTGGATAAAGTCTGCGTGCAAAAGGGAGTAAGCCCGCTGCTACGGCTGCAATCCAATGAAGCCTACCGGTCAGAGCCATTAACAGCACAAATAAAGAGATGATGACTAAAACAATAGCGATGATTGCGCGCGTTCGCTTTGCTGGTGTAAGTGTCTTCAGCCAAAAGAACACCAGAAAACCTAATCCGGCTAAAACTACTAAACTAATTGGATTCACAATTTACCTTTACTGATGCCTAAAAAATCGTAATAACTAAGTTGTTTATTTTACCGTAACTGTTCCAGTAGATGTTTGGCTGCTTGCCCTTTATTTTCAATATAGTGTTGAAATGCTGGTTTACCTTGGCTGGCATAAATCGCAACGGCAATTAAAAGTTGCTTTAACAATTCAGAGCTATGATGATCGAAGTGGTGATAAGCACCGCCTGATAGCTGAGCGATGGCAGTGAAAGCCTGCCTTGCTCGACAGTCAGAACCTTCCTGGAAAATGAAAACTGGGGTTTTAAGCAACCCAAGTTGGCCTGCGAGAGAAGTTAGCTTGTCGGTACTTTCCTCCTGGCTATCACCGATATAGATGATAGCTTTGACCTCTTGTTTTCGAGTTTCGTTTATACCTAACTGAAGTACCTTCTGTATTTGGGTATGACCAGCAGCACAAGAGACTTTCTCCATAATCTGTCTAAGCTGAGTAGGCTGGTTAAGCCATTTACTATGCTGGAACTCTTGATAACCCCGAAAGTAACAAAGCATAACGGTAAGGTTTCCGACTTCGCTGGTGGCTGAAAACATCTGATTTTGCAGATGGCAGGCATGATCCCATGTGGCTTGGCGGCTGGCTGTTGCATCTAATGCAAACAAAATACGACCCTGAGCGTTAGCATTGGCAGGTACGAGTTCGTTGGCGAGCTGAATAAATTTATCCAGTTCTTTTCTAGAAGAGAGTGTTGTTAGGTCTTTATCTTTCTTCATATGCATGCCGATTTTACGGTTAAATAATACATTCAAGCCAAAAACTGGCTATATGATTAGCTTGATCTAATCCTTAGTAAGAATTATTCCTATTTTCTTCTGTGACTAACGACAGTTTGAATCAGTTCAGTTAAGATCTAGATAAATTTATAAAAGGAGTTTTGTAAGGTGCGTAATGTCATTATAGCCGGTGCAGTTGTAGCAGCCGGTGCAGTTGGCTACATCCTAACCCAACAAGATGGTGGTATTACTGCCACATCTAAATCCCCATTGGCATATGTGCCTGCCGACACGGTTTTCTTCTCTGGTCAGCTAGAACCGTTTCCACTTAAAAACTACCTTCAGTCCACGAGCTCTCTTCAGGCAAAAGCACCTCAAGAACTGCTAGATGCATTAGATGATGAAACTGATCCGAAAAAACGTTTCTTCACTAGCATTATCAAAGCTTATTTTGACGCCGCAGGCTCGCCTGCTGAATTTCAAAAAACATTTGGTTTACCAGATGAATTAAGAATGTATGTCTACGCAGTGGGTTTCATTCCAGTCATTCGCTATGAAGTAACAGATGCCCAAGGCTTATGGGCTGCGTTAGACAAAGCAGAGCAAGACAGTGGTTTTAAACATGAACTGCGCAGTTCTGGCGATCTACAATACCGTGCTTATACGTTAGAAAATAATGAAAAGGGCGAGAAGTTCGAAGTACTTGTCGCCTTTGAAGATGGTTGGGCTACTTGGACCATCAATACGCATGTAAATGATGCTAATACAATTGATATTGCTTTAGCTCAAGCAGAGCCTGCAAAGTCGCTTCAACAGGCTGGTACAGTCGAGCAGATTGCAACGCAACACGGCTTTGTTAAGAACTATATCTCTTATATCGATCATCAGCAGCTAGTGACAGCCTTTACCACTGAAAACGGTAATACATTGGCTAGCATGTTGACTCAAGCCATGACTGCGTCAGGCGATCCTGACGGTTTGGCTGATGTGCGTAATCCTGAATGTCAGTCTGAAATAGCTGCTATTGCGGCTAATTGGCCACGTACTGTAATCGGTGCTCGTAGCGCTGATGATATTCAAATTACACCAGAACGCAGCTTTATGCGTGTTTCAACTGTTATTGAAAGCAAGAATAAAGTCGTGATGGATGCGTTAGCTTCTCTTCAAGGTTATATCCCATCATACCTAAACGATGCACAGGTATTTGGTTTGGGTGTAGGTCTTGATGCCAACAAGCTAGGTACTGGTTTGTCTTCTATTTGGAGCAACATGCTAGAACCTACCTACAAATGTGCGCCATTAGCTGAGATGCAAGCGGGTGTTCAACAGGCTAACCCAGCAGCTTTAGCGATGTTTACGGGTATGGCTCAAGGTGTCAAAGGTATCGGTGCTGCTATTCAGGACTTCAGCTTGAAGACAGAAGGTTTTGCGCCAGAGCTAGAGTCGTTACAGGGTATTGTTTCTCTCTCTGCTGATAATCCAAAAGTGCTGTTTGATATGGCGAAGTCATTTGCTCCGCCTCTAGCGGCTATTCAGCTACCTCAAGATGGTACTGCTATTGATCTATCTACGATGGTACCGATGCCTCCTGAAGTAAACGTGAAGCCTATGCTAGCGTTGAAGGGCCAGCACTTGGTTATCTTCGCAGGAGAAAGTGGTCAGGCTCTGGCAGATACATTGGGTTCAGAACAGATCTCGGGTAATGGCTTGTTGAATTTTTCAATGGACTATAAAAAGATGCTTACGCCGCTTCTACCGGTTATGGAAATGGCTGCTGACCCAGAACTAACTGAGCAGATGGAAACGCTTAAAAATATGGATATGAAAGTTAAATTGGCGTTGAATCTTCAGTCTCAAGGTATTGAATTGAATACTGAGATGGATATTAAAGCACCTTCTCAAAAGTAGCTTCAAACCTTTAGCTTTAATCTAACTAAAAACCGCTTAGTAGCTTCTACTAAGCGGTTTTTTTTGTTTATCCAGCTAGACTTAGTTTTAAACCATTAAAGTGAAACCTTTGGGTTTTACTGAGTTGATTTTTGAGAGAGTTATGTAGGATGCGGGTATCTCTACAAAAGTTATTAAGTCAGATTTTAATAATTGCTGCGATATCCATTGGAAATCTCTATTGTTCCGCAAGCTTTGCGTCCACAGAATTACGTACAATTCCACCTCAATCTGATTTTGATGTCAGCCATAATTATTTTGTTTCCTTGCTGCAATTGATGCTGGATAACACTTCTTCTGAGTACGGCCAAAGCAAGGTGGCACATGTAGTGAGAATGGAGCAAGGTCGAGCTTTTTATGAATTGAAAAGGGGAGAAATCATAGATGTATATTGGGCGGGGACTTCTATTGATCGAGAAGAAGAATTTACAGCGATTCGAATTCCCCTGTTGAAGGGGTTGTTAGGTTATCGACTTAGTATCATTCGAGAAGATTCCAAATCTAACTTCCAAAAAATAAAAAAACTAGAGGATTTGAGAAAGTATACAGCTTGCCAAGGCAGACATTGGCCCGATTCAGATATTTTGGAAAGTGCCGGTATTAATGTCAGGAGAGGGCCTATCTATGAACTGATGTTCGGGCAGTTGGCAGCAGGTCGCTGTGATTTTTTTCCTAGGGGAATTCATGAGGGAGGCCCAGAATTTACAGCACGTCGTGATAAATACCCAAACCTACGCTTGTTTTCTGACACGATCATTTATTACCCATTTCCCATGTATTTCTTTGTACGTAAAGGTAATACCAAATTGGCGAAACGATTGGAGCTAGGGCTGGAAAGGGCTATTGATTCAGGAGAGTTTGACCAGCTACTAGAGAATCATCCAATCACGTCGAAGTTATTTCCATTAACTCAGTGGGGTGAAAAAAATTTCATAGCGATAAGTAATCCCTTACTTCCTAGAGATACACCGATCACTAATAGCCGCTATTGGGTGAGGCCGGATGACCTTAGAGCTCCGGCAGAATAAGTTGTCGGGAAAATTGCCTGAATTCCGATCAACCGTTCTCTATTTCTCTTTAGCCCTGTAGTATTTATCTTTTTCATACAGGGATGAAGTTAAGATGACTCAGGACGTTGCTGAAAATCTATCCGCAAATCGGAAACCTTTCCAGTTTATGGGCACAGGTGGAGAATTCTTCAAAATTTGGATTGTAAATATCCTACTCAGTATATTAACGCTTGGTATTTATTCAGCTTGGGCGAAAGTACGAACTAATCGTTACTTTTACGGTAATACTCAACTGAATGGCGATAATTTTGAATACCATGCAACCCCAATACAGATATTAAAAGGCCGTCTTATCGCCTTTGCTGTATTAGTGACATTTGTTTTTTTAGATAACCTTAACCCTATTTTTGGTGGTATCACCGCTGTGGTGATCATGTTTGCGACTCCTTGGATCATATGGAATGCGCTGAAATTTAATGCACGTATGTGTAGTTATCGCAATGTACACTTTAATTTGCAGGGTAAGCTGAGAAAAGCCTATGAAATTATGCTGTGGTTGCCTTTAGCTCCGGTTTTGATTTTAGGCGCATTAGGTGGCTTAGCTTACCATTTGGGGGCAACTACAGAGGCTCTGCTTGGTCTGGCTTCTGTCGGTATTTTAGCAATTTATCTGATGATTCCTCTTATCCAAGGAATGTTTCAAAACTTTTATGTAAATAGCGCTCGATTTGGTCAAGGCCAATTTAAAGCGAAAATTTCTGCAGGTTTCTTTTATTGGATGTACCTTAAACTTTTGCTTATCGCTCTAGTTGTGATTGTAGCGGCAGTCATCGTGCCATCAATCTTTTTGGGTGGTGTAACTGCAATATCAGCTTTAAGCCAAGGGCCTGATCTCGTTATGTCATCCATGAATAATAGTATTGCGATGATCCTTATCCCGCTTACAGTAGTTGTTTATGTTCTCTTTGGTATATGGAGCAAAGCTTATATCCAAGTGAATATCAGAAATTACACCCTTAACCAGACTTCTTTGGATCAGGTGGTGAGTTTTGAATCTAAAATGACTGTTTGGGGCTTATTTAAATTACAGGCGGTTAATTTGTTACTGATGATTGTCTCTTTGGGTTTTGCTAAACCTTGGATTGATGTCCGGAAGGCAAGGTACTCTGCTGATAGCCTAATAGCTGAAGTGGAAGGTGATCTCGGTCAGTATGTAAGTGATCAACAGGCGAAACAGTCTGCGTTGACTGATGAAATGGGTGAAGCTTTTGACGTTGATTCTGACTTAGGGTTAGCTGTTTGATCAAAGGGGCTTGGTTTGAAACAGATAGCTCTGCCAAGGTACTGGCAGAGCTATACCTAAGCGATAATTCTTTCCAGATTCGTTCGGGTGAGAAGGTAATCTATTCGGGTGACTTGAAACAGCTAAGCTTTAGTGATCGTGTCGGGAGTATAGATAGGAAAGTTTATATTCAAGATCAAGGTGTATTCCAGACGGCAGAGAATGACTCCATTGATCAGTGGTTAAAATATTCTCAAAAAGCTCAGCACTCTCGCGCATCAAGCTGGTTTCATCGGCTTGAAACTCACTGGGGGATGATTATTTCATCCGCTGTGATTGTAGCCTTTTTAACTGTTGTCATGTTTGTTTGGGGGTTGCCTGCAGGTAGCAAATATGTAGCTAAAGCTTTACCTTCTAGTTTCGCCGAAACTTTGAGTACTCACACCCTTGAAGTGATGGATAAGGCTTTGTTTAAGCCCAGTGAATTAACTGATGAAAAGCAAGTCAAGATCATTGATCACTTTGATAAAGAACTTACGCAAGTTTATTCAGGTGAACATAATCTAAAATTGCATTTTAGGAATGTAGGTGGGTTAGCTAATGCTTTTGCGCTGCCTTCTGGTGATATTGTTTTAACTGATGAGTTAGTCGATCGGTTGCAAGCCCCGGGGCAGTTAGACAGTGTGATACTGCATGAGATTGGTCATGTTCATTATCATCATGGTATGACGCGTTTAGTCCACAGCTCCGCGATTGGGGTTTTGTTATTGGCAATCATGGGCAACGATGAAGCGTTATTACAGGAATTGTTAGTGAGTTTTCCTGTTTTTTTGATGCAACAACACTATTCAAGAGAGGCGGAAATAGAAGCCGACGAGTTTGCTTTTGAGAAAATGATTGAACTAGGGATTGATCCCATACGTTTTGCAGAAGCTCTTGAACTTATTATCGCTGAAGACGGAGATTCGAATGCGAATTCTCAACACGAAGAACCCGCTTCGAAAGTAAAGGAATATAGCCAATATCTGTCTACTCATCCGGAAACCAAAGAGAGAATGGCCGCTGCGAAGAGATATCTGCAACAACATGCAGAGTAGGTTTTAAGAAGGGTTTGGTTTACGCTCTGAAAAAATGAAGTGCGTACACGCAAACCTTAAGGCTTATTCACCAATATAGCGTTTATGCTTCTTTTCTTTAACGTAGCTTATATCCACTAAAACCAAACCATCGATACAGTAGTTAAAGTCTGGATCTACACCGAAATCAAGAAAACGAACACCACCTTCAGTACACAGTTCGCTGTATTGCTTATAAAGTGTTGGGACGTTTACACCCATAAACTCTAATTGCTCTTTTAGGATACTGAAGTCACTTTTGTAATTGTTTCCACCGAAGAGGCTTCTCATATGTTCTTCAGTAACTTCGTCGATTCCATATGGGGAAACAGAACTAGCGAGGTTCTCACTATCCTCAAAGTAATGACGATAAAACCAAACCAACATATCTTTCGCAGCCTTAGGATAATTATTGCTTAGGCTGACTGGGCCAAACATATAGCGAATTTCGGGGTGTTTGCGAAGGTACGCACCAATCCCATACCAGAGATAATCTAAGCTACGCTTTCCCCAATATTTGGGTTGTACAAAACTACGACCGAGTTCGATACCTTGTGAGAAATAGGGCTGCATCTCATCGTTATATTGGAAAAGGTCGCTGCTGTAGAGTGCCTTTTCAGGTTGCTCTTTCAGCTTAGCTGCTTCTGCCAATCGATAAGCCCCGACAATTTCTAACTCTTCTTCATCCCAGAGAATGATGTGGCGGTAGTACTGATCATAGTGATCGAGATCTTTTTTTGCGCCAGTGCCTTCACCAACACATCGGAATGCTATCTCTCTTAAACGACCAAGTTCATGCATCACTGCAGAATCTTTAATAAAGTCGAATAGATAAATTTTCTTACCGTCAGCGGTTTCACCGAGTAGTTCAGCATCGCGCAGTTCTTGTTTGATGCTTTGACGATCTTGAGGGTGTGCGATGGTTTTCTCGGTGATAAAAAGCGGTTTCTTATTTTTGGCAATCCTGTAGAGATGCTTTTTAAGCAGCTTGGTTTTTTCTGCTGTGGATACTGGTACGGCATCGATTTGGCAATATGGAATTGCTTCGCCAACTTTTATCTGGATCGTCACTGAGTATTGCTTGAACATTTCTCGGGCCAGCATGATGGTGGAGAAGTTCTTGTTCAAATAAGAAACGCTATAGAAAAGTGGTGAGTTCTTACCCCCAATAAACACAGGTAGGATTGGTGCATTGGCTTTGCGAGCAATACGTAGAAAACCACTGTTCCATTTATCGTCTTTGATGCCTGTAATCCCTGCACGTGAAACTTCACCGGCAGGGAAGACGATTACAGCTTGTTCTTGCCTTAGGGCATCAACAATACCCTCGATGTTCTTTTTACGTGTATTCCCATTTAAGTTATCAACAGGCAGGAATAGATTGCTGATAGGGTCAAAGTTCATCAGAACATCATTAGCGACAATTTTTACATCTCTACGAACTTCACCAACCAGTTTTAGCAGTGATAATCCATCGAGTGCACCAAGTGGGTGATTGGCAATGATGACTACTCGCCCAGACGAGGGGATATTTGCCCGATCATGATTACTGATGCTGTAACCAAAGTTAAAGTAATCCAGGACGCGATCAATAAATTCAAAACCATGGGCATCTTTGTTTTTGGCTAAGAAGGTATTGATCTCTTTCTCATGTACCAACTTGCGTAGCATATGCAGTGCAGACCGCTTAAAAGGTGTTGGCTTAGCGTCAAAGTCTGGAAACTTATTAATTACAGCTTGTTCTACGTTTAGAACAGGCGTCTCTAGCTGGGAAGTATTTTCATGTATGTTCATAACATGAAAAATATAGGGAAGGAGTATGACTAACTTTTGACGGTTGTTTTACGGTTTTATGACATGGGGCTAGTCACCTCCAGTGTCATTCTCTTTCATTGCTTTAGTCCAAAGGTCGCCGTCTTCTTCTCTTCGCCCTGGGTTTTGTCGGCGATTGGGGTTATCAGGTTCAAACCTTATTTCGGAGCGTCGGTCCTTGAGTTCTCGTCTATCTTTCCCTGAACGGGTATTGGAACCGTGAGGATCGTTATCCATATGATTTCTCTGGTTGAGTTGAAGGAGGAATTCTGGGTAGTTATATAGAGGAAGAGAGAGAGCTACCCAGAATTCCTAAAGCCTTTATCCTTCAGCTTAGCAAAGAATTTTGATTTTTCGATGAAATGAAAATAATATAACTGTATAAATAAACAGTATTTGTTTTTATGCAACGAAAAATCATTCATTGTGACTGTGATTGTTTTTTTGCTGCGGTTGAGATGAGAGATAACCCAGCACTAAAGCAAGTGCCTATGGCTATTGGCGGTGACCCTTCTCGTCGAGGGGTCATTGCAACCTGTAATTACCCAGCTCGTGAGTATGGGGTGCGCTCGGCTATGGCGACCGCTCAAGCCCTTAAATTGTGCCCTGATCTCACCGTCATACATGGCAACATGGATAAGTACCGTGAAGCTTCTCGACAGATTATGGATATCTTTCGAGACTATACCGATATCATTGAACCGTTATCTCTTGATGAGGCTTTCTTAGATGTGACGGGGACTGATCTTTGCCAGGGAAGTGCAACTTATATTGCTGAAGAGATCCGCCAGAGGGTGAAAGAAACAGTAGGTATTACTATCTCGGCAGGCGTTGCTCCGAATAAATTTATTGCCAAAATTGCCAGTGATTGGAATAAGCCTGATGGTTTATATGTCGTCAAACCTTCTCAAATCACAGCATTTCTAGATGACTTATCGGTAGATAAAATTTCCGGTGTAGGTAAGAAAACCGCAGAAAAGCTCGGATCGATGGGCATTTCTACCTGTTTAGATCTTCGAAAACGTTCATTGGCTGAGCTGGTTGAGCGCTTTGGAAAGTTCGGAAAGCGTTTGTTTGAGCTTGCAAGAGGCATTGATGATAGGCCTGTACAGACCAGCCGGATTAGAAAATCTATTAGTGTTGAGCATACTTATGCAAATGATCTAGGTGATGTAGATGCGTGCTTAGAAAAACTACCGACCTTATTAGAGGAGTTAGCTGAAAGGTTTGCAAAGCACGGCAAGGATAAACAAATCACAGGCGTGATTGTTAAAGTTAAATTTTTTGATTTCATCCAAACTACGGCTGAGCATTCCGTCGCAATTCCAGATTTAGCTCATTTTCGCCAACTGCTGATCGATGCATTTAATCGGGGAGGGCGACCTGTGAGATTACTCGGTGTTGGATATAAATTAAAACCTTTGCTAGATCAGCAACCTAAGCAATTAAATCTACTCGACCTTGCTTAATTAGACCTTTTGCTTTGATTTAAACCATACTAGGTAACATTATTCAGCAGATGGATATACCTATGTGCGATATGTCAGATAGTGAAGTTAACATCGATAATTTAAGGATACGTTTAGCCACTTATAGCCATGAATATAGGTGTGGCATGGAAGGCTGGGCGCTCCGTTGTTGCCAATTGGCAATGGATGCCTCCGATAAGGGTAACTATGGTGTTGGGGCGCTACTGATAAGTCGAGAAGGCGATATCTTAGCGGAAGCAGGCAATCAAGTTTTCTCTGCAGGTTTTAACTCTTCTGCCCATGCTGAGATGTGCGTGATCGATGAGTTTGAACGCCTATATCCTGATTATTCAGCTAGATCTGGTTTAATGTTACTGACATCCTTAGAACCTTGCCCTATGTGTTGTGCCCGAATACTCGCTGCGGGCATTGGTCGAGTAAAGTATCTGGCTACAGACAAAGATGGCGGCATGATGTCGCATTGCGATAAATTGCCTTATGCTTGGAAAAATCTTTCTGAATTAATTAATATTCAAGAGGTTACAGATCTTCCGGAACTTTCCAAATTGGCGGGTGATATTGCATCTGCGAACATTTCTTTATTAAGAAAGAAACTATTAGGGATTATTCGCCCCTGATTCCTGAAATTAGCCATTGCTTTTGCTATACTCGCGCGCTTTTACACGGTCTGGTCAAAAAAGAACCAGTGTCTACCCGAGGTGATAAATGATCCAATTGCTTGTGTCTAAGACACAATCGCTAAAAAGCGACCTGCTTTCAGGTTTGACAGTGGCTTTGGCGCTGGTACCTGAAGCTGTAGCTTTTGCGTTTGTTGCTGGTGTTGAGCCATTAGTTGGCTTATATGCAGCGTTTATGGTCGGACTGATTACCGCCACTATTGGTGGTCGACCAGGTATGATTTCTGGTGCTACTGGCGCTTTGGCGGTAGTAATGGTGAGCCTTGTGGCAATGCATGGGGTTGAGTATCTCTTTGCCACCGTTGTGCTAATGGGGATATTCCAGATTTTGGCAGGTATCTTCCGCTTGGGTAAGTTTATCCGCTTGGTTCCTCATCCGGTAATGCTGGGTTTTGTAAATGGCTTAGCAATTGTTATTTTCCTTGCTCAGATGAAACAGTTCCAGTTTACCGATGCTGAAGGTAATCTGCAGTGGTTGCAGGGTGAGCAGATGATGCTTATGCTGGGATTGATTGCCCTAACTATGGCAATTATTCACTTCTTGCCGAAGATCACGCGAATTATTCCTTCCTCGCTTGCTGCGATTGTCACCGTTACACTGTTGGTTATTGGCTTGGATCTAGATGCTCGTACAGTACAAGATGTACTTGCTGATATGACAGGTAACCCAGCTGCAACCATCGCTGGTGGCTTCCCTGAGTTCCATATTCCAATGGTTCCGATCAATTTGGAAACCCTTAAGATTATCGTTCCTTACGCGTTGATCTTAGCTGCGATCGGTTTGATTGAGTCTCTACTGACCTTGACCTTGATCGACGAGATCACTGAAACACGTGGTCGTGGCAACAAAGAATGTATTGGCCAAGGCGTTGCTAACGTAGCGACTGGTTTCTTTGGCGGTATGGGCGGTTGTGCCATGATCGGTCAGAGTATGATTAACATCAACTCGGGCGGATTAGGCCGAGCTTCGGGTATTTCTGCGGCATTGTTCCTATTGGCATTTATTTTGGTTGGTTCAAGCTTAATCGAAATTATTCCAGTAGCAGCGCTTGTTGGCGTTATGTTTATCGTCGTAATTGGCACTTTTGAGTGGGCGAGTCTACGTTTATGGGGCAAGATTCCTCGTTCTGATTTGATTGTTGTAATTGCGGTAACAGGTGTCACGGTTTGGCAAGACCTAGCGGTTGCGGTAATTGTTGGTGTGATTATTTCAGCGCTAGTATTTGCTTGGAAACACGCAAGTAATATGGCATTTGAAGTACGTGAAGAGTACGACACTAAGGTTTATAAGCCTAATGGCCCGCTATTCTTTGCATCAATTCAGACATTTCGTGATCAGTTTAATCCTAAGATGGATCCACCTGAGGTGATCGTCGATTTTGCGAATTGCCGAGTTATGGATCATTCAGGTATCGAAGCAATTGATTCTTTAGCTGAGCGGTATGAAAAAGCAGGTAAAGAGCTTCACCTTCGTCATCTAAGTCCAGAGTGCCGTGCGCTAATGAAAAAAGCGGGTAATCTAGTTGAAGTAAATGTGATTGAAGATCCTAAATACAAGGTTGCTGATGACAGTCTTGCTTAAACCTGTATCTTAGTTTTATGTGACCTACAAAAAGCCGGTATTCATTGAATACCGGCTTTTTTACTTTTACAGCTTTGTAATTATTTAGCCGTTAAAGCACTACCATCAAAGCTAATGCCTTCCCAGCCTGTCTGCATGAAGTTGCGGATATTACCGTGATCATCACCTTCAGGTGTATTTAGTACATCTTGGTAGAAACGACCGAAGCAGCGAAGTGTTTTTTCTTGATCCAGGCTGTTTAGCTGTGCAAAAGCGAATATTTTACAGCTACCTTCGTTTTGTCCTACTTCGTTACGCACGTCACCGTTAGTGAAAGCAGTCGGGGAAAATTCATAGTTATCAGCGATCACTTGAATAGTGTCTTCAAAATCTAATTGATCGTTATTTCCCAGTTGCAGTAGAAATTCATTCAGGGTCATATTTATGCCTTTAATTCAGGTGTTGTCTGATGGTGGATATTAGAGTGCTTCTTTATTTTTGCAATAGTTTGATCTTAATCAGCCTTGTTTGATCTTTGTCCCTTCATGAATCGCTTAGGTGTTAATTTGATTTACACTGAAAGTGCCAAGGTTAGAAAATCCTTTAGGCAAGGGTGTACAAGAATGTATTTAGGTTTCAATGAGGAAGAGGTGTTTAACCATGTTAACTTATCAAGAGTGTTTGGAAATGAGCGGCCTATCTGCATCTGAAGTAGACGCGATTGCTGAGCATGAACATGTTGACCCTATCATAGCTATGGCTATGGGTAACTATTTGGTAGAACACCAAGGTGAGAAGCTTATTAAGCGTATTATTTTGGATGACATCACTAAGGCTGAAAGGCAAGGGGATGATGAACATGCTGCTTTGCTACGTAGAGTTATGGAGCACTTTATAGCTACTCATCCAGATGCTGGTCTCTGAGGCATTAACAAATAGATAAAGGGCCGGAAGGCCCTTTATTTTTATGAACTATAAGCGACTTTCGGTCAATAGTATGGTCAATAGCGTTTGGCTGTTTTCAGCTGCGTCGTGTCCTAATGGTGTTAAATATCCACCATCGGTTTGCGTGACTAAACCTTTATCAAATAGGCGCTGTGTAGCAGCAATAATCTCGGGTTTAGCGGAGGAGTGAACTTTAATACCTTCTTGCGTTGTATCGAGGTTAAACATATTCAATACATTCAATTCTTGCATGATCTCTTCGTTATACGGCATATCTGCTCCTGAAAAAAATCGTCGGTATCTAAGGTGTGTTAGCCAATCTTTAATGGTTAGCAAAAGACCTTATCCAACAGCATAGACCTTCTTGCTTTGAAATATAACCCTTTAATTTCAATGAAAAAGAAATTGGGTAGCTAAGTTGTTGTGAAGTGATAAAGCTTGAAGAGATTGAGAATTAAAGGGCGAGAGGAAGTGTATTGAAAGCGGAAAGAAAAAAGGGGCAGAATGACCGCCCCTTATTGAATTACTTAATGCGCATACCTGGTTGTGCGCCTTCGTCTGGGTTGAGGATCCATAGATCTTCACCTCCAGGGCCCGCTGCCAGAACCATACCTTCGGAAACACCGAACTTCATCTTTCTCGGAGCAAGGTTAGCAACCATCACGGTTAGTTTGCCTTCTAGATCTTCAGGAGCATATGCGGATTTAATGCCTGCAAAGACATTACGTGTTTCACCACCTAAATCTAGCGTTAACTGTAGAAGTTTATTCGCACCCTTAACATGTTCTGCTTTGGCGATGCGCACAACACGAAGATCGACTTTAGCAAAATCAGGGAACTCAATTGTATCGGCAATTGGCTCGTCAGCTAATGGACCTTTATCTGCTTTGGAGCTTTGCTCAGTTGCAGCAGCGAGTGCGGCCAAGACTTCTTTAGTCTCTTCGATAATTGCGTTTACTTTGTCTTCTTCTACACGCTGCATCAACGGTTTGAACTTATTGATCTTATGGCTAAGTAGAGGTGCTTCAATAGCATCCCACTCCATATTCTCAACATTTAGGAAAGCTTGAGCTTCTTCTGCAACTTGCGGAAGTACTGGCGCAAGGTAAGTCAGAATGACACGGAACAGGTTGATGCCCATTGAACAGCAATCTTGTACCGCTTTCTCCTTACCTTCTTGTTTAGCAAGTACCCAAGGTTCAGCGGTGTCGATGTACTGGTTAGCTTTATCAGCAAGCGCCATAATTTCACGCATCGCTTTGCCGAATTCGCGATTTTCATAAGCGTTGGCAATGCTTTCGCCAGCAGCAACCGCTTCTTGGTATAGCGCAGGCTCAGATAGAGCAGGTGCCATTTCACCATCAAACTTTTTCTTGATAAAGCCAGCACAACGAGAAGCGATGTTGATAACTTTGTTGACCAAGTCTGCGTTAACACGCATACGGAAGTCTTCAAGGTTAAGGTCGATATCATCTATGCCTGAGCTTAACTTAGCTGCAAAGTAATAACGCAGGTATTCAGGGCGCAGATGCTTTAGGTATGTCTCAGCCATGATGAACGTGCCGCGAGATTTAGACATCTTTTGACCGTCAACCGTTAAGAAGCCGTGACAGAAAACACCAGTTGGCTTACGGAAGCCTGCACCTTCTAGCATTGCTGGCCAGAATAGGGTGTGGAAGTAAGCGATATCTTTACCGATAAAGTGGTATAGCTCAGTTTCTGATGATTCAGACCAGTATTCGTCAAAATCAACACCGTTCTTATCACACCAGTTTTTAAAGCTAGCCATGTAACCGATAGGCGCGTCCAGCCATACATAGAAGTATTTACCTGGAGCATCTGGAATTTCAAAACCCCAGTAAGGTGCATCACGGGAAATATCCCAGTTTTGTAAGCCTGATTCGAACCACTCATTCAGTTTATGAATCATCTGCTCCTGAACGTGGTTATCTACCCAGTTACGTAAGAACGATTCGAAATCGCCTAGTTTGAAGAAATAGTGCTCGGACTCTTTCTCAATTGGTTTCGCACCAGAAACTGCGGAGTAAGCATTTTTCAATTCAACAGGGCTGTATGTTGCACCACATTTTTCACAGGAATCGCCATACTGATCTGGTTCACCACATTTAGGGCAATCACCCTTAACGAAACGATCAGGAAGAAACATCTCTTTTTCTGGGTCATACGCCTGAGTGATAGTCTTTTTAGCGATATGACCGCCATCACGCAAAGCTGTGTAAATCTTTGATGAGAAGTGCTGGTTTTCAGGTGAATGAGTAGAGTGGTAGTTATCAAAACCAACCATAAAACCAGAGAAGTCACGCTGGTGCTCTTCGCTTACTTTATCGATCAATTCTTGCGGTGAAATACCCATCTGATCAGCTTTTAGCATGATTGGCGTGCCGTGAGCATCATCAGCACACACATATGCACATTGATGACCACGTTGCTTCTGGAAGCGAACCCAAATATCAGTCTGGATATATTCCACCAAATGACCAAGATGGATAGGGCCATTAGCATACGGAAGGGCGCTTGTTACAAGAATTTTGCGTTTGCTGTCAGTCATGATCTGCCTGAAAACCTAAAATCATTAAAAAATAGACCGCAGATTCTACGCGTTTTGGTCGATTTTATGAACAGTTAAAAAACAGCTAATAGGGGAAGATTAAATATTTATTTTGATGGGTATTTTGAGGAGTCATTGTCGAAGTAGTGCTTGCGCAAAACTAATAGATAATGAGCAAATTTAGCTTTTATTTGAATAGTTTTAATACAGTTGTTTGATTTCTGGACAATCTTGTAATACCCAACTAGACCTAGAATGGTAGAATGTACACCAGTCACGGAAGACCACTAAAGTTCAGAAGGTATTGATATGGATGCGCGCGTAACTAACACTGCAGTTGATAATCAAGCAGTATTCTGCGAATTGTGCCCTGAAAGTTTAAAGTTAGGGACTGCTGTTGCAGATATTGCCGATTGGGAAACAATAACTGTAGATAGTGTTGAACAGCTATTGCCGGCATTAGAACAATCATCAGCAAATATTTTAGTCTTTCCTTTAGGGACGAATCCCTCACAAGGTTTAGATGTTTTACAGCATGTTGTAGAAAAACACCCTAGGATAATTCGTGTTGTTATCTCTGGTCCTCTCACCCCTTTGCAAGCAGCAAGAGCCTCAGAGTTAGCTCACCATGCATTGCCGATCGATTGTAATCCCCAAGAGCTCGTTGATGATATATACAACAGTTTACATGTCACAGGTCTAATCAATAAGCCGGTTGTTAGAGATTATATTACTTCATTAAAAGCTCTTCCTGTTCTACCTGATGTTTATGAACAGTTAAATAATTGTCTGAATTCTGATCGTTCGAATGCACGAGAAATAGCTAAAATTATTGAACAAGACCCAGTAATGGCCGCAAAAATAATGCAGTTGGTTAATTCTGCTTATTTTGGGTTAAGTCGAGAAATTAATCGGATTCATGAGGCGGTAACCATTCTTGGTGTCAGAATGATTCGAGACCTAGTATTAACATCCCATCTGTTTGAGTCGTACCCGCAAACAGATGACTGGAAGAGTTTCTCTTTTAAACAGATCCATCAACGCTCGATGGCTGTGGCCCGAGCTGCACAGCATATTGCCCGGGCTGCTAAGGCAGATCGTCATGTCCAAGCGCAGGCTTTCTTAGCAGGCCTATTACATGACTTTGGTGTGCTTGTACTGGCAAGCCATAATCCTGCTGAATATCACCGTGTTATTAGCAAGGCAGCACTGATGGAACAGCCAGTTTATGCAATTGAAAAATTAGAGTTGGGTGTAACCCATGCTGAAGCCGGGGCGTATCTTTTAGCTTTATGGAATCTTCCTCCACGCGTGATAGAAGCCGTTCTCTTCCATCATTTTCCAAAAGCTAATGCTGCAGCTGGATTTACGCCTTTAACTGCGGTACATGTGGCCGATGCCTTATTGCCTGCTGCAACGAGTGTTGTCGGCTGTGATATGTCTAGCCGTTTGAGTATGAGTTATATCGAAGAAATAGGTATGGAGCCTGAATTGGCTCGTTGGCAGATTATTACATCGGAATATCAAGCTCAGGTCGGTTTTGTGTAAAAATAATTAAAGCCCTACAAAAAGTAGGAATATTGTTCATACTTAAGTAAGCTATGCGACTGTTCGGTCTGCAGGGATACAGGAGGTTTAAGCAGGCTGTGTTGGTTAAGGGAGATGTTTACTCTTAAGAACATGAGATCATTTATTTTTGGTTTTGTGTTCAGCCAAAAGTGAATTTATGCTTACACACAATGCAGAGTTAGATAAAGCTCTGTTTCTATGTTCTGACAAAACGGATGCTGATGCCTATCTGAATGAGCTAAAAGGACTTTTTAATTACTCAGTGACTTTGGTTACAGATTGGGAGCAATTGCTCAATTCTGCGCAGCAGGAAACCTACGCCATCATCATGCTACAGCTAGGTAGCTTTAAAGCTGAAGATGAGTTAACACATCTTAAAAATCTTATAGATATACAGCCCGGTTCAATGAGGGTAGGACTTTATCGGCCTATGAGTATGTCTACTCGAGTCGCTTTTTCTGAATGTTGTCATCGACTTTATCCTTTAGATATTGAGCCTGAGCAATTAGGTCAAGGAATATCTGAGAGTGCAAGGGCACAACGAATTCTAGGGCAAGATAAAGTGCGTAAACTTGTGGGGAGTGTTAAGGTTTTACCTTCTCTGCCTGATATCTATGTAGAGCTTAATGAGGCCTTATCTTCTCCAAAAAGTAATGCTCGTATAATTGCAGGGATTATCGAAAAAGATATGGCGATGGCTGCCAAAATCTTACAATTGGTTAATTCGGCGTGTTTTGTTTTAGAGCGTAATATAAGTAGCCTGCAAGAAGCGGTGTCTTTGCTTGGTGTGCGTGAAGTTCGGGATTTGGTGCTAACTAACAAGGTATTCGAACATTTTCCTCAGGATGGGCGTTGGAGTAGCTTTGCATTTGACCATATTCGGGACCGTTCTGTTCTAGTTGCCGGCTTAGCACGTGAGATCTGTCGTACAGTAAAAGCGTCACCCGTTGTAACTGATCAAGCATTTTTAGCAGCACTTTTACAAGATTTCGGTATGTTGATTTTTGCAACTCATGATCCTGAAGGCTATCAAAAGGTTATGCAGGAAGCGACAGATCTTAATCAGCCTTTATATGCAGTTGAGAAAATGCGTATGGGAGTTAGTCATACAGAAGCTGGCGCGTATTTGTTATCGCTTTGGAATATTTCTCCTGCCGTCATTGAAACAGTGCTTTTCCATCATTTTCCTGCGTCGAGTAAATCAGATGATTTTTCGGCACTGACGGCTGTGCACGTTGCAGATGCTATTTTACCTAATGTGACTAATGTGCTGGGCTGTCAGATTTCTAGTCGTTTAAGTTATCACTATTTGGAACGTTTAGGGTTGGAGGATAAGATAAACCATTGGCAGCAATTGGCGAGTCGATATAAATTTTCTCATCCAGGTTGTGGAGGGGTGAAGAGTAGTTTTGCCTAACTTATCATCCTGCTAGAATATGCATCTTTATCAAGGGGGATTTATCCCCCTTTTCTCTGTTTTAAGTTCTTTGTTTGAGGCATGAATGTCTATCTCTGTTGTTGAACCTGAAAAGTACCAAGCGCAATTAACGGTTAAAAAAGCAGCAACTGCTGAACAGTTTGCTGATTTTAATTTGCCAGAGATAGAGGTGTTTGAATCGCCAAAAAGTCACTATCGTATGCGTTGTGAGTTTCGTGTTTGGCACGAAGATGATGACCTTTACTATGTGATGTTTGAAAAGGGCAATAAACATGCACGTATTCGTATAGATCACTGCCCAATGGTGTCTAAACGAATTGAAGAAGTTATGTTTAATTTGCTTGAAGACATTCGCCCAAATGAAGTGTTACGTCGAAAACTGTTTCAGATCGATTTCCTAAGTACCTTAAGTGGCGAACTGCTGGTAACTTTGCTTTACCATCGTCCTATTGATGAGACATGGACTGAAGCTGCACGTGAACTTAAACAGAAATACAACATTCAGTTAATTGGTCGCTCTCGCAAAACTAAAATACTATTGGATCAAGATTTTGTAATCGAAAAGCTAGATATTAATGGCCGCGATTATATCTACAAGCAGGTCGAAAACAGTTTCTCTCAACCAAACGGCGAAGTGTGCCGTCATATGATTTCTTGGGCATTAGATGCTACACAAAATGCCGGTGGAGATATGGTAGAGTTATATTGCGGTAACGGCAATTTTACGCTGCCAATGGCGCAAAATTTCAGACGTGTTGTTGCGACTGAAATATCCAAGACATCTGTAAGAGCAGCTCAATTTAATATTGAGGAAAACAACATTGATAACGTTGATGTGGTTCGAATTAGTTCAGAAGAGTTTTCTCAAGTATTAAGCGGCGCAGTAGAGAAACGACGTACTAAAGATCTTGGATTGAACGAATGTAACTTTACAACGGTCTTGGTCGATCCACCGCGTTCTGGTCTAGATGATGATACGGTTAAGCAAGTTCAAGAGTACGACAATATTCTGTATATCTCTTGTAACCCAGACACATTGGCTGAAAACCTAAAAGTTATCACGCAAACACATGAGTTAAAACGCTTTGCGATTTTTGATCAGTTCCCTTATACCGATCATCTTGAGTGTGGTGTGTATTTAAGTCGCAGTTAAAGGATTAATGTAAACGCTCTTAACGTTTAGGCGAAACCACAATTTTTTCATGGGCCTCTTGTTGAAGGGAGGCCCATTTATCCTCAAATTCTTTTACGTTAAGGGGTTTAGAAAAGTAGTAACCCTGAGCGTACACTTTACTTTCAATCTGGCGAAGAGCTGTTAATTGCTCTTGGGTTTCAATACCTTCGGCAATGACTTCTAGTCGCATACTTTTACTCATTTGAATAATTGCTTCGACTAGGCCGTGGTAAGCCCCTTTATCAGTGCAGTTACTAATAAAAGAGCGATCTATTTTTAGTATATCTAGTGGGAATTTCATCAGATAGCTTAAAGCAGAAAAACCGGTACCAAAGTCATCTATAGCAATCTTACAGCCAAGTGAACCAAGTTCTTTGAATATGCGTTGATTTGCTTGGTTATCAAGCAGTAATAGGCTTTCCGTAATCTCGATTAATAGAGTTTCCGGAGGTATGCGATGCTCTTCAATTGCAGTTTTAATACAGTGGATAAATTGGCTGGACTGAAACTGCTGTATGGATACATTTACAGATAAGTAAAAATTCGGTTTTAAATTTTCACGCCAGAAGGCTTGTTGTTTGCAGGCTTGTTGTATACACCACTCTCCAATAGGGACTATCAAGCCAGTTTCTTCGGCAATGGGAATAAACTCGCTTGGGGAGATAAGTTCTGTACCGTTGCGGAGCCTTAATAAAGCTTCTGCACCAGTGATTTGGGCATTTTTAAGGTTGAAGATAGGCTGGTAATGCAGTTCCAGTAATTGATCATCAATCGCTCTACGTAATAGCGCTTCTATCTTAGCCCGTTGTTGAATATGTTGATTATGTTCCTGTGTGTAAAAGGCATAACGGCAACGCCCTCCCTCTTTTGCGCGGTACATGGCGATATCTGCATTTTGTACTAACTTGGTTGGATTATCGGCATCGGAAGGGAACATGGAAATCCCAACTGATGCAGAAATATAGATCTCACTTGCCGCTAAATGAAAACTTTCTTCCAGTTTACTGACTATGCGACTGGCTATTTCTTCTGCTTTTTCTGGTGACTGTAGATTTTGCAGTATTACTGCAAACTCATCTCCCCCTAGCCGAGCAATGTGGTCGTTGTTGCGTAATTGAGAGCTAATGCGTTTAGTTGCAGCACATATAAGTTTATCTCCAACGTGATGGCCGTAGGTATCGTTGACTGATTTAAAATGATCTAAGTCTATAAAAAACAGTGCAAAGGGGCTTTGGCATTCTTGCCTTTTTTCAAATAGTGAATCTAAGTATTTCTGGAAATGGTTGCGATTTGCTATGCCGGATAAGGCGTCGGTATTGGCTTGATATTCCAGTTCACTCCTTGCCTGATTTAGGCTGGTGACATCGGTAATGACGGCTAATGCCCCTGGATAGGAGTCGCTGGCGGAAAGTGTTGCATCCATCAGGACTTCCATTTTTTGCCCTGACTTGGTTTTTATATTTATAGGGTATTCGGCTAAGTTGCCCTTCAGCCACAGAGTTTGAATACAGTCTTTTATTTGGTTTGTATCTTTTTGATCATAGAGAAGGTGGCTTAACATATGGCCGACAATTTCCCTTCGATCATAACCTAGATTTTGCAGGAAATAATCACTGGCATCTTTGATCATGCCTTGCTGATCAAAGCTGAAAATTAATGATGGTGTCGAGTGGTATAGCGTTCTCAGGCGTAACTCACTGTTTTTCAGACGAAGGTGATGTTCTTCAATGTTATTTTGCATATCGTTAAATGCACTGGCAATTTCGCCTAACTCATCATTAGATGTGTGTTGCACTTTCGCAAAAAAAGCATCGCCTTTGCTATTTTTTATAGCCTGCAGTATGGCCTGTATAGGTCCGCCTAGTAATTTATAATAAATAAGCCATACGGTGGTTAGTAGCGTTATAACCATTACTAATAATGTGATTAGGGTTTCGTTTAAAGCGCGTTGTTGATTGGCTTGTAAACGGGTATTACCAACTATAATTATCATGGTGCCGGCTTGTTGGGTTATATGGGCATTGCTATAGATAATTGGGGCTTCCAGGGTAAAGGCGATATCCACATGCCCCAATTCATTAGATTGTTGTTCATATACAATGTTATTACTTTCATCCCGAACTTCGACTTTCAGCAAATCCGGGTCGAGCATCATTGAACCAACAATATTTTGTAAAATTTTCGTATTAAAGTTCCATAGGGGTACAGCCAAACTGGCAGGTAAGCTCTGAAGATTGTCTTTTTTTTCCTGTAGCTGCTGCTCAAGCTGCTGTGAGGTTTGGTATGCAGAAAAGCCAAAGGAAATTAATAAGGCGATCAATGCTCCAGGTATTAATACCAGAAGTAATTTAGCTTGCAGTGATCGTAAGTGAGATAGCATATACGACCTTATTTTATTGTGTAATGGAACTGAATACTTTCTCTAAGGAAAAGTCATAGTCGGTAGATCCATCTACATCAGAAAGAGCAAATTGGGTGAAATCAATTTTATTCCATTGTTCATTGCCCAGATGAGATAAGTATAGATTGATGTTGGTTTTATCAATACTTTGCATCTGAAAACGGATATCACCTATAGGTGTATCAATTCCCTTGAGCTGTTGTTGATGGTAATCATGTAATAACACCATGGACCAAGCCCCACCGAGGAAATGTCCTCCGTCGGTTAATAACATTTCTCCGTTTTTAACTAGCTTAAGGCCTTCTGAGGACCAGTTAAGTCCGACTAAGCATACATCTTCTCCAGCTTTTAAATTATGCGCCTCTAATGCTGCTTTTGCGCCAAAAGCGATAGGATCATTTGCAGCCCAGATTACAGAGGGGATTATCTGATTTTGTTGAGCCCAATGCAGATATTTCCGTGTTAGTCGCTCAGCATCTTTCTGGTTCCAATTGGCATAGAGAAAACGATCTAGTTTTAACTCGTTGTGCTGTTTAATAACAGAGAGCGCTCCTTCGTTACGTCCAATAGAGGCCGGTGTGAGTTGATCGCCGCCAATCGCAAGAACATGGTAGGGTGTTTTATGCTGCTTTTGTTCTGCACAGTGCAATAAAGCGGTCATCATACGCTTGCCTGCAGCAAAGTAGTCAGGAGTAATGGCACCTAGTAGATGAGGGTTTTTACCACCGGGAAAGCCTACACGATCTCTTTGTTTTGGTAAGAAGTCACTCAGTAACATGAGTGTTTTTATTTTCTTTTCGGCAGCTGCAAGTATTATTTTTTCAGCAGCTTGCTCTTCGTTGACCAGAATCAGGTAATCGGGAGGAACTTCCCGTTGAGTGGCTTTAATACCTAATGAAGCCATTTCTACGCGGTTGCGCTCAGCGTATATCACTTCAAGTTTAATGTTAAAGTCAGTGGCTGCCGCTTGCATCGTCTCTGTAACCATATCCCAAAACCGTTCACCCTGTTTACCAGGGTTGATGAAGGTTACGTTCATTGCTGAAGCCTGAAATGAACATAAAACTAGGCATATGATTTGTAGCGGTTTACTGAACGAACTTATCATTTTTATTCACCGTTCGAAAACATCAGTATGGATCTATTCTGCCTTTAAACGTAAGGACGTTACAATTAGTTTAAGACATATTTCTTCGCAGGCAATTGTAGATTATAGAAGTAACTTCTATAAGCGTGTGTTAAATCCTATTTGTAATCTTTCACCAGAAGTATTAAATATCGCTACTTGTATTGTAGTTCCTCGTTTTGGATAGCAGATCTTATATATTTCTACTCTCGGTTGGTGATGACTAGCCGTTCTTAAATGATCGAGCAGACTGCTAGCCTGTATTCTGCCAAAAGCATGTGGGACAGGGTTGGAGAACAGCATGAAAGACTTACTTAAAATAACCGGCTTTACTGCCTTTATCTGCATTGCATTTATCAATGCATTTGTGGATCTAGGGCATAAAATTGTTATCCAAAACACCCTGTTTAAAGCCTATGATGGTGACCTGCAAATTTTGCTGACAGCAGTTGTGAATGGCTTAATCTTATTGCCATTTATTATGTTGTTCACCCCCTCCGGTTTTCTTGCCGATAAATATCCTAAGAATAACGTTATGCGTTTATCAGCATGGGGAGCGGTTGGCATAACCTTGTTGATAACCGCTTGTTATTACATGGGGTTATTTATACCTGCATTTGCGCTTACCTTTATTCTTGCTTTGCAAAGTGCATTCTACTCACCGGCTAAGTATGGCTATATCAAAGAGATGGTGGGGACAAATAATCTAAGTGAAGGTAATGCTTGGGTTCAGGCGGTTACGATGATCGCTATTCTGAGTGGAATTGTCGTGTTCTCGTTGCTTTTCGAGATGCGCTTAGCAGGTTTGACCGAAATTACGCCAGAACAGAGCCTTATTAAAAATGCACCATTGGGTTGGATCTTAGTCGCGGGTGCGTTGATTGAGCTCTATCTTGCCTATCAATTACCGCAGTTACGTGAAACTGATCAAACAGCAAAATTTGACAGATCGGCCTATCTAAAAGGTAAAACACTTAAAAACAATATTCAGTTGTTACAAGGTAAGCGCCCGATCTGGTTTGCAATTATTGGTTTGTCTCTGTTCTGGTCTATTAGCCAAGTTATGCTGGCTGTATTCCCTGCATTCGCAGAAGAGTATCTACAACAGAGCAATACATTTGTGATTCAAGGCACTATGGCGCTGGCGGGTGTGGGTATATTGTTCGGTTCAATTCTGGTTGGACGCTTTTCTAAACATTACATCAATGTTGGTTTAATCCCTGTGGGTGCTGTCGGCGTAGCTATAGGCTTAATCTTATTGCCTCAGCTTGACACTATGTTGATGCAATCGGCTGTATTTTTCGCAATTGGTTTGTTTGGCGCGCTGATGTGTGTGCCATTGAATGCATTGATTCAGTTTCATGTCAGTGAATCAGAAAGTGGACGTGTATTAGCAGGTAGTAACTTTATTCAAAACCTAATGATGCTTGGTTTTCTTGCGATGACAGTAGTCTTCGCTTGGAACAGTGTTGATGGCGTGTGGCTTCTATTTCTTTTGGCTGCAATTGGTGTCGCAGGAGCGGTGTTTGCGATTGTGACGTTACCACAGGCATTCATTCGTCTTCTAGTTATGATGCTGTTCCGCCGTAAGTACAAGCTTCAGGTTTTAGGTTTCGAAAATCTACCTGAATCTGGTAAAGGAACGCTTTTGCTAGGTAACCATATCAGCTGGCTGGATTGGGCAATTATCCAGATGGCTTGTCCACGCCATATCCACTTTGTGATGGAGCGTAGTATCTATGAGCGTTGGTATCTACGTTGGTTCTTGGATATCTATAAAGTTATTCCTATCTCCAAGGGTAAGAACCGTCAGGCATTGGAGCAGGTAGGCGAACTTATCAGTGCTGGCGAAGTAGTTTGTCTTTTCCCTGAAGGCGCTATTAGCCACTTAGGTCAGTTAGGTGAGTTTAAGCGCGGTTTTGAAAGAGCCTGTGTTGATGCTAAAGGTGTGATTGTACCTTTCTATATGCGTGGTTTGTGGGGGAGTCGTTTCTCTCGCTCAACCGACAAAATGAAAGTGATTCGTAACGAATCTGGAAAGCGTGATGTCACTGTGGCGTTTGGTGCCCAGATGCCTATCAGTAGTACCGCTGCTGAAGTGAAGAAAAAAGTTTTCGAGCTGTCGATTCATACATGGGATCAATACACACAGACTTTGGAGACAATCCCACAAGCCTTTGTTCGTAGTATGAAGTCGTCTCGTTCAGGTTACGCTATTGCAGATGTTGATGGTGGTCCGGTTAGTCAAACCAAGTTATTAACCGCCTGTGCTTTGTTTAAAAAGCGTATTGCCCGAACTGAAGGTAAAAATATAGGTTTGTTGGTGCCAACATCCAGTGCCGGTGCCATTGCGAATATTGCTTCATTGATGGCAGGTAAAACGGTTGTAAATCTTAACTTCACAGCCCCTATGCCAGCTATCCAGTCCGCGTTGGAGCAAGCTGAGGTACAAACAATTGTTACGGCGAAAAAGTTTGTGAAAAAGCTTAAAGCGCGAGGTATCGATCTAGATAGCTTATTTGAAGGCCGTCGAGTGCTTTACATGGAAGATATTAAAGCTGAAATAAGTAAAGCAGAGGCGATATTCACACTAGGTTTCGTTAGCGTTGCCCCGACCTTTATTTTGCAGGCTCTGTTATGCAAGCCCTCCCAGCTTGAAGATACGGCAGCGATTTTGTTTTCATCCGGCAGTGAAGGCGCTCCGAAGGGCGTTATGCTTAGCCATCGGAATATTATGGCTAACCTACGACAGACCGCAGATGTTCTTAATGTACGAGATGACGACTGCATAATGGCAACCTTGCCGTTATTCCATGCATTTGGTTTGACTGTGACTTGCTTTATGCCACTGATTGAAGACATGCCGGTTGTGTGCCACCCAGATCCAACCGATGCTGTGAAAATTGGTAAAGGAGTAGCGCGCTACAAAGCAACGCTTATGTGTGCAACGTCGACATTTATGCGCTTATACGCGCGTAATAAACGTGTTCACCCATTGATGTTTCAGTCACTGCGTACTGTGGTTGCAGGCGCTGAGAAACTAGATCCTAAGGTACGTGATCTATTTGAAAGTAAGTTCCATGTGCCTGTCGTTGAGGGCTACGGTTCGACAGAAACAACACCGGTTGCTAGCACTAACTTGCCTGATTCATTAGATACGGATTGGTGGTCTGTTCAGGTGGGTAATAAGACGGGAACAGTCGGCATGGCGCTACCTGGATCAACGTTCCGTATTGTTGACCCTGATACACTTGAAGAACTGCCGACAGGTGAAGATGGCTTGATCTTGATTGGTGGTACTCAGATCATGCAAGGTTATCTTAACAATCCAGAGAAGACAGAAGCTGCAGTCGTCGAGATGGATGGTCTACGCTGGTACCGTAGTGGTGATAAAGGTCATGTTGACGAAGATGGCTTCCTGACTATTGTTGACCGTTATAGTCGCTTTGCCAAAATTGGTGGAGAAATGGTGAGCTTAACCTCTGTTGAAGGCCAAGTTAGAGAGTTGTTGAATGCACCTGAGTTACCACTAGTGGCAGTGAATTTGGCTGATGACAAGAAAGGTGAAAAGGTTATTTTGCTAGTTGAGGGTGAGCATGATTCTTCTGCAATGAGGAATCAGTTAATAGAAGGTGGAATGCCTCCATTAACGCTTCCTTCAGAAATTTATGCAGTACTTGAAGTGCCAGTGCTTGGTAGCGGTAAAACAGATTTTTGTAGTGCGAAAACATTGGCGGAGCAGTGTGCGGCTTAGAGTAAGTAATCTAGATATTGTTTATTGGTATTCGTGGAATCCGTCTCCTTTCTGACTTCTAAAGAAGGAGGCGTGACAGGGAAAAGTCTGGACAGCCCAAGTATTAAAATGCATTATTCCCACTAAATTACTCGGTTATTATCAAAAAGCATCGCATTAGGCTTATTCCGAGTTAAGTAAGAAATTTTTAGGCGGTATAAAAGTGTCAAATATTGAAGCGCAAATTAACCAAGTTTTAGGTCAGTATCAGGATGAGGTTGCAGCAACAGATCTGGTATCTGCTGGTTTTGTAAATGCAATTAAAGCAGAAGGATCAACAGCTAGCGTAGAGTTAGTATTAAGCTATCCATCCAAAGGTGTTGCTTCGAAATTACAAGCGGATCTGCAGGCTAAATTATTAGAGATCGGTGGTTTAGATAAATGCGATGTAATTATTGGTCACAACATATCGGCGAGCCCTAGCCAAAACAGCATTCCAGTGATGGAAGGCGTGAAAAACGTTATTGCGGTTGCTTCAGGTAAAGGGGGGGTTGGTAAATCAACGACTACGGTTAACTTGGCGCTAGCAATGGCTGCAGAGGGGGCTAAAGTCGGTGTTCTGGATGCTGATATCTATGGCCCTAGCCAAGGAATGATGCTCGGTGTTGCAGAAGGCGTTCGTCCGCAGCCTTATGATGAAAAGACATTTAACCCTGTAGAAGCCCATGGCCTTCAATCTATGTCCATGAGTTATCTGATCGAAGATAACACTGCTATGGTTTGGCGTGGCCCTATGGCCGCAGGCGCGCTGCAGCAATTGTTAACACAGACGCGGTGGCAGGATCTTGATTATCTATTTATCGATATGCCGCCGGGTACAGGTGATATTCAATTAACACTGTCGCAAAAGGTGCCTGTTTCAGGTGCCGTTATCGTTACAACACCACAGGACATCGCTTTGCTTGATGCCAAAAAAGGTATCGAGATGTTCCGTAAGGTCGATATCAATGTGTTAGGCGTTGTGGAAAATATGAGTACTCATATTTGTAGCCAGTGCGGTCATACCGAAGCTATTTTTGGTGATGGCGGTGGAGCTGAAATTGCTGAACTTTACGACACAGAATTGTTAGGTAAATTACCTTTAGCACTGACAATTCGTCAACAAGCTGATTCAGGTGCGCCAACTGTTGCTGCAGACCCGGAAGGGGAGCACGCGCAGATCTATCGTACGGTTGCACGTACACTTGCTGCGAGGCTGGCAAAGCATAACGCAGACAATGATATCCGCGTGCCTTCGATTATCGTTGAAGATGACTAAGAAATAGCTAGTCGCTGTTTTGACTCTTAATAAAGCCCTTTATAGGGCTTTATTTGTTTCTGGCGTTCTCTTTAAGTTTGGTCGTGTAACATCGTTTTCATACTTGATCTATAAATTGATTCTGATCAAATATTGAACATTTATTTGGGTGGATTTAGAAAAGGGGTCTACAATTTAAGGTTCAAGCTGTATAAATAATAAACACTATAACAATAAGTAAAGGGATGAACGATGGATTATAGAGCAACTGCAAATATAAAAATGATGAAGCCAAAACCCTCCGCTTTAACTCGGCGTGAGATGGCTGCAGAGCTTCGCCGTCAGGCAAATACACTGCGTGACGAAGGACAAACCGCAGCAGAGTTTTGGTTAGCGGAGCAATATGAGAAGACGGCTAATCTTCTCAACTAGAAATAGTAAAAACTATACAAAATTGAATTGAATTCCCCCTTCAATCAAAAACGGCCTCAATTGAGGCCGTTTCTTTTGTCCCTTATGCGTAAAAAAGGTACAATTGCCGGCTCGAAATTATCACCCGGATGGAAAGCCAATATGGGCATTAAAGCAGATAGCTGGATTCGTCGTATGGCGGAAGAGAAAGATATGATTTCACCGTTTGAGCCTGGTCAGGTTCGCGAAGTGGATGGCTCACGCATCGTATCTTATGGTACTTCCAGTTATGGTTATGATGTTCGTTGTGCAAATGAATTTAAGGTCTTTACCAACATAAATTCATCGATTGTTGATCCAAAAGATTTTGATGATGGTAGCTTTGTCGATATCCAATCGGATGTTTGCATTATTCCGCCTAACTCTTTCGCGCTAGCGCGGACTGTTGAATATTTCAAAATTCCGCGTGATGTTTTAACTATCTGTTTAGGTAAAAGCACTTATGCTCGTTGTGGCATCATCGTGAACGTCACACCTTTAGAGCCTGAGTGGGAAGGGCACGTTACCCTAGAGTTCTCTAATACTACGCCACTACCTGCAAAAATTTATGCAAATGAAGGTGTTGCACAGATGTTATTCCTTCAGGGAGATGAAGTTTGTGAGACATCATACAAAGACCGAGATGGTAAATATCAAGGTCAAACAGGTGTTGTAGTACCACGCACATAAGATTTACCGCACGAAGTAATAAGCACACCCGCTAATGATATTAGATCGAAAACAGATAAGCTCGTTCTGGGAGCAACTGCAGGACACGATTGAGCAGTTGCTATCTAGCCGTAGTGATGACCGTTTTGATGCTGAGCCTCTATTAACTCAGTATCGCGAGCAGTTGCAGAAAATTGATCGTAACCTTACGTTCCATTTTCAAAGTGATGAAGATCAGGATGGAGCGATCGAAATGGTATTCGGTTGTGACGGCTTTCCTGAGTCTATTCAATCAGTTTTGAGTCTGATTGGTGCTGCGCCAGACCTAACAGGTATAGAGTTTAAAGCGTTTAATAATCGCTATGACCCAGTACCGCTGACGATCAATATTGGCGATGAGTTTTGTGAGCTGTCGGATTTTTGGTTCCGTATAGTCATTGTAGAAAAGCGTCTGCATTTAGAGATCTATCTGGAAGATGCGCCAAAGGTGCTGGATATGGATCCACGGGTTGAAGCCGTTATGATCTACCTAGATGCCTTAATTGGTGAGTATGAGCTGATGACCCGTGTTTGGGCATTGGACTGGTTTGAACTACCTGTGTCGCCAGAGGATTATGGTTTGACTAAGCTAGTTGATCTGCGTGAGCGTTTTGATGAGCTTAAGAAAGGTGTTTCACCTATAGGTATGACGCTTCACTAGAAGAAAGCCTGTCGATAACTACCCAATATGACAGGCTGCTTTCTTTGCTCTAATTGTCCGACAAAATATAGATACTGCCTTCTTCCTCTTCGGCCGGTTTGTCAGAGCTCTGTTTCCATGCGCGCATTTTTTGATTTCCTTAAGTTTTTTGTTGCTTCCTTAGTAACAATCGACCATTGTCATAGTAACCTTAGTGTTAAATGCTAATCTTGCAAATTAATTTATAAATTAGGTGCCTTATGAGTGGATTGCTGACAGCCTTGCTGGAAGATGTACGTGCAGAATATGTGGCACGAATGCAGGCTAGCGGTTGTTCAGAACCTTATCTAACTGCAGAGCGATTGTGCCATGAGGTTCTATTTATTGAAGCGGATAGGCTAGCTGAGATCATTGAACAAGATCCGACCTTACTTGCTGCTCGCGCAGGTGATCTGATCATGAACCGCCAAGAAAGTGAAAACCCTTCTGTCGGAGTCATCATTTGCTGCAATATTTTAGCGGCAGCGTTAGAGGGGTTGTTAGCTGTTGCTGTTGAGCGAGAGTGGCTTGATATTGATGAAGAGGGCAATGTCTTGGTAGATGAGGAAGAGTTGAATCAAGACTCCCAATACTCAATCGATGTTGATTACAGTACTTCTGAGGTGGCTACTCGGAATATCGCTTTAGGAGGTGCGAGTAAACTATCCGGTATTTTTTCTGCAGCTGAATCTGCATTTTTAGATGCGTTGCAGGAAAACTCTCGTACTAAAGATGCCTATCAACAAGCACTCGATATATCCTCTGATTACTCTGTCTTTGCCCCGGAAGAGATAGCGCCCCTAGTTGCAGAGAATCCGTTGTTATTAGGGCTTCGACCGGAAGATCTAATCGACGAAGATCTGTTCGAAGGTGATCCACCTGCAGGCTTGATCATTAGTGCTCACCTTACTCAGATGATGCTACAGCAGATGTTGGAACTAGGCGTAGAGAATGGTGTATTGGTGCTTGATAGCAGTGGCCATATCATCGTTCCAGATGAGCCTAAAGAGCCGCCAACCCTTCATTAGGCTGTAAGATGTAATCTATGCGCGGCTGAATGATGTTTGATATTTAGTTCGCGCCTACCATCATACTGGTAAATCTCTAACTCGCTTGGTTTTGCCTCTCCGTTGTACAGTTCAGAAGCCCGTTCGGTGACATGACGATATATCTCCACAAGTTCTTTTTCCTGTGCTACTTGATGAGCTTTCAGTAAAACTGCCTTGAATTCAGCGTTCTCCCTTTTTTCCTGAATACCAATGTGCCTGTTGTCAGCATGTACGGGTTTGCTGGGATAGACAGGGGCTATCTGCTGGGTAGACAATGATATTTTCACAAGCTTGATCCTAGGTTTTCTAATTATTTTTATGTTAGGAAATAAGATCGAAAGCGAAAATATGCATATACCCATATGGGATTTGCAAAAGTAGAGTCAAAGTCGTGATAAAGAATTCAGCAATAGGTTTTTTTCAATATAAGTTGGGCCGAAAGCTTGTCCTTCGAGTGGTGCTGTTTAGCTCCTTAGTGACATTAATTCTCACGGTTATTCAGTTTGGCTTCGAATTTCGCCAACTGACTCGTAAGTTGGATCAAGTACCGCAATTTATTGAAACAACCATGTCTCCAGCGATTGCAGAATCAATCTGGAAGGATGATAGGGCACAGCTACATAAGCTGCTTCAAGGGATCAATCAGTTAGAATTTGTTGATGCTAATAAACTGCATTTGGCTGATGGGGAACGCTTGGAGTATGTTGCCAATGAATCTATAAACTCAAGAACCTACCCCATAAATATCCAGCGTGAAGAGAAACAACTTGGGACTATAGAGCTAGTTGTTAGTATCGACGCAATCTTCAGCCATATGCTTGGTCAACTCTATATTATTCTTATCAAAAATGGTTTTAAAACAGCATTTGTTATTTTCTTTATGTTTATCCTTTTTCGTAGCCTAGTAGGTCAACACTTATTGAGAATGATCAACTTTATGAAGCAGCAGGAAGAGGGTGCTGATCAACCTATTTTGCATCTAGAGCGGGCTCAAAATGAAAAGCCTGATGAACTCGATGAACTTGCCAATTCTTTTAATCAGCTAATTCAGCGAATTGAAGAAGAGCATAAAGCTAAGCTTCATGAGATTAATCAACGTCAGGAAGCTGAAAACCAAATTGTGCATTTAGAGCGAGTGGGAACTATGGGGCAGCTTGCCACAGGATTAGCTCACGAACTTAATCAGCCACTAGCTGGTATTATGGGGTACTCAGATATTGCATTGCGATTAAGCAAACAGGGCAATACCGATCCTAAATTACTTGAGTGCCTTACTAAAATTGGCGATGAGGCAGAACGATCTGCCAAAATTATTCAGCGGACGCGGTCATTCATCCGTCGTGAGCCTGTCAAAGAAGAGGTCATTAATTTCGCGGACGTTATCCAAGAAAGTATGGATATTATGTCCCACCGAGCGTTGCAAGCTGGTGTGGATCTGGAATTTAATGGGATAGAAACGGCTCGGATTAAAATGAGCCGAACCCAGATGCAACAAGTGTTGGTAAACCTGATTAACAATGCTGTAGAGGTGTTAGAGCATCAAATGGATGCCAGAATTGAGTTGAATCTGTATAAGGAGGATGAGCATATCTGCTTATCTGTGCTCGATAATGGCCCCGGTTTTGATACCGAAATGCAAGAGCACTTGTTTGAACCCTTTAGAACCACTAAGGAAAACGGCTTGGGATTGGGATTAGTTATTTGTAGAAACTTAATTGAAGCTGCGAAAGGCAAGTTAACTGCTACAAACCATCCACCAAAAGGAGCGGAGTTTATTATCCGTTTACCCGTTGTTGAAGAAAAGGAAGTTGAGTAGAGCGTTATGACAGAAAATCAAAAAGGTACAGTGTTTGTCGTCGACGATGATGCCACGCTCAGGGATATGATTCGCATGATGGCTGAATCTGATGGCTATGAGGTACGTGATTTTATCGATGCGTCTAGTTTTCTCGAAGCTTTTGACGCTGAGCAGCCTGGATGTTTGGTTTTAGATATTCGAATGCCGGGTATGAGCGGGCTTGCTTTGCAAGATGAGTTGATCAAACGAAAGGCCCTGATCCCAATTATCTTCATCACTGGTCACGGCGATGTTGAAATGGCGGTAGAGTGTATTCAAAAAGGCGCTTTGGACTTTCTTGAGAAGCCTTTCCGTGAAGCGAGGTTGCTAGAGAAAATTGCACAGGCAATTTTAAGTGATCAACAATCTAGAGAAGAGTTGGCTGAGAAGTCCTTAGTTCAACAGCGTTTAGAGTCGTTGACCACAAGAGAAACAGAGATAATGCACCTTGTCGCCCAAGGTTGTGCTAATAAAGTGATTGCTATCGATCTTGGAATTGCTCAAGGTACAGTTGAGATCCATCGTTCCCGAGTAATGCATAAATTGGGCGTGAGAAGTGTTGCTCAGTTGATGCGCTTACTTCTAGTAGCTGGCTTACTTGAAGATCAATAGTTTTCCATCGTTATCAAAATGCAGCCAGCCTTGCTGGCTCTAGTATGCACTTTCCGGTATATCGCAATTTAATTGTTCGGCTTATCATTTTTCCAACTTAATCATTTACTGAGTTGGAGAAAGGTCATGAACATCAAAAGTTATCTTGTAATTGCTCTGACAGCTACTGTGTTTACCGCGGCGTTACCTGTGGTAGATGCTAAGGTTGATGGGGTGAATCTAGGTGGATCTGCTCGGGCTGATTGGGAGGATAATGATGACGCTCGTCAGGCTGCTCGAAGAACAGCACGCAGAATGGATCGTCGTGATGATGCAAGAGATGCAAAGCAGGTTACAGTGTTGCCAGGTGGTTGTTATACGCAGGTTATATCAGGTATAGCTTACCAAAACTGTAACGGTGTTCTGTATCAGCAAGTACCAGGCCAAGTCAGTTACGTAGTTGTGCAACCTGCAGGAATTTTAAATACTTTGCCAGCTGGCTGTATATCTAAAACGTTGGGTAACTCGATGTTTTTTGAATGTGGAGCTCAAGTCTATAAAGCAGGTGTGATGAATGGTTCGACTGTTTATCAATTACAGTAAGGTTAAAACAAAAGGCCTTTCTGGATCAGGGAAAGGCCTTAGTTTATAGATTGTTACCCTAGGTCGATTTTGTTTTCAATTACATGGAATAGTGACGCAACTACTTGTCTATCGTATCGAGTTCCAGCATCTTGCAGTAAGGTGTCTAGCGCCGTTTCTACCGGTAAGCTTTCACGGTAGGCACGAGGGCTAATCATAGCGACAAAGTCATTTGCTGTGGTCAGAATTCGAGCATGTATAGCTAGCTGGTCAGCACTCAATCCATTCATACCAGAACCATCTAAGTATTCATGTTTTTGTGTGATTGTATCTAAGACAGGCCCTTCGAATTCGATATTAGCCAGTATCTCTTTCGCGTAATCAACCTCTTTTAGTACGGTCTGTTTTTCTTCTTCGCTAAGTTTGCCTGTTTTGGTTAGTAGCGCTTGGGGAATCGATAACTTACCTAAATTACATAAGTTGGCTGCGATCTCTACGGTGGATAGATCTATTTCTGACAGCTCCATAGCTTCGGCAATAGCCACCGCTACTTGTGCTGTTTTTTGTGAGTGATTAGCAGAGTAGGGATCATGCAGATCAATAGCGTGCATCAAGGATTGCATAATCTGCTGAAGCAGGCGAGTTTGCTGTGCTTGATGGGCTTCTATTAGGGTGATGTCATGGAAATGGATCATAACCGCTGATTTATAGCCATAAACCATCGGAATAAGATGGATAGTAAAGATCGACTGTTCACCTTTAAGTTCTAAGGTTTGCTTCTCGTTTAACTCAATTTGCTGTTTAAAGCACTGTTCAGCAAGGGGAGTTAGAAACTCAGCGTAATGGCTACCTAGAATTGAATTTAAATTTTTACCTACACTGTCTTCTGCATGGATCGAGATTTTGTCTGCTAGTGCTCTGTTAATGAAAGATAGCTGTAGGGATTCGTCGAGAATCAAAACCATATCGGCTGTATTGTCATTAATGGCATCCAGCAGGTTGGTTTTCTCTTCTAATGCATGAGTTGTTGTTAGCAGGGCTTCATTGTCTTGACGAGCTCTAATTAGATGACCGTACCAACCTGCTCCAATTAGCAGGGCAAGCATGGCAAATGTCCCAAGCACAAGCATTGCCTGTAGGTCAGATTGTTGTTTTAAGGTTTGACCAATTGCGTCGTCATAATCAACTTTAATGATTAAGCGCATGTTGGTATCAGCAATACTTCGGCTGACTGCTAACACTTTGTTTTTGCGGTAATCACTAGCTTGAATGAATTCACCAGGAGAGTTAAATGCTATAGCAGAAGCAATAGGACTATTCAGTGCTACACGTTTTTGTAAAGGAGTTGAGGAGTCTTGGCGAAGGGGGCTCGCATAAGCGATACCGTTGTCATTTTTCTGTAGTAGAGCTGATTCTAAAGATTGCAGTGTGACGCTAAAATTCTTCAATAAGCCGTAGAGTTGTTTATTAGGGTTTTTAATGCCGATCAAGTACCCTAATGTTTGGCCTTCTTTACCTAGTTGTGGCAATCCAGAAATAGCCGTTACAAAACCAATCTGAGCGACATTGTTGTCATTCAGCCAAATGTCTGTTGTGATGACTTGCTGTTTTTCATCCAGTTGATTAATTGAACCCTTCAACGTTTTAGAAAGCTTACTGAGACCAGCGGTACCTGCAATAAGATTAAGGTTAGCGTCATATAGTGCTAGAGAACTGTTCGCGATAACACGTAGGTTTGCATTTACACTCTGACGGTTCTTGTCTGTGTAACCTTCTCTGTTCGATGTAGCGATAATCATATTACGTAAATAATCAATTTGAGCAGAAGCTTCGCGTGCTTCAGTAGATTGCTCTGTTAAACGTTGTAAATACAGTCGAACTGAATTGTTACTAGCAACTTCTTTTAAAGGTGCTGCAGTAGCGAAGATCCAGCGGGATACACTTAAGCTTTGGTTATCTGCTAAGGCAGAAAGCGTTGTTTGCCAGTGGGAAATGTTTTGCTGGGTCTGTTGAGTCGTGAAACGCTCAATTAAGGCTAAGCAAATCAGGAAAATAAGTATCAGGCTGATTATTCCGGTTACTAAAGCGCGTTTCATTGTTTGTTACCAGTTGATTGAAATTAGTTATTTATCTAGGGCTCCCAGTCTTAAAAAACTGGCATATGTAGCCACCATCGATGTTCATTTACTGTGTATAGCGGAATGTAATGTTTAATATTTCGGTGCGACACAATACTGCGGCTCTGATTATCTAATATTAGCTCATCACCACCGTATCTTACGGCTAGGACGGCATGCCCAATTCGTAAATTTGTGTCTTGTAATACGACAATTCTCATCTCTTCATTACTGAAGCCCAATAATCGAAGGGAGAAGAATTTGGTTAGAGAATAATCTTCGCAATCACCACTTCTAGCTAAAAACTCGCGGACTACGGCCCAGTAGTCCTCTTTACCGTAGTTATCAATATCTAAAATATAAGGCTTTTGATTGGCAAATCGATTCACTTTTTCTAGTTGCTGCCGTTTAGGTAAATGACGAATGCTATCGAGAAAACGGTACCAAGGCTTCAGGTTGCACAAGCCGGATTGTTTGCAAATCTCTTCAGGTGTGTCTTCTCGAAGATGGCGTTCCATATAATTTAGCCAATCGGGCAGTTCATTTAACGAGCGTTGTGGCAATTCTTGGGTGCCAAAGAGCCCTGCATAGCTCAAGTTACTGAATAAACAGCTAAAAAGCAGAGTGATAGTTGCCAAGGCTTTAGACGGTAATCGCTTCATTCTGAATTTCTGTTACTCAATATGAATATTACTTAAGGATATCTGAGAACCTGAAAAATGACACCTACAGCATGTAAAAGGCACATGAATCATAGCTAACAAACTAAACATAGGTTTACGAGTGAAGTGAGTATTACTTAATTTTTGTAGGAACTTACTTGGGAGTATGTAAAAACCATAGATAAATAGTGGAATAAAGAAGTTGGAAGCAACTCTATTAGTTGTACGCTTTATGTCCAGTGGTTATACTGGCGCCATAACGCTAGTACAACGCAAAAAAGCGTAAGTGATTGGAAGGGGAGTTAGGGAATGGAAAATAACAGCAGGGTTTCTGTTTTGTCTGGTGTATTACTATCGATGATGGCTTCATCAGTAATTGCTGCAGAAACCACCGAAGAACAGTTTGATCCTGAAGAATTTTTCAAGCAAGGGATGGAAGAGCGTGAAGAGGGAGCGCCTTACAACGCAATTGAATCTTTCCAAACAATTTTAAGTAACAGACCTGCTTTACATCGTGCACGTTTAGAGCTTGCTGTTGCTTATATGCAGACATTGCAATATCAAGAAGCTGAAGAGCAGGCTCAAACAGTACTTAATGATCCTAATACCCCTCCTAGTGTCCGTGTCTCAATCCTGGCATTTCTAGCACAGTTAAGACAAGACGCTGAACAAATGTCACCTAAACATGAACACAAGTTCAATTTGAGTGCAGGTGTGTTGTATGACGATAATGTCAATATCGGTCCTGGTAGCTCTGTTATAAATGTCGAAGGGCAAATACTAGATATTACCACTAGACCAACGAGTGACACTGCGCTTGTGGTTTCTGGTAGTTATGATCATAGCTATCGTACGGGTAAGCCTGTTCGTCTAGGCCAGAATACAGGTATGTTGTATTGGCAGAGTGGTGCTTCTTTGTACAACCGTATTTATGAAACTGAAGATCAGTTTGACCTCCAGGTTCTCTCTTTACGTACGGGACCTGCAGTGATTACCAATGCGAAATGGCGCGCGAATGTTGCTTTGCAGTTAGACCATATTCGTTTAGATGATGATGAGCTAGCTACTTACGTAGGTCTGCAGCCGTCTATAACTTGGGCGTTTGATGCAAGCACAGAGCTTACAATTGATGCAGAATATACAGATCGTGATTTCGCTCAAGCATCTGATCAGGGTCGTGATGCAGATTATTACTCCGTTGGTGCTTCTCTAGGTAAAGGCTTTAAGAACAATACCGTTGGTGTCCAGGGTGGTTTTGAGTGGTTTGATAATGATTCAAAAGATGACCAGTATACTTATGATGGTTGGGAAGTATTCGCGGGTGTAAATTGGCAGGTTAAACCTACAACTAGTCTGTTTTCCCGTATTTCTTATAGTGAGTCCGATTATAAAGGAGAGATTCCTTTTATATTGGAAGTTAGGGATGATGAAGAGATACAGTTGTTAATCGGTGGTAAACATACGTTTGCTAACGAACTTGAATTGTCAGCTTTTTGGATGCGAACAGAAGCAGGCTCCAATGTAGCGCTGTATGATTATGATCGTACTCAATTCTCAGTTAATTTAGGAAAAAAATTCTAATTAGCTAAATGTACAGAACATTAAAGAGGCGCTTACAGCGCCTTTTTTTGTGCTTCTGTTTATGTATTGTTTACTACATAACATTATGTGTTTCTAGGGATGTTGCAAAGAGGAAAATATGCCTTTAGATTTGATCCGCCAAGGAGCGCCTGGCTTGAAATGGCCTGTTATCCCTGTTCCTGATAGCGCTTTGCATATGGCTCTTCAATTTCAATTAGAGCAGAGTCAGTGGTTATCAACAGCTGAACTCGAAAATTTACAGTGGTCCCAAGCTCAAGAGCTAATCAACTATGCAGCTCAAGCTGTTCCCCTATATAGAGAGCGTATTCCTAAGTCTCTGCTAGATAAAAAACTTACAAGAAACCTGTGGTCTGAAATTCCAATTTTAACTCGTCAGGACTTAATTGATGCAGGTGATAAGCAAAAAAGCGTAAAACCATTAGCTGGTCATGATCGCTTAAATAAAATTCAGTCTTCTGGATCTACAGGAATGCCAATTACCGCTTATGGTACCCAAACTACAGGCTTGTTTTGGCAGGCATTTACTGCAAGAGAACATATTTGGCATCAACGGGACTTTTCTGGAAAGCTTGCAGCTATAAGGCCTGTAGGGGGGGGGCTTAGACCTGGAGAATGCTCTAAAAGTCCTCATTGGGGTGGTGCAATATCTAAAATATTTGAAACCGGTCCAGCAGTTTTATTGAGTTCCAGAACAGATATAGCTGCTCAAGTAAAATGGCTAGTTGAAGAAAATCCTGCTTATCTTTTGTCTTTGCCCTCAAATATCTGTGAATTAGCTAAGTATTGTAAACGGCATGAAATAAAGTTTTCTGATCTTAAGCAAATTCGGACTATGGGAGAAATTTTGACCGATGAAACAATAGAGCTTTGTAAAGAGGTTTGGAATGTTTCAGTTGTTGATATGTATAGCGCTCAGGAAATTGGTTATATCGCCCTGCAATGCCCTGAACATGGAAGTTATCATATCCAGTCAGAAGGTGTATTGGTTGAAATTCTTGATAAGGATAACCAACCATGTAGCGAAGGTGAGATCGGTAGGGTTGTGGTAACTACGCTGCTTAATTTTGGAGCCCCGTTAATTCGTTATGAATTAGGTGATTACGCAGAAGTGGGTTCTGCGTGTTGTTGTGGGAGAGGATTACCTGTTTTAAACAAAATTTTAGGTCGTAAACGTAATATGATGAAAACACCCGATGGTAGGGTTTTCTGGCCTAGTTTTCCCTCGAGGGATTGGGAAAGTGAGTTTATAAAACAGTTACAAGTGGAACAAACAGCCATAGATAAGTTAAAAATTCGTATCGCTATATCCGAGCCCCTAACTGATTCTGAAGAGCAGCGTTTAGAACGATATTTTTCTACGCGGTTTGATTATCCTTTTATAATTGAATTTGACTATGTGGAGCGTATTCAAAGAAGTAAGGGCGGAAAGTATGAGGACTTTGTATCCTGTTTAACATAGTTGAATTAAGTTCTTTGATTGTACTCCAGTACAGTGTTCTTTGGTGAATATTTGTATAGAATATGCACAATAAAACTAATAACCTATCTGATCTAAGTTTTAGCCATGGACTGGATCATAACCATTACAGGGATAAATAGGATGTTTAAACGTAATCTTGTGTCAGCTTCAATAGCTTCTATTTTGTTTACAAGTTCGCTTGCTGCGACGGCCAATACTCAGAACGATGATGATGAAGACTCAGTTGAAAGCTGGGGTCAGTGGGCTAAGCAGTACGCAACAGCTGCAGGTGGTGAATTTAATACAGGTGCCTTAGCTTTTGCTAGCCTTGCTCAAGCTGAAGCAGGCCGTAACGGACTTAATGAGCCCGAATTTAATCAGCCTACACCTACACCTACACCTGATGCAGTCGAAGGCCTTTGTGGGGCCGGAGCTTTCTGTGGTTTTGCGACCATCTATGAAGGTGACTTTTTTTATAGAATGGGCCCTCCTCAAAATGAACAAGTTGGTACCTTTGATCTTCAGGTGTCACCTGATTATTTTGGTGAGCGTCAGGATACAACGGGTAGTTTTAGCGTAAGTGGGATTGAGGGCGAGTCATATCAAGCTACTGGTTTAGAGGGGCGTGCCCATGATGCGTCTGGTTGGTTAGACGATAATGTCGATTTTGAAGCTTATGTTGAATACTACACCGATTATGGTGATGAAGCAGTATTGATGAACGGCTTCTGGTCAAAGGGTCAATGGGATGATGATCAATATGGCGGTTTTGATGGGGCAGAAGGCTTTTTTGTCGGCGGTGTAACAACAACATTAGCTCAATTAAACGACTTTGTTTCAAACCTTAATGGCAGTGTGGCTGAGTATTCAGGGTTTATATACGATGGCGGTAGTTTTGATATCGCTATTAACTTTAGCAGCAAAACTTGGTCTGGGAACTTTAGCAGTAGTAGGTGGAAGGAAAGTCAAAATGATGCTTTTGCCGTTAATGGCGGTAAGCTCTCGGGTGTTAATTTTACCGCTAAAAGTGCAAATTTAAGTTCCGATGCTGGTAGGGTGACTGGGCAGGTTGCTGGTGCAATATTTGGCAAAAATGCAACTGACGTTGCAGGTCTGGTTGATATAGAAATAGCGGGTGATGAGGGAGCAGTTAGCCGTAAAACGATATTCTCCACACCAGTCCATAAGAACAACCTCCCCTGAAATAAGCTTGACTTGGATCTACACTTGGCTGGAAGAGGTAAGTGTTAGGAAGCTTATAAACGATAAAGCCTGAAGTGTGAAAGTACTTCGGGCTTTTTCTTTGCAGTGAGAATAAGAGCTTACTACTTGTACCTCGGTACAATTACTTATTTTTTATATGTGTATAGAATGCGAACAACAAATTCCACAATTCACCTGACTAAGTAGTAGCAATAGGACAGGTTGCTAAAATAGGGACTTTAGGATGTTTAAGCGAAATATTGTATCCGCATCGATAGCTTCAATCTTATTAACTGGTTCTTTTGCTGTGTCTGCAAACACGGAAAAGGAAAAAGAGGAAGATTCTGTTGAAAGCTGGGGTGTATGGGCGCAGAAATTTGCTACTGCGGCTGGTGGCGAATTTAATGCTCAGGCATTGGCTTTTACAAGCTTCGGCTCTAATGAAACGGGCCGTAACACTCAAAATGAGCCAAGTATTCGGTCGAATACTGTAGCCGATGAAGTCGTACCTGACGAGTCTGTACTTAGTTGTTCTGCGGGTAGTATGTGCGGCTTTATCGGTTTTATCGAGTATGACGAAGGTGGTTATGGAGATTATGGTGATGCTGAACTGGGTATCATTACCGGTGACATGTACGAAAGTGACGACCCTGCTCCTGCAGTGCAGCCACGCAGAATAGATGGGCCATTACCCAACCTAGCCTTGGATTTTGAAGTCAAAGGTAATGATGGCTTCGAGTATAAAGGTGAAGGCTTGCCAGCTGTCGATTATGATGATGGTTATATTGAATTTGGTATGGACGGTGAAAATGGAGGTCAGTATGTTGCATTTAGTGACGAAGAACCTGGGCCACTATTCTTAGGTTATTGGGATAAATGGGAGAATACGCCGAATGGTGAGAAAGGTGTGAATGGCATATTTATCGGTGGTGTAACGACTTCTCTTGCTGAGCTTAACGCTTTTACCCAGTTTAACCCTACTGCGACATACTCTGGTTCGACTATGTTTAATGGCAGCGTTGATATTGAGATCGATTTCCATGGTAAATCATGGTCTGGAAACTTTGGTGCATCAAATGCCGGAAATGATGCTTTTAAAGTAAGAGGCGGTAAGCTATCTGGTATTGCCTTTACCGCGACCAGTAAAAACCTGTCTGCTGATAAGGGCTCTGTCACGGGCGTAGTCAGTGGGGCGTTGTTCGGTTCAGAAGCCGAAACTGCTGCTGGTCTGATCGATATTAAGAAAAAACTTAATTCCGGTACCCTTACCCGTAAAGAGCTATTTGCCGCAGGTCGTGAAGGTGCTGGTGGACCAATTTAATTGAAGCTTATTTAGTTTCTTTTGTATTTTAAAAGGCGTCTTTATGGTGCCTTTTTTGATTTAGATCCTTTACACAATTCTTCTATCCCCGTAACTTTAAATATTAATAATCCTTAATATTCAAGGGGATATCACAGTTGCACGCAGGTGTTCTTGCTTTAGGTCGATCCATGTTAGGTAGCTTGAGAGATTTGGCACCTATTGTCTTAGTGATCGCATTTTTCCAAATTGTTGTTTTGCAGCAGTCTGTCCCAGATTTCTTTGGTTTGGTGACTGGGTTGTTGTGTGTTGTCGCTGGCTTAACTTTCTTTATCTATGGCTTAGAGATGGGGCTTTTCCCAATAGGGGAGAGTATGGCACATGCTTTTGCACGCAAAGGCAGTGTGTTTTGGCTGTTGGCTTTTGCCTTTTGCTTAGGGTTTGGTACCACTGTAGCGGAACCTGCGTTGATTGCTGTAGCAGCGGAGGCGGCGAAGGTTGCTGCCACGGGCGGGATGATTGACGCGACTGAGCAATCGCAACTTAGCTACGCTTCGGGCCTTCGTTATACCGTCGCCTTTTCGGTTGGCTTGGCCATTGTTTTAGGCGTGTTACGTATCCTTAAAGGCTGGTCGATTCAATATATGATTATTGCGGGTTATATGCTCGTCGTGATTATGACCGCTTTTGCGCCGCGTGAAATTATCGGTATAGCCTATGATTCCGGTGGTGTTACCACTTCTACAATTACGGTTCCTTTAGTGACAGCGTTAGGTGTCGGTTTGGCTTCATCTATTGAAGGGAGAAATCCGATGATAGATGGCTTTGGTTTGATCGCCTTTGCTTCTTTAACACCCATGATCTTTGTTATGGCTTATGGGATGGTGATCTAAATGGAACTGTTGTCGCAATTTATCGAGATCACCCTGACTACAATTAAAGATGTGATTCCAATCGCAGTCATTATCTTTGGTTTTCAGATTGCTGTGATCAGGCGGCGTATTGCTAATCTACGTAAGGTGCTGATTGGCTTTGCTTATGTGATTGCCGGTTTAGCGCTTTTCTTGTTGGGGTTAGAGAAGGCTTTGTTCCCCATTGGGCGTTTGATGGCTGAACAGTTGACTGATCCAGAGTTTATTCGAAGCTGGAGTGGTTCGGTCGCGGAGGCTCTTCAATGGCAGGATTACTTCTGGGTTTATGTTTTTGCCTTTGCAATTGGAGCGAGTACCACCATTGCCGAGCCTTCACTGATTGCTGTGGCCATTAAGGCGAACGAGGTTTCCGGTGGCGCAATTGGTGTCTGGGGCCTGCGTATAGCGGTTGCTATAGGGGTTGCTGTGGGTATCTCTTTAGGTACTTGGCGAATTGTCACAGGGTATCCTATTCACTGGTTTATTATCGCGGGTTATATCGTTGTTGTTATCCAAACCTGCTTTGCGCCCAAGATGATAGTGCCTTTAGCCTATGACTCGGGTGGGGTGACAACGTCGACGGTTACGGTGCCCCTTGTTGCGGCTCTAGGGCTTGGTTTGGCTGAAACAGTTCCTGGTCGAAGCGCTCTAATTGATGGTTTTGGTTTAATTGCCTTTGCTAGTTTATTTCCAATGATAACGGTAATGGCTTACGCACAAATTTCTGAATTTCGCACTAAACGTGCGAGAGCAACTGGCTGACAAAAGAGGCAGATATGCATTTCAAGCTGTTAGTAGTGTTTGTAGAAGATTCAAAAACAGATGATGTAATGAAAGCAGCGCGCGAAGCGGGTGCAACTGGCGCAACAGTCATCAACAATGCGCGTGGTGAAGGTGTAGATAAATCGACTACGTTCTTTGGCTTAACCTTAGAAACGCAACGCGATGTCATCTTGTTCATCGTTGAGGAGCATCTGAGTAGAAAAATCCTAGAAACAATATCAGAGGTCGGCGAACTTGATGAGAAGCCGGGGCGTGGGATTGCGATTCAAATTGATGTGGAAGATGCTGTTGGGATATCTCACCAAGTCGCCAAATTAGCCAATATTGTGGAGGAAGAGCTATGAGTGCCCAGCGTAGAGTCGTACGAACTTGCGATGTTATGACTGATGAGTTCGCCATGGTTGATGGTTTAATGACGGTCAGTGAGGCGCTTAAGATCTTCCAAGAGCAAGATGCGCGAGTGTTAATCATCAATAAACGTAATGATGACGATGAATTTGGCTTGTTGCTACTGTCAGATATTGCAAAGAAAGTCGTTGCGAAAGACCGCTCTCCTGAACGTGTGAATGTTTACGAAGTGATGGCGAAGCCGGTTATCTCCGTTGATCCTCATATGGATATTCGTTACTGCACGCGTTTGTTTGAAAATTTTGGCTTAGCGCATGCGCCAGTGATTGATAAAGGCCATGTTTTAGGGGTGGTGAGTTATCGCAGTATTGTGCTGAAAGGGTTGTTGGAAAATTAACCTTTCTAACCAGCTCAGATAAGAAAAAGCCCGTCATTCATTAGACGGGCTTTTTTGTGAATAAGAGAGAGGTTAAGCTCTTGCTGCTTTCAAGGTATCAGCAATCAAGAAAGCGAGTTCTAGTGCTTGCTCGCCATTTAGGCGTGGATCGCAATGGGTATGGTAGCGATCCCCAAGGTCTTGTTCACTGATCATGTAAGCGCCACCAATGCATTCCGTTACATTCTGGCCGGTCATTTCGAAGTGTACGCCACCGGCGTGAGTGCCTTCAGCTTTGTGAACTTCGAAGAAGCCTTTCATTTCACGAAGAATAGAGTCTACACTACGTGTTTTATAGCCGCTGGATGCTTTGATTGTATTGCCATGCATTGGGTCAGAGCTCCAAATGACTTGCTGACCAGATGCTTTAACAGCACGAACTAAGCTTGGAAGGCATTCGGTGATCTTATCTGCCCCCATACGAGCAATCAGCGTAATTCGACCTGCTTCGTTTTCCGGGTTTAGCGTTTCTAGCAGCTTTTCTAGATCTTCAATTTTGGTGCTTGGGCCGACTTTAATGCCAATCGGATTTTTAACACCGCGAAGGAATTCTACATGGGCGTGATCTGGCTGACGTGTACGATCGCCAATCCATAACATGTGTGCAGAGCAGTCATACCAGTTGCCGGATAGGCTGTCTTGGCGAGTTAGCGCTTCTTCATAGCCCAGTAACAACGCTTCATGGGAAGTGTATAGCGAAGTTTCATGCAGTTGCGGGGTGTTTTGCGCGGTAATGCCACAAGCTTCCATGAAGCGCATGGTTTGATCGATCTGATCCGCTAAATCCTGATACTTGTTACTAAGTGGACTGTTAGTTACAAAGCTTTGGTTCCACGCGTGGACTTGTTGTAGATCAGCGAAGCCGCCGCGAGAAAAAGCACGAAGCAAATTCAGTGTGGATGCTGCTTGATGGTAAGCCGTCACTAAACGTTCGGGATCTGCCTGCCTAGCGGATTCAGTGAATTCAATTCCATTGACTATATCGCCACGGTAGCTAGGTAGTTCAATACCGTTAGCTGTTTCCATATCGCTGGAGCGGGGCTTAGCGTATTGTCCTGCGATACGGCCTACTTTCACGACAGGGCAGCTGGCTGAGAAGGTCATCACAATGGCCATCTGCATCAAAACTTTGAATGTATCTCGGATTTTGTCTGCATTGAATTCGCTGAAGCTTTCTGCACAGTCACCGCCTTGTAGCAAAAATGCTTTGCCTTGCGCTACTTGTGCTAGATCAGTTTTTAGCTGATTGATTTCGCCTGCAAATACCAATGGTGGCATTTGGGATAGGGTGCTTTCGGCTTTGTTTAGCGCAGCTGCATCAGGGTACTGTGGCTGCTGAACAATAGGTTTATCTCTCCAGCTTGAAGGAGTCCAAATCTTGGTAGTCATGTGTTTTTCCTGCTTCCTTACAGCGCTAATACGTATTTTGGGCTGTAGGACGAATAATCTGGGTAAAAGGGCAAGTAATACTTGCTGAAACTAAAGATGTGATACGGCCTGTCAGTTATGTGCAGGTAGCACTAAACCCACAGGCCTAGATAAAGTAGGACTGAGAATAAAAGGCAAGAGCAGAAGAGTCTGCTGATAGTTGTTTTAGGAAACTCGCAGGTGCGTTATTCACTGTAAACTTCGTGTATTCTCAAAAATGTTTCAGTCAGTATAAAGGTAATTAAGCTGTCTTTATACCTGTTAGATTACGGAAGGATACATCTTTTGCGGTATTAAGGAAATCCACCATAAACTCAGCGTCTTTTTGATCTTCACGGATCGCGGCGTAAAGCGTACACCAAACACCTTTCTCGCCTAAAGGTTTGGAAACGATGTAATCGCGCTGAATATACTCGTGCATAGCCCAGTTGGGTAGGGCGGCTACACCGCGTCCACTAGCAATCAACTGCATCATCATTACCGTTAATTCTGCTGTGCGTATTGCGGCAGGTTCAACACCAGCTTCGTCTAGGAAGTGGTTAAAGATATCTAAGCGTTGTGGTTCTACAGGATAGGTAATCAACGTTTCTTGAGCGATATCTTCTGGGTGGATAAAGCGTCGTGCCATTAAACGATGTTGCTTACTGATCGCTAAGCGCGATTCGTAAGTGAACAGCGGTATGTAAGCAATACCGTTGCGAGGCTCAGGGTCCGCTGTAATAACTAAATCTAAATCGCCGCGAGCAAGCGCTGGTAGCGGTTGAAAGCTGAAACCACTGGATAGATCTAGCTCAACTTCTGGCCAATGCTGACGGAAGTGGTCTATTGTTGGCATTAGCCAATCAAAACAGCTATGGCATTCAATGCATAGGTTTAAACGCCCAGCTTCGCCGCCAGCGAGTCGCCCTATGTCGCGTTCGGTATTGCGTATCATAGGAAGTATTTCATCCGCTAACGTAAGTAGGCGCTGACCTGCACTGGTGAAGCAAATAGGCTTGGTTTTGCGAATGAATAGAGAGCAATTGAGGCGATCTTCGAGGTCTTTGATCTGATGAGAAAGAGCTGATTGAGTCAAATGGACGCGTTCTGCTGCTTCGACCAAGCTGCCTGCATCTCTTAAGGCAGATAGTGTTTTCAGGTGGCGCAGTTCAATCATCGATTCCTTCTCCGTTTAGGCTCATTTAACCGCGGTAATAGGCAGTATAGTACGCTCGAGCGATAAAGAGCAGGTAAGCAGTAAATTCACTGCTTACCTGTTATCGGATTGCTATTTTACAAGAAGAAACTCTAGCAGAGCTTTTTGTGCGTGAAGGCGGTTTTCTGCCTCATCGAAGACTACAGAGCGCGGATCCTCAAGCATATCTACACTGATCTCTTCGCCACGATGAGCTGGAAGGCAGTGCATGAATAGAGCGTCTTCATTAGCTTTATCCATCAGCTCTGGAGAAACTTGGAAACCAGCGAATTTCTCTTCGCGCTCTTTCTGTTCCTCTTCCTGGCCCATAGATGCCCAAACATCGGTCACAATCAGGTCGCTACCAGTTACTGCTTCCTCTGGAGAGCGAGTAATAAATACGCGATCCTTATTGATTTCGACTAGATCCATATCTGGGTCGAAGCCTTCTGGGCAAGCGATATTAAGTTTGAAATCAAACTGGCGTGCTGCATTGATATAGGAGTGGCACATATTGTTGCCGTCACCGATCCAAGTCACCGTTTTACCTTGAATATCGCCGCGATGTTCAAAGTAAGTCTGCATATCAGCTAGTAGCTGACATGGGTGGTATTCGTCTGTCAGGGCATTGATAACCGGTACAGAGGAATTGGCAGCAAACTCTTCTACAAGCTGGTGGCTGAATGTGCGGATCATAACAACATCAACCATACTTGAGATTACTTTAGCGCTGTCGCTAATCGGTTCACCACGGCCAAGCTGGGTATCACGAGGCGATAGGAACATCGCGTGACCACCAAACTGTGCCATACCAGCTTCAAAAGAAACGCGGGTACGAGTTGATGATTTTTCAAAAATCATCGACATCACTTTATTTTTAAGCGGTTCGTAAACTTCACCACGATTACGGATCGCCTTCAGTTCACTTGCGCGTTTAACTAGGGTGCGTAGTTCTTCAGAAGATAAATCGAGCAGGGTTAAAAAATGTCTAGTACTCATTGTTCTCTACGTTCGTCTGCAGGGCTCGAGTCTTGGCTGATTGGATCGCGCTCATCAGCCGCATATACGCGAATAATTTGAGATAGCGTGTTAACTAATAGATCAGCTTCGCTATCTGTCATGGTTAATGGCGGTAGTAGGCGTACAACTTTGCCTCCGCCTGTAATATTAAGAAGAATGCCTTTGATTTTGGATAGGACTGCTAACTCAGTACCTGCTTCGCTCAATTGGATTGCGATCAATAGGCCCTTGTTACGAATCTCTTCCACATAATCAGTGTGACCAAGCTGCTCCTCTAAACCTGAAGTAATGCGGTTGCCAAGTTCAGCAGCGCGATCACATAGATTTTCATCGATGATGGTATTCACAACGGCTAATGCAGCAGCGCAAGACAGTGGGTTGCCACCATAAGTTGAACCATGAGTGCCGGCGATCAAAATGCCAGTTGCTTTACCGCGTGCAAGGCAGGCACCAATCGGTACGCCATTACCTAAACCTTTAGCTGTAGTTACAACGTCCGGCAAAATGTCGTTATGCTGGTAAGCAAAGTATTTACCTGAACGGCCATTGCCTGTTTGGACTTCGTCCAGCATTAATAGCCATTCGTTAGCATCGCAGATGTCACGCAGTTGATTCAGATAATCGTCAGCAGGGATTTGGATGCCTGATTCGCCTTGAATCGGCTCAGCAAGGATTGCAACGATATTAGGGTTGTTAGCTGCAATTTTTTTGATAGCTTCAATATCGTTGAAGGGCGCGCGAACGAAACCGCTAACTAGCGGCTCAAAGCCTGCTTGAGCAGCACGGTTACCTGTTGCGCTTAATGTAGCCATCGTACGACCGTGGAAAGAATTTTCCATAACGATAATCGCTGGGTTTTCGATGTTGCGAACGATATGACCGTAACGGCGAGCAAGCTTAATCGCTGCTTCATTCGCCTCAGCACCTGAGTTGCCAAAAAATACATTGTCCATACCTGAAATGTTAGTCAGGCGGTCGGCAAGTTGTTGCTGATTTGGAATGGTGTACAAATTAGACGTATGCAATAGGTTGCTAGCTTGATCGCAAATCGCATGAGTCACTGCTGGGTGCGAGTGGCCTAGACCGCATACAGCTATACCGCTTAACGCATCAAGGTATTTGTTTCCGTCAGTATCATACAACCAGCTGCCTTCTCCGCGTTCGAACGCTACGGACAACCGGTTGTAGGTAGTCATAATCGATTCTACAGCCATTATTTTTATCTTCCCTACAACGCAAAAAGGCAGCCAAAGCTGCCATTTAAAGGACGAATAATAGGCAGCTTTGCGGCTTTTCGCAACCGTTTTGCCGGATAAATTTGCCTTGTTTTGGGAAATTGGGGATTGAGGTATGAATGGTTACTTAGAATAGCTAATTAATTTTTTTTATTAACTCTATAAAGAAAAGCAAATATACATTGTCAGAGTAAAATGGTCGGATATGTGGTACATTGTTCACCACAGCACAAAAACGGTTGTGCATCCTACATAAAGTATTTTATAGGTGTATGAATGAGCGTAATTGATACCATCAAAGAGCAGATTGAAGGTAATGATATTCTTCTTTACATGAAAGGAACGCCGCGTTTTCCTCAGTGTGGCTTCTCTTCACGTGCTTCAGAAGCAGTGATGGCTTGTGGTGAACGTTTTGCTTTTGTAAATATTCTGGAAAATCCAGATATCCGTGCAGAACTACCAAAATATGCAAACTGGCCGACATTCCCTCAGCTATGGGTTAAAGGTGAGTTGATTGGTGGTTGTGACATTATCTGTGAGATGTCAGAAAACGGCGAGCTAGCTGAAGTGATCAAAGAAGCAGCAGCGGGTTCCGAAGAGCAAAGCGCTGAGTAATTTTAGATAGATTATTGCTTGATTTTATAGCGGTCTTTTCTATCATAAAAAACCTAAACGCTAGATAGCATTTTAATGGAGAAATAGCACAATGGGCGTACTTGTAGGCAAACAGGCTCCTGACTTTACAGCACCAGCAGTACTAGGTAGCGGCGAAATCGTTGACGCTTTCACACTGTCTGAAGCAACTAAAGGCAAAAAAGCGGTAGTATTCTTCTACCCACTGGACTTCACATTCGTTTGTCCTTCTGAGCTGTTAGCTTTTGATCACCGTATCGAAGAGTTCAAGAAGCGTAACGTTGAAGTGATCGGTGTTTCTATCGATTCTCACTTCTCTCACAACGCATGGCGCAACACGCCGGTAAACGAAGGCGGTATCGGTGCAGTAAACTACACGCTAGTTGCAGACATGACTCACAGCATCTGCCAGTCTTACGATGTTGAATCTGAAGGCGGCGTAGCTTTCCGTGGTTCTTTCTTAATCGACGAAGACGGTCTAGTACGTCATCAAGTTGTTAACGATCTACCTCTAGGTCGTAACGTTGATGAAATGCTTCGTATGGTTGATGCGCTTGCATTTCACCAAGAGCACGGTGAAGTTTGCCCAGCTGGCTGGAATCAAGGTGATAAAGGTATGGACGCATCTCCAGAAGGTGTTGCTAAGTACCTATCTGAAGAAGCAGACAACCTGTAATCTTCACCAAATTTATTGCTAATAAAAAACCCGCTTACTAGCGGGTTTTTTTGTATCTGGGTATTGGTGGTTACAAGAAATTATTCGTAATCATCATACTGGTCTACCATGTCCCAGCCGCCAAGCTCTTTCCAACGATTTACGATAATGCAAAATAGCTCTGCTGTTTTCATCGTGTCGTAAAGTGCGGAGTGCGCCTGTTTACCATCAAATTCGATGCCTGCAACCTGACAAGCTTTCGCAAGAACAGTTTGACCAAATGCAAGGCCGGCTAGTGTTGCAGTATCGAAAGTAGAGAAAGGGTGAAATGGGTTGCGTTTTATATCTTCTCGATTCGAAGCTGCGTTTACAAAGCTCTGATCGAAAGATGCATTGTGGCCAACTAAGACTGCACGTTTACAATCATGGGCTTTAAGCGATTTTCGCACAGCGCGGAAAATCTCTTCTAGTGCTTCTCTTTCAGGTACTGCTTCACGATCAGGATCGTAAGGGTCGATGCCTGTGAAATCCAAGGCTGATTGCTCAAGGTTTGCGCCTTCAAAAGGTTCTACCTGTGCTTCGAAGCTCTTGTCGATAATCAAAAAGCCGTTTTCATCCATGGTCAAAGTTACGGCTGCAATTTCGAGTAATGCATCAGTACGGGCATTGAAGCCTGCAGTTTCAACATCGACTACGACTGGTAAAAAACCGCGAAAACGGTTTGCCATTGGGTGTTTTGTGGCGCTATGGTTGCTCAATGGATGCCCTTACTTTGGTAGAGGGTTGCCTTTAAATTTTGGCAATATTCTAGCAGTGGAAGTGCAGTCACTCCAATCGTCTACTCAAGAATATTTAAAATTGGCCGTAATAATACAAATACTTATATAGCTTTATCATTAAAATTGATTCCTTGCCCTTATATATTGTTTTTCTGGGGTATAATTTTATTCGTTGCAGACTTGGTGTGATTGGCGGTTCTATTGTGTTTATTCGCGTATTTTCATTGTTATGTATCGCAGTGCTTTCGCTACAGGTGCATGCTGTGACCTTTCGTAGCTCCATCGATGATTCTAAATGGGAGCTAGAGGCTTCTAAATTTACGTGCCAGTTGAGTCAGGTTATCCCTTCATTTGGTAATGCTGTTTTTGAGCATGAAGCGGGTGAGTTAGTGCGTTTTATGCTTAAGCCAACTGAGACTATTCATTTTCAGAAAGGCGGCAAACTTGTAGCTGAAGCGGCTCCTTGGCAGCCTGGAATAGTGCCAAAATATATCGCTGCAGTGAAAGCTGAAGAGAGGACGGGGCATATTAAAGTAGAGCCCAAACACGCTCAAAATATGTTGGCGGCTCTTTATAAAGGGATGATGCCGACATTTACTACGGATGAGTGGTACGGAACTAACGAATCATTGCGTGTATCAGTATCTGCTGTGAATTTTCAGTCAGCCTATGATGATTATGTTGCTTGTACAGCTGGATTGTTGCCTGTTAATTACCGACAGGTAGCTAGAACAGCTATTCTCTTTCCATCTGCTCAATGGCGGTTATCGGATGCATCAAGGGAGCGATTGGATTTGATTGCTCTATACGTTAAAAACGATGACGCAGTGAAAGGTGTTTATGTTGATGGTCATTCCGATAACATGGGCCGTAGATTAATGAACCGAGATATTTCCAAGCGACGCGCGGAGGAAGTGACAGCATACTTGATCAGTTTAGGTTTGGAGCCAACCATGATTACAACTCGTTATCATGGTGAACGTTATCCGGTGGTTGAAAATAATAGTCGCAAAAACCGGGATCGTAACCGTCGAGTTACTATTCGTTTGGAAAAAGATTAATCGGTCTATATTGCTATTAACTCCTTTTATTAATTTGCCCTGCGGCAGATGCGTTGCAGGGTAAAGTTCTGCTATAATACCGCGCTTAAATTGAATATCCCTTTCGGCCCGTGTCGGGGCGAATATTGTTCGCAAGTTGGAGCTTGAGAATGTCCGAGATCAAAAAGGTCGTTCTGGCCTATTCCGGTGGATTAGATACGTCTGTTATCGTTCGCTGGTTGCAAGATGAATACAATGCCGAAGTAGTTACATTCACTGCTGACTTAGGTCAGGGTGAAGAGGTAGAGCCTGCACGTGCTAAAGCTGAAGCTTTGGGTGTAAAAGAGATTTACATCGAAGATCTACGCGAAGAGTTTGTTCGTGACTTTGTATTCCCAATGTTCCGTGCGAACACAATTTATGAAGGTGAGTACCTTCTAGGTACATCTATTGCTCGCCCACTAATTGCTAAGCGCTTGATTGAAATCGCTAACGAGACGGGTGCTGATGCAATATCTCACGGGGCGACTGGTAAAGGTAATGACCAGATTCGTTTTGAGCTAGGTGCTTATGCGCTTAAGCCGGGTGTTCATGTTATTGCGCCATGGCGTGAGTGGGATCTAACTTCCCGTGAGACGCTTATGAAATACTGTGAAGATCACAATATCGAAGTTGATTTTGCTAGCAGTAAGAAAAAATCTCCATACTCAATGGATGCTAACCTTCTTCACATCTCTTACGAAGGCGATATCCTTGAAGATCCATGGCAGGAAGCTGAAGAAGATATGTGGCGTTGGTCTGTATCTCCTGAGCAGGCTCCTGATGAAGCAACTTACCTTGAGTTGACTTACGAAAAGGGTGACATCGTTGCGATCAACGGTGAACAAATGAGCCCAGCGACTGTTCTTGAATACCTGAATAAAGTAGGTGGTGAGAATGGTGTAGGCCGTTTAGATATCGTAGAAAACCGCTTCGTAGGCATGAAGTCTCGTGGTTGTTACGAAACTCCTGGTGGCACAATTATGCTTAAAGCGCACCGCGCTATTGAGTCGATCACACTTGATCGCGAAGCTGCTCACCTTAAAGATGAGTTGATGCCGCGTTACGCTAAAGTTATCTACAACGGTTTCTGGTGGTCAGAAGAGCGTAAGATGCTTCAGAAGATGATCGATGAGTCTCAGCAAGTAGTAAACGGTGACGTTCGTCTTAAGCTATATAAAGGTAACGTTATTGTTGTTGGTCGTCGTTCTGATGACAGCTTGTTCGATGAGAATATTGCAACATTTGAAGATGATGCAGGTTCTTATGATCAGAAAGATGCGGCTGGCTTTATCAAGCTAAACGCTTTGCGTATGCGTATTGCTGCAGGTAAAGGAAGAAGCTTTTTAGATGATTAATTTTGTCTAAATATGCAGAAAAAACCCCGTAGTGACCCTACGGGGTTTTTTATTGTGCGATAGATGGCCTAAACTTTGATAATGGTCTGATTTATATGCTACTTTTGCTGTTATCTAAACTATGCAGAATCTATGGAAATCAACTACTCAGGAAAGTCTGCTTTAATCGTAGACAGTAAGCTCGACGATCTCGGGGCATTACGCCAAATCCTGGGCCGTATGGGTGTGGGGCAAGTACAGGTTGCTTCCTCGGTTAATATGGCGTTGAGCCTGATGCGTGAATTGACCTTTGATCTTTGCTTTGCTGCTTATGATATGGGCAAAGGCGAAAAAAATGGTCTGCAGCTACTTCATGAAGCTAATGCTGAGGTTATCCTTCCTGAGGCGAGTACTTATTTCCTCATTGTTGATCCAGAAAGTTCTGAGCTTCTTTTCGGTTCTTTAGAAAACTCACCTGATACTTATATTTCAAAACCTTTTGACCAAGGAAAGGTACGTCATCGTCTGGAAAAACAGCTGCGGATTAAAGAGGCTATTCGGCCAATTGAGCAGTTATTGGACGAAGAGCATTATGAAGAGGTGTTGGAAAAGGGTAGGGCGCTTGTTAATCATTATCCTGGTTTAAATATATTTCTTCAGCGGGTTAATGGTATTGCTCTATTGAGGATGAAGCGTTTTACTCAAGCTAAAGAGCTCTTTATGGGGTTGACGAGTAAGCGTGATTTACCTTGGGCTGAAGTAGGAAGAGGGGTCGCGCATTTCAATTTAGGTGAATATGATGATGCATTGAGTTGTCTTAATCGTATCGTTGATCAGCAGCATGTGTGTGTTGAAGCATATACTTGGTTGGCTCGGATTTATCGGGTTAAAGGTGAGTTGAGTAGAGCTGTCACGCTGATGCGAAAAGCTGTAATGATTCAGCCTACAGTTCCTGAATTGCAAAGTGAGTTGGCTGATTTGGCTTCTCAGACGGGTGAGTGGGATATCGCAAAGGATGCTTACCAGCAGGCAGTTCGTTATGCGCGCTATTCAGTCTTTCAAACCCCGTCTCATTATTTTGGTTTGGTTAGATCCTTGATTCAGGCAAATAAAACTAGATTGTCTGAAGTGGAAACGGATGTTGTTCGCATTCTGGAGGATGTGGTGCTTGATCATCCTGATGATCAGGAAGTTATGTTTCGAGCCAAGCTCATAAATTGCGATCTTTATCGTCAAGAGTCTACTGAGTCTCGTAAGCGTTTGGAGCAGATGCTTCAGCAAACGTTGAATTTCTTCCTACGCATGGATGTCGATAACCAGTGTAAATGGTTAGATGTTTTGGTTGATGCGGTTCATGGTTATGAGTTAGAGGATGAAGTTCAGATTAAACGAAGAGATCTGAACCGAGTGATGGTTGAGAAAGATTGGGGTAAGGCAAATTATGCCGCTATGAGTAGTTTTCGTGGTGGTGATTTGGATCGGGCATTTTTAATGTTTGGTCGAGCTAATGAATTGCTACCAAGTCATACGGGTATTGCGCTTAATTTGGTTCAGGCAGGAATTGAAAAAGCCAAAAGAGGTCAGAATGCGCTATGGATCTTGTTATCTGTTCGTGATGTTTTGGCAACTATTTCTTATGGGGCGTTGTCTGAAAAGCAGCAGCAGCGTTATTCGGCTCTAGCTGAGCGTTTTGCTGAGCAGTACAACCAACTAAATCATTTTAAGAAAGAAGAGGATGAAGACCCGTTAAGCCAGGAGCTTTAAGGGCTTATTTACAGAGTTTCATCATCTCCTATCAGGAAAGAATGAGAAGATTTTTCCAGTTGTTCACTCTCTCCTTCTCCGCGATTGATATTACGCGCAAGTTTACGACCCAATAATTTCTTCTGTGCCATTGGTGGGAGGTCAGTAAACATAATAAGGTTTTTACTAATAAGGACGTCTACCAAATCTTCAAAAATACGAGCAACGGCCATATCTGACTGTTGAAGGAACTCTTCTGCAGAAAACTCTTCATCGTTAATGGATAAAAAATCCATTACTTCCTTGTTTTTTATATCAACTGCTTCAGCGCCTGCTTGAGGGGTTTCTGAAAGGCTTATGATCCGGCCTTCTTCATTGCGTATAGCGTATAACATATTGATTTGATACATTGGATAAGTTGTTAATGTACATACTATATATTGTTTCTTTGAGCATTGCTCTCAAATAAGGTTAAGGTCTCGGTAAATGGAAGCGGTTCAGGACCCTTTGCTCGGTTGTCTGGTTCATCTCAGTAAGCAAAATCATAAGCCTTTTTCACCGGAGGTATTGTGTGAAGGTTTGCCGTTGCTTGATCATAAATTAACCCCTAAGTTATTTATTCGAGCTGCTAAGAGAGCAGGGTTTGCTGCTCAAATATTACCTCGCAAGCTTACAGATATATCTCCTCTTGTCCTTCCTGCCGTGTTAATACTTGAAAATGATCAGGCTTGTATTCTGCAAGAGATAGATCATGAAGCTGGACAAGCTACAATCATTCAACCAGAAAGTGGTGGTGAACATCATCTGGCGCTAGATGAATTGGCTGCCTCATATACCGCTCACGCAATTTTTGTTCGTCTTGAATATCGATTCCAGCAACAAGTTTCTAAATTGCTAGAAGGACATCAAGGTCACTGGTTTTGGGGAACAATTAAACGTTCGACCGCGATATATCGAGATGTCTTAATAGCTTCTTTTTTGATTAACCTCTTTGTTATCGCAAACCCGCTCTTTGTTATGAATGTTTATGATCGTGTTGTGCCTAACAATGCGATAGAAACATTATGGGTGTTAGCGATTGGCGTATTGATCGTATATTTGTTTGACTTCGGGCTGAAGATGCTGAGGTCCTATTTTCTTGAAATAGCTGGAAAGAAAGGGGATGTCATACTATCAGCGTTGCTTTTCGAAAAGGTTTTATCACTGAAATACAGCGCACTTCCTGCATCGGTTGGTTCTTTTGCTAGTAATCTGCGTGAATTTGAAAGTATTAAGGGCTTTTTAAGCTCAACGACAAATGTTGTTTTTATTGATCTACCATTCGCTATTCTCTTTTTAATTGTCATCGGCTTTATTGGCGGGCCACTGGTTATTGTTCCTCTTGTCGCAATTCCGTTGATTATACTTGTATCCTTTATTGTTCGACCTTACTTAAAAGAGGCTGTTGAAAAGACGTTTGCGTCTAACTCGCAAAAGAGCGCAACCTTGATTGAAAGTTTAACTGCTATGGAAACTGTGAAAACCCAACGGGCAAGTTCGTCGTTGCAATTGGGTTGGGAGCAGGCTGTTGGCTATATCGCCAAATGGAGCCTTCGTTCACGCATGTTGTCAGCATCAGTGGTCAATTTTGCTGCACTAGCTCAGCAATTAACATCTGTGGGTATCATTATTACGGGCGTTTATCTGATAAGTGAAAGAGAGCTGACTATGGGGGCTCTGGTTGCTTGTGTGATGTTATCAGGTAGAGCAATAGCGCCAATGAGCCAGGTGGCTAATCTTGTTATTTCGTTCCATCAAGCATCAACTGCTTTAAAAGGCTTGAATGAAATTATGGAACTGCCTTCAGAGCGTACTGATGAGCAGCAATTTGTGCATCGACAAGAATTAGAAGGTGCTATCGAATTCAAAGATGTCAGTTTTGCTTACCCTAATGAAGAGCAAAAGGCATTGGATAGGGTTTCTTTCAGTATTAAACCGGGCGAAAGCGTTGCGCTAATTGGTCGAATTGGTTCAGGTAAGTCTACCATAGAAAAATTGGTGCTTGGGCTTTACGGGGCAACAGAGGGTTCAGTTCGAATCGATGGTATAGATATCAATCAGATTGATCCGGTCGATTTGAGGCGTAACTTTGGTTACATGCCTCAGGATATTATGTTGTTTGCTGGCAGTGTGCGAGACAACATCGTCATAGGATCTCCTCAAACTGAAGATGATCGCTTGGTTGAGGTTGCTAAATTGACTGGTGTTTCCGATATGGTAAATCGTCATCCTCAAGGCTTTGATATGCAAGTGGGTGAACGCGGTGCTGCGTTGTCGGGTGGTCAGAGGCAGACGGTTGCGGTTGCACGCTCTCTTATCCATGATCCTAATATTTTGATTTTGGATGAGCCGACTGCATCGATGGATAATTCCTCTGAAGAGCAGATTAAAACCATGCTTAAGGCTTATGCAAAAGATAAGACGATGCTGGTAGTGACTCACAAAATGTCGTTGTTGAGCTTAGTTGATCGAATCATCGTTATGGATGCTGGTCGAGTGGTAGCAGATGGCCCGAAAGAAGCGGTGTTGGATGCGTTAAAGCAAGGTCGTCTTCAGGTGCAGAGGTAAGATCATGGCTCAAGCTAAAAAAGATTTACATTATATGTCTAGCGTGAGTGAAGCCATGGCTGAGCAAAGCCCTAAGGGGGCTAGTGCTTTGCTTTGGGCGATGCTTATCTTTGTTGTGGTTGCCATCGTTTGGGCTTTCTGGGCTGAACTGGACGAAATTACTCGCGGTGATGGTGAAATTATTCCTTCAAGCCAGTTACAAGTGATCGAGACTCTAGAGGGCGGTGCTTTATCAGAAATCTTGGTGCGTGAAGGCGATATAGTTGAAAAGGGGCAGGTGCTTTTACGGATTGATGATATCCGCTTCTCAAGCTCGTTTAAGGAAAATCAGGTACGCCAGTACGAGTTGGTTGCAAAGGCGGCGCGTTTGCAAGCTGAAGCAGATAATACTGAATTTGTGCCGCCTCAGGGTTTCCCAATTGAATATCAAAGTATGCTTGCTCAGGAAAAAAGCCTATTTGTGACGCGTAAGGCTGAAATGCTTGCTGGGCTCGGCGGTTTAGAGCAGCAGGTAGAGCAACGTAAGCAGGAATTAAAGGCGGCTCAGTCTCAGGAGCGTCAGCTTGAAAGAAGTTATGGTTTATTAAAGCGCGAGCTAGATATTACTCGGCCTCTACTGAAAGAAGGGGTTATTTCAGAAGTTGAATTTCTGAGATTAAAGCGCCAGTTGAATGACTTGCAAGGTGAATTATCAGGCGTACGACTTAATATCCCAAGAATTGAATCTACCCTGCAGGAAACTAAGCAAAACCTTGATGGTGCTGAATTGCAGTTCAGGAATGAAGCACGTCGAGAGTTGAATGAGGTTGTAGCTGAAAGTGCGCGAATCCAACAGGCCCTAACGGGTATGAATGACCGTATTGATCGTGCTGAAGTAAAGGCACCGGTTAAAGGTACGGTAAAACAGCTACTGGTTAATACAGTGGAAGGGGTTGTTCAGCCAGGAGATGAGCTATTAAACATCATACCTTGGGAAGATAAGTTGCTGGTTGAAGCGAGAATAAGACCTTCTGATATTGCTAATATTGCCCCAGGGCAAGCGGCTGTAATTAAAGTGTCGGCCTATGATTTTTCTATTTACGGTGGTGTTGATGCGTCTGTGGTATTTGTGAGCCCAAGTACCATTCTCGATGAAGAGGGGGAAAGTTACTACTTGGTCAGATTGGAGACTGATAAGCCTTATCTTGGAGCGGTAGAAGCTGAACTGCCTTTAATCGCTGGTATGACGGTAAGTGTGGATATTTTGACAGGTAAGAAAACGGTAATGGATTATCTGTTAAAGCCAGTGCTTAAGGCGAAAGATAGAGCGCTTACCGAGCGCTAATGATTGATAAATCAAAGTGTTCTAATTTGTGGTAAATCAACAACTGGTGTAAAAAATACTAAGTTATTTGCATTAAGTAATTAACCATAATAAGTTTATGGCTTTGTTTTATAGTAATGTAAATGAGAATCGTCTAAATAAGCTTTGTCGGCTTGTGGGTATTAGTTAGACGTTATAAAATTGTGCGCCGCGGCTATAGGGATAATTATATGCTCAGGTGCCGCGGATTATGGATATTATGCAGTTATTCTTTCTAGGGAACCGACCGAAAGTTTTGGATCGATGGCTTAAGCTGCTCGTGGACTGGCAGCCTGAGGTTTTGTCGATTTCTGAGCTTTCATCGAAATTGTCGGCGATCAAGAAGGGCATTGTTCTAATGCACCTTAGCTCGGTTGATGATAAGAGTAGTCAGCTAGTATTCAGTTTCAAAAAGGATAATCCCGAAATCATTTTGATTGTATGTACCGATGCTCCATCTGAAGATGAAGGTATCCGCGCACTGCAATCAGGTGCTAACGGATATACCAACACGTATGTTACAGGTTCATTGCTAACGGAAGTGGTGAAAACTGTACTCCGTGGTGATATTTGGGCAGGGCCTGAACTTCTACAAAAGCTACTTAAAAGACTTTTGGGGGGGATGACTGTCGCAGATAGCAAAGTGGACACCGCAGAGACTGTAGATTGTTTTGAAGGATTAAGTGGTCGCGAGCAAGACGTGCTTTCTGTTTTAACGACAGGAGCAAGTAATAAGGAAATTGCCAGAGAGTTAGATATTACTGAACGAACAGTGAAAGCGCATCTGAGTTCTATTTTTCAGAAAACAGGGGCTGCTGATCGGGTTGCACTAGTTTTAATGGCTAGTAAACAACCAGCTTAAATCAATCAGTTTTATCGGCTAGCGACTACAAACTATTTATATTTTAAGGCGGGATTTATGTTCAGGTCAGTTGTTGCTGGTGTGCTTCTGGGGGCGGTAAGTTCATCGGTTTACAGTACTACTCTTGAGAACGTAGTTGCAGAAGGGTTAAGTAATAGCCCGGAAGTACAGCGTGCTATAAATGCACGTAATGCGGTCTATCAAGAGGTTCGACAAGCTAAGGCCGGTTACCTGCCAAGTGTTGATGTTGCTGCTGGTATTGGTTATGAATGGACAAATAATACGACTACTCGAGCTAATGGTGGTGATGTAGAGCTAACACGCGGCGAAGGTAGTCTAAGTATTAGGCAAATGTTGTTCGATGGTTTTGCGACGTCTAGTGAAGTAAAGCGTCAAAAAGCTCGTGCGATTTCGGCTGATAAAAGAGTTGTTGAAACGGCCGAGACTTATGCATTAGATGCGGCTAGGGCTTATATCGAATTAAATCGTCGTAACGTCCTTCTTCAGCAGGCTAAGGAAAATCTTTTTAACCACGTCAAAATTTATGATCAGATCAAACGCCGATCTGAATCAGGTGTTGGGGCTTTGGCCTCTATACAGCAGGCTGAAGGTCGTTTGGCGTTGGCTGAAGTGAACACTTTAGCAGCAGAGAATAACTTACTGGACGCTAAAGTAAATTATCAGCGAGTTACTGGGTTGATGGCGCCAGTAGAGGTTATCTATCCTGAGCTGGTAAGTGTTAAGGTGCCTGAATCTTTGGATGCGGCAACAGAGACTGCATTGAGCAATCATCCTACATTGCAAGTTGCAGAAGCTGATACAGCGGCAGCAGTTGCTCAATATAATGCAGCAAAACGTAATTATTATCCTCGTGTAGATTTTGAAGTCGATCGTACTTGGAACAATAATCTTGATGGTGTTGACGGGGTGAACGAAGATCTTACTGCTATGGTGAGATTGCGTTATAACCTCTATAACGGTGGAGCTGATCAAGCACGTGTTCGTCAAACTCAGCATCAGATAGAAGAGGCTAAATCTGTTCAAAACAGAAGTCACCGTGAGGTCCTTCAGAGTGTAGAGCTATCTTGGAATGCTTATTCCATTCTTTCGAGGCAGTTACCGTATTTAGAGCAACACGTTGCTTCAAGCCAAAAAACGCGTAACTCTTATCAAAAGCAGTTTAATATAGGGCAGCGTTCTTTGCTTGATTTGTTGGATACTGAGAATGAAGTATTCTCATCAAAAAATGATCTGACTAATGCTCTGCATGATCAATTAATTGCACAGTACCGCGTAGTAAATGGTATGGGCACATTGTTAGATGCTTTGAAATTATCTTTGCCTGAGCCGAATTTAGGTGATGTTGAGCAAGATCTGCCTGTTCAAAAAGAAGCGGAAAAAGAAGAAGCTGCTGCGTCGTAAGGAAAATATTGAAAAGGGCTGGTGAAGTTAATTAAAATTAGTCCTCAACCTTATTTTAAAAGGGTTGCCATTGGCAGCCCTTTTTCTTTTGCATAAAGAGATATCATGAAATCTCATAAAATCAGTCAAGCTCCAATCCCAATGCGTAATGTGGGTCCTATTAAAATTACAGGGCCTGTATTAGATGAAAAAATTAGTGTTCCTTTAGCGACTTATGAGACGCCTTTATGGCCTTCTGTGGGGCGTGGTGCAAGGGTTTCTGCATTGACTGATGGTATCAAAACCACTGTGATAGACGAACGCATGAGTCGTTCCATTCTGCTTGAGGCAGATGATGCAACTGAAGCGATGCTTGCTCTGAATTCGATTAAATCTCGTATGGATGATATTAACGAGGTGGTTTCACAGAGTAGTCGTTTTGCCAAGCTTATCGATATGAATAGCCAGATCGTTGCAAATTTGATCTATCTTCGCTTGGAATTTACGACGGGTGACGCCTCAGGTCATAACATGGTGACTAATGCTGCAGATAAGATTATTCCGTGGATATTGTCTGAATATCCGCAGCTTCGTTATTCATCTATCTCAGGTAACTATTGCTCAGATAAAAAAGCGACAGCTGTTAACGGTATTCTTGGCCGCGGTAAATATGTGGTAACCGAGATTTTAATACCGCGTGATATTTGTGAAAGACGCTTAAAGACAACACCTGAAAAAATGGTTGATCTTAATATTAAGAAAAACCTGATTGGGACTATGGTTGCAGGTGGCCTGCGCAGTGCTAATGCTCATTATGCGAATATGCTTTTGGCATTTTATTTGGCTACAGGCCAAGATGCAGCCAATATTATCGAAGGTTCACAGGGGATTGTGCATGCTGAAGTACGTGGTGATGATCTTTATTTCTCCTGTACTTTACCTAACCTAATTATGGGCTCTGTTGGTAATGGTAAAGGGATCGACTTCGTTGAAGATAACTTAGCTGCTTTAGGATGCAAAGAAGATAGAGAGCCGGGTGAAAATGCTCAACGTTTAGCCGCTATCTGTGCTGCAACTGTGTTATGTGGCGAGTTATCTTTGCTAGCCGCACAGACAAACCCTGGTGAACTAATGGAAGCTCACCTGAAGTTGGAGCGCTAATGTCAGATCTGACTAATGATCGAAAGCTTGAACATATAAGAGCTATAGAAAATGATCCTTTAACTGATCGTTCTGGAAGGTACTTTGATCGTATTCATTTGATGCATCGAGGTCTACCTGAGGTCGCCTTGAACGATGTTGATAGCTCATGTGAATTTTTAGGTTATCAGTTAAGTTTCCCTTTGTTGATATCCTCAATGACAGGCGGTGATCATCAGTTAGTAAAGCAGATCAATCATAATTTGGCGAAAGCTGCTCAGGCAACGGGTGTTGCTATGGCAGTTGGTTCACAACGCGTTATGTTTACATCTCCTGAAGCTAAAGAAAGCTTTGCTCTGAGAGAATTAGCTCCGGATGTACCTCTTATTGGGAATCTTGGTGCTGTTCAACTTAATTATGGAGTGGATTTAGAGCAAGCGCAGCAAGCTATTGAATGTCTGGGTGCAGATGCTTTGTATCTTCACCTTAATCCTCTACAAGAGGCGGTTCAGCCTGAAGGAGATACAGATTTCTCTCATCTTGCTGAGAAAATAGAGTCTCTTGTAACTCAGTTAGATGTGCCTGTTTTTCTTAAAGAGGTTGGAAGTGGTTTATCTCCTGCTGATATCGAGCTGGGATTAAAGGCAGGTATCAAAACCTTTGATTTAGCTGGAACAGGCGGGACTTCTTGGAGTCGGATAGAGCATCATCGTAGAAAAGATCAAAGTGATTTAGGTCTTAAGTTCCAAGATTGGGGAATTCCAACCCCTGTTGCCCTAAAAATGGCTAGCCCATATCGCGATGTTGCCACATTAGTTGCAAGTGGTGGCTTAAGAGATGGGATTGATATGGTTAAATCTGTTATACTCGGCGCCTCTTTATGTGGCATAGCAGGTCCGCTGTTAAAACCAGCAATGGAATCTGCTGATGCAGTGATAGCAGAAATAGAAAAAATTAAAGCAGAGTTCAGAACAGCCATGTTTCTGCTAGGTGTCCGGGATATAGCGTCTTTATATAATAACCGGGCCCTTGTTTTAGACGAGAGTTAGGATCGAGACCCAAGAATGTCAGTTGGTATTGACGAAATCAGTTTCTATACATCCAATTATTATCTGGATTTAAGAACACTGGCGAATGTTCAGAAAATTGAGTCAGAAAAGTATTATCAGGGAATAGGCCAAGAGAAAATGTCTATGGCTGCACCTGATGAAGATGTAGTTACTATGGCTGCAAATGCTGCTTATCCATTAATTGAAAGGGTAGGTACAGATTCAATTAGTACATTGCTTTTTGCTACAGAAACGGGTGTAGACCAGTCTAAGGCTGCAGGCGTTTATGTGCATAGATTGTTAGGATTGAATTCTAACTGTCGTGTTGTTGAGCTAAAACAGGCGTGTTACAGCGCAACAGCTGCTATTCAAATGGCGTGTGCGTTAGTCGCTCGACAGCCAGAAAAAAAGGTTTTGGTCATTGCGTCAGACATTGCTCGATATGACCTGGACACCTCTGGAGAGGCGACCCAAGGTTGTGGTGCTGTCGCTATTTTGATCTCTGCAAACCCTCGTCTAATCGAAATCGATCCAGAAGTTGGTAATCATACTGAAGATGTGATGGATTTCTGGAGACCAAATTACCGTACGACTGCACTTGTTGATGGTAAATACTCTACCAAGATATACCTTAAATCGCTGAAAAAGGCTTGGGAAAACTTTGTGGAAGTTAGCTCTCTCGCGTTTAGTGATTTCTCTCACTTTTGCTATCACTTGCCGTTTAGCCGCATGGCGGAAAAAGCGCATAAACATCTAGCAAAGGTAAACAAAGTAGGTCTTTCTTTAGAGCAAATTGAAGAGCAGGTTGAAGAAACACTTTATTACAACCGTATCATTGGCAACAGCTATACAGCTTCAATGTATATCGGTCTGACCTCTTTGCTTGAGAACTGCAAAGAAAATTTGGCTGGTAATAAAGTTGGTTTCTTTAGTTATGGCTCTGGTTGTGTAGCTGAGTTTTTCTCTGGAACGGTGGTTGCAGGTTATGATAAATGTCTTCATACCATAAAGCATAAGGACATGTTGGATGCTCGCCAAGAAGTAAGTTATGACGAGTATTTGAATCTGTATCGCCACCCAGACCCTCGTGATGGAGAACATCATGATATCCCTAATGCTACGACTGGGCGTTTCCGTTTGGCTGCGATCAGCGGTCATAAGCGAGAATACGTTAGCTGTTAATGAAGGCAATAGCCCCAGGGAAACTAATACTGAGTGGTGAGCACTCAGTTGTCTATGGGGCGCCTGCTATTGCGATGGCTGTTACATCCTCTGTAACAGCTTCATATACTCCTACCGCGAGTCTGAATTTATCAGTTTCTTCTGATGTTTTCGGTTGCTTTTCTAAGAATATAGCTACATTTAAACTCTTTTCTGAACAGCTTGATCAACGTTTTAATCTGTTTTTACAAGGAAAGCTCGCTGTTGCAGATGTTCTCTCATCTCCTTCGGATCTGCTCTTTTATACCTTGTCGCAGCTTGGTTTTGATAGGGTTGGTCAGATCTTGATAGCGAGTGATATTCCAGCAGGTGCTGGTATGGGTTCCTCTGCTGCAGTGATTGCAGCATTGCTAAAGTTGGCTGAAGCTGCTTCTCAGCAAGAATTGAATAAACGGGAATTCTTCAAGTTAGTACGCCACTGTGAGAGATTGCAGCATGGTCGTGGTAGTGCGATAGATGCTGCTGCGACGACTTTCGGAGGTGTTGTTAAAGTTCAGAACGACCATGTAACGCTATTGCCTGAAAAAATAGGCGATAACTGGTTTCTCTGGAATAGCGGTTCACCTAAATCATCAACGGGTGAAACGGTTTCGGCTGTACGTGAGTCATTTGAGTTTTCAACAATTTGGCAGCATTTTAAACAGGTCACTCAGGATTTTGAACGAGCTATCTATTCACCAGATGATCAGCAGAAATTAGATCTCATCCAAGAAAATCAGCGCCTATTACAACAGATTGGCATAGTGCCACATGCCGTTGCTAATGTTATTCAGCGTATAGAGTTGATGGGTGGAAGTGCGAAAGTTTGTGGTGCAGGCAGCAGCTCTGGGGATGCCGGTGGTTTGGTATTAATCTATGCTCCTAAAGGGAATGCTGCTGAGATAGCTAGCAGTTTAAATATCCATCTACAGCCTTTAAAAATTAGTTATCAAGGAGCACATATTGAATCGGATTAAAGTGACTGTGCCTGGCAGTTTAATGCTGATGGGTGAACACGCAGTGCTTTTTGGTCATAAGGCTTTAGCTTGTGCTGTGGATAAATATATTCACATAGAGTGCGAACCTATATCAACACAAGAAGTGCTGATTGACTCGGCACTAGCTCAATACCGAAGCCCTCTTAAAGATTTGGTTGCTGATGACCGGCTGAGCTTCGTGTTGGCTGCCGTTGCAATGTATGCAGATCGTTTGCCTTCAGGTATTAAAGTTACAATCCGTTCAGAGTTTTCTCATACCGTTGGCCTGGGTTCTTCAGCCGCGGTCACTGCTGGTGTGGTCGCTGCACTCGCATCTTTTGTAAACGATGAAACGGATCTAGATAGCTTATTCGATCGCTCACTAGCAGTTGTTCATCAAGTACAAGGTGGACGAGGATCAGGAACTGACCTTGTGGCTAGTATCTTTGGTTCAATCGTTTCTTACCGTGTTAAGCCAAGAAAGATCAATGCACTGTCAGCTCTACCCGACATATCGCTTTACTACGCGGGATATAAAACGAAAACACCAGATGTATTGAAACATGTAGAGGATTTAGCGAGTCATTATCCTGAGCTTTACCAGCAGATCTATCAGCTAATGGGGTCGGTAACGGACAACGCTGAACAGGCAATAGCCCAACAGGATTGGCAGCAACTTGGTCAATTAATGAATAATTACCAAGGCTTAATGGACGCATTAGGTGTAGCAGATAAAGCGATTTGCGATATTGTGTATTCGCTTCGCCAAAGCGAGCATATTACCGGTGCTAAAATTTCAGGTTCGGGCCTTGGGGATTGTGTGATTGCACTCGGTTCAGATCCAGATCTATATATAGCTTACGAACAAATTCCAGTCTCAGTTTCGTCACAAGGGGTTAGCATTGAGCATTACTAAGCAGAGTGTAGTGGCATCGTTTCTTCCAGAGCAAACTATGCCGGGTACGACAGCAGAAGCGTTTGCGCCAAGTAATATCGCCTTGTGTAAGTATTGGGGTAAACGTGATGTTGAGTTGAACCTGCCTATCAATGCTTCATTATCTATATCGTTGGGTGAGCTAGGTAGCTGTACGAAAATCACGCCATCGGAAACTGGTGATCAGGTCTATCTGAATGGCGAGCTGCAGAGTGAAGATTCCTCCTTTGCTCGGAAAGTCGTCTCGTTTATTGATCTTTTTCGTCGAGATCTGGATCAAACGGTTAAGGTAGAAACAACCAATAATATTCCAACAGCGGCTGGGCTTGCGTCTTCAGCTTCCGGTTTTGCTGCACTTATGTTGGCGATTAACGGCTTTTATCGTTTTGATCTTGATCAGAAAGTCCTGTCGGCGTTTGCGCGAATTGGTAGTGGTAGTGCATCCCGCTCAATCTACCAAGGGTTTGTTGAATGGTCCAAAGGCGAGCAAGAAGACGGCATGGATAGCTGTGCAGAACCTTTAGCGGTTAATTGGCCAGGGTTTAGAATTGGTTTGTTAAAAGTTGCTACAGGTGCTAAAAAAATCGATTCTCGTTCTGGTATGCAACGTACAGTTGAATCGGCTGATCTCTACCAATCTTGGCCTGCTCAAGCTGAGAAGGATCTGAATATAATTAAGCAGGCTATAACTGCACAAGATATGGGCCTATTAGGCCAAACTGCAGAGCAAAATGCTCTGTCCATGCATGCGACCATGATTGCTTCATGGCCGCCGCTTTTGTATTGGCAGCCAGAATCTGTAGCGGCTATGCATCGTGTATGGGAATTAAGATCGTCGGGCGTAGAAATTTATCTGACAATGGATGCCGGCCCTAACCTTAAACTCCTATTTGACGCGAAAAATGAAGCTGCGGTTCGCGAGGCTTTCCCGGAGTTAACCGATATGGATCTGGTCGCGCCCTTTGGTTAAGTGAGTATGCCTACTCATCATGATCATTCAGACCAGAGCTCTTCAGCATTCATTCTGACTCGGAATCAGCACGACACTCGCGAGGGAATCGTGCTGACCTATTGGGTCTGTTCAGAGCATCATGCTTTTCCGATTTCTATTACTCAGCAAGAGGCGGTGCTTTTTGTTCTTGATGAGCAAGTTCCTCGAGTTAAAACATTACTGAGTCATCTCCGAGACTGGCGCGTCAATAAAGTTGATCTGACTGATCTGCAGTATCGTGGCGTTACCGCAATATACAGCCAAACTTTAAAAACCTATCGCCAAATTCAAGAGTTACTGCATCTACATAATATTGTCATGATGGAAGATGATATACGTCATGCAGATCGCTACCTGATGGAGCGGTTTATTCAAGGTGGTGTACAAATTAGCCATGTGAATGAACAGGTCCGTTTAAAGTCAGATACGTATACCCCCAATTTACGCATCCTTTCTATTGATTTAGAAACGACGATGAAAGCGGACAATATATTGTCCGCTGCATTCTATGCTGATGACTTTCAATTGGTATTGATGCAGGGGGAAGGTGTAGATAGTGATGGGCTTGAATATGTTACTGATGAAACAGCTTTGTTGCAGCGATTTATTCAAGTGGTGGCGGAATATGACCCCGATGCGTTTATTGGTTGGAACGTAGTTGGCTTTGATTTTCGGGTACTACAAAAACGTGCTGAGGCACTGCGTATTCCACTTGTTCTAGGTCGTGACAAGTTGCCTTTAAAGCTGCATGAATCGGCTCAAGGTAAGCTTTTTGTACGTATGGCAGGGCGAATTGTATTAGATGGCATTGATACCCTCAAAGGTGCAACTTATCAGTTTGAAAGTTTTGCCTTAGAAAATGTCGCTCGGGAGATGCTAGATCGAGGTAAGTTGATAGACCATGTCGATGATCGTGGCGGTGAAATACAACGGTTATTTAGAGAAGACAAAGAGTCTTTAGCTCGTTATAACCTAGAAGATTGCCGATTGGTTTGGGAGATATTTGAGCATGCTGATCTGATTAATTATCTTCTTGAACGGGCACGTCTAACGGGACTTGCTCTAGATAAAGTGGGAGGCTCAGCGGCAGCATTTGATAACCAGTATCTCCCTCTATTGCATCGATCAGGCTATGTGGCACCGCAATATGCTTCAGGGATGTCAGGGCTCAGTGCACCCGGTGGTTATGTAATGGACTCGCGTCCAGGCTTGTATAGACAGGTTCTGGTTTTGGACTTTAAAAGCCTGTACCCCAGTATTATTCGTACCTTTAAGATCGACCCTTATGGTTTGGCTGAGGGACTTAAAGAGGGAGCTGAATCTGAAGATTTAGTCCCCGGTTTTAACCACGCAATATTTTCGCGTAGTAAAACGATTTTGCCTGAGCTGATCGAGAAGCTTTGGGAGGCGCGAGATCAAGCAAAGCAGTTAAAAAACGCGGCATTATCCCAAGCAATAAAAATTATTATGAACTCCTTTTATGGTGTTTTAGGTTCAAACGTCTGCCGCTTTTTTGATCAACGACTCTCGAGCTCGATCACCTTGAGAGGACATGAAATCCTGACCAAGTCACGTGATCATATCGAATCAGAATTCGGTTTTAAGGTGATTTACGGTGATACTGATTCGGTTTTTGTCTGGTTAGGTGATGACTTCCCAGAAGAGCAAGCCAACAGTACAGGCCGTGCTGTAGCAGAACATCTCAATAGCTGGTGGAGTGAAAACCTAAAAGAGCGTTTCGAGCTAGATAGTCAGTTAGAAATCGAGTACGAGACGAACTATTGTCGGTTTTTAATGCCGACCATGCGCCATTCAGACAAAGGCACAAAGAAGCGTTATGCAGGGCTAAAGCGTTCTGGGGATGGTTCGACCAAGATGGTGTTTAAAGGTCTTGAAAACGTCCGTACAGATTGGACGCCTTTGGCTCGTGAACTTCAAGAGCATCTCTATGAACGTATTTTCATAGGCCAAGAGTGGCAGACGCTTCTTAAATCAACGGTCGAAGCGCTATTAGCGGGGAATTTAGATCACAAGCTCATCTATCGAAAGCGTATCCGTCAACGTTTGGATCAGTATGTGAAGAATAAACCACCTCATGTTCAGGCGGGTTTGAAAGCTGAGTATGGCTACCAAGTAAAAGGTCAACCTAGCCCGTATCGGTCAGGTTCTTATATTGAATATATGATGACTGTTAACGGCGCAGAACCCATTGAATTTTTGAGTTCGCCTTTAGACTATCAGCATTATCTGGATAAACAGGTGAGGCCAGTGTGTGAGACGATCCTGCAGTTTTTAGATGAAGATTTTGATGATCTCACGGCGCCACAACATTCGCTTTTTTAGCGATGTTGTTAGGCTTTAACGTCTATTTGGGTGCCTAGCGGGCTCAGTGGATCTACTCTAAGTTTGCCTGGTGCTGTGACTTCTAATAGCTGCATCACTTGCTCACCCGTCTGTTCGATCTGATCTTTAGCCATCTCGGCTGATTTAACCGCATGAGTGGTTTGTGTCTGTTGCGTAGACATGGTTGTCGCTGCAGCAGTGATTTCATTGGCTTCCATAACATCATCCTATTGTCCGATTACGACAGCTATCTGTAATCCGTTCACAGGTGTCGGTGCTTGATGAAAAAATACTTACATTAATCTATCGGCTTGGATTGGTTTGGCTTTAGAGGATTTTAATCTATTTAGCTAATTAAGTACTTTTGGATAGGTTCTTAATGATAATAGTTATCAATAAATTCCTGGGGCATGCTGGTATTTCACTTAATGTGTTGTGATAGATAAAAAGGAATAATAAAAATGCTAAAAAAGATTATGGGTGTGGTAGTGCTATCTTCGTTGTTAGGTGCTGTAAACGCGTCTGCTGCGGGTAATATTGCGGTGGAAGAATCAGTAAAGCTGAATGTGAAGCCATCTGCTGTATGGGCGCTTTTAGGGGATTATAACGGTTTGTATCGTTGGCACCCTGCGGTAGCTTCCAGTGACAGAGATAATAAAGTGCGTGTACTAACTTTAGGTAACGGTGCGAAAATTACGGAGACTTTATTGAGCAAGGATGAAGGTAAGCGCAGCTATCGTTATCAAATTGATGAGTCACCATTACCAGTGTCTGATTATGAATCTGAAATTCAGGTTAAGTTGGATGGCCAAGGCGGCTCGATTGTTGTTTGGAGCTCTAGCTTTAATGCAGCTGGTGCCTCTGATGCAGAAGCGGAAAAAACAATTCGTGGCGTTTATCAGGCGGGCTTACAGAATTTAGATAAGCTATATAACTGAGTTGTTGAGTGGCCATAGAACAAAAAAAGCCACCTAAAAAGGTGGCTAAAGCAATAAAGATATAGAGCTACATATCTTTAAGGATAAAGATCACAAGTACGCAGGGGCCATGAGCACCCATTTGTAATTTTTGTCCGATGTCCGCGCTACGGGATGGGCCAGTAATCATATTGACCGTGCGCGGCATTTCATCAGGGTTCTGTTCACGTACCATCTGCCAAGCATCTTCGTAGCTACCGACGATCGTCGATTCACGCAATAATACGAGATGGCAATCCGGTAGGAAGTTCAATGTCGTCGGACTCTCTGGACGGGAGTACATCATCAGAGTTCCTGTTTCTGCGATACCTGTCATCGAGGTGGTTAAGCTAGCAACATCGCCAGATTGCGCAACACGCTGCTCGCGTTTGATATCGCCTAAGGCAGACCAATCGAGCTCATTTAAGCAATCATCGCTAGCGCTGACTAGGGATTTAAAATCATGTTTGTTAAGCCAGTCTGCGACAGCTGCAGGTAGATCACTCATTGCATTTATGTCGATAAGCTCTGCTGCCGCACCGCTTGCCATATCTCTAAACAGTTGGATCTGACCTGCTTTGTCTAGCTGGCTACGCTTAGGAATTATGGTCGCTTTATGCGCATTAATGCGACGTGTCGCTGCTGCTTTTTGTGCGGGTGTTGCTTCACCACGTTGCAAACCACGGCGGATGTTGCCCAGGATTTCTGCTTTACTCATCTTATTTCTCCGCCTGTTTGTGGGCTTTCCATTGATCCATAAAGGTCTTGCCTTGAGGTGCTGGCATATCACGCCAATCTGTCCAGCCACCCGCTAACGGCATCTTCTTGATGCGGCCTTTCTTACCAGCGAGTTTGTTCATAAACCATGCAGAGCTTCTTGCTAACCAGCGGTATAGGGCAGGGCGCTTGGCAAAAAATGCCCAGCCAGCAATGCCAAACCTGACAGCTTTTGGTGTTAAGTGTTTTTCAAACTCTTTCTCTCGCCAGTGACGCATCAATTTTGGAAGAGGGATACGGACAGGGCATACTTCTTCACATTTACCACAGGATGTTGACGCGTTTGGCAGGTGTGCAGCTTTATCAATGCCGATCATCTTTGGTGTTAGAACAGAACCCATAGGGCCAGGGTAAACCCAACCGTAAGAATGGCCACCAACAGCACCATAGACAGGGCAGTGGTTCATACAAGAAGAACACCGGATACAGCGGAGCATATCTTGAAACTCAGTGCCCACCATCTCACTACGGCCGTTATCGACTAATACAACGTGGAAGTTCTCTGGACCATCTTGATCTTCAGCGCGTTTCGGCCCTGTGGATAAAGTGTTGTATACCGTAAATTCCTGACCTGTCGCTGAGCGAGCTAGCAGTCGAAGGAATAAACTCATATCTTCCAGCGTAGGTACAACCTTCTCGATGGAAGTAATCACAATGTGAGTTTTTGGTAGGGTTTGAGTCAGATCGCCGTTACCTTCGTTGGTTACGATGATCGTTGAGCCAGTTTCTGCCACTAGAAAATTAGCGCCAGTAAGTCCGACATCAGCGCCTACGAATTCCTTTCGCAGTACTTCTCGAGCTTCTTTCATCAACGCCTGTGGATCTTCTGTTTTGGGGCGCTTGTGATGTTCGTGGAAGGTTTCGGATACATCATTAACATTCAGGTGAATTGCTGGCGCAATAATATGGCTCGGATGATCATCACGAAGCTGTAGGATGTATTCACCCAAATCTGTCTCGACAGGGCGTACACCGTTCGCTTCAAGGTATTCATTTAGGCCGGTTTCTTCCGAAACCATCGACTTACCTTTAGTGATGGTCTTGGCGTTTACCTGTTTGCAAATATCGAGAATGGTTTTGTTGGCATCGTCACCTGTTCTACACCAGTGAACGTGACCGCCATTTTTTACAACGTTATCTTCAAACTGTTCCAGATAAATATCTAGATTTTGAATAATGTGATTTTTAAGATCACGCGCTTCATCACGCAGATCGTCAAACTCTGGTAGGCGCTTGATGGCATTAGCGCGGTTAACCGGAAAGCCGTGTTTAAACTGACCTAGTGCTTCCTGAAGTTCGACATTATGCAGCGCTATACGAGCATTTTCTTTAAATTCTGGGCTTTTAATATGCATCGTGTATTACCCCGCGCTTAGTTCAGAGGCTAGCTCATATTCTGCTTCGCCAATGGCTGGCGTGTCAGTCATACCAGCTAAGATCTCAACTATATGACGTGCTTCGATATTTTTGCCTTCGCGTTTAAGCTTACCGGCCATATTTAATAGGCAGCCTAAATCGCCACCGACTAAAGTACTCGCACCGGAGTCACTGATATACTCAGTTTTGTTAGACACCATGCGATTAGAAATGTCTGGATATTTAACGCAGAATGTACCGCCGAAACCGCAACAGGTTTCTGACTCTTCCATCTCGTTGAGAGTTAAATTTTCAACCTTTGATAAAAGCTTACGTGGCTGCTGTTTAACACCGAGTTGGCGCAGACCAGAGCAGGAATCGTGGTAGGTGATTGTGCCTTCAAATGCGGCATTGATACGGTCGAAATCGACTACATCAGTTAGGAATTGGGTGATCTCAAATGCACGCGATTTTAGGTCTAATGCACGGGCCTTCCAAGGGTCGTTTTCGTCAAAGACCTCAGGGTAATAATGCAGCATACCAATACAGGATCCGGATGGACCAACTACATATTCATAGCCATCAAAAGCTTCTATAGTTTTTTTAGCAATTTCAGCAGTGGTTGATTTGTCGCCTGAATTATACGCAGGTTGTCCGCAACAGGTTTGTGTCTCTGGCACTTCCACTGAGCAGCCTGAAGCTTCAAGTAGTTTGACGGTTGCGAATGCAACGCTCGGTCTAAACATATCTGCTAGACAGGTTACAAATAAACCGACTTTAGGATTCTGATTTGGCATGAATGTCATCGCTATATTGGTCAGCTCTACCCGATATGGAATCAGGCTCTCACGTCACTGACGTTTCTTATTTTTCTTCAGGTTCTAGTGCCTGAAGTTTTATCTGTTACTCAAAAGATAGTTAAGAGATGGCTCAAAGGAAATGCTAAACTGTTAACTGGTCTGACCAAGAGGTGGTTTGAGGTACTCGGTGGCGAAAGTGAAAGATGTAAATCTAAGCCAGAAGTTAAGTTCTGAGCTTCAGGGACAAATTTTGTATGGTGATATATGCCCAGGCGAGAAACTACCATCTCAGCGCGTATTGGCAGAACGCTATAGTCTTTCTCGAGCAACGGTTCGTGAAGCTGTTCAAGATCTTGAATTAAAAGGCATTATCGAAACTTATCATGGTGGTGGGAGTCTCTGTCGGAACTTACTCGAAAGCCATTTCTCGATGCCTTCAGAAAGCATTGGCGATAACTTTGAGTTTCAAGTTCAGGTTATGGAGATGCGTGCTGCTCTAGAAGGTGAGGCCGCATACTATGCCGCTTTGCGCGCGTCAGATGAACAACTCGATCGTATCGGGCAAGAGTATGAAGCAATGCAGGCGCGCAGTAGTGGTCATACTACGCTCGCAAAAGCAAAAGCCGATCTTAGGTTTCATATGATGATTGCGGAAGCAAGTCACCATCTACTGGTTATCTCTTTCAGTCAGATATTCTATAACCGTTACTTCAATGCAATTTATGGTGTGCTTGATCGCACACTTAAGAAATTTGGCCGATACCCTGATGGAATCAGCGCTCAGCATACCCAAATTTATCAGGCATTAATCAACAGGAATGCCGAGTTAGCCCGCAAGGTGGCGACAGAACATATCGACTACACTCGAAGGCAGTTAGAAGCTTCTTAACTGCTTGATATTGGTAACTATCTTAATTAACCAAACCTAAAAAATACTCCTATACTTTCTTCGTGTGTATAACGACCATAAGGGTAGGGGATGCAGGTTCGCAAGTCATTGGTTTGGAGAATTATCTTCCCTATCCTGTTTGCCATGGTGTTGCTGGTAATTGCTATCCTTTATTACTTACCGCAGGTTCTTACGCAGCAAGCAATAGATGACGCTCAGCAAAGGGCTGAAGAAACAGTTGAAGAATTTAAACGTTTACGGAGGTATTACACTGAAAATGTAGTTAGCGAAGTTCTATTACATTCAGATATTGATGTCACCATAGATCATAAAAATAACCCTAAAAGTATCCCTTTACCTGCAACTATGGTGCATGAGTTGAGCGAGCAATATTCTCAAACAGGTACCCTGATTAAACTTTATAGTTTTTACCCCTTTCCCAATCGTGCAGAGCGCCAATTAGATGAATTTGCCAATCAAGCTTGGCATCACCTTAATGAAAACCCCGAGTCTGAATATATAAAAGTTTTAAAAAACAAGCAGGGCGAGACTGTTGTGCGTGTGGCTATTGCTGACAAGTTGGTAGCTGAGGCATGTGTGCAATGTCATAACCATCATCCCTTTTCTCCAAAGGTAGATTGGAAACTGGGCGATGTCAGAGGAATATTGGAGGTGGACAGTATTATCCAGCCTGCGATTAAAAGTGGTGAAGCATTAGGTATGAAGCTGGCTTTAATGATCTGTACCGTTATCGCTTTTTTAGTGATGCTAATTTATTTGATCCATCATTATCTATTTCAAGTTCCGTTACATAGATTGGCGATGTTGTTGGAAAGCTCTACCCATCAAGGGGGGGGATGTTGTAGGTGAGCTTGAATATCCAACGCTTATTTATCCCGATAATCATGAACATGATGAAATAAGTTTTCTTTATCCTAAATTCTCGCAACAACACGAGCGTTTAGATGCTAATGCCAAAGCGATGCGAGAGTACCAGGAAAAACTGGAAGCTGAAGTTAAGTTGAATGAGCAACTGCTAGAAGAGAGAGAGACTCAACTTAGTGAAACTCAGGATCAGTTGGATGCTACTCAAAAAGAATTACTGCAAAGTGAGAAGTTATCTGCATTAAAACGTCTGGTAAGTAGTATCGGGCATGAGGTAAGTACACCCTTAGGTGTTTCTAGAACCGCATCCTCATATTTGATCGAGGAAAGTGATGTTGTGCTGAGTAGTTTTCAAAACAACACGATGACAAAATCTCAGTTTGAAAAATACTTAACTGATAGCAGGGAAGCAGGTGAGCTTTTAACAACCAATTTAACGCGGGCTCATGAGTTGATGCTTGCTTTTAAAGAGGTTGCGGTTGATCAGATAAGTGAGCAGAAAAGAGATATAAATCTACGAGAGTATATTCAGGATGTGCTGTTAAGTCTCAAGCCTACCTATAAAAATGCTCCAGTAGAGGTGAGGAATAATATCTCTCCAGAGATTGAGCTGAATATTGACGCGGGTGCTATTGCTCAAATTGTTACTAACTTAATCACGAACTCATTAATGCATGGTTTTAAAGATGCAACGGTAGCCGGCACTATCGTCCTTAGTAGCGAAACAACTACAGATGAATACATACTTATTTATATGGATGATGGAAAAGGTATTTCTACGGAATTGCAGCAGCATGTATTTGAGCAATTTTATACAACCCGGAAAGGTTCTGGAGGAACAGGCATGGGGATGTATATTATCCAAGAGCTAGTTAAAGAAAGGCTGTTTGGTGATATTGAATTTAACAGTGATGAGGGCCAAGGAATTAATATTCGAATCGCATTGCCAAAGTCGCTTGTTGCTTAATAACTTATCATTGAACATAGTTCTAGCTCCTTTTCTTTGATTACCCTATAATCGCGCCAACTCACAACGTGCTTGGTTTGTACGGTAAGTGAGATGTATCGAATATTGATGTGGCCTTACGTATGGGTCACCACTGAAATCAAGGAAATAACATGCCTGTAATTACCCTGCCAGATGGAAGCAAACGTGAGTTTGCTAACCCTGTTACTGTATTTGAAGTTGCTGCCGATATTGGCGCTGGTCTAGCTAAAGCTGCATTGGCCGGTAAAGTTGACGGTAAAGAAGTTGATACCTCTTTCACTATTGAAAATGATGCTGACCTAGCCATCATCACTGCGCGTGATGAAGAAGGTCTAGAAGTTATTCGTCACTCTACTGCTCACTTGATGGCTATGGCTGTACAAGAGTTGTTCCCTGGCGCTCAGGTAACGATCGGGCCTGTTATTGAAGATGGTTTCTATTATGACTTTGCTTACGAGCGCCCATTTACGCCGGAAGATCTAGAAAAGATCGAAAAGAAAATGGCGGAGTTGGTTAAGCAGAACCTTCCCGTAACCCGTTCATTGATGAGTCGTGACGAAGCGACCAAAATGTTTGATGAGATGGGTGAAAAGTATAAAGTTGAGTTGCTTCAGGCTGTACCTGATGCAGAAGACCTTTCTTTCTACTCTCAAGGCGAGTTCATCGATCTATGTCGTGGTCCACACGTTCCATCTACTGGCCACATCAAAGCATTTAAATTGATGAAAGTTGCTGGTGCATATTGGCGCGGTGATTCCAACAACGAAATGCTTCAGCGTATCTACGGTACGGCATGGGGTGACAAAAAAGCTCTTAAAGCTTACCTGCACCGTTTGGAAGAAGCGGAAAAGCGTGACCACCGTAAGTTGGGTAAACAGCTCAATATGTTCCACCTGCAGGAAGAAGCACCGGGTATGGTGTTCTGGCATCCAAATGGTTGGACTCTGTACCAACAGATCGAACAGTACATGCGTCAGAAACAGCGTCAGCATGGTTATGATGAGATCAAAACGCCACAGGTTGTTGAACGTACACTTTGGGAAAAGTCTGGTCACTGGGATAAATTCTCAGAAGAGATGTTTACTACTCACTCTGAGAACCATGATTTTGCTATCAAACCGATGAACTGCCCATGTCACGTTCAGGTATTTAATCAGGGTATTCGTTCTTACCGTGATCTACCTTTGCGTCTAGCAGAGTTTGGTTGTTGTCACCGTAATGAACCTTCAGGTGCGTTACACGGTATTATGCGTGTCCGTGGCTTTGTACAGGATGATGCGCATATATTTTGTGCGGAAGATTCGATTCAGGAAGAAGTTGCGCGTTTCATTGAGTTTCTTGATGAGGTTTATGCGGACTTTGGCTTTACTGAAGTTATCTATAAGCTATCCACTCGCCCAGAACAGCGCGTAGGCTCAGATGAAGTTTGGGATAAAGCTGAAAAGGCATTAGGTGATGCTTTAGATGCAGCAGGTCTTGAATGGGAAGAATTGCCAGGTGAAGGTGCTTTCTACGGTCCTAAGATCGAGTTCTCACTAAAAGATTGCCTAGGTCGTGTATGGCAGTGTGGTACTGTTCAGGTTGACTTCTCTATGCCAGGTCGCCTTGGTGCTCAGTTTGTAAATGAACAAGGTGAACGTGAAACACCTGTAATGTTACACCGTGCAATTCTTGGCTCTTTTGAGCGTTTTATCGGTATTTTGATCGAAAACTTCGCAGGTGCATTACCAACTTGGTTGGCGCCAGTACAAGCGGTTGTGATGAATATTACGGACAAACAAGCTGATTATTGTCAAAAAGTTGTTCAAAATCTTGAAAATCAAGGATTCAGAGCCGAGTCAGACTTGAGAAATGAGAAGATCGGCTTTAAAATTCGCGAGCGTACTTTACAGAAGGTGCCTTACCTTCTTGTAATTGGCGATAAAGAAGTAGAGGCGGGTGAGGTTGCTGTACGTACTCGTACGGGTGAAAACCTAGGCGCTATGCCTCTAGAAGAATTTGTAAACCTTCTTAGCAGTGATGTCGCTAAGAAAGGTCGTCAGGACTCATAAGTCTAAAAACAGTCAGGAGATAAGACTATCAGGCGTGATAATAGAAGGGGCGCTCGCAGAGAAGAGCCCATGATCAATGAGAATCTACTGAAAGTAGCTAAACAGTGCAGACTTATTGGTCCAGACGGAACACAGATTGGCATCGTACCGGTAAATGACGCTCTTGTGGCAGCACAAGAAGCGGGACTTGATCTGGTGAAAATTTCTGAAGCTGATCCCATCGTTTGTAAAGTGATGGATTATGGCAAGCATCTTTACGAGCTGAAAAAGCAAAAGAATGAAGCCAAGAAAAAGCAGCATCAGGTCCAGATCAAGGAAGTGAAATTCCGTCCTAATACGGAAGAAGGGGATTATCAGGTCAAGCTACGCAACCTGATACGTTTCCTTGAAGCAGGAGATAAAGCCAAGATAACTTTGCGTTATCGTGGTCGTGAGATGGCCCACCAGGAACTGGGTATGCAGTTACTCCAACGAATCGAGAAAGATTTGGAAGAGTTAGCAACTGTAGAACAGCGTCCTAAGATGGAAGGCCGTCAACTGGTTATGGTCTTAGCTCCGAAGAAGAAAAAGTAACTCGTTACTTTCCTTAACCCGTGACTGACTTGTAAAAGTTGGCTACGGGTTTTGTCGTTTGTTTCGGGCGAAAAAAAATTAACGAATGCGTGGAGATTTTAGTAATGCCTAAGATGAAATCCAATAGTGGTGCGGCTAAGCGTTTTAAGAAAACCGCTAACGGCTTCAAACACAAGCAGTCTTTCACTAGTCACATTCTGACTAAGAAATCTACTAAGCGTAAGCGTCAGCTTCGCCCTATGCTGCAGGTACACGCTGCAGACAAGGCGTTGGTTCGTCGCATGTTGCCTTATATTTAATCGATTTTTTAGCTAACAGAATTTAGAGGAAGAAAGACATGGCTCGCGTAAAACGTGGTGTTGTTGCTCGTCGTCGTCACAAGAAAGTCCTGAAAAAAGCAAAAGGTTATTACGGTGCTCGTAGCCGTGTATTCCGCGTTGCTAAACAGGCGGTAATCAAAGCTGGTCAATATGCATACCGTGACCGTCGTCAGCGTAAGCGTCAGTTCCGCGCATTGTGGATTGCACGTATCAACGCTGGTGCTCGTATCAACGGTTTGTCTTACAGCCGTTTCATTGCTGGTCTGAAAAAGGCTAACATCGAGATCGACCGTAAGGTTCTAGCTGATCTTGCTGTTCACGAAGCTGGCGCATTTGCTGCAATCGTAGAGAAAGCTAAAGCTTCTCTAGCGTAAGCTAGCACCCAGTGTCGTGTAAGCGACTACTTTGAAATAGGGGAAGGGTGCGAACTCTTCCCCTATTTTTTCGGTTATTTTGCCCAGTTTTCTGCGGAACATTTGGCAAAGTAACTGATTACTAACCAATTACCGTATTTATCCTTCTATTCGGAGCCGGATAATGGAAAACATTCAAAGCCTTTTGGCAGCAGGTACTGAAGCTGTCGCTACGGCAACTACTACTCAGCAGTTGGACGATGTTCGCGTTCAATACTTGGGTAAAAAAGGTGAACTTACTGCACTTCTTAAAGGCTTAGGCAAGCTATCTGCAGAAGAACGCCCACAAGCTGGTGCTAAGATCAACGAAGCTAAACAAGCTCTGCAAGAAGTTATTAATGAGCGTAAAGCTGCACTAGAAGCAGCGGCTCTAGAAAGCAAGCTTGCTGCTGAAACAATTGATGTAACTTTACCGGGACGTGGTCAAGCACTAGGTGGTTTACACCCTGTGACGAAAACCATGGAACGAATTGAAGAGTTTTTCGGTGGTATCGGCTATACGGTAGAAGAAGGTCCAGAAATCGAAGATGATTACCACAACTTCGAAGCGCTAAATATCCCTTCACATCATCCGGCTCGTGCTATGCACGACACATTCTATTTCAATGCGAATACACTTCTACGTACGCACACTTCAGGTGTTCAGGTACGTACAATGGAATCGCAAGAACCACCACTGCGTATTATCTGCCCAGGCCGTGTATATCGTTGTGACTACGATCAAACGCACTCTCCGATGTTCCATCAGGTAGAGGGCTTGATTGTTGATAAAGATATCAGCTTTGCTGACCTAAAAGGCACACTAGAACAGTTCCTACGTGAATTCTTCGAAGAAGATGTTCGCGTTCGTTTCCGTCCGTCTTACTTCCCGTTCACAGAGCCTTCAATCGAAGTTGATATCGATCGTGGTGATGGTAAATGGTTGGAAGTACTAGGTTGCGGGATGGTGCATCCTAAAGTATTTGAAGCTTCAGGTATCGACCCTGAAGAGTACACCGGCTTTGCTTTCGGTATGGGTGTAGAGCGTTTGGCTATGTTGCGTTACGGCGTAAATGACCTGCGTCTATTCTTTGAAAACGACCTGCGTTTCCTGAATCAGTTCAACTGATCAAGACAACGTTTTAAGCGGTTATTAACAGGATTTTCGGGAAAGCAAAATGAAATTCAGTGAAAAGTGGTTACGCGAGTTGGTTAACCCTGCAATCAGTACGCAGGAGCTAGTTGATCAAGTCACAATGGCAGGTCTGGAAGTAGACGAAGTTGAAGCAGCAGCTAAAGATTTTACTGGTGTTATCGTAGGTGAAATCCTAACGGCTGAGCAGCACCCAAATGCAGATAAGCTTCAGGTTTGCACAGTCACTAATGGTAGTGAAGTTGCACAGGTTGTGTGTGGTGCACCTAATGCGCGTGCCGGTTTAAAAACAGCATTCGCTACTGTGGGTGCGGTACTACCGACTCCAGATGGCAAAGAGTTTAAGATTAAAAAAGCTAAACTACGTCAGGTAGAGTCTTTTGGCATGCTATGTGCGGAAGATGAGCTAGGTATTTCAGATGATCACGACGGCATCATGGAGCTTCCAGCGGATGCGCCTGTAGGTACTTGTATTCGTGAATACCTAAATCTAGATGATAAAGTTATCGATGTAGATCTAACGCCTAACCGTGGTGACTGTCTAAGTATTTCTGGTTTAGCACGTGAAGTGGGTGTGCTAAATAAAGCGCCAGTTACTTTTGTTGCTGACAATGCAGTTGAAGCCACTATCGATGCGACTTTCCCAGTAGAGTTAAAAGATGCAGCTGACTGCCCACGTTATGTTGGCAGAGTTATTCGTGGTATCAATCCACAAGCAGAAACACCATTGTGGATGAAACAGAAGCTTGAGCGCTCTGGTGTACGTAGCATCGATCCAGTTGTAGATGTAACGAACTATATCCTTCTTGAGCTTGGTCAGCCAATGCACGCTTTCGATCTGGATAAACTATCCGGTGGTATTGTTGTTCGCCGTGCGGAGCAGGGTGAAAAGCTAACGCTTTTAGACGGTGAAGAAGTTGAGCTTAATGCTGATACGTTGGCAATTACCGACGCTAATGGCCCTGTTGCTATGGCTGGTATTATGGGTGGTGAGCCGACCAGCGTAACTTCTGAAACGCAAAATATTTTCCTAGAAAGCGCATTCTTTAACCCTATCTCTATTGCGGGTCGTGCGCGTTCTTATGGTTTGCATACAGATTCTTCTCACCGTTTTGAACGTGGTGTAGATTGGCAGTTGCAAAATCAGGCAATTAATCGCGCTACAGAGCTTCTACTTGAGATTGTTGGTGGTGAAGCTGGTCCAGCTGTTGAAACTGTTAATCAAGATGAGTTACCTGCTGCACGTCAGGTATTCCTACGTCATAGCAAAGTCAATGCGATGCTGGCGTTTGAAATGCCAGCTGACGAGATTGAAGAGATCTTAACGCGTCTTGGTTTGGTTGTAGAGAAGACTTCTACGGAAGGTGAGTGGCACGTTTCTGTTCCATCTTATCGCTTTGATATCGCAATTGAAGTGGATCTGATCGAAGAATTAGCGCGTGTATACGGCTACAACAACCTACCTGTACGTACGCCAACAGCGTCTATGCCAATCAAGGCAAACGATGAAACTAAAGTAACGATCCAGAATGTGCGTCGTGCGTTGATCGCACGTGGCTATCAGGAAGCGATTACTTACAGTTTTATTGAAGCTGGCCTACAAAAGCAGTTCGATGACCAATTCGAAGGTATAGCACTGGCTAACCCAATCTCTGCTGAAATGGCAGTGATGCGTACGACTATCTGGCCAGGTCTAGTAAAAGTGTTGCAGTACAACCAGAACCGTCAGCAAGCGCGTGTTCGCTTATTTGAAAGCGGCCAGCGTTTCCTACCAACTTCTGGTGATGAGATCATTCAGGAAAACGTAGTGGCTGGTTTGCTAGCAGGTGCGCGAGATCCTGAAGGTTGGAATGCGGGTAAAGATCAAGTTGATTTCTTTGATATCAAAGGTGATCTAGAAAGCCTACTTTCCTTAGGTGGAGCTGAAGATGAGTTTTCGTTTGTAGCTGATCGTCATGTTGCTTTGCACCCAGGTCAGACTGCGCGTATTGAACGTAATGGCGAAAAAGTTGGTTACATTGGTGCATTGCATCCTAACTTGGTTAAAGAGTTGGGTCTGAATGGTGCTGTTTATCTTTTCGAGATTAACCAAGCTACTTTGACTCAAGGCAAACTGCCTCGTTACCAAGAAATTTCTAAATTCCCAGAGTCTCGTCGTGATCTAGCACTTATTGTAGATGAAGGCGTAGCTTTCGATTCAGTACGTCAATTGGCTGAAAAAGAAGCGGGTGAATTCGTTAAAGAAGTAACGCTTTTTGACGTTTACCAAGGCCAAGGTATTGAAAAAGGTAGAAAAAGTCTTGCTGTGGGCTTGACGTGGCAGCATCCTTCGCGCACTCTTAATGATGAAGAAATAAACAGCGCCACAAGTGCGGTTATTTCTGCACTAGCCAGTGAGTTTGGTGCCTCATTGCGAGAATAAGCAGCGAAAGGTGATTTATCATGGGCTCGTTAACAAAAGCTGAAATGGCGGAACGCCTGAACGAAGAGCTAGGATTAAATAAACGTGAAGCCAAAGAGATGGTGGAATCGTTCTTTGATGAAATCCGGGCATGTCTGGCTGCTAACGAGCAGGTAAAATTGTCCGGCTTCGGTAACTTTGACCTCCGCGATAAGCGTCAAAGACCGGGCCGGAATCCTAAAACTGGGGAAGAAGTGCCTATCTCGGCTCGCCGTGTTGTAACTTTCCGCCCAGGTCAGAAACTGAAGGACCGTGTCGAAACCTATGCTGGAGACACCCCAGAGTAACGATCCCAACCCGATCCCGGGTAAACGTTATTTTACGATTGGCGAAGTTGCTAAGCTTTGTGACCTCAAGGCGCATGTATTGCGTTATTGGGAGAAAGAGTTTTCGCAAATCTCGCCTGTAAAACGAAACAATCGCCGTTATTACCAACGACAGGATGTTTTGTTGATCCGTCAGATCAAAAGCTTGTTGCACGATCAAGGTTACACCCTAAGTGGTGCTAAACAGTATCTTGCGGGTGACAATAATGAAGATGATCAAAGCCAATACAAGCAATTGCTTCGACAAACTATCTCCGAATTAGAAGATCTATTGGAATCTATTAAGCGCTAGTGTTCTCTTAGTGCTTAATTTCTACCTCTCTATTAAACGCCCGTTTTACTTATATAGTTTATTTCTACTTAAACTTTGGCACTGTTTCGTACCTTAGCTGTTGGCTGTGATCTACCGCTTGATTAGGATCTATTAATGGTGAACATGCAAGGAATGTCAAAATGGCGATTTTAAGAGTAGGTCTAGGGCATGCTGAAGATGCTGCAGAGGCTGCGAGTCAGGCAATGGAGTCCACACCTAAACCAGATTTGGTGATCTGCTTTGTTAGTTTCTCTTTGGATATTGAGAAAGTTTACAGTGACATTAGGTCAGTTGTAGGAGATGTTGTTCCCATTGTAGGCGGTAGTTCTTGGGGAGAAATTTCTAGCCTTAAGCAAGGGCCGCAGGAGTCAAGCGTTGTTGTAATGACGCTACAGAGCGCTTATTTCAGCGTCGGTTTAGGCGTCGGTCAAAACTTATCAAAGCAACCTGAACAAGCTGCAAAAGAGGCTATTCGCGAAGCTTATTCAAACTTACTCTCAAACCCCGCTGTCATGTCTTTAATGGCCATTGCCTTAGACAGTAAAGGGGCAAAAGAAGTCTCTAGAATAAAGCCCTGCATTAATATGGTTTTACCTGATGGCACTTCTGCCCAAGAAGAAGCTTTTTTACGCAGTCTCATTTTAGAAACAGGGACGGTCTCCCAAGTCATTGGTGGTTCAACAGCTACAGATTTCTCAGATACTAAAAGTTATCAAATCAGCAATGGTGTTTATCAAGACTCTGCGGTTGTTGCGAGCTTTAGCAGTGGCTTAAAAATTGGTACCGCTATGGGTCATCCTTATGTGGCAGCTAATAAAGGCGCTGTAGTAACTCAAGCTAAAGGGCGGACTGTGCAGATGCTCAATGGTAAGCCTGCCACAGAAGTACTTCAGAAACTGTTGGGTGGAGAAGAACTGACCCCGGAGCTGTTTATTCAAAATCCTTTTGGCATTAAGTCATCCGATGTTTTCGCTGAATATACTATTAAGAGTGCTCAGCAGGTTCATGATGATGGTGGTGTTAGTTTTTATGCAGAAATTCCGAAGGGCGCATTCCTGCGTGAAATGAAAACGGATGCTGAGATTGCGAAAGAGCGTTTCAAGGAGACGTTGCAGAAGGCGATCATCGATGCCGGTAGCCCCAAGAAGATCGGCGCAGTAATTATTTTTAACTGTATCTTACGTCATCTATTAAAAGCACGTTTAGATGTGGATGATATCTGCTTGGTTCAAGAAGTTTGTGGTGAGGATGTGCCTGTGATTGGTTTTAATACGTTTGGCGAGCAAGGGGCGACGCAGGGTGGTTCAATCGGTCACTATAACCAGACGGCTACCATCATGGTGATAGGCGAAGAGGTTATCACTCAATAAACGCAAAAAATCTTTCCAGATTCAGAGTGTTCAGTTAAGATAACCGCCACTTGAAAGTGTTCATTTTCAAGATCTTAGTCGGGATGTAGCGCAGCTTGGTAGCGCACCTGCATGGGGTGCAGGGGGTCGTAGGTTCAAATCCTATCATCCCGACCATTTCTTAATAATACTATGATTTTTTTTAAGCTAGTCGCTATGAGGTATTGGCGTTTGATGGTGTGTGCCACAAGCTTAACGTTTTCGGCATCCTGTCTGTGCTGAACAAGCCAATCTTGTTATGTCTGGTTCATTTGATTTTGCATTGATTCATTTGATGCGGGCTAAGATAGAGTGCTGAGTAAGTTAATGTCATTATTTTAAAAGACAATTTTAAAAAATCATTTGTGTGAATTTCTATATGGGCAATCGCTATAGTAAAGAAAGTTTAAGCGAAATCGAACGTGTGACTCTAGGGCATTATGAATCGAATGCAGCGTCTTTTTGGCAAGGTACACGTGATCATGATGTTAGCCAGAATATTGATGCTTTATTAGGTGCATTACCGCAACGAAAAGGGCTGGAAATTTTAGATTTCGGTTGTGGGCCTGGCCGCGATCTTCTTTCTTTTAAAGCCTTAGGTCATTTTCCTACTGGGCTCGATGGAAGTCAGACTTTCTGTGAGATGGCCCGATTACATAGTGGTTGCCCTGTGCTGAATCAGTCGTTTTGTCATCTCGATTTAGGGGAAGAGTGCTTTGATGGAATTTTTGCTAATGCTTCTATGTTCCACGTCCCCAGTCAGATGCTCGGTGAGGTTTTGTCTAAATGCTATATTGCGTTGAAACCAAATGGGATCTTATTTACTTCAAACCCAAGAGGAGCGGCGGAAGGGTGGAATGGTGAGCGTTTTGGTCACTATATGGAGTTAGAGGTGACTGCTCAATATCTAGAGGATGCAGGTTTTCGTATTCTTGATCATTATTATCGCCCAGAAGGTTTACCTTGTGCGCAACAGCCTTGGTTGGCAATTGTTAGTCAGCGTTGAGGTTGTCGGTTTTTGTTAATTCTTTTCTTTATTTGAGAGTCTTATTTAAAACAGCCGTGAACGATGGCCAATTCAGAATCAATTAAATGAGTCGAATGAGTAGAGTGTTTCCGTTATAGCATCGGCTTATCAGGCTCAGTAGGTGATGGGTTCGCTAATCCTGTTCTACTCCATGATTGCCATTGAAGGCCTTCTTTGCGTTTTAGTCGCTTTAAGCTTCTGAGGAGTGCTTGGAACTCGATCGCATCGACGACATACCAGATTAGCCAAGCGATGGGAGCGTAATAGAGCATCCGCATATGGAAACGTGGCTGGGAATCATACGAAGTCTGGAAACTAACAAGCGCCGAGATTAGTAATATACAAAGACTTAGGGTGATATAGTCACCGGTGTAAATAATGTAGGTGAAAAATAGGGTTAGCAAGGGAAGCTCTAGTAATAATAGAAACTCGGCATAAAGCGCAGTTGGTAACAGTAACCAGGACAGATAATAGTTATTGGTTTTCGAACTATTAAAAAAAAGTTGACGATGTTTGATAAAGGTTTGAAAGCGCCCGTACTTCCAGCGTAAACGTTGATTGCAAAGGCTCTTTAGATCCGAAGGGCCTTCTGTATAAATGATGGCATCAGGTGCGTAACGGCAGTGATAACCCATGCCTAGAATACGGGTAGATATTTCAATGTCTTCAGTAATGATACTGTGATCAAATCCACCTGCCTCAATAAGTACGGATCGGCGATATGCTGCAGCGGCTCCGCCAATAATGTAAACCGCATTGAAAACAGAATCAGCTCTTTTCATAAAGAAGCCACAGAGATATTCGAGTTGTTGGATAATCCCGAGCCCAGCATGGCCATTACCGATGGCTACGTTACCTGCAACAGCAGCTACCTTGTTGGATGAAAATTTCTTCACTATGTTCTGAATAGCCTTGGGGTGCATTAGGCTGTCAGCGTCGATAGTGAGGACAATCTCTCCTTTCGCGTGCTTTAGTGCATGATTTAGCGCTTTGGCTTTGCCCCCGTTCTCTAGTGCAAAGTAACGTAGTTTTATTGTGTTGTTGGGATTGAACTGTGCAATGAATTCACTCAGGAGCTGGTGGGTTTTATCAGTTGATCCATCATTGATGACGATCACTTCATAATTGTTATAGTCGGCAGCTAACGCAGATCGTAGAGTATGCATAATACCAACCTCTTCATTCCATGCTGGAATTAATACACTCACCGAAGGTTCTTGGCCTAAAGCCGGTTTGTCTCGAAAGAAATCAATGACTCCTGAGAGGGGGGCTGCGATCAGTTGGATCAAGAACTTTATGATAATTGGGATGAGTACAAGCGTTAATACTAGGCGATAGTTGGCTAAAAAGTCAGTTTCTTGGTTTGCCTGGATGGTCTGTGTATAGGCAAGGCATAGAATAAAGCCGGTTATGCTGTACGCGATGACTGTATTGATAATCGATCGAGAAGAAATTCGGCCTTTCTGCAACATGCTAATATCTCGAAACCCCGAAGGGCGTTTTAAAAATTTGGCGCGGATTATGCTCCTAGTTGTTCGACTAATAAAGTAATTTTAATAGATCCTTAGTCTTAGTCCTTAGGTCTTGTTCTTGTCTTTGTCTTTGCTAAAGAGTGGATATAGATCGAAGCTGTGCTATCGGTGGCAGGGTACAGGCCTTGCATAAGCTAAGGCCTGCCTGTTCTGTGCTTTTATAACGTTACTGCTGCAAACCAACCAAAGGCGAGTAGAGGTAAGTTGTAGTGCAAGAATGTCGGTACAACCGTATCCCAGATATGGTTGTGTTGCCCATCGACGTTTAAGCCTGATGTTGGGCCTAGGGTCGAGTCAGACGCAGGGGAGCCCGCATCACCTAAAGCTGCAGCTGTGCCGACTAGAGCAACGATAGCTAAAGGGCTAAAGCCTAACTGAATAGCTAATGGTACGTAGATAGCTGCAATAATTGGGATTGTTGAGAACGATGAGCCTATGCCCATAGTGATCAATAAACCCACCAATAACATCAAGAAGGCCGCTATCGGTTGATTTTGGCCAATAACGTCAACTGAGCTTGTCACTAGCGCTGCGATATCACCGGTTTCTTTAAGCACCTCAGCAAAACCTGACGCGGCAATCATGATAAAGCCAATGGTTGCCATCATTTTCATGCCATCAGTCAATACGCCGTCAGATTCTTTCCAGCGGATCACGCCAGTAACGGTAAATAGAATAAAGCCAAGCATGGCCCCCATGATCATGGAGTTGGTTACCAGCTGTGTTACGAAGGCTACACCGATTGCTAACAGAGCAACGACAATACTCTTAGAATTAAAGTCATTAACGTTGTTTTCGACAGCTTTGATCTTTGACTGATCATATCGACGTTTCCCGCGATAACTGATGAAAACTGCGATCAATAGTCCACACAACATGCCTGCAGCAGGTATGCTCATCGCTTGCATCACAGAGATGCCTGTTGTATCGAGTCCGCCTTGACCGATATGTTTAAGTAGAATTTCGTTAAGGAATATTCCTCCGAAGCCTACCGGTAAAAGCATATAAGGGGTTACTAGGCCAAAGGTCAGTACGCAGGCAATTAAACGTCGATCCAATTTCAGTTTGCTCATCGCTAGAAGCAAAGGTGGTATTAAAAGTGGGATGAACGCAATATGGATCGGGATTAAGTTTTGTGACGAAATGGCTACCGCTAAGATGATTAGGAGTAGCAGTGTTTTGATCTTGTTGACGCGTGCTGGTGTAGGATCTTGCCCAATCACTGTTATTGCTTTATTCGCTAACAAGTGTGGTAGGCCTGATTGTGCAATTGCGACTGCAAAGCCACCAAGCAATGCATAGCTTAAGGCAACGCTTGCGCCGCCGCCAATCCCAGCATTAAAAGCATTGATTGTAGCATCTAGACTCAATCCTCCTGACAAGCCGCCGACAAGCGCGCCAATCAAAAGAGCAATAACCACATGGGTTCTAAAAAGGCTCAGTACCAACATGGTTAGCACTGCAATAATCACTGCGTTCATAGTTAAGCCTAGGGCTCCACATTTTAAAAAAAGGGCGCACCATGGGGGAAGAGCGTAGGGGAGTCAATATGTAAAATTCAAAACAGGTTTAGCGGCTAAAATTACTTTTTTCTCGTGCTATTAGCCTAGTTTTTTTACGAAATTCAGGGCGAAATACTACAGATAAAAGGGATTGGTAATGGGTAGTTGAAATATAGAGTTGAGGTCACGGCAATATAAAAGTGGCCTGTTATTTATCTGCCGTAACCTCCAACTAGATCGACTAGAAACGGAAAGTGTAAGCTGCTTTTACTTCAGGGCTGTTGCTGCGATCAACAATAGGGCTATCCTCTACCTCACTGCCCCAACCATTAACGCCGATACCCATCTGGATAGTTTGCTGCTTATCCACTACATAAAAAGCATCCACACCTGCTCGGTAGCTCATACTGCTATCTGCTTTGTACACAGCTCGTTGTGCGGTTGCTTCGTTCGACTTTACGCCGTAGTAATAATTGTTCAGGTCATCACTTCGCCAGCTTAGTTCCATTGAGGGTTTAACCATCCACTTGGCATTAAGCTGATAAGGTTTAGTCCAGCCTACAGATAGTTCATGTCCTTCGTGAGTATTTGAGATATCTGTCAAAAAAGAGGCTGACAGGATACCGTAGTGTGTGTCGAGCGTTGCACTGATACCTGCTTCGAGTGCGCCATCACGTTCTACCATGCCATTTAGGGCAAATGAATCATCAGCTTCATAGCCTTCGAAACGGTATTGGCCCAATAGATTGACTTGGAATTTACTATTACCGTAAAGGCTGTATTGGGCTTTGTTGCCTACTAACAAAAAGTTGCCTTTTTGTGCGTACAGAGTTGGAAATACAAAGGTTTCAGTGCCTACACCTTGATAAGCACTTTCGTGACTTTTAATCCCAGCACCGATACCGAAGATCCATTCTTCATCAGCTGCTGCGTTGAAGCTTAATAAAACGCCTGTAACTATCGCTATTTGTGATTTCAATTTACCTATCTCCTATAAAGGATCTTCCTGAGTGAGTAATCAGTTACTCAATCTAAGCGAAGGGGAGTGCTTTGAAAGAATTAACCTGTACTAACTAGCTTGAGGTTAAGGATGCCAGCATCGGTATAACCTCAAAATTAGGGATTACAGATAGGCGAGTAGGTGTTTATCCATATTGTAAAAACAAAAACTCCTCATAAAGAGGAGTTTTGTAGGTATCTGATATCTAAATTTTATTAGCCATAAGCAAAGGCGGGTAGCCAGGTTACCAATTGAGGCCAGAAGACGAGCATCACTAGTGCAGCTAATTGCAGTAGGATGAAAGGAATCACGCCACGGTAAATTTGAGTAAGTTTTACCTCTGGCGGGCAAACACCTTTTAAGTAGAACAATGCAAACCCTACCGGTGGGGTGAGGAATGATGTTTGTAAGGCCATTGCAACGAGCATGACGAACCAAACCAATTCTGGGTTATCCACTACGCCATAGCCGTTGATATCTAATCCTAGTGCTGAAATAACTGGCGCTAATAGAGGCAAAATAATCAGCGTGATTTCAATCCAATCGAGGAAGAATCCCAGCAGGAATATAATCAACAGAATAAACGCGACAATGCCGTAATCCCCAAAAGGTAAGCCGGTTAGGAAACTTTCGATCAGTTCATCACCGCCCAACTCTCTTAATACCAGAGCGAAACAGGTAGCACCGATAAAGATGGCAAAGATATAAGCCGTAGTGTTGTAAGTGCCGTGTAAAACTTCCTTTAATACTTTGAAGTTATATTTGCGATTGTATATTGCAAGTAGCGTAGCACCAAAGGCACCTACACCTGAGGCCTCTGTCGGCGTTGCTATACCAGCGAATATGGAACCTAAAACAACGAAGATAAGTAGTACTGTTGGGGTGATTGCTTTTAATACCTTGATTACCGTCTTCATGGTAACAGGCTGGACGTCCTGAGGAACTGGGGCCGCTTCAGGGTTAATAAAGCCTGTGATCAGGATGTAGGCGATATACAAACCGCCCAAAATCAGGCCAGGGAATACCGCACCCATAAACAGATCGCCTACAGACAAACCTAATTGGTCGGCCATGATCACCAGCATAATACTTGGCGGTATTAAAATACCTAAAGTACCAGCACTGGCGATTGTGCCTAACGCAAGCGGTAGTGAGTAACCCTGTTTTTGCATCGACGGTAGTGACATCATAGCGAGTAGAACTACTGACGCACCGATAATGCCAGTGGAGGCCGCAAGGATAATACCGATCACTGTAACAGTGATAGCCAAGCCGCCGCGGACTTTGCCAAACAGTTCCTGTAGGGATTCCATCAGCTGCTCTGCTACACCGGATTTGTCTAGCATATTGCCCATGAAAATGAACATCGGCAGGGCGACCAGAATCCAGTTATCCATAATCTTAAACAGACGGTTAACTACAAGCCCTAAGGTGGTGAAGTCTAATCCAGTTAAAGTGCCTAAGTAGATATCAGATAAGTAGCCTACTAGGGCAAAAATAACGCCAATACCACCCAGTACGTAGGCAACGGGGATACCGGTAAAAAGTAGTGCGATGAATGATAGGAACATCGCAATGACAAGAATCTCATTGATTTCCATCAGTGCTTACCTCGTAACAAAAAGCAGATATCTCGAATAAATCGTGACACACAAGCTAGGAATAAAAGGCCAAAACTAGCAGGTATGACTGCTTTAATGAGCCAGCGGTATGGAAGTCCAGAAGGGGCGTCGGAATGCTCATTGATGATCCATGCGGAATGAACAAATTCGAGACTGTGGAAAAATACGACGGCAATAAAAGGGAAGACCAGAAATAGCATGCCCAAAATTTCGACCCATGCTTTGGTACGCAACCGGAATTTTCCGTAGAGGAGATCAACGCGGATATGGGCGTTATTGACCTGCGCATAAGCTAAACCAAACATAACGCCGACAGCGTATAGATGCCATTGAAGCTCTTCTAAAGCGATTAAACCACTAGCAAAACCTTTACGCAGAACCACCTGGGTGATGATCACCAGCACTAATACGACATATACCGATGCGATAAGCATCCCAGTCCTACGTATGAACAGATCGATTGCATCAGCAAATGCAACCTGCTCTTGATGAGAGGAAGACAGATTATTCACGGGACCCACCCTTGGAAATTCTGAAAAGAAAAGAGGTGTTCAGAACGGTTGAATAACCGTTCTGAACGGGTATGACATAGACCTGACTCGGTGTGAATCAGGCTATTTGATGCTTAGTCTTGAGGCTTAGTACGTGGAAGGTAAGCCAAAGACTCCCATAAATCGTAACCACCGCGGAACTGACTCATGTCATCCCATACTTTCTTGAAGAAAGCGTTTTCACTTTGCTCTGCCACCACTTCATCCCAAGAGGATTTGAAGGCTGTTAACATAGTGTCGTTCCAGTAACGCAGTTCAACGCCTTTTTCTGCGGACTTAGCTAGTACTTCAAACTGGCTAGCTTCACCTTCGGCCAATGACTCCGTAATAGAGGCTTTACAGGTAGTTTCAATGATTTCCTGTTGTGTAGCTGACATCTTGTTCCAAGTATCTTTATTGATTAGCAGCTCATGCAGGGTCGCTTGCTGGTGCCAGCCTGGGAAGTAGTTATATTTTACGATCTTATGAAAACCTAGGCGTTGGTCAATTTGTGGGAGTGAAAACTCAGTGGCATCGATTGCACCTTTTTCCAAGGCGCCAAAGATTTCACCACCAGGTAGCTGTACCGTACCTACGCCCATTTTTTCCATGACCTTAGCGCCTAGGCCAAAGAAGCGCATATTGATGCCTTTAAGGTCTTCCGGTTTTTCGATCGGTTTAGAGAACCAGCCAGAGGTTTCTGGTGGATTAATGGCGCAAGGGATGTTGTGTACGTTATAGCCATGAGAATCGTACATTTCCTGCCATAACTTACGGCCATTGCCATAGTACAACCAAGCTAAGTATTCACCTGCTTCGGGACCAAACGGTACTGCTGAAAACAATGCGGATGCTGGGATCTTACCTTGCCAATATCCAGCCGTTGCATAGCCTGAATTAATCTTACCTGTAGATACGGCATCAAGGATTTCTGGTGGAGCAACAAGTTTACCTGGCTCATACACCTTCATTTTGATATTGCCACCACTAATCTTATTTAGGCGTTCTGCTACTTCAACAATAGGAGAGCCTAATGCTGGCAGGTTGGTCGCAAAAGCAATCGGTGTTTTCAACAGTACTCTGCCTTCTGCTAATACTGTGGAAGACATTGATACAGTAGCTGCAACAATCGCTGTACTCAGAATGGTTTTTCTCATGGTTTTCATAAGTAACTCCAGTTTCTATTTTTATAGTAGTAATGCGGATATCGACTTATTCGCATGGGGTTCTTGAGGTAATGCTTAGTTAAAAATTGTTGCTCCGGGATAAGGAGCTTCGCCGGTCAATTCGGCTTCAATTCGAAGAAGGCGGTTGTATTTCGCGACACGATCAGAACGACATAAAGACCCGGTTTTTATCTGGCCCGCAGCAGTACCAACGGCTAAATCTGCAATAGTGGTGTCTTCGGTTTCACCTGAACGGTGAGAAATTATGACGCTATAACCAGCGGCTTTGGCCAAGCGAATAGCATCAAGTGTTTCAGATAGAGTGCCGATCTGGTTGAATTTGATCAGTATTGAGTTAGCAACCTTCTGTTCTATTCCCTGTTGTAGAATTTTGCTATTGGTCACAAACAAATCATCACCGACCAATTGGACTTTATCGCCTAGCTTTTGCGTAAGTTCTGACCAGCCCTTCCAGTCGGATTCGTCCATGCCATCTTCGATCGAACGAATTGGGTATTTAGCAGCCAGTTCAGCTAGATAGCTGCTGAATTCACTGGCACTAAACTGCTTGTTTTCACCACTTAGCTGATAGAGGTTATCTTGGTAAAATTCTGATGCAGCGCAATCTAATGCTAGGCTAATATCAGTACCTAGTTGATACCCAGCCTGTTCAACAGCCTGCTGAATAATGATTAACGCCTGCTCATTGCTGCCTAAATTTGGAGCGAAGCCGCCTTCATCACCTACCGCAGTATTTAAGCCTTGTTGTTGTAGTACTGTTTTCAAACTATGGAAAACTTCTGTGCCACAGCGCAACGCTTCAGAAAAACTGCTGAAATTCAGTGGCTGTACCATAAATTCCTGAATATCCACGTTATTGTCAGCATGCTCACCGCCGTTAAGAATATTCATCATTGGTACTGGCATTAGGTATTCACCGGGAGTGCCATTCATTTCTGCAATGTGGGCATACAGAGGCATTTGCTTTTCGATAGCAGCCGCTTTAGCAACAGCTAAAGATACCGCTAAGGTGGCATTGGCACCCAGGTTCGCTTTGTTTTCAGTACCGTCCAGATTGATCAAGCATTGGTCTAACTGTTGCTGGTCTAAACAATCCATGCCTTGTAGGGCTTGGTTGATGGATCTGTTTACATTGGCAACCGCTTTTAAAACGCCTTTTCCTTGATAGCGTTTTTTATCGCCATCCCGTAGCTCTAAAGCTTCTCGGGAACCGGTGGATGCGCCTGAGGGAGCACAAGCAGATGCAGAAACGCCCGAGTCCAGAATGACATCCGCTTCAACCGTTGGATTACCGCGTGAATCTAGGACTTCGCGACCGATGATCTGTTTAATCTTGCTCATGACTTTTACCTTCGGTTTCATTCGCAGGGGGATGCGGTATCTCTAGCAATTCTTGCTGCTCGGACACTTCTATTCGAAAGTCAAAATCTCTCGGCCAAGCAGCGGGTTCGTAGGTATTAGTTGGTTCCATGGCATCTCCTCCTGTTATGTTTCTTATTTGATATCACTGCCAACACGAACAATTTTTAGCGTGTTGGTACCACCGTGAACATTGAGGTAATCCCCTTTGCTGATCATGACCAAATCACCTTCGGTGACGATTTTTGCGTCGATTAAGCTGTTTACAGCAGACTGATTAATCTGTTCGTGAGATATGGAAGAGGCATCGAAAAATAGAGGTACGACACCACGAAATATGGCTGCTCGATGCAAGGCTTCTTGATTAGGGCTTAAGGCAAAAATCGGTAAGCCTGAACGGATGCGAGACATTAGTAACGGAGTGGCACCGGTCTCGGTCATCGCAATAATCGCTTTAACCCCAGATAGGTGGTTGGCGGCATACATTGCGGCCAGGCCGATGGTTTCATCAATATTTGAGAATGATTGATGCATTCGGTGACCAGAGGTTCTTGTTTGAGGTTGAGTTTCCGCGCCCTCTATTACACGCACCATGGCTTCAACAGTTTCGATCGGATAATCACCAGCAGCCGTTTCAGCTGATAGCATGACTGCATCGGTGCCATCCAGAACTGCGTTGGCGACATCAAAAACTTCGGCACGGGTTGGCATCGGGTTCGTGATCATCGATTCCATCATCTGGGTTGCCGTTATCACTACACGGTTTAATTGTCGTGCCCGTTGGATTATCTGCTTTTGCACACCGATTAGTTCGGCATCCCCAATTTCGACCCCTAAGTCTCCGCGCGCGACCATAACGCCATCAGAGGCTTCGATAATTTGATCAAGTACTTCTGGATTGCTGACAGTTTCAGCGCGTTCAATCTTTGCTATTAAACCGGCACTACTACCTGTCGGAGTGAGCAGGGCGCGTGCTTCCTGCATATCGGCGGCATCGCGAGGGAACGAAACGGCTAGGTAATCCACACCGATCTCTGCGGCAGCTAAAATATCTGCTTTATCCTTATCTGTTAGCGCGGCTGCTGATAATCCGCCGCCTTGTCGGTTTATGCCTTTGTTATTAGATAGGTAACCACCTAGGACAACGGTGCAGTGGATTTCTGGAGCGGAGATCTTTTCAACGCGCATTGTCAGGCGACCATCATCCAGCAGCAAAAGGTCTCCTGCTTGGCAGTCTTCAACTAAGCCTTTGTAATCAAGCCCGACTTGATCTTGGTTGCCAGCGTCTGTATCCAACTCTGCATTAAGGGTAAAAGCCTGACCTGCTTTGAGTAGGACTTTGCCATCAACAAAGCGGGATATGCGGATTTTTGGACCTTGAAGGTCGCCTAATATTGCAACGTAGCGGTTAGCCGATTTGGCTGCTTCACGTACACGTTGTGCACGAATTTTATGGTCAGTCACAGTTCCGTGGGAGAAATTCAGGCGGACAACATCGACACCTGATTGAATCAGCTGACTGATTACCGCAGGGGAATCAGAGGCTGGGCCAAGAGTAGCAACGATTTTTGTTCTTCTCATGATCTGTGTTCCTGTAGCCTTTTAGGTATGAACACATTATCGGATGATGAGAAAGGACCTGCCTCGGCAGGTGTACAAAATTAATAGCTAATTCAGATCTGTTTTTTGTGCATTTGTACAAAAGTGAGTTGTGAGTAAAGATAGCCGTATTTTGAGTAAAAAAAAGCCGGTCTGAGTATCAGACCGGCAAGAGTACAGCAAAGCGCTGTAAGAGGTCAGGGCCACAGAGCGGTCCTGAGGATGTGATTCTTTAAATGTTACTGTGGTTAAATGCCCAGATCGTTGCGATATTTTTGGCACAATTTTGTAGATTGATTTCTGCTTGTTGTAGTGCTTCTGGTAAAGAGACGATGCCAGGCACAACACTAAATATGGCATCAATGCCACAGGCTTTCAGAGGGGCTTGTTCTGGAGTAATGGAGCCAGCTAGCGCTATGACAGGGCAGTTAAAATGCTTAGCTCGCTTTGCAACACCAATAGGCGTTTTGCCGCGTAAACTTTGGCTATCAATGCTGCCTTCACCTGTAATTACCAAATCAGCAGCTTTCAAGTGTTGGTCTATTTGTACAGCGTTTAAGACGATTTCAATTCCACTTTTAAGTTGAGTGTTAAACAGAGCACATAATGCTGCGCCTATGCCTCCTGCAGCCCCAGTTCCAGGGACTTGGGTTACATCAGTGCCGCTAACGCGCGTTAGAAATTGTGCAAAATGTTTTAGGTTTTGATCTAGACGGGATACCTGTTCTTTACTGGCACCTTTCTGTGGGCCAAAGGTGCTTGAGGCTCCTTCTGGTCCAAGTAGAGGGTTATCAACATCGCAGGCTACTTCAAATTGAACATGTTTTAAGCGTGGATCGAGTTGGCTGATATCCAGATCCGCTAGTTTATGTAAGGAGCCACCACCGGGGGCTAAAGGATGGCCCGCAGCATCTAGAAGCTTTGCACCAAGGGCCCGTAGGATTCCAGCGCCACCGTCATTGGTCGCGCTACCACCTAAACCAAAAATGATCCGAGTAACCCCTTTATCTAAAGCTGCGCGAATTAATTCGCCAGTGCCGTAGCTGGAGGTAATCATCGGATTGCGCTGATTCATTGGAATCAGGTCTAGGCCTGAAGCTGCAGCTGTTTCAATGACAGCTGTTTCACCATCGCCTAGAACTCCCCAAGTGGCAGTAACTGTTTGTCCAAGTGGATCTTGTACTTGAGTGTGATGGAAAGAGCCGCGTGTGGAAGAAATCAAGGCGGCAGTTGTCCCTTCGCCACCATCTGCTACCGGAAGTTGAATATATTCGGCCTGCGGAAGAATGTGACTAAAGCCCTGTTTAATGGCTTCAGCTACCTGCTGTGCGGAAAGACTCTCTTTAAAAGAGTCTGGAGCAATAACTATTTTCATAACAATCCTTAAGCAATGCAGGGTGACAGCAAAGTGCTACAACCAGTAATGATTTAAGGATTATTATCCGAAGTTGTGGGGATGACGGCTTCGTACAAAAAAACAAATTAAAAAGGCTTAGTAGTTTTGTTTTTGTCAGATTGCACAATTTAGGGTGATATTAGTTATTCCGGCTTGTTATCCCATTCGCTTAATCGGGTAGCGATGTATAAACGAAAGAGATCTTGAAGGTTTTTAAGATCGATATCTAAGATATCATTAATTTTCTCAAGCCTGTAGCGCAGAGTGTTGCGATGAACATGCAGACTTTCAGCTGTGAGTGAAAAGTCTGTGTTATTAGCGAAATAGACTTGCAGAGTTTTTTGCAAACTGCCATTACTGTCTTTTTTAACCAGCTTTTCATAGTCTGCTAATAATTGAGGGCCGCTCCAGCTTTCTAATGAGTCTTTCAGAACCAAATCCAACAGCATCTCTCTGGCTGAAAATAGTTGTTGTTTAGGATGGCTCAGCTTGCCGACTTCAAGGGTTTTGAGTGCGCTTTGATAGGATTCAGCTAGACCTTCTATACCTTCAAAATACTGTCCCAGACTGATGTGGAAGTTAATATCAGTTTGCTTGGCGAGTTGCAGACGATATTTCTCTTGGTGTTCTTGGCTTTTTTGATAATCCCAATGTTCATTGCGTAAGAGTATTTTTTGCAAAATAACAATTTGAGTTGGGCTTGATATAGCGAGTAATGTGTCTGGATCACGTTTTTCTAGTAGACGTAAAATCCCTTGCATGGTTGAGAGGGAGATATCTTTTTGTGTTTCAGCAGATCTAAGATCAACGATCATTGCAACACGAGGGATGTTTAGATCTATTTTCATTCGTTCAACACGATCGTTGAACAATGTATCGTTCTGCCAACCTCCCTCAATCAAGCGCACGATAACACTTTCCTGAAGGCGTCGGTCCCAGCGTACCTGCGCAGCGAGCATTGCTTGTTCTAAAACAAGTTCAGCTGTCATTACAACAAGGTCGGCGTATTTACGCACTTCGTTGGGATTACCAGTAATTCCTACAACTCCAATAATCTGTCCATCATTGGTGATAGGTATATTGATACCGCCTTGTACACCGGTTAAAGACTCAGCTTGGTCGGAATCAAAATCGATCTCCGCTTTAGCATTTAAAACTTGCAGGGCGCCTTCGTGGAGTTGATCAATCCGATCTGGATCACCAGAACCAACGATGATTGCTTGGTGGTTCATTACATTGACGTTATGACCGATGATTTTCATCGAGCGATCTACGATTTTTTGAGCAATTTGGTGATCAATATACATGGTTTTCTGTAACAGCTTTTTGGGCAGCTTAATACAGAGTAGGTGAATACGCCAAGAATGGACTTATGATGCTGCCATTATTTTCTATTTAATAAATGAGTTTAATAAAGTGTTTTCAGGGGAGGGGAAAAGTGTTCGTAAGAGTGAGTGGCTATATATTGAAGAGCAAAATGTATAAAACAGAGGCCTACTATTATGTAGGCCATATTCGATAGGATCTAGAAATTAAATTTTTTCCCAGTGTCTATTTCCTGCTCTTTCGCGATACGCTTTTCTTCGTTTGCTTGATCGATCTGTTCGGCCAGCTGAGTTAGATGTGTACGAATTTCGTAGAGCTGGCGATCTAGTTCTTGATTGCGGTTTAAGTTATTGAGTTTGCTAAAGCAGCTGCGGTAATGATGTACAACTACTTCAGGGCCTTGTTGCTGTTCAGTTTCTATTGCGCTCATAAGATCAATATCAACTTCGATTCTACTATAGATGCGTTTAGCTTCCATGGTTAGGTGATCGGCGGTATTGCCGTTCAATTCACCCTTGTTTTTAATCTCGCTTACAAACTGAGCAAACTCTTTAATAACTCCAAGCGCTCTGGCTGCTTCATTTGGATTGGAAAACAGCGTCATTGAACCGGAAGGGTGGCTGACAGGTTCTTGAGCCGCGCTTACCATCGATTGAAAAGCTGCTTGCTGTTGTCGGTTGGACTCTGATCCATCCAGTTCGACCACAGCATTCCAGCGAACCTCTATGTATTTAACTAGTAAAGAGTGGATCTCACTTGTAATAAGGATTGGGGGGAAGGCTTCAAATAGATGCGAGGCACGACGAATGGCTGTTTTGAGTGTTATGAGTCTCAGGCTACGCTCTCTTTTCTTATTCTCGATATCTTGGACGGCAAATCCAATTCCTGCCATAACGGCGACACCAAGTAGAATTAAAAGTCCAATATAGGTCGGGCTCATAAAAGTAGGTCCTGACTGTCAGTGAAAAAGCGATTTTTCAAAAGTCTTAAATAAGTTAGAGGATTGTATAACGCTCTATCTATATAAGTAAGTTTACACTATCGAAAAAGCACCTGATTTTATAGATAAAAAAATCAAAAAAGTGCTTGTAATTGCAAAGGGGTGTATATATTATATGCCCCGCTTTCAGAGCTTATCTGGAACTACAGCGTCCCATTCGTCTAGTGGTCTAGGACACCGCCCTTTCACGGCGGTAACAGGGGTTCGAACCCCCTATGGGACGCCATTTTCTTTCTAGCTTATAGTTAAAAAGAATATGCGGGAATAGCTCAGTGGTAGAGCACAACCTTGCCAAGGTTGGGGTCGCGAGTTCGAACCTCGTTTCCCGCTCCAAATGCAGCCAGCTTATTGCTGGTTTTTTTATGCCTGAAATTTATCCTCTCTCGATTGTTTGTTTTCTCCCTTAAGTTTTCTATTTGTTTGTTTAGACTTTCCGTTCGGTCGCATTATTCATTTACTTCAATGAATTGAATGTTGATTGAGCAATTATGCTTACATTTGTTTTTTCTAATTCGGTGGTGTTCTTAATAACGCCTTTCTAACCAATAGGTTAGGTGGATTTTTGTTTAATTTTTGAGCGTTGTTTTAAATATTTTTTCAATAACAAAAAAACTGCAATTTTTTCTTGAAAATAGGGTTGACCCACCAGAATCAGTTCTTTAATATACGCGCCTCCTCACAAGGGAACACCCTTTGAGGAACAGCAGCGTCCCATTCGTCTAGTGGTCTAGGACACCGCCCTTTCACGGCGGTAACAGGGGTTCGAACCCCCTATGGGACGCCATTTTCTTTAGATTATTTATCTTAAGAAAATATGCGGGAATAGCTCAGTGGTAGAGCACAACCTTGCCAAGGTTGGGGTCGCGAGTTCGAACCTCGTTTCCCGCTCCAACTCTTCGGAGTTTACAATTTGTTGCGTCCCATTCGTCTAGTGGTCTAGGACACCGCCCTTTCACGGCGGTAACAGGGGTTCGAACCCCCTATGGGACGCCATTCTCTTCTTAAGAATATTGATCTTAAGAGATTGCGGGAATAGCTCAGTGGTAGAGCACAACCTTGCCAAGGTTGGGGTCGCGAGTTCGAACCTCGTTTCCCGCTCCAACTCTTCGGAGTTTACAATTTGTTGCGTCCCATTCGTCTAGTGGTCTAGGACACCGCCCTTTCACGGCGGTAACAGGGGTTCGAACCCCCTATGGGACGCCATTCCTCCTTTATGCTTATTTTTTCCTCAGTTACTGGGCAGTGAGTGTGTGTTTAGTCTAAACTAAGCGAATATTCGGCCAGATAAGGTATTTATGCCGTTTGGGTATAATACCAGGCTGTTTCACATAGGATGTGGTTGGCTTCATTGTATGATCAGAACTCTGGTTTTATTACTGCTGTTGTTGCTACCTAAGACAGCTTTGTCTGAGGTGATAGTCAATTCAGAGGTCTCTCTGGAAAGTCTGTCGAAGCAATATTTGCTTTCAATCTTCTCCATGCGTACACGAACTTGGCCAGATGGCATGCCAGTTCATGTATTCATTCTTCCGCCTTACCAAGCTGAACATCAGCTTTTTGTTAAGCAGTCTTTGGGTATATTCCCTTATCAGCTATCTAATATCTGGGATCGATCTGTTTTTTCTGGTGCGGGACAATCACCGATTACGGTTAATTCCGAAGCTGAAATGCTTCAACGAGTGTCCCAAACTAAAGGGGCTATAGGCTATGTGATGACATCGATCCAAGGAGGGCTGAATGTTAAAGTCATTACGATTAAATAGGTTGCTGTTGCTCATAGTGGCCTCCGTTTCTATGTCAGTACAAGGGGCACCTGATATAGAATTTAATGGGTTTATTACTCAGGGATATACCCATACTAGTGATAATAGCTTCTACGGTGATAGTGAATCGGGCAGTTGGGATTTTCGGGAAATTGCCGGAAATGCTTCTTGGCGTTTAAGTGATCGTCTACTGCTGACTGGGCAGTTAATGTCACGTAGAGCAGGTGAGGTTGATGATGGTGATCTCACTGTCGATTATGGCTTGCTTGATTATCGGGTTTATGAAGGTGAGCGTGGGTCTTTTGGTATAAGTGTAGGTCGTATTAAGAATCCCTTTGGTTTCTATAATAAGACACGAGATGTGGCGTTTACTCGTCCATCCGCAGTTCTACCACAATCTTTATATTTTGATAAAGCCAGAAACTTAGAATTGTCTTCTGACGGTTTTAGATTGTACGGCCGTTATCTGTTTGATCATGGTGCCTTGGAATCTGAACTTGTTATGGGGGAACCACGTAAAGATCTAAACGTGGAATACGCATATTTAAATAATAATTGGGATGGCGCTTTTAGCGACAGCACTGGGCATTTATGGCGCACAGAATATAGTTTAAGTGATTATAGCTTTGTGGTTGCAGCTACTATTGGTGGTTTTAAATTAGATTTTGATGGCCCTGATACGCCTTCTCTGGGGGCCCCAGGTGATGGGCGTGTAGATATTGATGTTACAGTACTGTCTATGCAATACAACTGGCAGAAATGGAGCCTGACAGGTGAATATTTCCAACAGGAAATTAACTGGGGAAGTTTAGCTGGTGTTTATGCATTAATTCCTGAAAATACAACAGAATCTTTTTATCTTCAGCTGGATCACCGTTTAACATCTGATCTGACACTATTTTTACGTCGTGACATGCTTTATTTAGACAAAGATGACCGTGATGGGACGGATACCGCAGCGTTACTAGGTATGCCTGCTCATACTCAATTTTCCTTTGATTGGACGCTAGGGGTTGGTTGGAAGCCTAATCAAAATTGGTTATTACGTGCAGAGTGGCATAAAGTTGAAGGTACAGGCTGGTTAGCTGCTCAAGAAAATCCGAATGACCAGGATGAGGTTGAAGATTGGGATATGCTTTCCTTACAAGCGACCTATAGGTTTTAAGCTATATGTCGATTGAGAGTTCAACTGAAAGGTCTTTTTTAAGTCTGCGCTGGAAGGTTTTTCTTAACCTTATCCTTGTGCTGGCTGTTTTGCACTTGGCGTATAGTTACTACTCTTATGTACAGTTGACTCAAAAAACCACTCAAGAACAGTTTGAATCTTCAGAGCGAGATCTTTTTGTATTAGAGGGCTTAGTTTCTTCTTCCTTTGATCGTTTGCTCGAAATGGGGCAGATGATCCCTATTGTTGTCGACTCAAAAGGGGCTTCTGCCGGTGCTTATATTGAGTCAATTGAGCGTTATTTTCCCGGTTTGTTGATGAATGGTGCAATGGATGCTGTTTATCTATATGACCAATATGGTCAAGCGCTTCACAAGCAAGGAATCATTGTTAAGCTTCCTTTTTCTGTCATATCCCAAGTTTTATCTAAAGAAACGCCTTATAACTACTTCTATTGCGTCAAAGAATGTTTACGTTATGTCGCTATGCCAGTCCGTCTTGAAAAGGACAATGTTGGAGTCATGGTAGTTGGGCGCGAAATGCGTGATGTTATTCTTGATTTTAAGAAGCAAAGTGGCAGAGATATCGGCTTGGCTGTTCAGCCAAAAAACCAAGTGAAAGCCGCTCGTTTATGGAAACTGGATTTAAAATATCTGACAGAGAAGTCCGATAACGTTACGCTGCTTAATAAGTTGGTCAGTGAAAAGAGTATTCCCCCGAAAGGAGGTGTATTTGAAGTTGAGAGTGGCGAAAAAAAGTATCAGATCATACTTCAGCCGCCATTAGGGGCTGAGCCTGGTGCTGCCTATTGGATTTTGATTGATGATCACACTCAAAGCTATCGCGAAGCTCAAGCTGAACTTTTCCAGCAGTTGATGGTATCTGGTATAGGCCTATTCTTGGCAGCTCTGTTTCAGTTGGCAATGATTCGTTCGCCACTAAATATGATCACTGAGATATCTGTGCTACTCCCTTTATTGGCTGGAAGTGCCTTTACCGAAATGCGTCAGCGCCTTGGCGCTATTCAGCGTAAGGCTATCTACGAAGATGAATTGGATTTATTGAAAGATAGTACGTTGGATTTAGCCAATCAATTAGAGAGGCTGGAAACTTCTTTGCTGGAGCGGGCACAAAATCTAACCGAGCGATCAGTGCAATTAGAAGCAGAAAGGGACTTTGTTACTAGTCTGCTTGATACAGCTGAAACAATCATCCTAACGCTAGATAGCAATGGGAACATAGTTACTTTGAATCGATTTGGGCAGGAGGTTTTAGGGCTATCTTCTGCTGATGCTAAGCTGATGCATTATCTTGACCTTAATCATGACCCAAAGCGTCAAGAAGAGCTCAAAGTGCAGTTGGAGAATTTGCTTACTCGTAAAGAGTCAAAGGTACAAATTGAGTCATCCATCCGTTCTAGTACAGGACAGATGCTGCAAATTTCTTGGTTACACTCCATTTTGAATATCCCGGGTGCTGATGCGCAGATTCTTTCTATAGGTTTGGATTTTACCGAACGTCAGCATGCAGAAAAACGGCTTATTTGGATGGCAAATCATGATCCATTGACAGCGCTTCCAAATCGTTTGTTTTTTAATGAAAAAGTAGAAAGTGCTATTCGCAGGTGTGAGCCTGATAACACTATTGTTGCTGTCCTTTTCTGTGATTTAGATTCTTTCAAAGATGTAAATGATTCGCTTGGGCACCCTGTGGGGGATGAGCTTTTACAGCAAACGGCTGAACGTATCCAAACGGTTATCGCCAACGATGGTGTTTTGGCGCGTCTAGGTGGAGATGAATTTACTATTCTGCTTGAAGGAAAAAGTTCAGTTCGTGAAGTGGAGCTGGTGGCCCAGCATATTCTTAGAGCGTTTAGGCAGTCTTTCTTTATTGATGGTTATGAAATATTCAGTACGGTCAGTATCGGCATTTCCCTTTTCCCTGAGCATGGACGTGATGTAATTAGCCTTATTCAGCATGCTGACGTGGCAATGTTTGATGCCAAAGAAAGCGGGAAAAATCAGTTGCGCTTTTATCATGACGAGCAAGGAAGTCAGCGCTACGAGCGCTTCTCGTTGGTGAATGATCTTCGTCGAGCATTAGAAAAAGAAGAATTTAGAATTTTCTATCAGCCGCAAATTGATGCGAGGGATGGCAGTGTAATGGGGGTTGAAGCCCTATTGCGTTGGCAGCACGAAGAAGCGGGAATGATTTCTCCGGCTAAATTTATCCCTCTTGCTGAAGAGCAGGGGCTTATTGTGCCTATAGGTGAATGGGTTCTAGAGGAAGCGTGCCGTAATGGTAAGGCTTGGCATGATCAAGGCATGGATATCCGTATCGGGGTGAATATTGCTGGGCAGCAGATTATGCATGAAAGCTTACTTTCCACCGTAAGACGGGTTATACGAGAAACTAATATTTCTCCAGATCTCCTTGATTTAGAAGTGACTGAAAATTTCTTACTTAGACAACCGGAAATCACTATTCCTAAGCTACATAAGTTCCGCGATATGGGACTTTCACTATCGATGGATGATTTTGGTACAGGTTTTTCTTCGCTTAGTTACTTGAAAAAGTTGCCGCTGAATACCTTGAAGATAGACCAGAGTTTTGTGCGTGATATTGGCACAAACCCAGAAGGGGAAGCCATTGTTAAGGCGATTATCGTATTGGCGCAGAGTTTAGGTCTTGAGGCTTTGGCTGAAGGTGTTGAGACTAGTGATCAGCTATCTTACTTACGGCAACATGGCTGTCACTTGATACAAGGTTATTATTTTAGTCGTCCTTTACCAGCTGATGAACTGCCTGATTTTGTTATGAACCAGGCAGTTGAAATCTCTTTCGAATAGAGACTATGTGGACGCTATAAACTAATTAGTTCTGGCCAAATAAGCCTGCGCGTTTATTGATGTAATCAAACTCTTCATTATTTTCTTCGGCTTCAAAGCGCATTTCATCTAGCTGTTGGAATTTTTGAATTTCATCATCCGTCATATTGTGAAGATTATTACCCCCAAAAAACCAAAGAAGGTCGCGGGCAATAAGGTGTGCTAACTCTGGATAGCGACGGAAAGCTTTATCAATGAAATCAGCGCCTTGATCATAAACGCCAGCTTCTTGTGATTCGAAATTCTCAATCAGTTGCTGAAATTCCTCAATAAAATCCAAATCATCTTGAGTCGGTGTTTCTGATTTGAAAGGATCTCGATTAATAAAGTTATTGTAAGCAATTTTTAAGAAATTCAGGTGATGAATTTGGTAAGATGTCATTTTGCTCTCCAGATAATGGACAGGGTTATTTTATAAGCTCAGGCTCATTGCAGCCAGCCTTACACCTGACTTAATCCTGTATTTGCACAGTTTGCTTAAATCTTGCGATGAGAGATTCAATTCACTTAGGTTCTAAGTCGATTTGGATAATTACCTGCTTATATTTTTGGAAAGATTAATGACGTTAGCGCTCTCTATAAAAAACCTGCGTAAAGTCTATGGGAATGGCTTTGAAGCATTAAAGGATATCTCCTTTGATGTTCAACAAGGGGATTTTTTCGCCTTACTAGGCCCTAATGGTGCTGGTAAATCGACTACCTTGGGTATTGTCTCCTCCTTGGTGAATAAAACCTCGGGCAGCGTATCGATCTTCGGGGTGGATTTGGATAAGGACTTAACCCAAGCCAAAAAATATCTGGGTGTTGTGCCGCAAGAATTTAATTTCAACATGTTTGAAAACGTGCGGGATATTTTAATTACTCAGGCGGGATATTACGGTATTAACCGTAAAGCAGCTGGAGAGCGAGCAGATTATTACCTAAAACAACTAGGTTTATGGGATAAGCGTAACGGTGCTGCTCGCATGCTATCGGGTGGCATGAAGCGTCGTTTAATGATTGCGCGAGCATTGATGCATGATCCAAAACTTTTGATTCTGGATGAGCCAACAGCTGGCGTAGATATCGAGTTAAGACGTTCCATGTGGGAGTTCTTACAAGAGATTAATGCGGCGGGAACCACAATCATTCTGACGACACACTACTTAGAAGAAGCGGAAAGTCTTTGTCGCAATATTGCGATTATTGATCAGGGTAATATTGTTAAAAACACCAGCATGCGAGCTCTGTTGCAGCAACTGAATACTGAAACTTTCCTACTTGATCTCGATTCAAACTTAGAAGCTGCACCAGTGGTCTCAGGTTATCCGATCAGATTGCAAGGTGACCATCTGTTAGAAGTGGATGTAGAAAAACATCAGAGCTTGAATACGCTCTTTGTTGAGCTACAAAAGCAGGGTGTGAATGTGAGTAGTATGCGTAACAAATCCAATCGATTGGAAGAGTTGTTTGTTGCGTTAGTAGATAAAAGTTTGGATTAGGATTAGGCATGAATACCCAAGATTTATTGGTAGCTTTCTGGACCATTGTTCGACGCGAAATAAAGCGTTTTATGCGGATCTGGGCTCAGACGCTTCTACCTCCTGCCATCACTATGACACTGTATTTCATCATCTTCGGTAATCTGATTGGTAGCCGGATCGGTGAGATGGGTGGCTTTGACTATATGGAATATATAGTGCCAGGCCTGATTATGATGTCAGTAATTACTAACTCTTATAGCAACGTAGTGTCATCGTTCTATAGCACTAAATTCCAAAAAAACATTGAGGAGCTACTAGTTTCGCCTGTTCCTAACTGGGTGATTTTAAGTGGTTTTGTTTTAGGTGGAGTGGCGCGTGGGTTGGGCGTTGGTTTAATTGTCACAATATTGTCTCTATTCTTTACCGATCTTCAGGTTCAGAACCTTCTAGTGACTATTGCGATTGTCTTCCTAACTTCAGTGCTGTTTGCTTTAGGCGGTTTTATCAATGCTGTTTTTGCGAACTCGTTTGATGATATCAGCATCATTCCGACCTTCGTGCTCACCCCTTTAACCTATTTGGGTGGGGTGTTTTATTCGATACAGTTACTGCCGGAGTTTTGGCAAGGGGTTTCTCAGTTAAATCCGATTCTGTATATGGTGAATACCTTTAGATACGGTATTCTAGGTGTAAGTGATATAAATGTAGGGTTTGCTTTCGGCATGATTATTCTGTTTATCGCCGGTCTATTTTCATATGCCCTATATCTGCTACAAAACGGTAAAGGTATCCGTAGTTAAATGAAAGAACATGATGTAATTGCCAGCTCGCCATTAGGGCAAGGTACCGAGTACGTTAACAGCTATGATCCAAATCTGTTGTATCCAATTGCACGCGACGTCAATTGGAAGCAGCAAGGTGTAGAACGTAAAGAGCTTCCATTTGTAGGTGTTGATATTTGGAACGCCTATGAGATGTCTTGGTTGAATCAGCGTGGTAAACCCGAGGTACGTTTAGCTGAGTTTAAGGTATTTGCTGATTCTGAAAATATTATCGAGTCTAAGTCGTTTAAGCTGTATTTAAACTCATTCAATCTCAGTAAATTTTCCTCTGAAAGCGAAGTGAAAGAACGCTTAATCGAGGACCTATCAGCAGCCGCTGGTGGACGCGTAGAGGTTCGTATATACCATCCTGATCAAGCACCAGAATTTGGGCAATTCACGGGCTTTTGTATCGATAATCAGGATGTTGAGATTACCCAATACACTCCAGCGCCAGAGTTATTAACAACGGGTGAAGATGATGTTGAGGAGGTGCTTTATAGCCATCTTCTCAAATCAAACTGTCCTGTAACGGGGCAGCCTGATTGGGCGACGCTCGGTATTAGTTATTGTGGTAAAGAGATCGATAGAGAAGGCTTACTGAAATACATCATCTCTTACCGTGAGCATGGCGATTTCCATGAGCAATGTGTAGAAAATATTTTTATGCACATCTGGGAGCGCTGTAAGCCACAGAGCCTGAATGTTTATGCACGTTATGTTCGCCGTGGTGGTTTAGATATTAATCCATTCAGAAGTAGTGATTCTGAAGATATTGATAATCTGCGTTTGAGCCGCCAGTAGAGGGTAATATGGAAGCTTTAGAATTATTACATAATCGTGTTTCTTGCCCGGTTTTGAATGAGCCAGGCCCGACCGAAGAGCAGTTAAAGAACATTTACCAGGCAGCTTTACGTGCGCCCGATCATGGAGCGCTCCGTCCATGGCGCTTTTTGTCTGTGCAAGGCGATGCTAGGGTAAAGCTTGGTGAGCTTTTTCTTCGCGGTGCTTTAGCGAACGATGCTGAACTGCCTGATGCAAAACAAGATAAAATTCGTGCGATGCCTCTTCGAGCGCCATGCATGTTAGTTGTGATTGCCGCAGTCAAAGATAGTCCTAAAATTCCTGTTTTAGAGCAGGAGGTTTCAGCAGGCTGTGCCGCTCAGAATATGATTTTAGCTGCTTATGCTCAGGGTCTAGGGGCTATGTGGCGAACAGGTGATATGGCTTATAACTCAGTTGTACGTGAAGGCTTAGGTTTAACTGAGCAGGAAACGATTATTGGTTATATCTATCTAGGAACACCAAAGAAATTACGTAAGGCTCCTGTGCATGATCAGCAGGAGTATGTCGTTGAATGGACTGGCGTATAGGTAGCACCCTTTGAGCGAAGCAAACAGTACTACTGAGTTTCTTACTTGGCTTAAATCACAAATCCCATTGGTTAATCATATGGGAGTAAAGCCTTTAGATTGGGATGGCAAGTGCTTGCGAATGTCTGCAGCGCTTGAGCCTAATGTAAACGATAAGGGCACAGGCTTTGGCGGATCTCTAGCAACTTTATCCACACTCTGCGGTTGGAGTGCTGTGACTTTGTATCTTCGTGCTCAGGGCAGAAACGATGATGTGGTTATTCGTGAGAGTAAGCTGGAGTATTTCCTGCCGGTAACCTCTGATTTTACCGCAGAATGCCAGCTGCCTGATGTCGAAGCGTTAGCTGTTTTTGATCAAAAAATGCAGGCTAAGGGCCGTTCTCGGATGGATTTAGTGATCGAAATTAAACAGAAAGACCAAGTCGCTATGCGTCTTAGTGGCAGTTATGTTGCTATGGAAAAGAAGTCGTAGCCGCCTTACCTCACACATCCTCTCCTATATATTCTTGACCCTATAGTTAGCTTTAGGGTTTATGCTTAAGGTAGTTTCATCACGTAATTTCTCAATCTATTAACCATACTACAGGTTTCATCATGATTTATCGGTTGTCTTTGCAAGGCGTTAAATGTGCAGGCTGTGTTAGGTCATTGGAAAAAGGCTTACAGCAAGCAGATGTAATTGAGGACTTTGCGGTTAATTTTGCTGATCGAAGCTTAAGTGTTTCCTCTGAATCCAGTGTTGAGCACGTTATCGCTGCAGTAGAAAGTGCAGGGTATGGTGCAGAAGAGATCACTGATGAAACTGACTTCGAGCAAATCGAAGCGCGAGAAAATAGACAGTATCAGATAACGCTTAAGCGCAGTGTGATTGGTTTGGCTTTTGGGGCTTTGTTAATGCTTCAAGGCTGGTTGGGCATGATGCCAGATATCACAACAACCTCAGGACTATGGGTAGGGGCAGTGACTGGTGTGGCTGCGCTACTTTTGATGTTTTTCTGCGCGGGGCATATCTATCAAGGTGCTTATAAATCGGCTTTTCTAGGGCGATTTAATATGGATAGCTTAATCGCTTTAGGGACAGGAGCTGCGTGGATCTACTCTACTGGTCTATTGCTCGTTTCTGCTTCAGGCATCGAACTACCTATGGAAGCACGCCATCTTTATTACGAAGCTTCTGTGATGATTCTTGGTTTTATTCTACTTGGGCAGGCATTGGAGGCTCGAGCGCGAAAGAAAACCGGTGATGCTGTTCGCAGCCTTATGAATCTTCGACCTGCTACAGCGCTTCGTGTTCGTGATGGTGAGGAAAAAGAAATACCCGTTGAACTCCTCGCCTTAGGAGATGAGATCCGTGTTCGCCCAGGAGAGCGAGTGCCAATCGATGGTCAGGTATTGTCTGGCAGCAGTTACTTGGATGAATCTATGTTAACCGGGGAATCAATGCCGGTGAATAAGGAGATTGGTGATTCTGTAGTGGGCGGGACATTGAATGGATCAGGAAGCTTGCTTATTAAAGTTGAGCAGATTGGTTCCCAAACGGTACTAGCACAGATCATTGAGGCAGTGCGTGAAGCTCAAAACTGCAAGCCGGAACTCGGAAAACTGGCCGATAAAATTGCAGCTGTTTTTGTTCCAGTCGTAATGGGTTTAGCCGTTGTCACTGCTGTCATTTGGTGGCTGTTCGGCCCAGAGCCTCAGTTGACCTACGCCATAATTACTATGATGACTGTGCTGATAATTGCTTGTCCGTGCGCTTTAGGATTGGCGACACCTATGTCAGTTATGGTAGCTGTCGGTAAAGCCGCGCAAAACGGTATTTTGATTCGTAATGCGGATGCTCTGCAATTAGCCGAAAAAATCTCAGTCGTCGTGTTAGATAAAACTGGTACGGTGACTCGAGGTGAGCCGGAGGTTACAGATCAGTTGTTTCTACGTGGTGATCAGGCCTTAGTTAGAGCAACTGTGGCAGCTATTGAGGCTCATTCGGAGCATCCATTGGGGACTGCATTGGTTAAGCAGTTTGCGGCTGGGGAATTGTCAGTAGAGGTTACGAATTTTCAGAATGTATCTGGGCAAGGGGTCATTGCCGAAACTGACTCTGGCAGATGGTATATCGGCAATCAAGCATGGATGGACGAAAACCAAGTTGATTGTAACCAAGTGACAGAAGTGGTTTCTAAGTGGAGTAACGAATCTAAATCCCTTGTCTTTGTTGCTCAGAATAATAGTCTGGTTGCGTTGTTTGGTGTTGCAGATCCAATTAAAGAGGACTCTGAACAAGCGATTAGTGCACTTAAAGCTTCAGGTTTAAACGTTGTTTTACTCTCAGGGGATAACAGTAAAACAGCAAATGCTGTGGCAAAGTCTGTAGGGATCAATCAAGTTTTTGCGGATGTAAGGCCTGAGGAAAAGCAGGCCGTTATTCAACGTTTGCAGGAGCAGGGTGAAGTGGTGGCGATGGTCGGTGACGGTGTTAATGATGCGCCGGCACTAGCACAAGCTGATCTTGGTTATGCGATCGGTTCTGGCTCTGATATTGCGATAGCGAGCTCTGACGTGACTTTGATTTCGGGCTCTTTAAAAGGTGTCGAGAAGGCGATAAATCTGTCTAAACAAACGGTTCGAAATATTCGCCAGAACTTGTTCGGAGCCTTTATATACAACGGGCTAGCAATCCCAGTTGCAGCGGGGGTTTTGTTTCCAGTGGCTGGTATTCTTCTGAATCCGGCCATAGCAGGTGCTGCTATGGCCATGTCTTCAGTGACAGTTGTGAGTAATGCTAACCGTCTTCGCTTAGTTCGCCTTTGATTCGGCAGCTAAGCGTTCAATCTTTTCGATAATCACTGTTTGTTGTGGGACATTACGGTGGCCACCTTTAGGCGCAGTAGGGCTTCGGCTAATACGAACCACTAGATCCAGACCCTCAGTTACTTTACCAAATACCGCATAACCTGGGCGTCTACCGCGTGCATCAAGGTTGTAGTTGTTAACCGCATTGATAAAAAACTGTGATGTAGCACTGTCAGGGAAGTTGGTGCGGGCCATCGAGATCGTTCCCTGTTGATTGCTCAAGCCGTTAGTTGATTCATTTTTAATTGGGTCTCGAACCTCTTTTCTTTCAAGGCCTTGGGTGAAACCACCACCTTGAATCATAAAACTTGGAATAGTACGGTGAAAAATCGTGCCTTCATAGAAGCCGCTATCTACATAATCTAGGAAGTTTTTAACCGTGATCGGGGCTTTTTCTGGATAAAGCTCTAATTTGATGTCACCCAAATTGGTTTTCATAACAATCTGCGGGTTGGCTTGTTCAGCAAAAGCGACGTTTATAAGAGAAAACGTAAGTGTGAAAATTGCGAGAATTTTTTTAAACATAGTCTTATCAACAATTAGATTTATTTGTTGGCATATTACCTAATTATCAAACCCGTCGTCACCTCAGTTATTTCCCACTCATTTCGGGTGAATTACCTATTGGTCATCTATTAAGCAATTATCTGATATCAAAAGAGTTTTGCTATCTTTGAGAATCGTTCTATAGTAGTAGAGTATGTAACTCCTAAGTACTGTTGAGCCATTTCTAAGATTTGAAGATTGCGCTCGGTAGGAGGCGCTTATGACGTTTACGATAGAAAAGCTAGATCACATTGTTCTAAACACTCTCAATGAGGAAGCGTGTTTGGACTTTTATGTCCGTGTTCTTGGCTGTGAACTGATTCGTAAGGTGGAAAGCCCTCCGATGTATCAACTTAGAGCAGGTGACTCTCTGATTGATATCAAGCCGGTTACAGAGCGTAGTGAACACGCAAATCTTGATCATTTTTGTTTGAGGATTAAACCATTTGAACCCGAGGTGTTATTTCCTTTTTTGGGGAGGGAAGGAGTGCCTTATGGACGGGTTGAAAACAGGAACGGCGCAACAGGCTTTGGTAGTTCAGTTTACATCGAAGATCCAGATGGGAACTGTATCGAACTAAAAGCCGCATAGTCAGTGTAAATAAAAATTAAATTAGAAAGCACAGACTTTGCGTAACAATAACAATAAATGCGGTTTGAAATATGGACATTCTAAGGTGCATACCTATATGCCTTAAGCCGCAAATAAGAGTTGGAGTGAGTTAACTCATGGGCAATATGGCGCTAAAACATAAAATGCTTTTATTAACACTGATACCGTTGATTGCGGTATTGGGTGTCGTCATGGTCGTTGTTAATTTTCAGTTAAGAGCTCTAGGTGAGCATGAAATCGAGGAATTGCGTACCGAGTTAATGGCGAGTAAAAAAGAGTCATTGAAGAGCTATGTCGATTTGGCAACATCATCGGTTAAGCACATTTATGAAGGAACAGGTAAAGACGACCTATACGCACAAGAGCAGGCGTTGAAAATTATGACCGAGCTTTCCTATGGGGATAAAGGTGACGGTTATATTTTCGTGTACAAGTACGACGGTACTAATTTAGCTACACGCCCTAAACCGCAATTGCGCGGTAAAAACTTGATGGGTTTGAAAGATAAAAATGGTGTTCTAATTATTGAAGAGCTAATCAAAGCAGCGAAAAAAGGGGGAGACTACTTAACCTACGTTTGGACGAAGCCTTCCAAAAATGCGGATGTGGATAAGCTGAGTTACGCTATTGGCCTGGAAAATTGGGAATGGATGGTAGGTACTGGTTTTTATATTGATGATATTGATGATCAAGTTGCAGCTGCTACAGAAAAGCTGGAAGCAGAAATTACCAATACCATGATGTTTATTTTAATGATTGGTGGCGGCTTTGTTATAGTCTTTGGTTTGGTTTCAATAATGTTGGCGAACAGCATTGCTAATCCGTTAGCTGCAGCTGCAGCCGCATTAAAAGATATTGGCGAGGGTGAAGGTGATCTTAGTAAGCGCTTAGATACCAGTGCTAAAGGTGAAGTAGGCGAGCTCGCTCATGGGTTTAACTCTTTCGCAGCTAAAATTCAGTCGCTCATTGTTGAGGTTAAATCTTCAATCGAAGAGCTTTCAAGTGCAACTTCTCGTATGACAGGTGTCGTTGATGACACTAGGCAAGAGGTAAATGATCAGCGTCAGGAAACCGAGCAGGTTGCTGCTGCAATTCACCAGATGGCTGCAGCTGTGCAAGAGGTATCTACAAACGCAACCAATGCCTCGCACTCTGCGCAAACGGCTGATGATTCTGCCCAGGGTGGTCAGGTCGTTGTAAATGAAACCATCAATTCAATTCAGTCACTACAGAGTGGTGTGAATAATGCTGCGGATGTTATTGGTCAGTTAGACCGTGATTCAGAGCATATTGGTACGGTTATTAATGTCATTAAAGAGATTGCGGACCAAACCAATCTACTTGCTTTGAATGCAGCGATTGAAGCTGCAAGGGCGGGTGAGCAAGGTCGTGGTTTCTCTGTTGTGGCTGATGAAGTAAGAACGCTTGCCAATAGAACGCAACAGAGTACAGATGAAATTCAATCCATGATTGAAAAACTTCAATCAGGTGCGCGCCAAGCTGTTCAGGAGATGGAGCGTAGTCGTGAACAAACAGATCGTACAGTTGAAAAAGCGAGTCATACTGGGGATCAGTTAAATACTATAACGACCTCTGTTAGTGATATCAGTGGCATGAGTACTCAAATCGCAACCGCAGCGGAGCAGCAAACAGCTGTGGCAGATGAGCTAAGCAGAAGTATTCAGCATATTGCTGATATCTCTGAAAAAGCGAGTGGTAATGCCGATAGGCTATCTGCGACCACTGCGGAAATGTCGCAGCTCGAACAGCGCTTAACAACTTTGGTAAACCAGTTTAAAACGTAAAAGAAACTAGGTTGTTAAAGCGGGCATTTATGTCCGCTTTTTTTATGCCAATTTTCTTGGTGAGGATAGATAATAGCGGATCTAAATTACTGGGTATTTGGCTAACGGTCTGGGTCAGCGAAGGGATCGGTTTTTAAGGAAATAAAGGAAGTATGGCAAAGCCTAATAAGAAAGGTCCTTTGACAACGGTTAACGTGTATTGCGCAAGATGTAAAACGTTGTTGTTCAAATATAGGAAGGGAGGGAAGGGAGCCTTAGTAAAGTGCTTCAAAGAACGGATCAATGAAGATCATACCAAGACTCCTTGTGAATGTCCGGGATGTCAGATGGTGTTTGCGCGTGAAGCATTAATTCGTGGCGCTCCCGCTTTCAAGTTGATCGGAGGAAAAGTGTTTGCCAAGTAATACTCTATCCTTGATTACTGCCTTGTTTGCTAAATTAGGAGCAAGGCAGAGGATATCCCCTTTAACTTGATAGGTAGTGCTTTCTGGGGGGAGTATGTTTCCGCCACCGTACTGTTTTAACGCTTGCTTTTCAGAAGTGCGCGAAAAGATCTGATGCTGATATGCTCCGCCTCGGCACAGTTCTCTTGCCGCATGATGCCACATTGTTTCGACATCTTTCTGACTACTCTTTTTATCCCCTATATATTCCACGCTATGTTCGTCGCTATTGATCGGGGTAAAGCTGAATCCGCTTTTGCCGTCAAACGCGTGATAGCTGCTATCACAACCGCTAAGTAGCAGCCCTCCTAATAATAAGCTGGACAGTTTTAAGTGACGTTGCATTTTTGTACTCCTTTATCTGTAGTGTTTAAGGTCTATTTGTATACTTGAAAATATGTACAGATATTGATTTCTGATCATGGAGTAATGTTAAATTAGGTGATAAATAGTATACAGATTTAGAAAATAATTAATTAGGCATTACAGATTTGTGTAATTATCTCTGTGATGCTAATTTTTATTTTATCTGTACTGTAATATTTCACTGTAATGGTCATTTTTTATGAAACTGTATGAACAGCTCCAAGATGCTTTGATTAAGCGTATAGAGCAAGGGTATTACCCTGTGGGGAGCAAGCTGCCTTCGATAAGATCGTTAAGTAAAGAGAGAGAAGTCAGTATTTCGACAGTTCAAGAAGCTTATCTTCGTTTAGAAGAGAATGGGTTTGTTGAAGTAAGGCCGAAATCTGGATACTACGTAAAGTCCAGAGGAGAGGCACCGGAATTACCAGAAGTGAGCCGACCGGCACAACGCCCTCTGGAAGTGTCGCATTGGGAACAGGTTTATCATCTATTAAACAGTGCCAAAGGGCATGGGCACATTGCTTTAGGTACTGCGAGCCCGGAAATTAATACCCCGACATTAAAGCCCTTACTGAAAGCGTTAACTAACTCAGCTGGATTGCAGTCAGAACAATTTCTCAATTACAGTGAGATTCAGGGGAGCGAGAAGCTGCGTAAGCAGATTGCGCGGCTAGCTTCAGATTCGGGATGCAAGCTTCATCCCGATGACATCATCATTACCAGCGGTTGTCAGGAAGCTCTAGTTTGCAGTTTGCGTGCAACCACGAAACCAGGCGATGTCGTAGCAACGGATTCACCTAGTTTTTATGGATCGACTCAGGCGATAAAAGCGCTGGGGTTAAAAGCGATGGAGATTCCGACGCACCCTGAGACAGGTATCAGCTTAGAAGCATTAGAATTGGCACTAGAACAGTGGCCAATCGCTGCGATCCAAGTGACGCCAACCTGTAACAATCCACTGGGATATACCATGCCTGAAAGCCGTAAGAAGGAATTGTTACGACTTGCACAGCAGTACGATATTCCGATCATCGAAGATGATATTTACGGCGATCTTTTCTATAAATCACCCCGCCCAAGGACTATTAAATCCTTTGATGAAGAAGGTCGTGTTCTGCTTTGTTCCTCTTTTTCTAAAACCATTGCTTATGGTTTGCGATTAGGTTGGGTGGCACCGGGGCAATGTACTGAAAGGGTGTTGCATAAAAAGTTTGTTTCGACTGTGAGTAACCCACCAGTCCAGCAGGAAGCGGTTGCTGAGTTTATTGCTAAGGGGTATTACGAACGCCACCTTAGAAAGGTGAGAGCTCAATATCACCATAGCCGGGATATGATGATCGACCTTGTCAGACGTTACTTCCCAGAAGGCACTCGTATGAGTTACCCCGAAGGTGGGTATCTGCTTTGGGTAGAATTTCCTGTAGCAGTCGATTCAATAAAACTAAATAAAAGGCTAGAGGCGAAGCAAGTTAGCATTGCGCCAGGGGTTATCTTCTCTGCGTCAGGTAAGTATCGTAATTTTGTGCGCTTAAGCTTTTCCAAAAAGCTAACTGAAAAAACAGAAGAAGCGTTAAAAGCGATTGGCGATGAGGCTAAAAAACTAATAGCAGAAGCGTAATCAATTACGCGTATGGTTAACCAAAAAACTTATATAGAAAGCCTGTAAATGGCCGACAATATGAGTCTGAATGAAGTTGCTGAGCGGAGAGTACTACATGGAAATGCAGTGGCAGAAGTTACTCACAACCAAGCGTTACGGCCATGCAGAAGTAACTGAAGATGAGTTTGGGAGAAGCCATTTTCATAAAGATCAGGATCGGATAATTTTCTCCAGTGCTTTCAGACGCTTAGGGCGAAAAACACAAGTTCATCCGATGTCCTTGAATGATCATATCCACACGCGTTTAACCCACTCTATTGAGGTGGGTAGCTTAGGACGAACCTTAGGTATACGCGTAGGGGAGTTAATTCAGGATCAGCTTCCGGAGTGGGCCACGGCCTACGACATAGGCATGATCGTACAATCCGCCTGCTTAGCACATGATATTGGTAACCCTCCCTTTGGGCATGCGGGCGAGTATGCAATAAGGGATTGGTTTAAACGCCAAGAAAACAGTGCGTTACTACAAAATCTTTCTGATTCTGAACGTTTGGATCTAATGACTTTTGAAGGCAATGCTCAAGGCTTTCGGGTTGTCACTCGCATAGAGAACCACCTGTTTGATGGAGGCTTACGCTTAACTTATCCAACCCTTGGAGCGCTTTTGAAATATCCTTGGAGTGCTGATTATGCGGGGGATAAAGGTAAATTCAGTGCCTATCAAACTGAAGTTGAAATATTAAATAAATTAGGCAAAGAACTAGGTTTAATCGAGAAGTCTAAAGGCTGTTGGTGTCGCCACCCGCTGACTTATTTGATGGAGGCAGCAGATGACATCTGTTATGCCATTCTGGATCTGGAAGATGCCATTGAGTTAAATATTTTGACCTTTGATGAGATCAAACCGATCTTGCTAACACTCTGTGGTGATACCTCTTATGAAGCAGAGATTTTTACCTCTCAAGCGTCTGCACGCCGAAAAATTTCGGCATTGAGGGGTATGGCAATGAAGCATATGGTGAGCTCTGCTGTCCAAGCCTATATGAATAATCAGCATTTGATTATGCGCGGTGAGTACACTGGCGAACTCTTAGCTGATGGTGATCCCGGTGTGCGAGATGGCCTGTATCAAGCTAAAAAATTAGCACGAGAAAAGGTATTCCCAGATACCCGAAAAACTGAGCTGGAGGTTGGTGCGTATACAACCCTAGGGGTATTACTCGAAGCATTTTGCCATGCTGTCTATGACAACTATCAATTGCAGGGTGAAGGATTGAGTTATCGTAGCGATCGCATTATAAGTTTGATGGGAATTCATGCACCATCGCCGGAGTTGCCTCTTTATAAGGCCTATATGCGAGCATTAGATTTTATTAGTGGTATGACAGATAACTACGCGACCTACCTCGCTCGACAAATTGGCGGCTTAAGTTAGGGGCCAGCAGGAATTTCTCATATAATAAGATTTTTACTTCGAGAAAAGGCTTATCCAGTGGCTTCATTAAAAGATCAATTAGGCAGTTTGGTTTATTCCACAGAAAAAGGGCAGCTTTGTTCTGGCTGTGGTGAAGCTATATCCGAATGTGTTTGTGCAGAACTGGAAGATAAAAACAGACTGGATACTCTTGATGGCATTGTTCGTATCCGTCGCGAAACTTCAGGCCGAAAGGGTAAAGGTGTAACGACAATTACAGGTATCCCTCTGCCTGAAAAAGAGCTTAAGGCTCTAGCTAAAAAGCTTAAAAAGGTTTGCGGTACGGGTGGTGCCTTGAAAGATGGGATCGTAGAGATCCAAGGTGATCAGCGAGACAAACTAAAAACGTTGCTGGAAAAAGAAGGCTTTACCGTCAAGTTGGCAGGAGGCTAGGATTGATGGCTAAGAAAAACTGTACGCGTTGTTTAGTCATGCGTTTTGCCTTAGTTTTTATGGCAATAGTTGTTTTGTTTATGCTGAATGGGTTGAACCAATTTTTTAACTAAACACTTATAGGAAGGATAATCATGGATAGAAAACTTCTGTTAATGCCACTATTGAGCGCTTTATTGATGATGCCGACCTTAGCAGAGGCGCGCATCTATGAATATGTAGATGATAGTGGTCGTAAAGTGTTTGTGGATCGTCTTTCGAAAATTCCTGCCAAATATCGGGATCAGATGGCAACCCGCGAGGAACAGAAGGACAAGCTTGATCCACTTGAGCTTCAAGCTTTCAATCAAGGAACCGATGCAAAGCAGCGTCAATTAGAGTTAGATAAGGCAAGAGCCGGTATCACAGAAGCGATGAAAAAGTGGATTACACCCTTTCAGTTTCACGCTAACCGTATCGTTTTACCAGTCAAAGTTTTCTATGGTGCTCGTTCAACTCAATTATCGTTGGTTATGGATACAGGGGCTTCTTACACAGTTGTGCACAAGCAAGCTATTAGCTCTTTAAATGCTCAATTGCGAAAGGGGAGTTCTGCTAGAGTTGCCGATGGTAGTGTGGTCGATACACAAAAAATACACTTTGACCGTTTTGAACTTGGCCCTTATAAAGTAAAAGGTGTTACCGCTGGTGTATTAGACTATCAGGGAGGGAGCGCTGGAACTGATGGTTTACTTGGAATGGATTTTTTATATCAAGCGCGCTATGAAATTGATCGGGAAAAGAAGCATATTGTCTGGGACCCACAACGCTACAAAGAATTGCAAGAAAAACTGGTTGAGATTGACAGGCTGGAGCAGGAGTTGAAGGGGGCACCCACAGCTCCAGGAGCTGACAATCAGCAAGAGCCAGATGTTAGAAATAGCGCTCCACAGTAAGTTGCAGATGGTCATCTTTATTTAGGCTATAACTCAGGTCAGCTGGGTTATCAGCCGAAAAGAAACGGCCATCTAAACTTAGCTTCCAGTTATCCCCAAAACGCCTACTTGCTTCAACGATCATGCTATTACTGTGGTAGTCCAAATCATGGCCAATACCGGCCAATACTTCGGTGCTTGCTGCATCGTTTAGAGTGAGCCTTGCACCCATGAATACGTCATTTTGGATAGCAGCATCAGCTGATTTACCACGCTCATCCCAGCCGTATTCCAGCAAAACACCTATGTCAGCAGAGCTGTCTTGAATACCGTAAAAGGTATATTCAAAACCACCTTGAGCAGCCCAATAGTTTTCACTTTTAGTGTCGCGATGAATGGTTTCCAACTTCCCAAGCCAATTGTCTAACGTAGCTTGTAAGTCAAAACCAATCTGGTTCATCTGCTCGTAATGGGGTACTAAGATCGTCTGGCCATTCACTGATTGGACTTGTAGTTTAGGATCTCGGTTGGTACCTCTAAACCAATAAGCTCCTAAGTCAAAGTCACCAATCGTGTGGCTCCAGCGGATTGCAGTATCTATATGTTTATTGCCTGCGCTGGATTCAAAGGTCGCTCTATCAGTATCGATCACGAGGCCTGCACGTAGACGACCATCTGTGCTAGCAAAGGTGCGCTCTCGGAACCCTGGTAAAAGGTAAAGATCGATGATACCCCAGTCTTTGACTAAGGATAGATTGATCATCTGCTGGCCTAGTTTGTCTTCCCCATCAAAGTCCTCGACGCCATCAGTCTGGTTGATCACATCAACGAGGTGTTGGAATTCGGTAACACCCCAAAAGACTTTACGCAGACCAGTACGAAGTTCCCAATCATCAGATACATGCACCCAGCTTAACTCACGAATATCTCCATGAGTTCGCTCGCTGTCATTTTCATCTAAACGAAGAAAAGGGGTAAAGGTTAAACTATCAGCACCATCGTTCCATTCCCAATAAAGTTCTGGCTCGAAAGAGAAGGACAAATTGGTGTCATAGTCTTGCCCCGTGAATTGAGCGCTTTGAGTAAAGAGGCGTAGATCAGCGGTGGCTTTACCTGACAACTCAAAGTAGGTTTCTGCCTGAGCAGGCAGGGCTGTTAAAAGCCCTGCTGCTAGTGCAGTCGTGAACGTCTGCCTGATCATCTTAGCGCGCTCGTTTTAGCGTGTTTTTATTGAAGTCTTTATCAGTTAAACCTGTTTTGAACTGATAAGAACCATAGGTCAGGTCGGTGCTTTTACCTGTCTGGTGGTTCACCATTTTCATTAGATCAGGACGCCAGTGCTTACCTTCATACTCTTTGTATTCATGGTAAGTCAGGGTTTTAAGTTCAGAGTCTTTACGGTCGTAAAAATCGATTTTCCATGGACGGTACTCTGCTTGATCTAACCACACTACACGTCGGGTATAACCAGAGTTCTTATCCACTGGGTATTGTTCAATTACAAAACACGTACCGCCTTCACAGGCTTCATCACGTAGATACTTGTATGTGTATTTTTCTACCTCAAATGAAGATAGATCCTCGTAAGCAAACTCAGAACCCATAAATGGGCCGGATTTGTTACGCGAAGCAATACGTTTTACGCGTTTCAACGCAGGTAGGTAAAGCCACTGATCGTCCGCACCAATAGGGTGTGAGAAGCTTAGAAAGGCAGTGCCTTTAACATCTCTAGGCTTGTCGAATACAGATAGGCTTTTATCACCATCGTTATCAACTTCTAAAGACTTCATACGAATCTCGCGTACACTTTCCTGACCCTGTTTGTTACGCAGAATCATATTCATCTGCGCTTGCATATCAGTCCAGCCAAGATCGCTTGCTTTAGCTTCTTCTGCAATACGTAGGCCTTTTTCTTCCGCGGTTTCAGCAGTCGCAACGCCTGAAGTAAGAATCATGCCTGCAATGAATACAGATTTAAGCGGGTTGGTTAACAGAGTCATCTTTCTCTCCTTCAGAATTTTTAAGTGCTGCATTTGCTGGTTGTACAGGGCCAGTTTGTGTCGGGTCAGTTTGCGTAGAATCATAGCTTTCTGTGTCTTCTTGCTCTTCTTTAGCTGTTTTATCCAACAGCATCAGAAGTGGAGGCAAGAATAGGAAGTCCACAATTAACGCGATCAAAATAGTCAGTGCTGTTAGTAGGCCCATATCGGCGTTCACTTTAAAGGTGGACTGAGCTAACACCATAAAGCCTGCTACTAATACAAAGGTGGTTATCCATAATGCTTTACCTACGCTAGCAAAGGCATAACCTACAGCTTCTTTACTGTTCTTGTTGCGGTCTCTACGTGCATGCAGGTACTTGCTCAAGAAGTGAACCGTATCATCTACCACGATACCAAGTGTCATGCCGGCAACAACAGAAAGTGCTAGACCTACTTGGCCATCAATCAAGTACCAAACACCAAAGCCCATTGCCGCTGGCGCTAAGTTTGGAATCAGACTGATGAAACCGAATTTCACCGAACGTAATGCAAAGCCAAGCAGTACAGATATCAGTACAAGGGCCAAAGATGTGCCAATCAACATGCTGTAGATATTACGCTGGCCAATGTGTGCAAACATAAGGCTAGGGCTTGCAATATCCACTTCATAGTTTGATGCATTCTCTGCAAACCAGTTATAGATGCGGCTTTCCAGCTCAATCTGCTCGGTACTGGTCATATTATTGAACGTAGCGATGATGCGAGTAGAAGATTTATCCACGTTTAACTGGTTATTTAGATCCAAACCGTAAGGCAGAGACATTTCGTACAGCAATAAGTATTGCGCTGACAGTTCACGTTCATCTGGTAGTTTGTAATACGCAGAATCGTCACTGTGCATGTTTTTGTTTAAGCGTTTAATAATATCGCTCAACGTATTCACGTGATCAGTTTCAGGTTGAGCACGTAGCCATTCTGTTAGATCCCCCACTGTTTTTAGGAACGCAGGGGAGTTAATCCCACTAGCTTCTTTGGTATCGATGGAGATCTCCATTGCCGTCATGCCTGATAGATTATCCTGCATGTAATCTGTTGCCTGACGGAATGGCACGGTTTCATCGAAATACTTTACGAAGTCATCATTCAGTTTGTTTAACGGAACGAGGAAAACGGCCGCAATCATTAAAACTGACATCGCTGGAAGTAGAACTCGACGCTTCGAGATTACAAGGTCTGCCAATTTGTGCATGAAGTCATTTTTGCCTTCTTCCATCGGTTTAACGTGGACAGGCAGTAAACGCAGCATTGCAGGGAATACTGTTACCGAGAAGATAAAGGCAAGCATTACACCTGCAGCGACCATGTTACCCAGATCTCTGAATGGAGGAGAATCTGAGAAGTTCAGGCTTAAGAAGCCGATTGCAGTGGTCAAACTGGTTAAGAAAATTGGCTGGAAGTTAATCCGTAGACTGTCCTGAATCGCTTTCTCTTTCTTAACGCCCTGACGCATCTCGTAGAACATTGTTGTTAGGATATGTACACAATCTGCTACAGCTAAGGTTAGTACCATAATTGGGGTGCTTGCAGATGGTCCTGTTAGGTAAAAGCCTGTCCAGCCAGCTAAACCCATGGTTGCAGCAATAGAGAAGATGATCACGACAACAGTTGCTAAGGTGCCGCTAAAATTGCGTAACAGAAGTACCATGCCGATGATGACGACTAAGAACATCAAAGGCACAAGCGTCGCGTTGTCCTCAATAGATGCTTCAGCAAAGCTGTTGTTCATCATTACCATGCCTGAAAGGTGAACTTTCAGGTTTGGATTCGCTTGAACAAATTCATCGCGCATTTCACGAACTTTACTGACTACCTGAGGTACTTCAACAACTGGGTCAACGCCGGGTAGTTGTACGGTGATGTTTACAACCGTGACATGAGCCTCTGGAGAGATTAGCTTGTTTACCAACAGAGGTTCATTAACAGCGATCTCTTTAAGCCTTGGCATATCCGCATCAGTCAACGTTTCAGCGTCTAATACCAGATCTTCAACGATCATGTCGTCTTCTTCAGACCAGGTATGCTGATAGTTGGTAATCGAATCTACGCGGGTAGAGTAGGGTACCTGCCAAGATTCAGTCGTCAGTTCTTGAATCGCCGCAAGGGTTTTTGGAGTAAACACTTCCCCATTTTCAGGTGATATAACAAAAGCAACATTGTCACTTTTGCTGTAAATCTTCTGCATCGCTTCGAATGCTGTCAGTTGAGGATTCTCATCACTGAAAAACACGCGATAGTCGCTTTTGAAGACCAGATTTTTAGCGCCGTAAGTTGCGCCAACGACGAACATTATCGAGAAGAGAACGACCCAAATAGGGTGGTTCAACACGAATCGGAAAAGGCGATCTCTCATTTTCCTGCTCCAAGGGCCCTTGCGGGGTTGATTGCGGTTAAGCAATATTAGTTATTTCTTTTTAATGACGAAACGTCATTTACTAAGGTTTAAAAAACGGTGCAAGCACCGCGTTTTTTAATTCATTGCAGTTTATTCAGAACTGCACATCAACTGCTTTTGCTGAAGCTGTTTAACTTCTTCAGCAAAAAGTTCGGTTTTAAAGCGCTGAATGCTCTCATGCCATTGATGGTCTTGGGTATAAGGCTTCCAATTCAGGCCATCCAGTAAAATATTTGAGTGATTAACTAGCTCTCTTTCTAGTTGCATTTCAGCTCTAACGTTACAGCGATCCAGGGTCTCATGAAGCAAGGCGATTGTACCGAAGCTCATTGACCATAAAGAAAACGCTACTTGAGCAGGGCATAGGTGTGGCTGTAACGATAAATCACCATTCGCAAGGCCTGAAGAGATCACCTCCAACATGCCGCCCAATAACTTGTTTTCTAGAATAAGGTGCTCTTCTTGACGCTTTTCGGTTGATTTTTCCCGAACTGACGGTGTCTTAGCAGAAAGAACCAACATAAATTCTGTAGGGTTTAGCTGTGAATGGAGCATATAGCCATACCCAACGGCGAGCATCTTCTCGCGACTACTGCCGTCATATTGAAAGGCGCGTTCGAATAGCGCTCCTAGTCGTCTAACACAGCGGTTACATAGACCGGTTAAGAGGTCTTCTTTACAGGTAAAATGGTTGTATACGGTGCCTTTAGAGTAAGGCAGCCTTGCTACTACTTTATCTATAGTGAGCCCTGCCACACCTAATTCACTGATGATCTGTATAGCAGCTTGCATAATTTCTTCTTCACGGGCTTCTAAATCGGCTTCGTGAATAACTTTGGGGCTCATATTCTTTTCTATTACCTATAAATGACGGTCCGTCAAAAATACTGTTTTTTACTCAACTGAGCAAGTGTGAAAATTGCAACAATCCGTTGCTATTAAGAAACAGTTTTGCAACAACGAATATCTATAAGTAATGACTATTAGTGATTCTAATAATCTTTAATATGCTAACTATCTTATTTAGTTTTTAATTATATTCCTTGTGGGCTTTATACAAGAGGGCTAGAGCTTGGTTTAATTCAGTTGGTTTGTTCAAAATAGGTGAAATATATTAATAAATCTTATTTTGTCACGAAGTTGCATTGTTCAGTGTCTACACTGCTTACTGTTAAAAATGATAGTCCTTATCTTTTTAACGCCTGTTCCCCGGTATGGAACCAGGGGGAGTTGATTCATAGATGAAGAAACTGTTGTTCAAACAGGAAAGGAGTGCTTGATATGAAAATACCAACCTACGTGCTTGCAGTAAAAAATGAAACTGAAGGTCAACTTCAGCTCGCTCCTCAAGGGGTAAAGGTTGCAGACATGCCGGTGTGTTTTTCGCAAGAATACGCTTCGCACCTTTTTAATTTCAGTGAATCTCGTGTTCAGTGCAAAGAGGGTGAGAGTGTTTTTCTTTTAAAGGGGGATGTGGATATTTCTGGCATAGCTCAGGAATCTGATTTTCCCGAAGCATTTAAAGCATTACTGAAAAATAATAACGACTTAGAGGATTGGACTGTGCTTCGGCAAAAGTCTGCTCTTTCTTCCGATTCACAAGAATATAAACGCAAAGTGCAAGAAGATCTCGCTCGAACACATATGTTGTTGAAAATAAACAAAACACTTATGTGATGAGCCGAAAAGACAAGGCCGCGATTATTCGCGGCCTTTTTCTATCTAAAATGTGTGGGGGATTAAATATCCGCTTCCGCTAACTTTAGATCTACAACGGATTTGAGCAGCTTAAACAATCGAATGGATGCGTCGATCTCTTCTTTACGGTTGGTCAAACTCTCGATGTTCAAACCTACAGGAATACCAAGCGGCATGACTGCTTCTAGAATCTGCTCTAAATTGTTACGGCAGATACGAATGGATTCTTGTAACGGACTATGAGCATCCATAATACGGAAGCGGGTCGCTTCTGGTACTGATATCCCCAGCCATTCCATAAATTCCAGCGTCTTAGTACTACCGCATGGTGTGAAGGTCAGAATGACGCGCTTTGGTTTAACCCCATCTTCACGACACTTACGAGCGTAACTACTCAACATATCGATTGTTGCTTGCGCATCGTAAACTGCCTGAGAGATAAAGAACTCACAACCTTGCTCAGTTTTGCTAACTAAACGCTCATGCTCATTACGTTTAGAGGCGTGACGCTCGGCAATTGTTACTCCGCCCAGTTGGAAATTTGCTGGGTGTTCTGCAAGGGCTGCGTAAGCATCATTAAGGCTTAGTTGGATATCTCCATCAGAAGATGGGCTTCCTACAAGAACAGTGTCACGAACACCATATTCGTTCCAAGCTTCATCTAACCAAGAGATAAAAGCTTCTTTATCACGCTGAGACACACTCTTGTATGTGATAACTGGCTTATCTGCTTTTTCACGGATTAGCTTAGAGTACGCTCGTGGATCTAGGGTGCGCATGAATGGAAACGGACGTGGCTTGTCGATACGGCTACTTTCATCCTGAATGTCATAAACAATCAGACCATCAAAATCGACATGTTGCAGACGTTCTAGCAGTTTGTCCGCAATGCCTTGTGCGGTTTCTTCTGCAGTGCCATCTTTAGGCGGTGTTGTACCAAATAGATATACACCACGGCGGTCGTCAGCAAACTTTGTTCTTAAATCCTGTTTCATTGTAGTTTTTCAATTTCTATCTAAGCTGTAATTGCTGGCTATTCTAACAATTAATATTATTCATGTGTTTAAGTTATAAGATGAAAGTTTTTTAGTTAAAGTTGAGTAAATTTAATAGGCTGCAGCAAAAGTTGGGAGTAGAGAGTTTGAGCCAACCAAGTTTTGATCTATCTGAAGCAAGTAAAGCGATTGAAAAATCAGGAGAGGGTATACCGCCATTGGATAAATGGAATCCGGATTTTTGCGGTGATATCGATATGCGCATTTGCCGCGATGGCAAGTGGTACTACCAAGGAACAATTATCGGTCGCCCGGCAATGGTTAAACTATTCTCCAGAGTATTGTGGTTAGAAGAAGGCAAGTATTTCTTGAAAACGCCGGTGGAGAAAGTTGGGATCGAAGTGGAGGATGCCCCCTTTCTGATGACCGAAGTCCAAGTAAAAGAGGGCGAAAATGGACCGGAGTATCAATTTATAAGTACTACTGGCGATAAAGTAGTTATTGGCAAGGGCCATTCGCTCTGGGTAGAAGAGTGTAGCGAAACCTCAGAACCCTCTCCTTATATTGATGTTCGTTTCGGAATGAAGGGTTTAATCCATCGTAATGTGTTTTATCAACTCGCCGAGCTCGCTGTAGAGCAAGAAATAGATGGAAAAGTGATGCTTGTCATTGAAAGTCAGGGAGAAACTTTCATATTGGGGGATGTCACCTAAATTTAAAATGAACGCTCAATTTTAAATGTAAGCTACTGAGAGTGGGGCTAAGATTAAGTCGTTATGGGGGGAGTATGAGTTCAGAACATCGTTTTTCTATTTTACTGGTGATTAAGCAGTCATCAGATTTAGAGTCACTTTGTAATATGGTGAAGCGTCACTTCCCGCGTTTCTATATTGCAAATACTGAGGAAGAAGCTCTCTCATTGATCGTAGAGCATAAAATCGATGTGCTATTGATGGGGCTGAATACCATTCAAGAGAACGAAATCTGCTACCTACATCTCTTAAGTGCTAAGAAAAATATCGAAAGGATTCTATTCAAGAAAATTGTTTTCTGTAGTCGGGAGGATCTTAAAGAAGCATTTTCTATCTGTAATAAGGATGTCTTTGACGACTACTTTATAGTCCGCCCACTTTACGACCCATATCATTTACTATTGAGGTTGCGGTTTATTCGACGTGCGCTTCATGACCAAAATAGCTTTGGCTCAGATAATTTTTCAGTCGAAAACCTTTGCGAGTATTTTGATCAGATTATTTCATGTAATGAAGACATATCGGATCTTAATGCTGAGAGCTATGACAAGCTTATGCACCTTGTTTCTTTCTCGATGGATAGAATGAAAGAGAAGATCATACAAGAGGGAGGTTTACATGAAGATCATCATGCTGATATGCGGAGTTTGTTCGATCAACATAAAGAGCAGCATATCCGTGAAGTTCAATTACAACAAACATCTGTAAAAGAAAGCCTTCAAGCTAAAGTTGACCGCGCAACTAATCTGACTAAACAGCAAAAAGAGACTTTGCAGGCCAGTGATACAGTTGTTTTTGATGATAGTAATATCTTGTTACTTGAAGATGAAAGTGAACAACGGGATCAAATTAAAGCGATCCTAGATTCAGGAGGTTACAAAGCTCAGGTATCAGGGTGCGCGAGTCATTCCCTGAAACTTCTACAGAGTTGGAAACCAGATATTGTTTTGTTGGACTTAACTCTTCCGGATATGAGTGCATTGTTTGTTATTGATAAGATCAAACAAGATCCTGATATGGCTCATACTCGCATTATGGTTTTAGCCAAACCGGGGGATACCCAGAATGCACAAGAAGCGATGAAACAGGGCGTGCATGAGGTGATTTTAAAGCCAATCGATCGCGATATGCTGCTTTATAAAATGGGGCATAACCTTCAAGCTTTGAAAGATCAAAGTAAGTAAGATTTAAGGGGGCGCGTAAGATCCGCGCTCCTCCTTGTTTTAAGGCCGCTATTTTCTACTAAGGTTCTTTCTGTTGGAGCTCTAAGTAATTCTTTATTCACTTTTCGCTGTGCGCCAGCCCGTCTAATTTCAAATAATCATCTATATTTTATTAAGCAACCCATTGAATAGCATACAGGATTGATATGCGAAACATTGTGTCTTTGATTTTTTGGCTGTTGGTAACACTTGGTACGGCACAGACGGCTGTGGCTGCTACTAAGATCATGTTGATTCACAGTTACCATCAAGAGATGAAGTGGGTGGAGGATCTCACAGCAGGTGTAAAACAAGAGTTAGGCGACGAATATCAGTTATCCATTCATCACATGGATACTAAACGTTTACCCAAAGGGATGTTTAAGTACAGTGCTGCAAGAGCTTTTATTGCTTTTGAGGAGCAAAAGCCTGATCTGGTTATCATCTGTGATGACAATGGTTTTGGCCTGTTAGGCGAGCAGATAGCAAAAACCACACCGGTAGTTTTTTGCGGTATTAACTCGGATATTCGTCGTGACTATCCTTGGGTTCTCAGTGCTAAGAATATTACTGGGGTAGTTGAGCGCCCGATGATTAAACGTTCAATTGTAGAATTTGCTCGAGCAACTCGTTTAAAGCTGAGACGGGTCCTGATTTTACTGGGCGATAGTTTAACCGCTGATGCGATCTATCAGTATGATCTCGGAGGCAAATCTAATTTTAGTATTGCTAAGAACATTCGGGCTGATGTTGTCAGAGTTTCGAGCGCAAATGCGTGGAAAGAACAAATTAAACTCAGCAAAAAGCAAGGGTATGATCTTATCCTGATAGCCGGTTATGCCGCCATGCATGAAGAAAACGGTGAATACGTAAGCTTTGATGATTTAAGCCGTTGGGTATCGACTAACTCACCTGTAATGACAATAACTGCTCATGAGCAAGCGATTGGAAAAGGAAAGGTAATGGCAGGGATGGTCGTCAGTGGTATTTTGATGGGCCAAGATGCGGCAAATCTAGCGAAACAATTACTAGCTTTACCTAAAGGCAGCGCACAAATTCCAATGCACTTTCAAAGCCAAGGGAAAATGATTTTAAGTCGTCACGAACTTAGGAACTGGGGGCTAAAGATAGATAACATCACTTCAAGATCCATCATCTTATTACCTTAAATTTAAATGAATGTTATTAAGTTCTTGCGGGAGTATTTCCTCTTCAGGAATTGTTGATGTAACCTGAAATACTAAATTCCTGCTATCTTATAGATACAGGTCCACGACATACGTACTGCTGTATTGATATATTCTTTCTAGGTGGCTTGGTACAGGGAGTATCTGTTGAGAAAAACGATTGTACGTACCCTATATTTAATCGCCGGATTTATCTGTGTGCTTCTCGGTTTGATCGGGGTTATTTTACCTTTACTACCAACAACGCCATTCCTTTTAGTAGCGGCATTTTGCTTTTCTAGAAGCTCTGAAAGGTTGCATCAGGCGTTGCTGCAAAATAAGTTGTTTGGAAAGATAATCCAAGATTGGGAAAAAGATGGCGTTATTCCTTTAAAAGCTAAATGGTTAGCAACGGTTATGATGTTAGCTATGGTTAGTTATCCACTGATTTTCAAAACCTTTCACTATGGCCTCAAATTAATTGTCGTTGCTACAATTGTCTTTGCCCTATGCTATATCTGGTCGCGTCCATCAGAACCGTTGTTAAAAGGCAATGAGGGATGAAATGAGTGTGGTCCGGTTTCTTCTTTTTTTATTATTTAGCAGCAATGTGTTAGCGGTTGAACAGCTGTCTTTTACAGAAGAGGAAAAGAAGTACCTCACATCTAAAGAACAGATAACGATGTGTATTGATCCAGATTGGTTACCTTTTGAAGCCATTAATGATCAAGGTAAACATGTGGGTTTGTCTGCTGACTTTATGACAGAGTATTCTCAAATGATGGGTATTCGAATTCAGCTTGTTCCGACAAAAAGCTGGAGTGAGTCTTTGCACAAAGCTAAGGCTAGAGAGTGCGATATCCTATCAATGCTAAACGAAAGTCCAGAACGTAGCGCCTATCTTAATTTTACCTCTCCTTATGTGACCGCTGCAGTTGCTCTAGTCAGTCGTACCGATGTTCTGTTTATTGATGGTTTACCTGCCTTGCAGGGTAAAGTTTTGGCTCTGCCAAAGAACTATATATATGAAGAACTTATTCGACGCGATTACCCTCTGATCAAAGTGGTGTATACGCAAACACAAAAGGAAGCAATTAAACTCGTTTCCACAGGTAAGGCCTATGCCTCCATTGGTACTCAAATCAGCATGCTAAGAGATATACAGGAGCTCGCAACTCATAATGTAAAAGTTGCAGGTTTTACTGAGTACAAAAGTGTTTTACGGGTTGGGGTTCGAAAAGATGATGCTTTGCTGTTAAGTATCTTTTCTAAAGCAGTTGATGGCTTATCCCCACAGAAAACTAACCAGATTTTGCAACGCTGGTATAGCGTGACTGTACAGAATAAATTTGATCAAACTTTATTGTGGCAGTTACTGGTCGTCTTTTTCCTTATATCTATGATCTTTTTTGTCCGCTTTAGGAGCATTAGGCAATTCAATCAGATCCTAAAGGAGAAGAATAAACAGTTAGAGCGTATTAGCCAGACAGATCACTTAACGGGTTTATATAACCGTTTAAAAACGGATGCCGCGATAAAAGCAGAAGTCGCCCGGGCAGAACGTTACGGCGGTAGCTTTTGCGTTATGCTTTTTGATATTGACCATTTCAAAGCGGTGAACGATAACTGTGGGCACCAAGTAGGGGATAAGGTACTTATCGAAGTCAGTAATTTGGTGAAAAGTAATATTCGAGAATCCGATATCCTAGGACGGTGGGGCGGTGAGGAGTTTATGCTTGTGACACCTGAAATGGATATTATCGGGGCCGAAAAGTTGGCTAATAAGCTTCGGGTATTAGTGCAAAATCACATTTTTCCTAGTCAAATTGATATCACGGTTAGCTTTGGTGTTGCGGAGTATAAAATGGGGGATAGCCCAGATGCGTTGCTCAATACAGCAGATAAAATGTTATATAAATCTAAAGAAGCTGGTCGAAACAGAGTCACGATTAGCTAGAAAAATCTCACAAATCACCTTTCACAAGGGAGGTGATATTTCGCTTCCTTTCCTCTTTACCATCAAAAAATCTATCTTTTTATTGTTTTTCAATGTGAAAGTTTCTCATTAAAAACTAGATAAAATTTTACTAAAAACACCTAAATACCCAGAAAACCAAGGAATTACTGAAGTTTAAGGTGCTTTTAAAACAATGTTCAAAAATTTATATACAAAATAGATAAAATTTTACTAAAAACGCGCTTTTAATAAGGTTAATTGGCACTAGGATTAAGGTAACTACAGTTACTGAGGCATATAGAGCGACAGTGATTGGTAACAGCAGTAATGATTAATCGAAAAATGTGCAGGTAAACGTTATGAGCACTATCAATAAAGGCTCTTCACCTAAATATAAGATCGCTATGCTTGATGAACAGGGCAGCTTAGCGGCTTGGAGTCGTGAGATAGAGGGGTCTGAATTTAATTGGGCGTTTGTTCGTTTAGATTCGAAAGAGAGCTTAATCGATCAATTGGAGCAACATAGATTCGACGCGGTTATTCTGCCTTGTTCGATGCGAGCAGTAGTCGATATAGAATTGATGGCTAATTTATCTCGCATTCAGCCGCACTCTGTTAGAGTTTTCCTTGGGGCAGAATTTTGGAATGCCGGTTTTAAAGCGAAAGCTGCTGAAATTGCACATCGTATTTATCCAAACAATGTTCCAATCCAAGAGGTTGCAGAAGAACTGGAGTACCAGATTAAGCTGGTTAAGCTGCTTAATCGTTCATCCTTGCAGACTTATGTTTCAACTGTTGGGTGTTTACCGTCGCCACCAAGTATGTATCGTCAATTGACCGAAGCGGTTAACTCAGATGTCGCGGATCTTAAAGAGATCAGTGAAATTATTGAGCAGGACCCATCGGTGGTTGCGCAAATCATGAAACAGGTGAATTCGGCATTCTTTGGTTTTAGTCGTCCAATTTCTGATCTGCGAGAAGCGATCTCTTTATTGGGCGTAAGAAACCTTAGAAGTATGGCATTGAGCAGCCAATTGAATAACCAGTTTAAAGAAGGGCAAGATTGGGATCAGTTCTCTTTTGAACAGATGGGCCAACGTTCTTTACTAGTAGCTCGCCTAGCACAAGCGTTATCGAGAAGAGCTGGAGCGAGCAAAGCAGTTCAGGATCAAGCCTTTTTGGCAGGTTTATTACATGATTTAGGTGTCATGATTATGGCTGCCCATGATCCGGCACAGTATAAAAAATTGATCAACTATGCCGTTAAAAAACAAAAGCCGATCTATTTAGTAGAAAAAGCCGCTTGTGGCTTCTTCCATGGTGAGGTTGCTGCTGCTTTATTGGCATTATGGAATTTACCGCCGCAGGTTGTTGAGGCCGTCATGTTGCATCATGTCCCTCATCTGTCTGCGGCTAAAGAATTCAGTCCGTTAACTGCAGTACATGTTGCGGACGCTATGCTTCCTTCGGTTGATGTAGCAGGAGAATGTGATCTGGCGAGTAGTTTATCGCTACGTTACCTAGATCAAGTGGGCGTTATGGATGAGGTCCCACAATGGCGCATAGTCGCTAATGAATACCGTGTTCGCATGGTATCCAACTTATAAAAAAGAGAGGATCTCTTATCGCTGGAAAGAGTGCCAGTCCTTACCGGGAACATACGTCGGGGTCTGTGAAAGGTAAGGTCTGGTTTTCTTTTATCTTCGTGGTGTAAACAGTAACGCCATAATCTTGCTACAATTCCTGCTTTCTATCTTCTACTGGCATCGCTGTGGCTAGAGCAAATAATTCATCCTCTAAAGCATCTACTCAAAAGAACAAACAAAAATCAGGTCTGCATCCGCGCAATCCGCATACAGCACCTTATGATATTCCTCGTTTGGTTAAAGCATTTCCTGAGTTAGCTGAATACACCTATGAAACGCCACGAGGTGAAACCTCTATTCGCTTTGCAGAACCTAAAGCGGTAAAACTACTCAATCAGGCGTTATTAAGCACTGAATACAATATTCAGTTTTGGGATTTCCCTGAAGGCTATCTCTGCTCGCCAATTCCAGGCCGCGCTGATTATCTTCACTATATTGCGGATCTACTGGCTGAATCTAATGGCGGGAAAGTGCCGGTTGGAGCGCAGGTGCAAGGTTTAGATGTAGGTACCGGAGCTAACTGCATCTATCCACTGATTGGCAGCCAGAGTTACGGTTGGAAGTTTGTTGGTAGTGATATCGATCCTGTTTCCATTGCCTGTGCTGAACAGATAGTCAAAGCGAATCCTGTTTTGAAAGGGAAGCTTAAGTGTCGACTACAACCATCCTCTCAGCAGGTATTCAAGCAGATCATTAAACCTTCTGATCGCTTTGCATTCACTATGTGTAATCCTCCGTTTCATGCTTCACTTCAAGAAGCGACAGCAGGGACTAGACGGAAGATTAGAAATTTAAATCGTGGCAAACAGACATCTTCCGGTAATGATCAAGTACTAAATTTTGCTGGGCAAGGAGCAGAATTGTGGTGCAAAGGAGGAGAGATAGCTTTTGTAAGGCAGATGATCAAAGAGAGTGCAGTCTTTGCTGAACAATCGCTCTGGTTTACCTGTTTGATATCTAAAAAAGATAACCTGCCCATGGTGTACCAAGCTTTAAAAAATGTAAAAGCTAAAAAAGTAATTACGATAGACATGTACCAAGGACAAAAGCTTACTCGGTTCGTTGCTTGGAGTTTTCACTCAAAACAAGTGCAATTGGATTGGCTTAGTCGGGCCTAGGTCAATATTTTGATCCATTATTGAGTATCGTTATCATTAATGAGCTATAGTTAGTTTCCAGTATGGAATCCAAATTGGATCCTAATGTTACATAAGGAAAAGTTAATGTCGGTTAAGTGTCTTGTTTCAGCTTTAGCGCTTAGTTTGAGCATTGCGATGCCTGTTAGTGCTGAAAATCACCACCAACAAGCGACTAAGTTCAAAGTACAGCAATTGACCGAAAATATTTCGATGTTACGTGGTAAGGGCGGAAATATTGGGCTCTTAGCTGGTGAGCAGGGTTTATTGATGATCGATGATGATTATCGCTCTATGTCACCTGCATTGAAGAGGACTCTGCAAAAGTTTGGTGGCGAAGATAAGCTGACTTACATTATCAACACCCATTGGCATGGCGATCATACAGAGGGTAATCATCACTTTGGTCATCACGCGACTATTGTCGCGCATGATAATGTGCGTGAGCGGTTGCTTACCTCTCAAGAGGTTAAGCTCTTCAATATGAAAACCGAGCCTTATCCAGAACATGCGCTGCCGTCTATTACCTATCAACAAGCTCTGACGCTCTACATCAATGATGAAGAGGTCGAGTTACTTCATCTAGCTGGTGGCCATACCGATGGTGATTCTGTCGTCTTCTTCAAAAAGGCCAATGCGATCCATATGGGCGATCTTTATTTCAATGGTTTTTTCCCGTTCGTAGATATTCAGAATGGGGGTAATGTTGTTCAAATGGCTGAGAATGTAGGAAAAGTAATCGAACTCATTAACGACAAAACAATTATCATTCCAGGTCACGGTCCAGTATCAAATAAAGCTGAATTAAAGGCGTTTAAATTGATGCTAGAAGGCACGTTGTCGGAAGTAAAAGCCATGCAAGAGAAAGGGATGAACTTGGGCCAGATGCAATTAAAGGGCCTATCCTCCAAATGGCAGGATTGGACCGACGGTTTTCTTACAACCAGTGTTTGGATCGGAATTCTTGATAGTAGCCTTAAGAAAGCAGCTCACTAATCATTCCTCAGGTAGCTAGTTCTAAGTCCTTAGAGTTTCTAAAATACTGATCTCTAGCGGCGGTGTTTATACATGAATAACACTCTGATCTGCTTCTATTCCCTTTGAAATCAATATATAAATTAGCGAATTAGGACTATGTGTCTTAAATACTAACTACGGTTTAATTCCAGAATAAACTCGAAAAACCTGAATTTATATCTACGCTTTGATTATGGGTCATTCGCTGAACCTGTGACATAAGAAGAGTGTGCTGATGTATAAATTGTTGTCGTTTCTGCGTGGTTTTTCGTTAAAAGCTCGTGTGCGTTGGGCGTTTTTTATTGTTCTAAGTATTGGTATTACGCTCGCCGCCTTTCTTTATTGGCACTACACAGAAAAAAACAGACTCCACGGTCAGGTGCAGCATTTAAGCAACAGCCTGCATGCGGTTGATGAGTTTAGATATAACCTTTCTCGGATCGAGTTAATCAGTGCAGAAATGCTGGTGTCCTATCCGATTGATCAGGACCGATACCTCGAAGCTTATACTGCGCTTCAAGAAACTAAACAGATCTTCAATCTATCTATTGCCCCCTCACTGTCAGGTCGTGAAGGCCTATCCGAATTTAATAAGCTGCTGTTTCATCACTTTACTTTATACAGCCAACAGTTAAGGCATTTTCAAAGCCTGATCGAAGAAGATCGCATTTCCGATGCCAAGCAGTTCTATGTGAAAGCACTGGGCGTGCAGGAATATCACAAGCAAGTAGATTCGGTTGCTGCCGAGTTTAGAAAGAAATTATCGGATGTAAGAGGAGATCTACTCACTGAACTGGATCAACAAGAAAAGCTCTTTAATACCCAAGGAGGCTTGCTCTTAATCTTTGTCGCAATCGCCAGTTACTTGATGGTTTCAGCCACACTCAAGGCGATGTTTAGGCCGATAGGATTAGTGAGAAGAACCTTAACTGCTTTAGCCAATAAGAAGACGGCCCAACAAGAGATTTCTAAAGCAGGACAGCCTCAAGAGATCAAAGAGCTGCTTGAAGCTGCTATAGAGCTGCGAGATGAACTGTTACAAGTTGAAAACCAACGCTGGATCAAAACTAATATTTCGGAAATAAGTGCGGAACTGCAGCAGATCAGAACGACCAATGAGCTGGCTAAATCGTTTTTGCAAAAGATCGCGCCTTTGATCCATCTAGGCCACGGCGTTTTCTATCTATTTAACGAGCAGGAGAAAGAACTAAAGCTGCTAGAGGGATATGCATTTAGAGAGCGTAAATTTCTTAAGCAGACTATTGCTGTTGGTGAGGGGTTGATTGGTCAGTGTGCTTTAGAGATGGCCCCTATTATTTTAACTGACCCACCAGAAGACTATATCAAGATCAGCTCGGGGGTTGGCGAGGCGAAGCCAAAGAATATCTCTGTCTTTCCTGTGATCCACAATAACAAACTTCTTGCGGTGGTTGAACTCGCTAGCTTTGTTGAATTTGGCCAAACAGAACAAGCCTTTATCGAAGGTTTGCTGCCTATATTGGCCATGAATTTAGAGATCATTGAAAGGAGTAATAAAACCCAGCTACTGCTTAATGAGAGTCGTGAGCAAGCTGAGAAGATGGAACGCCAAGCAACATTGCTTGAAGAACAAACAGCCGAGATGGAAGAGCAACAACGAGAGATTAAGTCTGCTGAGAAGCGGAGCCGTCTAATTCTTGAAGCTGTTAAAGACGGTATTGTGGGATTTAATACCGAGGGAAAAATCACCTTTGCTAATCCCGCAGCTTATAGCTATTTGGGCTATACCGAGGACGAATTTTTGGGGCAAAATTTCCAAACATTAGTCCACTACGCAGACGCAAATGGAGACCCTTATTCTGAAGATTCAAAGAGTATTTGTCATACGGCTGTAGATGGTGTGGCTCGATCCAGTGAAGATGAGGTCTTATGGCACAAACATGGGCACTCCTTGCCAATTGAATACACATCCACGCCAATTTTTAGTGACGATAAAATTATTGGTGCGGTGGTTGTTTACCGTGATATTACGGAAAGAAAACAAGCGCAAGATGCCCTTAATGAGGCAGCTATAGAGCAGAAAGCGATCTTAGAGTCGGCTACAAGTGCAATCGTACTGCTTAAAGATCGTGTCGTTCAGCAAGCAAACAACAAATTATCAGAACTGTTTGAACGTCCTATGGAAGACTTGATGGGCCATAGCACTTTGCAATGGTATCCCGATGAGGAAACGTTCAACTATATCGGTGAATATGCCTATGGGGAACTAGCCAAAGGCAAAGTGCATCAACAAGAAGTTCAGATGGTGAAAGCTGATGGCACACTGTTTTGGTGTCATTTGAGCGGTAAAGTCCGCGATGCAGATGATCTCTCCAAAGGTACGGTTTGGATGCTTGAGGACATCACGGAACGAAAAGAAACCGAAGAGAAGGTGAATGCCTATTTTGAAAATTCAAGTGATGGCCTACTTGTTTTAAGCCCTAAAGAGGGCTTTATCCATGCTAACCGCAGAGCGGTAGATATATTTGGATTCGAAGATATCAATGGATTACTAAAATGCTCTCCGGCTTCGCTTTCACCGGAGTTCCAGCCAGATGGACTACTTTCTTCGCAAGAGATTGAGCGGCATTTAGAGGTTGCGTTGGCAGGAACTGAGCCTCATCAGTTCGATTGGGTGCTTAAAAACACCTCAGACGAGGAGGTACCATGTGAGGTCTCATTAGTACCTATTAGCTTGAAGAATAAGCCAGCTCTGATTGTCAGCCTCCGCGACATAGCCGAGCGAAAAGCGGCTGAGCAGGAGATGCTAAAAGCGAAAGAGCTTGCAGAGGAAGCAACGCAAGCTAAGAGTGATTTCCTTGCTAACATGAGCCATGAAATCAGAACTCCGATGAATGCCATCATCGGTATGTCACATCTTGCTCTACAAACTGAGTTAAATACCAAACAAAGAAATTACATCGAGAAGGTCAATCGCGCAGGGGAAAATCTCTTAGGCATCATCAATGAAATCTTAGACTTTTCCAAAATTGAAGCAGGCAAGATGACACTCGAATCGACCGAGTTCTACCTTGATGATGTGATGGAAAACATCGCCAGCATTCTAGCCATGAAAGCGGAAGAGAAGGGCTTAGAACTGCTGTTTGATAGCCCTGCTAATATCCCTACCGCTTTGATTGGTGATCCACTGAAACTCGGACAAATTCTGACTAACCTTGCCAACAATGCTGTGAAGTTCACTGACGAGGGCGAGATTGTTATCAGCATCCATATAGAAAAGATGGAGTCCAAGCACGTCACTCTCCATTGTGCGGTTAAAGATACTGGCATCGGCATGACCCTTGAGCAGAAAAGCAAAATGTTCCAGAGCTTCTCTCAAGCCGATACCTCTACCACGCGAAAATATGGCGGCACCGGATTAGGCTTGGTGATCTCCAAAAAGCTGGTCGAGCTGATGGATGGGGAAATCTGGTTGGAAAGCGAAGTCGGCCAAGGCACTACATTCCATTTCACAGCACGTTTAGGCTTACAAAAAGATCCGATGCAGCGCCGCATGTTCCACGCCGAAGAGTTGGATGGTGTAAGAGTACTGGTGGTTGATGATAATGCCGCTGCTCGCGATATTATCGCCAATCTGATCAACAGCTTTGGTATGCAAGCGGATACCGCTTCTGATGGCGATGAAGCGGAACAGATCATTGTCGAACACCAAGCTCCCGATAATCGTTATGACCTCCTATTGATTGATTGGCAAATGCCGCAAAAAGATGGTGTCACTACCCTTGAAGATTTAAGACGCAATGAGAACATCATCTGCCCACCGGCCATTATGGTAACCGGTTATAGCCGTGAGGATGCTATCGATGAGGCAAACGAACGCGGGGTCGAAATTGAATCTGTTTTGACTAAACCTGTAACTGCCTCGTTTTTGCTAGAAGCTATAGGTACCTCGCTGAACAAAGGCACTGTGGTTGAAAATCACCGCTCTGCTGTGAAAGAAAAAGAACGTGTTGATCTGGCCGGTCTGTCTGTCTTATTAGTCGAAGATAACGAGATGAATCAAGAGCTGGCTACCGAGCTATTAAAGCAGGCGAAGATCAACGTTACGATCGCCAATAATGGTCAGGAGGCTGTCGATATCTTATCGATGGAGACAAACTTCGACATCGTATTGATGGATTGCCAGATGCCTGTGATGGATGGTTTTCAGGCAACCGAAAGAATACGGCAGATGGAGAAAGTGAAACACCTGCCAATTATTGCCATGACCGCCAATGCCTTAACAAGTGATAAAGAGCGAGTGCTGAATGCGGGCATGAATGATCATATTGGTAAGCCGATCAATATTGATCAGATGTATGCAACCATTGAGCGTTGGGCCTGTGTATCAAAACGTAATTCTCGTGTTATCGAGTCTGCTCCGGTTATCCAAGACTTAGACTTTCCAGTAATACCTCACGTTGATACAGCCAAGGGACTCTCCAGTATGCGGGGAAACCACGAGCTCTATCTTAAAATGTTAAAAGGGTTTTATGAGCACCACCGAGATTTTGATGCTCAATTCACCGCAGCGATTGAAGATGAAGATCCTACCGCACCGATGCGCTGTGCCCACACTTTGAAAGGCGCTGCTGCAACCATTGGTGCCACAGAGTTGGAAGTTTTAGCAGAAGAGTTAGAAAGCTTATGCGCCGAAGCAAACTTTAAAGTGGCTGACATTCAAGGCGCTGTTAAAGACGTTGTTGAAGAGGCCGCGTTAGTCGTGGCAAATATAGAGGCATCAGGTCTTATAGCTACGGCTAGTTTGGCATCAGGTCAAAACTGTAATGCAGAAAAACTAATTGCATCTATCCCTAAATTACGAAATTACCTTTTAGAGAGTGATAGTGAAGCGCTTGAGGTTATAGAAGCCCTTGAGAGTGAGTTAGGCGGCAAGGCTTTAGAGATACTTGAGCCTGTTGCGAAGGCGATCAACGTGTTTGATTTTGATCTAGCTTTAGAGCGCCTTTCTGAAATGGAAGAGGCGCTCGATAACTTATAGGGAATGAAGTTTTTAGGCCGCAGTTGGTTCCGATTAAGGTTGTGTAGCTATACTGATTTTAACAACCTGCTAAAAAGACATGTTTGCATAATCCAACGCTTTTTAAGCAATGATGGAGCACGTAAATGAGCAAGACGCAGTCTCAGTGGGTGGAAAAGCCTACTGTTCTTGTTGTTGATGATACGCCAGATAATCTGGCGCTTATGTCTGCGCTTTTAAAAGAGCACTACCGCGTTAAAGTGAGTAACTCCGGTTCCAAAGCACTAGATATAGTCAACTCGGCAACCCCGCCTGATCTAATCCTACTCGATATCATGATGCCCGAGATGGATGGATACGAAGTTTGTAAGCGCCTTAAAGAAGCTTCAAACACAGCAGATATCCCCATCATCTTTTTAACAGCTAAAACCGAAAGCCGCGATGAAACCAAAGGACTGGCATTAGGCGCGGTGGATTACCTAACGAAACCGGTTAATCCAGAGATCCTGATGGCAAGGGTGTCTAATCATCTGCAATTGAAAGCACAAAAGGATTTCTTAGCGGATAAAAATGAGTTCTTAGAAAAAGAGGTTCGCCGTCGTACCCAAGAAGTCACTATGGTGCAGGACGTTACCATTCTTATCCTTGCTTCATTAGCCGAAACAAGGGATTCCGATACTGGCAACCATATTCGTCGTACCCAATTTTATATCCGTGCCTTAGCTGAAAAGCTCAGATTCTTACCTAAATACAGCGAACTCTTAACCGATGTTTATATTGATGTGCTGTTCAAATCAGCGCCTTTACACGATATCGGGAAGGTCGGTATTCCAGATCATATTCTTTTAAAGCCAGGGCCATTTGAGGACGACGAGTTCGAAATCATGAAAAGCCATACCACCCTAGGTAAAGAAGCGATCGAACAAGCGGAAGCTCAGTTGGGCGTTGAAGTGGATTTCCTAAAGGTTGCTAAAGAGATTGCTTACTCGCATCAAGAGAAGTGGGATGGTTCTGGCTACCCTGAGGGCTTAAAAGGCGAAGATATTCCGCTTTCCGCAAGGTTAATGGCTATCGCTGATGTTTATGATGCCCTGATCTCAAAACGTGTTTATAAAAATGCCATGTCCCATGAGCAAGCGGTGGCGATCATAGAAGAGGGCAGAGGCAATCATTTTGATCCTGATTTGGTCGATTGCTTTATCGAAATACAGGGCGATCTGTTAGCCATAGCATTGCGCTTTGCCGACAGTGACGAAGGCGTCTTAAACGTTAATTCAGAATAGTTAGCATTAAGATACCAAGCGCTCTTCAAGCGCTGCAGAAGCACTTGTTATCTTAGGGAATATAAAAGAGTGCTTATCTAAAAGTGCTTTGCATGAAACCTTAGATGCTCTTCTATAAAGCTCGCAATAAAGTAATAGCTATGGTCGTAGCCATCGTGTAAACGCAGCTCCACAGGATTATTCACAGCCGCAGCTAATAGCGCTTCAGGTTTCAGCTGTTCATCCAAAAACTGATCTTTCTTGCCTTGATCAATCAGTGTCGGCATAAAGTTATTCGCGTTCTTAAACAGCTCACAGCTATCGTATTGTTTCCAAGTTTCGGCATCATCACCTAGGTAAGCGCCAAATGCCTTCTGACCCCAAGGGCAATTTATTGGATTGGTAATCGGGCTAAATGCACTCACAGATGAGAAACGCTGTGGCTTGCGCAGAGCGATCATCAACGCGCCATGTCCACCCATAGAGTGACCAGAAATCGCCCGTTGCTCAGTGACAGGGAAGTTCGCCTCAATCAGGGCGGGCAGCTCAGTCACAATGTAATCGTACATCTGGTAGTGCTGCTGCCACGGCGCTTGGGTGGCATTGACATAAAAGCCAGCACCCATGCCTAAGTCATACCCGGGATCATCTGCAACGCCATCACCACGAGGGCTGGTATCAGGAGTGACAATAGCCATACCTAACTCAGCGGCGATACGCTGGGCACCGGCTTTCTGAATAAAGTTCTCATCGGTACAAGTAAGGCCGGATAGCCAATATAGCACTGGTACTTTCTCTCCCGCCAGAGTTTGCGGCGGAAGAAAAATAGAGAAGCGCATGCTGCAGTTCAAGCTAGTGGAGTCATGCTGGTACTGCTTCTGCCAACCACCAAAGCTTTTGAATTGAGCTAAATTTTCAATCTGCATTGAGTTTACTCACATCCACCCTGAATAGACTCAGGGCGGATTTCGGTTAGGGTTACTTAAGACAATTACTTATCGAAGTGAATAACGCTGCGAATACTTTCACCTTCGTGCATCAAGTCGAACGCTTTGTTAATGTCCTCTAGCCCCATCGTGTGGGTGATAAAGTCAGACAGCTTAAACTCACCTTGTAAATAGCGTTCCACATAATCAGGCAGCTCAGAGCGGCCTTTAACGCCACCAAAGGCAGTACCGCGCCAAACACGTCCAGTCACCAACTGGAATGGACGGGTAGAGATCTCCTGACCTGCACCAGCTACACCGATAATTACCGACTCGCCCCAGCCTTTATGGCAGCATTCAAGGGCAGAGCGCATCACATCAACATTACCGATACACTCGAACGAGTAATCAACGCCGCCATCGGTTAATTCAACGATGACATCCTGAATCGGCTTGTCGTAGTTTTTAGGGTTAATGCATTCGGTAGCGCCTAGCTGTTTAGCCAGATCAAACTTACTTTCGTTAATATCAATGGCGATGATACGGCTCGCTTTCGCCATAGTTGCACCAATGACAGCAGACAGACCAATACCGCCCAAACCAAAGATCGCAACAGTTGCGCCTTCTTCTACCTTGGCGGTATTCATGACTGCACCCATACCGGTCGTCACGCCACAGCCTAATAGGCAAACCTCTTCTAGCGGTGCCGCTTTGTTCACTTTCGCCAGTGAGATCTCAGGTAGTACTGTGTATTCAGAGAAAGTAGAGCAACCCATATAGTGATAGATCGGCTGACCATCTTTATAAAAACGGGTGGTGCCATCGGGCATTAAGCCTTTACCCTGTGTTTCTCGTATTTTTTGGCAAAGGTTGGTTTTGCCGGATTTGCAAAACTTACACTCGCCGCATTCAGGTGTGTACAGCGGGATGACGTGATCACCCACCTCTACACTGGTCACACCTTCGCCCACAGCTTCAACAATACCGCCGCCTTCGTGGCCTAAAATGGCAGGGAAGATGCCTTCTGGGTCTTCGCCAGAAAGGGTGAAGGCATCGGTATGGCAGACACCTGTCGCCACAATTTTGATAAGCACTTCACCTTTTTGCGGTGGCATTACGTCGACTTCTTCGATGGATAGTGGCTGGTTAGGCCCCCAAGCGATGGCTGCTTTTGATTTAATCATGGCTCTACTCTCGGCTAGTCAATATAGCTCTATTATTTGGCCCCACGCTAAGTAGGTGGAGCCGATTACATGTGATTGTGTGAAATCGTTTGACTAGTATAGTTTTTTCATAAATAGTTATAATCTAGCTAAATATAAAAATACTTTTACGAGGTGGTAATAATGTTTGGCTGGGAGGGGGTTACCGAATTTGTTGCTGTAGCAGAGACAGAAAGTTTCACCGCAGCTTCGCAGCGCTTAGGTATCTCTACTGCACAAGTCAGTAGGCAGATCAGCGCTTTAGAAAAGCGTCTTGCGACAAAACTGTTTTACCGCACCACCCGCAGGGTATCAGTGACAGAAGAAGGAAAAGTCTACTACCAACACTGCCGCCAATTGCTAGATGGCCTAGACGAAGCAGAAAGAGCACTCAGCCAGTTACAAAGTCGGCCACAAGGCAAACTTAAGCTCACCGCCCCAACCACCTTTGGCGAAACCAAAATCATCCCACTGCTAAACGATTTTATGTTGCAGTACCCAGAACTCGAAGTGGAATGTCACCTCAGTAACCAAAGGGTCGCGCTGGTTGAAGAGGGCTATGACCTAGCAATCCGCTTAGGCAAGCTGGCAGACTCCAGCATGATCGCCAAGCGATTAGGCGCTCGACAACAGTTTATCTGCGCCTCAAAGGATTACCTCAACGCCCACGGCCGCCCAGACTCTATCTCCGAGCTAGAACAACACAACTGCCTGCAAGGTACTTTAGATTACTGGCGCTTATTGGATCAGGGCCAAGAGAGGGAAGTACGGATCAAAGGCAGCTTGCGCTGCAATAGTGGCTTAGCGCTATTAGATGCAGCGCTAAAAGGGATAGGTATCGTACAACTGCCAGATTACTACGTAAAAGAGCATATCGAACAAGGGAAACTTGTTCCCTTGCTAGAGGGCTATCAACCGGAACCTGAGGGGATCTGGGCTCTGTATCCACATAATCGGCACCTGTCGCCTAAAGTTCGGATGCTGGTGGAGTATTTGGGGGAAAGGATGGGGTCCTAGGAAAGGGGAGTGTATTAAGCAAGGCTTACCTTAAGAATTCTCTAGAGCGCTCCGTTTGTAGTTGCTAGGACGCTGCTTCGCAGCTAGAGAACGCTTCGCTTGTAGGACGCGGCGTTGCCGCTAGAGAAAAAGACTTTAAAACCGGCTTTTGTGCTGGTTTTTTTGTGGGCGAGGGAAACCGTATTGCCAGCGGCGGCTGGTAACCACATGTAGGTGAGGTCTACTGAAGTATAAGAATTTAGATCAAAGGATGATGAGATAGAGGTGAAACTGTAGTTTTTTGTACTGGGCATGATTAAGCAAGGTCGGAATACTGGTTGGAGCTCAATATTTAATAAATCAGATAGATAGAAGTGCAGTTAGGATAGGTAGCTCCTCGTATTTCAATTGAGGTAGTCCGTGCGCTGTTTGCTACGGAAGAACCCTGAATGTTTCAAAATAAACCCATACTTTTCAGTGCGTTACTTCTATTTTTAAATAAATACGGTTAGGGCATATATGCGGACTCCCGTATGTACAAATGTTATGAGAATCAATACTAAGGAGTGGTTATGATTGAAATTACAATTAACGAAGAAAAGAAAAGACTTTCCGATATCAATCCTGATTGGATTCACCGTCAAGTAAAAGGCCGTGAGAATGACGATATCCCTGTTTGTATAACAATAAGTATCAAAAAGCCTGGGATCGACCTGGTTTTATCCTGTGGTGAGTGTGGCTCATCAGGAAGTGGTGGTCGGGCTCCTAATCTAGAAGAGAAAAAGGTATTTGATCTTTGGGGGAAGTTCAACTGCGGTGATAGGCCTATAAACACAGGTCAATTAGTTGCTTTTCTCCAGCAAGTTTCCTCATAACAAGGAAAGGTATCCGACGCATACTGCGTAGTTGCTTCAGGCGTTATAAGGCTTAAGTTCAGTACAACATTATAATTAAGGTGGTTAGGTGAGATTACACAAAATCAAGATTGATAATTTTCGAAAATTAAAAGGTTGTACGATTAGCTTTAGGGACTCGACTTTTCTAATTGGTGCAAATAATGCGGGTAAATCTAGTGTGTTTTCAGCAATTCAACTTCTGCATAGTGCTAAGAATGCGCTGAGAGAAGATTATTCGAAAACGTACAATCAAGAAGAAGATTTGTATGAATATTCTGAAGAAATCGAAATGGTTGCAGAATACCACAACTTACCAGAAGAGGCTAAAGAGTGGGTAGGCTTTAAGGGCCGAATCATTAAGGCTGAAGCGCCTTTACCAGATGAAACTGAGAACAGTATAGTTTACAAAAAAGTTTGGTCTATCAAGCAATCTAAACCAAAAGTTTTCATGCTTGAATACCCTAAAAAGCCTAAAGACCAGTTTGTTGGTGCAACACAAGTGTCCGAGTTGGTAGGCGAAAGCCTTAGTGAAGAGTTTTTAAAAGAATTCTTCGGTGAGGGTAACTTTACAAAAAGACTAACCATTAAGGCTGTTAAAGAGAAGCTAGAAGATTTAACAGAATATTGGGAAGTTCAAGAAGATCAAGAACCAGGGTGGGTTGAAAATCCAGGCGGTATTCCTGGTAACGTACTTTCTAAATTACCTCGTATAGTTGTTGTACCTGCTGAATCATGCGTATCAGAATTAACCTCAAGTAACGGAGCATTGCATTCTCTTTTAGGTGATTTGTTTGAACAAGTGCGGTCTCAGTCAGAAAACTATGAACAAGCACAGCGTTTTTTAAATGAACTCGCATCCGAGCTAAATCCAAGTGATACAGACACTGACTTTGGTAAGTTAATTCAAGAACTAAATGGTATGGTTCACAACTTGTTCCCAGATTCATCTGTCCATGTTTCTGCTGCATTAGATAAGCCAGAGAAAACCATTAAGCCACAGTTTTCAGTTGAACTGGAAAGCAATGTAAAGACAGAAGTTTCATACCAAGGTCACGGTATGATCAGAGCAACAGCATTTCAGCTACTTAGGTTTGTGCAGGAATTTGTAAATAAAAATGCAGATAATGCTCGAAGCACAATTTTCTGTTTTGAAGAGCCTGAAATCTACCTGCACCCTTCGGCTGCAAATCAACTCAGGGATTCGTTGTACGAGCTAGCTGGACCTAGTTGTCAAATAGTTGCGACAACTCATTCCCCATATATGGTAAATCTTGGCACGGACAAGAGTATTAGCTTAACTAAATTTTCATATACCGAGGGTGGTTTTACTGGGACTACATCATTCAATCTTGAAAATGCTTTCTCTGAGCTTCAACAGGATGAAAAACAAAATCTTAAGATGCTTTTAAAAGTTGATGACTATATCTCAAGAATGTTCTTCACAAACAAATGTATATTTGTGGAAGGGGACACAGAAGAAGTTGTCGTTAGAGAAACAATTAAGCGTTTAAACTCTGAAGATAAAGCTAGGGTAATAGGGAACTGCGAGTTCCTAAGGGCTCGTGGTAAAGCTGTATTAATTTCGATAGCAAAATACCTTAATACATTAGATGTTAATTACATCTTTATGCACGATCGAGATGCTGGAACGGAAAAGGCGGAAGCAATGAATGCGCCTATTCTTGCCCAAACAGGTGCTGAACGCAGGATAATGATCGAAGAGTGTATAGAAGACTTGTTAGGCTATGCCGCGCCATCAAGTGAAAAGCCATATAAGGCTTATGAGCACATTTCTCAAAATTGGGGTGAAGAGTTTAATGATTTACCAGAACGTTGGAAAAATGTGTTTTTAGATCTTTGTTCTCCGCACTTAAATCATCTAAAACCTGCCCCTATAAGATAAATGGGGTCTAAAACAAGCTACGGGATCACCTATTAGCCGTTTCCGGTCAAGGGCACGAGTGATCCCCAATCTCAGGCTTAAGTCTTGCATTGTGCATTTGTTCTCTAGCATAACCCACGAGGTTATGACTTCATTTACCTGACATCTTATTCTTAGCTGCTTTGCAACTGCCGAGCGGCTTCGGATAGAGGCCCATATATTATCTTGCGCAAATGCTGTAGTTCACCCGGTGTTAGTTTAAGGTGGTCGGGTTTATCTGAATTAGTTTTTTCCAGCGTTTCGTATAGGTTCTGTGCGCCCGTGCTGACTTTGTTACACAGAGTGCTGATTCTTTGCGTAATATTTTTTACTGAGCCGACTTTCATTTCTTGTCCTGTTGCTATGAGGGTCTTAATAGTTACTCCCTCAAAGACTTGTACATCACCTAGCTTAGTGACCATATTGGCATGCATCCATTTCTGACTGGTAGAGCCATAACCTGTTGTGTTGAGCAGGTCATAGTGAGGAGTCAGACTGTAGCCGTTGGCGTTGATGAAGAAGCTCAGGTTTTTCAGATGGGCATCACTATTGCCAACAAGAAAATTAAATATCAGCCAGTTGAATACTTTTTGTCGTGTGGCTGCTGGTTCAACGCACATATTGCTTAGTTTGACTAAGTTCTCAATTGTACAGTTACGGTATTTACTTTCTGGGGGTAGTTGAAGCATCTGGCAACCATCCAGAATATGCTTTCGCGCCGCTTTGTCGGTAGTAGTGTCACGGTCAAAGCGATCTATTAGGTAGACTGTTTCCGGTACGTGGAGGTAATGTGTGGCTGGTACGCTTAAACCGGCAATATCTGCCAGGCGCATTACAAACCATTCATTGATCGAGCTATGGGGGTAATTGTCAATGTCATTATGGTCTGGCTTCAATACGTGTGTAGATGCAGTAGCGCCTTTAGGTTCAGATAGGGCCTGAGTTTCGTGATCAAAGCAAACGGCCAGTTTATGTTGTGCCCCAGCTAAGGACATACGTTTTGGCGATTCCTTGGTAAGGGGCGATTGTGGCAGTGCTCTGATTCTTGCCGATAATGATTCATAAGTAAGCTCGGCATAAGCATCTGCAATGGCTGGGTGTTGAGCTTCTTTAAGCAGTGTTATTGCACCGGCTGTTTCTGCACCATAGTAAGCAAGCAGGGCGAATCTATCCGCAACATCTACACCTGCTTCATTGGCCATTAGTTTACGTGCAGCTTCTTCGGGTAATAGGTTATCGAAAAAGTTCTGTACGGGTCTTATGGTGCTTTTATCGATTTGGGCATCTTTTTGCAGAGGCAGAGCGGGCGAGAGGGCATAACCCTTGTTGATCCATGCGGAAGTGTATTCAAATGACCAGATACCATTGGTATCTGTTAAAATACCTATGTGTTCGTCATTAATAAAAGCATTGAGTATTCTAATATCCATTTCTACTCTGCTCCTTCCCTGTAGTCTATTCGATTACAGTCAGCTTGATCGCTAAGCACTATGCCTAGTTCATGTAGCACGTTAAACACCGTGCCGATTGCCACTGAGTTAGGGGTCTTTTCTAGTCTTCCAATCACAGAAGGTTGTACGTCGACTATGGCGGCTAAGTCATCCTGACGAATTTTTTGGCTTTTACGTGTGTGATATACGTGCTGGGATAGTTCTTTAAGATTATCCAATGACCAAGCTTGAGGATCACCTTTTTTACCTATGAATAGGCGCAAACCCAGCTCTTGCATTAGGGTGAAGACTGTTTCCGCTTTGGTGCCTGTAAAGCCTTTTTCAATGTTGCGTATAGTACGCGCTGAAACACCGACATAGGCAGCGCAATCCTCCTGCTGAAATCCTTGCTCTTTTCTTTTAGCTTTAATCTGCTTACCCAGCTCTATAGTGGAGGTTAAGTTCATAGACTATCTCAACGGAAGAATAGTGAAGATTATTTGGATAATAGATCAAAAAAACAGAAAACGGAAGAATAGTGAAGATTATTGCGGATTGTTTGTTTAAAAGGCTAAAACGGAAGAATAATGAAGATTTTTGTTTTTAGATCAGTGTATATTCACTATGAGCTTATAGTTTTGCTCTACCAAAAAAAATGCCGCATCAGATGCGGCATTTTTAGTTTTAAGCTGATCTATTGATTACTCAGCGTAATCTTCAACCGGAATACACGAACAGAACAGGTTACGGTCGCCGTAGACGTTATCGATACGGTTAACTGTTGGCCAGATCTTGCTGTCTTTCAGGTGATCAGCAGGGAAGGCTGCTGTTTCAAGTGAGTAAGGGCGGTTCCACTCAGAATCGATAATGTCTGCCATTGTGTGTGGCGCATTACGTAGAGGGTTGTTCTCGCCGTCGATCTCGTTTGTTTCAACCTGACGAATCTCTTCGCGGATTGTGCTCATCGCTTCGATAAAGCGATCTAGCTCAGCTTTAGATTCAGATTCCGTTGGCTCGATCATCAATGTGCCAGCCACAGGGAAGGACATTGTTGGAGCGTGGAAGCCAAAGTCCATCAAACGCTTAGCTACGTCTTCTTCTGTGATGCCAGATGCTTCTTTAAGTGGACGCATGTCGATGATGCACTCGTGTGCAACACGGCCGTTACGACCAGAGTAAAGAACAGGGAAGTCTTCGCCCAGTTTCTTCGCTAGGTAGTTAGCGTTTAGGATCGCATTCTCAGTAGCCGCGCGTAGACCTGTGCCACCCATAAGAGCAATGTAAACCCAAGAGATCGGTAGGATAGATGCGCTACCCCAAGGTGCAGCAGATACAGCGCCGTTCTCAGCTTTAGGGCCTTCGATCTGTTGTACTGGATGGTTAGCCACAAATGGTGCTAAGTGTGCTTTAACACCGATAGGGCCCATGCCTGGACCACCGCCACCGTGAGGAATACAGAAGGTTTTGTGCAGGTTCATGTGCGATACGTCTGCACCGATCTCTGCAGGTTGGCTGATTGCTACCTGAGCATTCAGGTTAGCGCCGTCCATGTAAACCTGACCACCGTTGTCGTGAACGATCTGGCAGATCTCACGGATATCTTCCTCATATACACCGTGTGTAGATGGGTAGGTGATCATTAGGCAAGATAGGTCATCTTTATGCTGTTCTGCTTTAGCGCGCAGGTCAGCTACATCTACGTTACCGTTTTCATCACATGCGGTGAGTACCACTTTCATATCAGCCAGTGCTGCTGATGCTGGGTTAGTACCGTGTGCAGATGTTGGGATTAGGCAGATGTTACGATGCGCTTCGCCGTTGGACTGGTGGTAGTTACGGATCGCCAATAGGCCCGCGTACTCACCTTGTGCGCCAGAGTTTGGCTGCATGCAGATCGCATCAAAGCCAGTGATCTCTTTTAGCTGATCTTCTAGCTCAGTGATTAGCTGTTTGTAACCTTGTGCTTGATCGATTGGTGCGAACGGGTGGATCTGACCAAATTCAGGCCATGTCACAGGGATCATCTCAGCAGTAGCGTTTAGCTTCATCGTACAAGAGCCAAGCGCGATCATGCTGTGAGCAAGGGAGATATCTTTGTTTTCCAGCTTCTTCAGGTAGCGAAGCATCTCTGTTTCGCTGTGGTAGCTGTTGAATACTGGGTGCTGAAGAATCTCAGATTCACGAACTAGTGCAGCATCAAATGATGTTTCACCAGACGCGGAGATCTCTGCATCGATGCTGTCTAGGTCTAGACCGTGACCTGCACCTAGGATGCAATCCCAAAGGGTGTTGATGATGTCGCGGTTAGTGCACTCATCACATGTCATACCCAGCTTGTTATCGCTGATCTTACGTAGGTTGATACCAGCATCTAGTGCTGCTTGGTAAACCTCTTCAGCGTTATCTAGCTGAATAGATAGAGTATCGAACCAGCTGTTGTTCAGTAGCTGAACGCCTTTCGCTTGTAGGCCTTTCGCAAGAATCGTTGTTAGACGGTTGATGCGGCTAGCGATTGTTTTTAGACCTTGTGGGCCGTGGTAAACCGCGTAGAAGCCTGCCATGTTGGCAAGTAGAACCTGAGCAGTACAGATGTTAGATGTCGCTTTCTCACGACGGATATGCTGCTCACGTGTTTGCATCGCCATACGCAGTGCTTTGTTACCGCGTGTATCAACAGAAACACCAATGATACGGCCAGGAACAGAACGCTTGTAGGTATCACGTGTTGCGAAGAATGCCGCGTGTGGACCACCGTAACCCATTGGTACACCAAAACGCTGAGCAGAACCGAATACAACGTCTGCACCTAGCTCGCCTGGTGATTTCAGCATGATCAAGCTCATGATGTCTGCAGCTGCACAGAATAGCGCTTTTTTGCTGTGAACTTTTTCGATTAGCTCAGCGTAGTCATTTACATCACCGTAAGTACCTGGGTACTGAACTAGTACACCGAATACTTCGTGTTGATCGATCAACTCGCTTACGTCACCGACGATTACTTCGTAACCTAGAGGTTCAGCACGTGTTTGAATAACGCTGATGCTCTGCGGGTGAACATTGCTATCGATTAGGAATGTGTTCGCTTTCTTCGCTTTAGACATACGCTTACATAGCGTCATCGCTTCAGCGGCAGCAGTTGCTTCATCTAGTAGGGAAGCGTTGGCAAGGTCTAGGCCTGTTAGGTCTAGCACCATTGTTTGGAAGTTAAGGATCGCTTCCAAGCGGCCTTGAGAAACTTCTGGTTGGTACGGCGTGTATGCAGTGTACCAACCTGGATTTTCCAAAACGTTACGTAGGATAACGTTTGGCACGATCGTGTCGGTATAACCCATACCGATCATCGATGTGTTTACTTTGTTCTTTTGCGCAACAGATTTTAGGTACGCTAGTACCTCATCTTCAGAGCGGCTTTCTGGTAGGCCAATCGGTGACTTGAGCTGGATAGACTCAGGTACGGTTTGGCTGATCAACTGATCCATATCAGTTACATCAAGCTCGGCAAGCATCGCTTGTTGCTCGGCTGCGGAAGGTCCAATGTGACGCGCTATAAAGGCATCTTTTTGCTCCAAAACGGAAAGCGGAGCCTGATTCTGTGTCGGCATTTTTAACTTACCTGTGATCAGTTGATTATGGTGTGCTCAAAAAGTGGCTAATGATACCCGTTTTTTGCTCATTTTGTGATAGAAAATAAACAAAAGTTTATTTTAGGAAACTGTGTTTTCTTATCGGAGTGTTTCTTTCAAGGGAATAGAGGAGGCATTTTTTCGGGCGTTGAGCGGATTACTTATGGGCGCTATTGAGCAATAACGCCCATAAGTAATGTGTTAACAATTCTATTCTGAACAATTTGTCGGAGTTTCTTTATCCCAACGTAATTGTTCTTCAGTGTGTGGAGGTGTGATGAGTTTTAACTTTTTGCTTTCTAACCAATGCTGTACTTCACTGCTGTCGCTTGGATAGTGCCCATCTTTACAGTGACTTAGATTTTGTAAACCTACCCATGTGTTCCGACCACTGTATTTGGCCGCATATAGAGCAATGTCAGATAGTTTTAACATGCTTTTCCAAACTTGGGTGTTTGCTTGGGGTGTATATATATGGATAGAGAAAAAACCGATTGAGCAACTGAGGTTAAATTTCTGTTGGTTACCAAATTCAAATTTTTCGATGCCTTGGCGTATCCTTTCAGCAAGTTTTTTGGCACTGGTTCCATCTAGTTGATAACAGATCACTGTAAATTCTTCACCGCCACTGCGCACCAGAATGTCTTGGTCACGGCAGAACGATTTTAACTGTGAAGAAAATTGCTGAAGTGTCACGTCCCCAATATCGTGGCCGTAGTTATCATTAACCTGTTTAAAGAAGTCCAAATCTAATGTGAAAAAAGTCCAGTCTGCAGGTGGTTTCTTGTTGGCTTCAGAGCTTAGAAAGGCTGACAGAAAACGCGGATTTTTGAGCGTTGTTAAGGCATCGGTATAGCTACTATCTTGGAGTTGGTCTCGTTCCTGTGTCAATTCACCAAAGTGCTGTGAAAGCTCTTTTGCCATAGCAATAAATGTGGTGGATAGTTGTCCTAATTCATCATTGCTTTCTAAGGCTGTGAAAGGCTGTTTTTCGCCTTTGTATTTGAAACGATCTGCTTGTTGCTGGAGTTGGACAATTGGGTTAATCAGTACTTTTCTCAGGATAATGTAAGTAATCAAACAGGCGATGCTGCTGAGTATTAACGCTGTGAATAGTGAATAGCGAACAGCACTAATTGCTTGCTGATAAAAAGGGCGAGGCTGATCAATATCTAATTGAATGACAGTATCGCTGCTGTTCATCAGTTGGATATAGCCTCTAGAATGTGATTGCTTTGGCGAAATAAATTCTACCGATGGTGTAAGCGTACTTTTAGTGGCCATACTGATAGAAATATCTACTTGTAACTCTTCACTAAGCTCTTGCACTAAGGAGTCATTTAGTAGTTTAGCGAAGATTAGGTAGCCACGAGGAGGGCCTTGTTTTCGGGTGGTCAAAATAGGTTGCCTAGCAAGCAACAATGGTCCAATCTCCGTCTCAAAGATTCCCTGCTTATCGTCACCTATATATTGCAAAGCCGGGTGGTTATTACTCCACTCGCTACCTTGTAGAAGTTGTAAACTCTCGGGGTCACCAATGTTGTCATTAGCTAGTTTGTTTAAGATTTTATTTTCTTTATTGATAAGGATCAGTAGGTCTAAACGTAGATCCTCTAGTGTCTCTGGAACTAAGTTGGCGGTTTCAAACGCTTTGTAAGGTTGATCTGAATATTGATAGGTATCATCCCAAGCTGCCCAGTCTGTCGACATGCTGTTTAGGTAATCAAGCTCATTCTTAATACCATTTTGAATGCGTTTTATATCTGTTAAATGATATTGCGTTTCCACATTACGTATTTCAGGAAGGGCAAAAAAGTAGATAGTGAGAGCTACCCCTCCCATAAGAATTGTGAAAAAAAGTACTTCGATAGCGATAAGTTTTTGTGAAAGCTGCATCTTTTTTTCCTTACTTAATGCTCATGTATTGGCATTGAGGAAACATCAACTACTATTGTAGGTAAGACTTTGTTTTTTTTCCTGATGTAGATCAGTAGGTTAGTTTCATTGTAGGGAAAGGTATGCCAGCGGTAGAGAAGTTAATTAGTCTGCACAAATCTTTACTAGTGCTGAGTCATGGGGAAGGCTTTATTGATTATCCTCGGATATCGAAGCTAAAACGCATAATTCAGTCCTGCGCAGAACAGTTGAATGTTTCTCGGGTCAGCGTCTGGAAATTAGATACTGATGCTCAGCGCATCGTCTGCGAGGTTTTGTATCTGCATGAAACTGATCAGTATTACCAAGGTGCAGCTCTTTACCAGACTGATTTTCCTAGCTACTTTCGAGCCATAGGTGAAGATCGCTTAATTAATGCAGATAATGCGATTTCGGACCCGCGTACTAAAGAATTCGCCGATTCTTACCTGATCCCCAATGAAATATGTTCGATGTTGGATGCTCCGATTTTTTCCTCAGGAAAGCTACAGGGGGTGATCTGCCTTGAACAGGTTGGTGAACAGCGCGTTTGGGATATGCCCGAGATGTCTTATGTTGCTTCACTGGCTGATCATATCTCGATGATTAATGAGCACGAGTTGTGGCTAAGAGATCGAGAGCAACTGGAGTTTTTGGAGCAGTACGATCCACTTACCGGCTTAGAAAAGCGTAACCAGTTTCAAAAGCGATTGGACTTTAATCAGCAAGAGGCAGGAAATAGTGAAAATCCCAGTGCGCTTTTGTTGATTGGACTTGATTCCTTTGCCTCTATCAATGATCAATACGGTCATACGGTGGCTGATCATTTGTTGGTGGCTTTTGCGCGTCGCTTAGAGAAATTAACTCGACAAATAGATTGCCGTTTAGCGCGTGTAGGCGGGGATACCTTTGGGATATGGATTCCTAATCTTGAAGATACAGAGCAACTCAACTCGCTTACTCATGAGTTAAAACTGACAAGTCGTACACCGCTGAAAATCTGCAATGAAGAGTTCGTCAATGTCAGTAGCAGCACTGGGGTGGTTATCTACCCGATAGAGGGAGAACCGGTTACTAGTCCGATGCGTTGTGCTGAACTTGCCATGCGGCGAGCCAAAGAGAGTACACGTGGTGGCGTACAGTATTTCGCAAAAGATTGGTTGGTACAGCTGCAAAGTAAGCGCACTTTCGAACATGATTTAGTTGAAGCGATCGAACACTCCCAACTTGTACCTTTCTACCAGCCTATATTCTGTGCTGAACAAGAAAGCATTGTGGGTTTAGAGGCGTTAGTGCGCTGGCCTCACCCCGATAAAGGATATATCTCGCCTGCTGAATTCCTACCAACCGCTCGAAAGCTCGGTTTGATGGAACGCTTGGGCAGCTTAATGTTGAAAAAAGCTTGTGAAGATCTGGTGACATTTGAGCAGCAGGGTAAATCGGTCGATTGGGTTTCGGTGAACATTGCCTCCGAGCAGTTACATAACTCGGCGCTTTCTGAAGAGATAGCGTCTTTACTGCAGGAGCACGATCTACCTGCATGCAAAATCGAATTGGAAATTGTTGAGGAATTGATAGGTCAAAACTCTGCTTTTGTCCGTTCTCAACTAGAGGCCCTGTCTAGCCTTGGTGTACGCATGGCGATTGATGATTTTGGTACCGGCTACTCCTCGCTATCGCGCTTAAAGCATATGCCGGTTACTAAATTAAAAATTGATAAGTCGTTTGTTGATGGCTTACCGGATGCCGATAACGATCGTTGCATAGCTAACTCGATTGTGGGTTTGGCTAAAGGCCTGCAGATGGAATTAGTTGCGGAAGGGGTGGAGTTACTCGAACAGGCTGACTATCTCAAACAGATGGGTTGTGAATATCTTCAGGGGTATTACTTCGCTAAGCCGATGTCGAAAGATGAGATTTTGAAGCTGCTGTAGATTTGTTTTGGACAAGGTCAATGAATAAAAAGGCTCCTAGTGGAGCCTTTTTACTTGTTTAGAGACTGTAAGAGTAACTTAAGCTGAGCGAGCCAAAGGAATGACCGTCGGGCTGGCCTTTAAACTCTTTGCTGCGATGTACTTTGGCAAACGATAGTTTCCAACCTTTATATAGAGCCGCGATACCTACTGCGGCTTCGCCAACTAAAGGTTCTTTATCAACCGAATGACTGCTTCGAAAGGTATTGCCATCAAGAAAGATATCTCTTAATACCCAGCGTCCATCCATCGATGCAAATGCGTGAACACCTAAATTGTTGTCACGGCTACCGCGCTGGTAGCGTCCATCTCCCAAACCAGGCGCGCTATTATCGCCACCGCTACGTAGTGCTGATGTGCCAAAGTCTTGGGGTAGATTCCAACCAACACGTACCTCTGCGCCAGCATTTAGATAAGTCGCAACATTACCGAGGCTACCGCCGCCATGAAGGATCGTATCGTATTCAAATAGTGGAGAGATCGGACCTTCTAAGAAGCGATATTTATGTTCGTAAACCAGTTGAATGCCGGGTTCATTTTTAAGCTGATTATCCCAGCCATTAAACTTTTTAAACCCTCGCAGATCATGAATAAAGTCTTGAGCTTCTTCTCCTAAAGCCCATGGACCGACAATACCGATATTTAGCTCTGCTGTATTCATCGAGCGGCGGGTACGGCTATGATAAGACAGCCCACCGTAGAGCCATGCAGCATAAGGACGATCATTGGGATCAACGCTAAAGCGTTCTAAATTTTCAGGGGTATAAATCTGCTGTCCTAAGCTCACTACAACATTACGTTGTATCGGTTCGCCAGTTGGATTGGGTGGATCGAATCGAGGTAAATAGGGGGCAACTTTGCCAACCCACTCTGGCAAATTAGGATCGTCCAGATGGTTGCTCACATTAGGGGAGACCCAAGAGGCTTTAATACCGTTGGTGTAGTTTTGGTCTGTTTCGGAAAACAGATCATTCTCAAAATAAAGATTGAGCGTCCACGGATTAGGCTCATTAGCGTCTTTGGCTAAAGAAGCGATGGTATCAGCTGATGCGGTGCCTGTACTGAGAAGGGTAGCGGTTAACGCTGCAATCAGTTTTGGGCTATGGGCTGACATTCGAACGTCCCTTTCTTTTTTGCGAGTGTGACTTGGATAAAATTAACCGAAGGGGCAAGTCTATTCGGATGCCCCTTCCGCTAAATCTTGAAAACTACTTCTTACGCCACTTGCCGTTTTGTAGCTGGATAAATTGTCCAGCAGGTGTGCGGTCCTGAAGGCGTTGACCCATACGTAGTTCAAACACAGCGCGTTCTACGCCTGCTTTTTTAGAGCCTTTGTCATAAGCGGCACGGCGTTTTTTATTAATGCTAGCAACTAGGGATTTTAGATCGCCTGTAGGCTTAGATGTCACTATGCCTAGATAGCCGTTGGTACGCTCACCGATGAGACCTTGAGCTTTGGCATCGTCTTTAGAGATAGCCCAAGCAGGTGTTGCAATGATTGATAGCGCTAGGGCTATCATGCTGAATAGCGTTCGAAACTGTTTCATCATCATACCCCTTTAAAAAATATCGCTGTTTTCTGTGAGCAGTTCATCAATTTCCCTATCAACCTTGACCAGAATCTCGTGCTCAATTTTAACATTGAGGTTAATGGTAATAGGTTCGCTAGGTACCGCGACTTCCACGCGGGGTGAACAACCGCTCACACCAGCCAACGCAATTGCTAACGCAAAAGGTGGGAGTAAATGGGTTAATTTCATGGTTGTTCCTCAAATTAGGTTTCAATCTGCGTTAACGGTAACGCTTCTCGATTGTCTTCGTCAATTTATCTGCAAACTGTAATGTTTTGATTAACTTAGGAATATTCTCTTCCACATTAATCGTGAAATCTACCGGATGGCCATTTTGCCAATCTGGATTGCTACCCTTTAAGCGGGTTGCCAATAAGGCCGTACCATCCGCTAAATAGTTAAGCCCTATATCCAGCTCTTCATAATGAAAATTCTGAAGCGCTTCTATCGCCATTTTTAAACCAACATTCGCCGCAGCATAAGCTTGCACTGCTGGGGTTGGCTCAAACAAAATTTTGCCACCAGGCGGCAAGCCTTTGATTACACCATCAGTGATGGTGAAAGCGTTATCTTTGTAAGCTAGAGGGAAACTTCCCCCTAATTTACCTTCACCGGATAACCCTTGCTGCCTTTCCAAAGCCATCACCGCGCCAAGATCGATGTTGTCTACCTGCACCTGACTGGTGATATCGGGATTGCTAGGGTTGAACTCGAAATCTGAGAGGCTAATTAAACCCTCAAAAAGCTCAGCCTGCATACCCTTCAGTTTAAGCAGGTCACCGTTTTTTCGCTGCTGATACTGATAACTTGTTTGCACATTTTTGATTTCAACTCCTGTTGTAACCCGACCCAGCTTAATGCTGCCTTTATCGCGTAATCTACCTGAGGAAGAAAGTCGGGAAGTTGAATCTAAATTGAACCCTTCGATTAAGGTTTCATCCCAGCTTAAATTTGCAGCTCTAATGCTGTTGTTGAATTGCGCTGAGAACTTGCCGTTCTTTAAGTTGCCACTGCCTTTGTGGAAGAGTGTGCCTTTAAGCACGCTTAGCTCTTTTGGGATAGGGGCGTAGGCTTCTAGTGAGCGATCAATCCCTTTGAGGCTGATAGGTTGTAAGGACCAATTTAGCTTAGTGTTGCCGTTACTCAAGGTGGTACTTGCACGGCCTTTTAGATCTAGCTTTATAGGAGCGTTGCTGGATACCTGATAGCGATTGCTTAACTGATCTTTATCCCATGTGAATTTAGAGCTCAGTTTCAATTGTGGGAATTTGGTTTTTCCTTGGCTCATGTTTAGCTGAGGAACAGCGATCGAACCTGAGATTTGCTCTTTCGCTAGATCGATTGAGTCGAGGCTTAATTTAGAGCGTATAGGTAGCACATTAATACCCTCTAGGGCAAAAGCGCCTGCTTCAATATCTAAATGCAAAGGTGATACGTCTGGTATAAGCGCACCATCTATAAGCAGTTGGCCGATATTCGCTTTGATTGCTAGTGGCTGTTGTATGGTTGCTTTCAGGTTTTTTACCGGTGCTTTTAAGCTCGGGTGCTTTAGCTCGGGGGCTTGTATATTGGTGTCTGCATTAAGCGTGATCTCAGCTTCTTTAAGGGAGAATTTAAGCGCACCCTCTAATTCGGCAGAGGCTTTTTCTAGAGACGGAATTGGGTTAAACGCAGTTATTTTTGCCTTACCGGTTTGATCGATCTGGATACTCTTTAACAGTTCATCTGGAGAGAAACGGGTTTGTAGCGGGAAGTGTATTTTACCCTGAAGTTCGACCGTACCTTCTAACTTAGGAATAGGTAGATTATGCAGTTCGAGTTTTTGTCGCCAGCTCTGTAAACCAGCCAGTTGGATCTCTTGCGCGGATGTTAAGGTCAGTTTGTCATCAAAAGAGAGATCGCCTGCAATATTAAAGAAAGGCTCTTCGTCTTCTAACAATCGAAACGTAAATTGATTTTGCTTGTTCAGATTCAGGTCGCCCCAACCAAAATCTTTCTCATCTCTTAAAGCTTTAACTCGGCTATACAGTTTGTCGTCTTCAAACAGTAGTGCGCCGATAAATTGCCAATCGCTCTGGTTTTCTGGGTAATCCAATTGAAGACTGACTTGTCCAATCCGAATGGTATCAATGGGGATCTGATTAAACCAAACCGAGGGTAGGGCTTGGCTTAGATCTACCTCTTCATTATTACTCTCACTGCTTTGTTCGGTGGTGTAGGTGATTTTTATATCTGAGCGCGGCATTGATAGCAGTTTGAGGCGCTGTTCTTGCCAGAGAGTGTAAGGGTTAAATTGCAGTGTTATATCGCTGGATTGATAACTGATGATCTGAGTAGGGGTGTGCTTTTCTAGTTTTACATTAGCGATATGCAGCTCGTTCCAGCTAGGCGTTTGCATATCCAGTTCAACAGCGGAGAAGTCATTTTGCTCCAACCAATATTGCAGGCTTTTATGTGCAATAACTGGGGAGAAAAAGTATGCGGCTAAAGGCAGGGCTATTACAAAAGTGAAAGTTAAAAGGAGGCACGCCCATAGTATTTTATGACCTCTGCGCATACTGCCTCCCTTAAACGTACACTTAAACGTAAAACAGTGCTGTTAATCCAGTTCTATATCGTACAAGCGTTCTACGGCATCTTTGAGGTGGAAAATCAGTTCGCCATATTGATCAGTATCGTTCTCAATATCGATATCGCCTAATCGATCGGCAGTCTCTTCTAGAGATTCACCGCGATTATCGACGCCATGATCCGCTAGCAACCAGTACATCAGACCGTAAATCTCAGCAACAGTTTCTACTTGGTCTAAATCTTCGATAATGGCATTACGCACTTGTTGCAGTGCTGCCATTAAAGGTGCTTTTTCATCGGTATCGAGATAAAGCTTTAGCACCGCATCTGCAGATTCGATTGTATAGCTTTCTTCAGGTGCCGCTTCGTTACTGTTAAGGGCTACCTGAGGAACGTCTGAATTAATCGCACTGATTAGGTGTCGCATTAACGTAGTTTCCGTACCACATTCATACCGTCGCGAACGGTTAGGAATAGGTTTTCTACATTTGGATCTGCAGCGATCTCTTTATTTAGATCGACTAAGACGTCATCAATGTCAGATTCTGGCTGTAGTACTTTGCCAGACCACAACATGTTATCCAGAATGATCAGGCCGCCTGGGCGCGTCATTTCTAAAACCTTGTGGTAGTAGTTTAGGTAGTTGCGCTTGTCTGCATCGATGAAAGTGAAGTCTAGCTCCATATCCAGCGTTTCGATGGTTTCAATCGCTTTGCCGAAGATTACTTCAATCTTGTGGCCGTGAGGGCTACGATCAAAGAATGTTTTGGCAAAGTCGATTGCGCGAGGGTTCGTTTCGCAGCAGATGATCTTGCCATCTTCTGGCATGCCTTCTGCGATGGATAAAGCGGAATAGCCAGTGAACATACCAATCTCTAGTACGTTCTTTGGTTGGTGCAACTGAGCAAGAAGTTTTAGCGTTCTGCCAACCAAACGGCCAGATAGCTTTTGCGGCCAGCCCATGTTTTTGTTGGTTTCATCGATCAGCTCTTGCAGCAATTCAGGCTCAGCTGTAGTGCTTTGAAAGGCATAATCTTCAATTGCTTCGTTAACCAAAAATTCCACTTAAATCTTCTCTAATCTAGGTTCGACGGCGTTAGTTTAACGTTGCCGAGGGTGATAAAAGTCATGACCCAATCTGAAAAAAACAGCTTTATTGGGCGTTATCTAAATATTGCCGCGCATAATACCATTTTCTAGCCTGATTGCGTTACGACTGACTCATCGCTATCAAAGGATGATATGCGGTAAAAAGCGGGAAAGATCTTGTGTGATCGGGTGTTTATCTTCTCTTAGAGAAATACCGGCGGGTTGATCGTCTATTAGCCAGCTGCCGATCAGCGTGTGATTGTCACCAAATTTAGGCAGAGGGTGACAAGCCTGAACGATGTATCCCTCTTCACCGTAAGGCCCTTCGGCCTTCGCTATTACTTCGCCTTGATTAACGATGCTGATATTGGCGCCTTCGCGAGAGAAGATCGGCTTGCGGACATAATGCGTAAGTTCTGCAGCACGGGGATCATCTTCAAAATAAGCAGGTAGTAGGTTAGGGTGATTTGGAAAGAGTTCCCACAATAAAGGCAGTAGTGCTTTGTTGGAGACTAAGCTTTTCCAGATCGGCTCTAGAAAGGTGGTACCGCTTTGAGCAATGTATTCGCCGTACTCTTCCCGTTGCATAAACTCCCAAGGGTAGAGTTTGAATAGCCAGTTGATCGGTTTACCTAGCTGATCGACAAAGCGCTGATCTTCATTGATGCCGATATCTTCTACATAGATGAAGTCGTTTAGTAGGCCTGCTTGTTGAGCGCAGTCTTGCAGATATTGCACAGTGCCACGATCTTCGATGGTGTCTTTGCAACTCGCTAGGTGCAGTAAGCGCGAAGGCTGACGGACTTTGAGTGCTTTGAATCGTTCGATCAGTCGCTCTTGTAGGGAGTTAAATTGATCAGCATTACGAGACTGCTTGCCGCGATCCACCTGTTGCTGAAGCCATACCCATTGCCAGAATCCGGTTTCATAAAGGCTGGTGGGTGTGTCGGCATTATTCTCTAAGAATTTGGCAGGGCTTTTACCGTCATAACAAAGATCGATGCGGCTGTAGAGGCTATCTTCCCTGGCAAACCAAGAGCGCGCAATCTCATCCCAAAAGGCTTCTGGGATTTGAAAGCGTCGAAGCAGGTCTTCATTACCTACCACATGCTCAACTACCGCTAGACACATCTGTTGAATCTCAGCCGTAGGGGCTTCAATATCTTGTTCTATCTGTTCGAGAGAGAATTGATAGTAGGCGGATTCATCCCAATATGGCTCCCCATACAGGGTATGAAAATGGAAACCATATTGTTCAGCGGTTTCGCGCCAGTCAGGGCGTTCGGCGCAGGCGACTCTTAGCATCTATAGATTAACCGCCGTAAGAACGACTGGAGATGGTTTTACCAAAACCACCGCGCCCCATAACACGGGCACTACCTTTACTGCCTTTGAATGCTGAGGAGCTGACCTTAACTTTGTTCTTATGGTAATCACCAAACATGTCACCGGATGAGCTTACCCAACGATGAAAAGCAGGGGTGCCTCTTCGGGTGCTATAGCCTAAGCCTCTAGGTCGGTCGAAATCGAGATCGAAGTCTTCCTCGGTACGATGATTTTCGCCCAACATAAAGCCCGCCATTAGGGGAATAAAGTAGGGGGAGTATTCAAAGCACTGGTGGTTACCGAAATCGTAAGCGCAGTTGCTTTCACTACGATATCGAGGTGCGGTGCGTTTCCAATCTGCTAGCGCTTTTTGATAGGCGCTTTCACATCTATCGTCATAGCCTGGGTTATCTAGTTCACATGCAGTGACTGATTTGTAGATGTAACCATCTTCAGAATCACAGCCACTCAGTAGTGCAGCACCAGTAGCGACAGCTGATAGACGTAGTCCGTTTTTCAGCCATTTAGCATCAAATGCAAAATCACTTTTTTGCAGATGGTTTATTTTTGTACGTTTCATCCCTGATGCCTCCTTAGTAGGTCATAGAGGCAGCATTAAGGATACCGATAGCAATAGATACCGCACCCAGCACGATACCGGCAGGTGTTTCTCCATCTTGGATGCGTTGGGTGATTTTCGGCATAAACAAACGTACAACTAGATAAGCGATTAACTGAGCGACAAGCGCTACCACAGCCCATACAGCAAAATCGATTAAAGATACGGAGTTGCTAATGGCGCTAGCTAGGGCAATGGTGAAACCAACCGTTGCACCGGAAAGCGCGCAGGCTGCGGCCATGTTTTTTTCTTTAACCAGTGCCCAGTCATCATAAGGAGTCAGGAAGGTATAGATGACTTTGAATAGTAGTAGGGCAACCAGTGAAAGGCCGAAATAGATAGTAAAGTTGATTAGCCCGATAAATAGAGCGTCCATGCGAGACTCCTAAAAACTATGAAAGTTGGGTAATTGCAGCCCAGTCCAAAGCTTTTAAACGGGACTGTGCGATGTAATAAATAGTGCAGCCTGATCTAACGCGTTTATCGAGTGAAGGGTTCACTTCAGGTTTACCGTCGTTATCTAGATCAACAGCGATCAGGGTCGCGCCATAATTTTCTTTTAATGGCACGTATAGATCACGCACAGACATCTCTGGCAAACCTTCAGGTACGACAACGGAGAACTGGGTCATACCTGTAGTTGTGTTGAGAAGTTCGTGATGCAAAATACTGGAGCCTGGGTCCATCGCTGATTTTACTAACATCTCTGTAGATACAGATGGCGTGCACTCTATGGTAGGGCAGTGCTGTTTAAGCAGATTGCTCAAGCTTTCATCCCTGAAGTAGGTGATGATGTGTGCTTGAGGATTGCGATTGTAAATATTTAAAGCCGCGCTGAGTGTCTGATCATCATGTGCACAATCGATGATGATTGTTGAGGCATCTTCAATATTTGCACGATTTAAGCCTTCATCATCGTTTAGTGAAACGGTACGAACAAATTCGATATGGCCCGGCATCGGGTTTTCCATCTCATCAGCGACACACAAACAGATCTCTCGATTAAGGTTGTTCTTAGCTTCTGTCTGGAGAAGTTTAAGAAGAGGCAGGGTACGAACTTCGTTCCAGCCAACGACGACGATATGATTTGAGAGGTTGAGTTCTTTAAGACCCATAACACCTTTTCTCCACTGAAAAGCACTGAATGCAGCAAACTTACCGACGATGAGTGCAAATAGACCAAGACCGAAAGGAATAATATAGAAAGCGACTAATGCTTTGCCTGTTGCTGTTTCGGGAGATAGATCTCCGTAGCCCACAGTCGAAGCCGTTACGATTAACCAGTAGATATAGTCCGAGCCGGTGAGGTTGGATTCACCCGCCCATTCCAAAAGCAACCAGCTACTTAGGCCATATAATAGAAGCAGCGCCAATACAGCCTGCCATTTCATGTTCTTGAAATGACGGTTGAGCAGTTTGCGTAAGCTTTTGAAAACCTGCATTAAAAATCCGTGTACATGGAATTGAGGCGGGATTTTAATCTCATCTAATAATAGATGCAAAAGGGAGCCGTTTCTTAACAGTGGGCCTGAAAAGCCTTACAATAGCCCGCCATGAGCGCCTGAAAAAGATCTGACATGGGCGTAGTTATTAAATGATCCGCAATGTTCTGGAGTTTAGTGTGCCTAGTATCGATCCTCTTATCATTTTTCTAGTCTCAGGTGTGTTCTCTATGTCTGGTGCGTTAAGCGCTGGTGCTATCAATAAACTACCTGAAGAGGATAAGCCTGAATTCGCGCATAAACGTAACGGTTTGATGACGATCGTTATGGCGGGTAACCTTGCTGCTGTCGCATTGCTGTTCTCTATGGCGTACGGTTTCAGCAACCTAGACTGGTGGATCCCACTGCTATGTATGTTTATCACTTTCCCAGTGGTTCATTTAGTTATTCTTCAGCCGATGCTGGGTGAGTTGAAAACGCTGTTTATGTCATCGATTATTTCTGCGGTTTCCCTAGTCGTTTTATATCTCTATTGGTAATTTTCTATGCCTGAGCTGCTAGCTTCATTTGATCTGAATAGTTTGCTGCTAGGCGTATTGATTACAGGATGCCTGTTCTTCTTTATGTACAGGCATCTGACTTCCCAAAAAGAAGACCTCTTACAGCAGGTTGCTGAAAGCGAGACCACAATAATCTCGTTAAAAGCTAAACTCGAAACTGAGTTGGCTGCACAGCAATCTGCCTATCATGAAGTATCTATCCAAAAAGCACGTATCGAAGAGCGCTTACATGCGTTAGAACCAAGACTACGTGACACGCTTACAGAAAAGCATCAGCTTGATAAACGCTTGGAGCAAACCAAGTTTGAGTTGGCTGATCGTAATGAAGTGATTGCGGATCTTGAAGCGAGGTATGAGGCGACTCAAGAAGCGCATTCTGAAAAGCTTCAAGTGTTAGAGCAAGCTCGCCAACAGTTAAAGCAAGAGTTCCAGAATCTAGCTAATCGTATTTTTGAAGAGAAAGCTCAACGATTCACTCAGAGTAATCAAGAAAATATGGGGCACCTGCTGACACCTCTGAAAGAGCAGTTAGGTGAGTTTAAGCGTCGTGTTGAAGATGTTTACGATAAAGAGTCCAAGGATCGTCGAGCTCTCTATGAGCAGATTTCTCATCTAAAACAGCTTAACCAGCAGATGAGTGAAGATGCGATCAATCTAACTCAAGCCCTGAAAGGCGAAAATAAAACTCAGGGTAACTGGGGCGAAGTTGTACTAGAGCGTGCCTTAGAGGAATCGGGTTTACGCAAAGGCTACGAGTTTGAGCTGCAGGTATCAGCATCTGTTCAAGGTAAACGCTACCAGCCTGATGCGGTGATTCATCTGCCGGATGGTAAAGATGTGATCGTCGACTCGAAGGTTTCCCTTACCGCTTACGAACAATACTGCTCGACTGATGATAAAGATCTGCGTGAGCGCATGTTGCGTGAACATTTGATCTCGATGCGTGGTCATATTAAAGGACTGAGCGATAAAGCTTACCAAGGGCTAGAAGGTATTCGCTCTCTCGATTTCGTGCTTTTGTTTATTCCTGTGGAAGGCGCTTTCTTGTTGGCGTTAGAGAAAGAACCTAATCTGTTTAAAGAAGCGTTTGATCGGAACATTATGTTGGTGAGCCCTGCGACATTGATGGTGACGTTGAGAACTATCCACAATATCTGGCGTTACGAACATCAAAATCAAAATGCTCAAGAGATCGCCCGCAGAGGTGGTGAGCTGTACGACAAATTCGTTGGCTTTATTGACGCTTTGGATGAAGTAGGGCGTAACCTGCAAAGAACGCAAGCAGCTTTTGATACCGCGAATAAGCGGCTATCAACGGGGCGTGGTAATTTGGTGAGCCAAGTGACCATGCTGCAAAGCCTTGGTGCTGATGGCAAGAAGAAGCTTAATGCAGAGCTTGTTGAGCGCGCTTTAGAATCTGATCAGTAACATTGATAGGAGAGCGATATGATAAGTATTGTTGGATATGGCTCTCTACTATCTGAAGCCTCCGCAAGGGAAACCATTCCTGGCCTAACAAACTTTAGGATCGTAACTGTTCCGGGTTACAAACGCATCTTCAATAAAGTCGGTGTGGTGTTTATCAGTCGGCATAAGGCTGATCCAGACTCTTTACAGTTAGCCTCCTGCTCGACTTTACCTGCATCCGATTGTGAGATTATTTGTAGCCAGTTTGATTGTACTCAAGAAGAGTATGAAGCGCTGTTCGAACGCGAGCATCGGTTTAACTGGGTGGAAGTAGAAACTTTTACTGATGGTCAAAGCGAGACAGGGCTGATGTGCACAGGCTCAACTGATCAACACTACCGCTATAGTAAATGCCGCAGTGAGCAAGAATATCATGAGCGTGTAGGGCAGTTTTATGCGGGTAACCTATGGCGAAACGATATTCTGCCATTCCCTCGTTATCTGTCCTTCTGCTTAAAGGCGGCTGCGTCGCAGGGAGAGGCTGTTTTGAATAACTTTCTCGACAGTAGCTACCTTGCAGATGGCGAAACGACCATTCGTACTTACTTAGATAACAGCGGTTCAAATTGGCGTGAAATCGATAGCGCCTATCATTACTAAAAAAGCTCTTTCTGAGCTGTTTACCCCTTTCTCAGTTTTATCCTCTTTATGCTTTCTAGGGCTCTCTGCTGAGTCCTGTTTTGAGCTTGTTTGCTGGGTTTGAATATCCGTCTTATACCATCAAGAAATCATTGCCTTTTAGAGATGAATTTGAGTGTGTTGAACAAAATTCATACAGTTTTGCACAATTTTATTGGTTATTTAATGAGCATTAATTAATAGGGAGATAATCAATATTTAATATTGATATGTTTGCAAATCATCAAAATTAAATATTGAATTTATATGATTATTCAAAACTTGTTTTTGATATTTTTATTAATAATCAAAATTAAGTTTTGATTTATAGCTAATTAATCAAAATTAGATTTTGATTTTTGTTGTTTTTTTAACCTATTGAAACGGTTGATTATATTTAAAACAATCAAGCCTGATGCTGGAGTGAGTGAACGTAGTTGTTTGAAATTTATAGGAAAAATTTTCTCAACAATTTCCGCAAGGTGCCGATAAGAAAAGATAGTGTTTTTTTATGAATTGATTTTACGGGCAAATAAACTTTCAGAATTTAAAAAAATTCATCGAAAAAAGGTTGGTTTGTTTTTAGTTATAAGTAAAATTAAGGTTGCTTGAAATAATATTGTTGGCACTGAATATATGACAGCTCACTCTAATATGATCGTTGCGCTAGATATTGGGACTTCCAAGGTGGTTTGCCTTGTGGGAGAGATCAATATCGACGGCTCAATCGATATTGTTGGTATTGGTTCACATCCGTCTCGCGGTTTGAAGAAAGGCGTGGTGGTGAATATTGAATCAACAGTGAGTTCTATCCAGCGTGCAGTAGAAGAAGCTGAGTTGATGGCAGGGTGCAAAGTTCACTCTGTAACAGCGGGTATCGCCGGTAGTCATATTAATAGCCTTAACTCTCACGGTATTGTGGCTGTTCGTGACCGTGAAGTAACAGATTACGATCTTGATCGCGTAATCGATGCTGCCCGTGCAGTAGCGATTCCTGCTGATCAGAAGATTCTGCATATCTTGCCGCAAGAATATGAAATCGATAATTCCGAAGGTATTCGTGAACCACTAGGAATGTCGGGCGTACGTTTAGAAGCCAAAGTTCACCTAGTTACAGGTTCGGTGAATGCCGCGCAGAATATCGAGAAGTGTGTACGCCGTTGCGGTTTAGAGGTTGATAACTTAGTGCTGGAGCAAGTTGCATCCAGTTACTCTGTTTTGACTGAAGATGAAAAAGAACTCGGCGTTTGTATGGTCGATATCGGTGGTGGTACTTCTGATATTTCGATCTTTACAGGTGGTGCGATTCGTCATACCGCTGTGATCCCTATTGCGGGTGACCAGGTGACTAATGACATCGCGATGGCTTTACGTACACCTATGCAGCACGCGGAAGAGATAAAGATTAAATATGCTTGTGCTTTGGCGCAGTTAGCAGGTCCTGATGAAACCATCATGGTACCTGGTGTCGGTGATCGTCCAGCGCGCACATTGTCGCGTCAGGCGCTCGCTGAAGTTGTTGAGCCGCGTTATGAAGAACTTTTCAATCTAGTACAAGCAGAGTTGCGTCGCAGCGGTTTTGAAGATCTGGTTGCGGCGGGCATTGTGTTAACTGGCGGTACTTCCAAAATGGAAGGTGCGGTTGAGTTAGCAGAGGAAATTTTCCACATGCCGGTTCGCCTGGCATCACCGCATGGTGTTCGTGGAATGGAAGATATTTTAGGTAACCCAATTTTTGCAACAAGTATCGGGTTACTTCAGTACGCGCATGAAGATCAGGGCGGCGAGCCTGCACAACCTGAAGTTGCAGAGATCGAACTGGTCGAACAAGCAAGCGTACTAAGCAAGATGAAGACGTGGTTTCAGGGCAATTTCTGATCCCAGTCAAGGCTAATCGGAATAGAAAATAACTAAGCGCTGTTCAATTATAAAAGCGCATAATCTGGAAGGAGATCGGTATGTTTGAGTTAGCGGATAGCATTCCTCAAAGCGCCGTAATTAAAGTTGTAGGTGTCGGCGGTGGCGGCGGTAACGCTGTTCAGCACATGGTTAGCTCTTCAGTAGATGGTGTTGAGTTCATCTGTGCAAATACAGATGCCCAAGCTTTGGATAACATGCATTCTAAAACAGTTATCCAGATCGGTGGCGAACTAACAAAAGGTCTTGGTGCGGGTGCAAACCCAGAAGTTGGCCGTCAGGCTGCACTTGAAGATCGTGAGCGTTTAGCTGAAATGCTAGATGGTGCGGACATGGTATTTATCACGGCTGGTATGGGCGGTGGTACAGGTACTGGTGCAGCGCCAATCGTAGCTGAAGTTGCGCGTAGCCTAGGTATTTTAACAGTTGCTGTAGTAACTAAGCCGTTTTCATTTGAAGGTCGTAAACGCCTTAAAATTGCGGACGAAGGTATACAGGAACTGAAAGAGAATGTTGATTCTTTGATCATCATTCCGAATGAAAAGTTACTTCCAGTACTGGGTAAAAACACCAGTCTGATTAATGCTTTCAATACATGTAACGATGTATTGAAAGGCGCGGTGCAAGGTATCGCTGATCTGATTATCCGTCCGGGTATGATCAACGTCGACTTTGCGGATGTGCGCACCGTTATGTCTGAAATGGGCATGGCGATGATGGGTAGCGGTAGTGGCCGTGGCGAAGACCGTGCGACTGAAGCGACGGAAGCTGCGATTAATAGTCCTTTGCTAGAAGACGTAGACCTGAAGGGGGCGAGTGGTATTTTGGTAAATATCACCGCTGGTCTTGATCTGAGCTTAGGCGAGTTCTCGGAAGTGGGTAACATCGTTGAAGAGTATGCTTCCGAGAACGCCACTATCGTTGTAGGTACTGTTATTGATCCTGAGCTTACTGACGAGCTTACGGTAACAGTGGTTGCAACAGGCTTGGGGCGAGCTGAACAGCAGCATGTAGAAGTTGTTAACACAGGCACAGGTCGTGCATCTGCTGTTGCAACGGCTGCGGGCGCTGCGTCTGATTTCGATCAGCTAGAGTTGCCGGCAGTAATGCGAACTGCTCGTGATTCCCAGCCAAGAGAACGTGCTCAACCAGTAGAGATTCATCGCGAAGTAGAATCTGAACAGCCAGTTATGCAAAAGACTGGTACTGACGACATGGAATTCTTAGACATTCCTGCATTCTTACGTCGTCAAGCTGACTAATTAAACATCTTATACCTTCCAGGTATTACTTGGCCCGGTTTTCTATAACCGGGCCTTTTTTATCCCTGCTATTTCTGTTTTCTACGTTGTTTGTCGGAATACATTCTTTCATCTGCAATCTGTAATAGATCTTTTGCTTCATCAGCATCGGACTCGCTTGGGTATTCCACGCTGCCATAGCTGAACTTCGCAATGATACCTTGGCCTTTATAGTGATAAGGGCTGCTGTGTGAGATCTCTTCAATACGCTGAATAAGCTCACTCGCTACATCCTGCGAACTGTCTGGTAATAGGATGATGAACTCATCTCCACCATAGCGAATGACTTTGTCTGTCGTGCGCAGGTTCTCTGACAGAATCTGGCAGAAGTGAATCAGTATGCAATCGCCGGCATGATGACCAAACACATCATTGATCTGCTTAAAGCCATTCATATCAATCATGCTGATGGTTAAAGGCCGATTCTGGCGATCAGCCCTAGATTTCTCTTCACTGAGTAATCGCTCCAACTGATGACGGCTGTATGTGCCCGTTAACTTATCGTAGATAGATAGCTCTTCTACTTGCTGAAATGCAGTCTGCAATAAAGCCTGTTGCGAGTTAAAAGAGTGCTCAATGCTATTGATCTCTTCTAGCTCTGAGTCGAGAGCTAGCTTTTCATTAAGGTTGTGGTGACCTTCAGTCTCTTTAAGCTTTCTTTCTAAGCGTTTTAAAGGTTTGACTATATGGGCAAAAAGATCGCGAGAGATAAAGAGGTAGGAAGAGATAACGGTAATAGAGAAGACTAAGAATAAACCCATCAGAACTTCGCTTACAGGAAGGCGGACTCTGTGTGCGGGAAAGGTAACGTCCAACACGCCGGCTATATCATCTAGCTTTGCCTCGGTGTGACAGGCTAGGCATTCCTGTTTAAATCTGAAAGCATGGTAATAATGAATCTGATCCAGCGATTCGATCTGAGTTGCATCCTGTTTGCTGCCTAACAGCTGGCTTATCTCTTCGGTGATTGCTCGATCACCACCAAACTGTTGCTGAACGGCTGCTCCGCGATACATGCTATAGGTGATATCGGGAGCATCCTCATTCATTGAATCTATGAGCTGATTAACTTCCTCATAACTGGTGCCCTGATTCATCGCTTGGCGCAGATCTTTAAATACTAACTGCCCAAGGTATTGACCCTCTTGCCGAAGATCCTTTTCGATAGAAAGAAAGATCAATGCAAATACGATCATGGCTGCAAATAAGCAGCTAATCAAAGCAGCTCGATAGAGGGAGTTGAATAGTGTGCTTTTAAGGTCAGTTATGGGGCGCATTTTAGATTTTATATTTATAATTTTTTATTTTTGAGTGTTTAGTTTACTCACAGCTGTTCAGTGTACAACCAATAAAACTAGGCTATTTATTGATCCTTTGATATTTGTAGGACGAATTACTGAAATTGTTTACCTTTTTTAACCAAACCGCTTGCGGTCAGTCAGTGCTGTGATACAATTCGCGCCGCGTTGGTGTTGAGCATATCAGCTCCACTAATTGCAGGATGGTCAGGTGTCCGAGTGGCCGAAGGAGCACGCCTGGAAAGTGTGTATACGGAAACGTATCGAGGGTTCGAATCCCTCCCTGACCGCCATCTATTAAAAACGAAAAAGCCTTGCTTAACCGCGGGGCTTTTTTGTATCTGAAGTTTGGAGGGATGAGAACCCGAGAAGAGGGTTTGAGCCGAGCGCAGCGAGACAACGTGAGAGCCTGCGACCACGGCCCCGAAGGGGTGAAATAATCCCTCCCTGACCGCCATCTATTAAAAACGAAAAAGCCTTGCTTAACCGCGGGGCTTTTTTGTATCTGAAGTTTGGAGGGATGAGAACCCGAGAAGAGGGTTTGAGCCGAGCGCAGCGAGACAACGTGAGAGCCTGCGACCACGGCCCCGAAGGGGTGAAATAATCCCTCCCTGACCGCCATCTATTAAAAACGAAAAAGCCTTGCTTAACCGCGGGGCTTTTTTGTATCTGAAGTTTGGAGGGATGAGAACCCGAGAAAAGGGTTTGAGCCGAGCGCAGCGAGACAACGTGGGAGCCTGCGACCACGGCCCCGAAGGGGTGAAATAATCCCTCCCTGACCGCCATCTATTAAAACGAAAAAGCCTCGCTTAACCGCGGGGCTTTTTGGTATCTGGAGTTCACTCGCATCCAATCACAGGAATATCTTCTATCCGCGTAGTATACCTTGGAGATAGAAGCTCTCGTTTCATTTTAAAGTTTTGTTGAATGCCTTGGCGGGCTAAATGGAGGGTATCTCGACCGTATTTTGAATTGATTTGATCTAGGCATTTCATAAGTTCAGGTTGGTCAGCGCAAGGGGTAAATATATCTGGCTGATAGGGTGTAGCTGTAGAGATTTCTAAAAGGCCTATACCTGCTTTGTAGTATCTAATTCCTGCTTGATATATCTGCTCAGCCAGTTGGCTTGTTACTTTCACTATGACTGCAGTATCGCAGGTTGGAGTGGCAAATTGGTGGAATGCAGAGCGTTTAAAAAATGATTCCTTATCGTGGATAGAGTTGTGTGCAAAGACAATGATATTGCTGGTAGCACTCTCTTGGGCTCTTAGCTTTTGCGCGGCGATGGTTGCGTGTGTAGCAAGTGCCTGTTTTAGATCGGTGAGTCCTGTGATGCGTTGTCCAAAAGAGCGTGTGGAGTAAATCTGTTTTTTGGGTGAGCGGACATCGTCCCAGCTTATTCTGGTTAAGCGATTGAGTTCTTCTACTGTATTAGCGATTAAGGTGGAGAAGTGCTTTTTCATCAACGCGGGTTTCGTTTGCGCTAGCTGCCAAGCTGTTTTGATGCCGAGAAAATTTAGTCGCTCGCCTATACGTCGTCCTACTCCCCAAACATCCCTAATTTCCATCTGCTGCAGAATCTGCTTTCTGATTTGATCGTTGTCGATAACGGCAACACCGCTGAAGCCCGGTAGTTTTTTACTGGCGTGATTAGCTGCTTTTGCTAAGGTTGGGGTTGGGCCAAAGCCTACGCCTACGGGGAGCCTTACTTCCTTCCACACCTTTCTTCTGATTTTCATACCTAGTTCATGCCAGCCTTCAGGTGGTATGTAGTGGTCAAAGCGTAAAAAACATTCATCTATGGAGTAGATGTGTTGTTCTGGGGCAAAGGAGGCGCAGAGCTCCATCATGCGTGAAGATATATCGGCATAAAGTTCGTAGTTGCTGGATTTGGCAACTACGCCTGCTCTGTCTAGTTGGTCTTTGATTTTGAAATAAGGGCCAAATTTAGGGATACCCATTTTTTTTGCGATAGGGCAGGTTGCGACAATACAGCCGTCATTATTACTAAGGACGACAACAGGGCGCTTTCGGATTGTGGGGTCAAATATTTTCTCGCATGAGGCATACATTCCGGAAGCATCAATCAGGGCGTACATCCTAGTTAAGTCCCTTCTTTAATGGGCGAAATAATCGAATAGAACGTGTAACCACCCCCTCGATAGAAAATTCATCCTGTTCGCACAATTGATAGGGTTTATGGCCAGGAGCAGAGGAGAGAAGTTTTCTCTCTTTGATACTGGCGATTTTACAGACGAAGTTTCCATTTAATGTGGCGACGATTACATCGCCTTCCTTTACTGTTTCGGCTCGTGAAACGACAAGTAGGTCATTTGGAAATATCCCCACACCACGCATAGAGCCACCTTCAACAAAGCCTAGGTAGGTTGCATGGGGGTGATCAATGAGTAACTGATCGAGTGAAAGTGCTAGCTCGGTATATTCAGCTGCAGGTGATTCAAAACCACTGATACCGGCGCTGGAGTAGATAGGAATAAAGCGCAACATAATAAATACTGGTTACATATACAGTATTTATATTATCAGTAGATCGCTGGGTGTGCCAGTTCCGGTTGTTGATTGGGTCTTGTTCAGTCAGAGAGGTGAGTTGCTAATAAATAAAACCCTTAAATACAGTCAAACAAACGTTTAAATTAAATCTATATTCAATATAATAAGCATTCTCATTTGTATTTGTATTTATGGAAGAGTAATAAAAAGTGAAAAAAATCACGCTAATAACAATGGCTGCTATGTTCAGTCATGGGGTCTATGCTGCTGATAACACCTTGATGGCTAAGCGAATTCAGGGGGCTGTAACCATTGATGGATTGACGGAAGACGCTTGGAATATTACTGAGCCGCTGCACGTTACAGTTGATGAACTGCCTTATGAGCCAAACAACGGGTATGAGGGGATTAAAGAAAGCGATGTTGAATTACGTGCTATGTATGATGATGAATACCTATATATGCACGTACGTTGGAACGATCCAACGCTGAGTTTGGAGCGCTTTCCTTGGGTGAAACAGGAAGATGGCAGTTGGAAACAGCTTAAGAACTTGGACTCTACTGGTCACGGTAATACTTATTATGAAGATAAGTTTGCGTTTTTCTGGAATATTTCTGAAAAGGGTTTTGCCAAAAAAGGTTGTGATCGTTCGTGTCACGTAGCTGAAGATGGCATGGTTGATGATATAAAAGATACCTCGGCAGGCCGTCACTTCACTCGCTCTCCTGATGAGACAATCGATATTTGGCACTGGAAGAGTGCGCGTAGTAACCCGGTTTATCAAGTTGATGATCAGTACGTGAACCATTTCCGTAATGAAAATAAGGGGTGGGGACGCAACAGTGATGAGAAAACAGGTGGTGGTTACAAAAATAATATCAACAAAGATAAAACTGCGCCTGCTTGGATGCCTGCAAAAGCCGATCCTTTAGCAAAATACTGGGTAATGTCTGATAACAAAGTTCCGTTTGTCGATAACTTTGAGCCTAGCGCTGTAATTGGCGGTATTGTGGCGCAAGCTGCTGAGGGTTCACGTGGTGATCTGCAAGCACGGGGTGAATGGAAAGATGGCTTCTGGACATTGGAGATCAAGCGTAAGTTGGTGACTGAGCATCCAAAGTCCAAAATTCAGGATGTACAGTTTTCTGATCTTGGTAAGCAATATCTATTTGGTGTGACGGTTTTTGATAACGCTCAAATCAATCACATCTTCCATAAAAAGGCGCTACGCCTGAACTTCTCTAAGTAAGTCAGAATAGGGTTGAGCGAGCTGGGTTGAGTAAAACCAGTTCGTTCCGCCTGCTGAATAGATCTTCCTATGCTTATCTCCCGTTTTATAGAGCTGTTGTTTTCTAGACTGCATCGCCCAGCATTTTTACTTTCTACAGTGTTGCTTGTCGCAGTGATTCCTTTGGTAGGGTACGAATTTGTAGAAGGCTTTGAATATGAGTCTAACGAGACCACCAATATATGGTTACGTATTAGCCATGCTAACGCTGCAGTGTTACTCGTTTTGCTCTGTTTATTGTGGCTTCCGGTTTTAAATAGTTTGCTCAGAAGGGCACGCTCTAGTCGTTGGGCACGTTATCAAATTTTAAATGAAAAGCGCTTGCACCGATGGATAGGTTATCTGTTGGTTATCTTTACCTTGGGGCATGGCGCTAGCCAACTGCAGTATTACACTACGCTGGATATTCCATTCACTGATGCGTTGTTAGGAACAGAGTCAGATCTTGTGCGATCTATGCGGAGCACGATGTATGAGTTTGTCACTGAGGATGAGTCGATCGATGTTGTTGATCAGTGGGTGAAAGCAGGTCGCACCGAAGCGATGTTTCATAAGCAGATTCGCCCGATCATGAAAGATGATTGCACTAAATGTCACAGTACAACGTCAACTCAAACTTATGCTATCCAATCTTTACCGCTTGTGACTTATGACGAAGTGGTGAGTTTAAGTTATTCCGGCATCCAGTCTCGGCAATTTAGGATTAATGTCACCGGCTTACTGTTGTTTGTACTATTTATGTTGATTGGTGTGACTTCTATTCCGGTGGTGCGTAAGCGGGTTTATCACCACTTTGAATCGTTACATCGATTAGGTTATTGGTCACTGCCTTTGTTGTTACTTCATGTGCCACAGTGGTATTGGCTGGCTCCAGTTGGGGTATTGCTGATTTGGGACTGGAGTGTACAACGTTTATCAGTTCAGCATTATTGTAAGGGCGAACTGAAACGACTGGATGAACAAACAATAAAACTCGTGGTCAGCACTAATTTCAAGCAAGCAATACATGCGGGCGATTATGTCAAAGTCCGAATTCCAGTGGTGAGTAAAACCGAATGGCATGCCTTCTCTATTGTCAGTTATGACGAAGGTTTGTTGACTCTCAAAATTAATGTGGCGGGGGATTGGACACGCAAACTTATGGCGCTTGGTGATTATGTCGAGTGTATATTGTCCTTGAGGGGGCCTTATTCTTCTCCTGCGAGCCAAAGCCGTCATAGTAAAAAGCGCCTGCTGATTGCGGGGGGTATTGGCATTACCCCTTATTGGCATTGGCTCAACGCAGAATATTGTGTGAATACTCAGTTGATTTGGGTGGTTAAAGACATAGATCGCCTTGAGTGGCTTAAACCTGTGCTGTTAGAAAAAGAACGATCTGAAATCTTTATCTATATAACCCAAGGTGAAAATGCGGAATTACCTAAATGGCTAGAAGGTTTGAACGGGGTGGATATTAAGATCGGTCGGCCCTGTTGGATGACTTTAGCAGAAGCATTTTCTACTGCTGAGGTCGGTGACTGCTATCTGTGTGGGCCTAAAGCGATGATGGCTGAAGCGGGTAAGAGTTTTCGCCGTTATCGTTGGCATGTGTTTAAAGAGAGCTTTTAAGTCATGGTTTAAACCTCTGAAGGAGTTTCAGAGGTTTCTTCAAGCCGTGCTCTATCTGCTTTAGATACGTAGCGCGGTTTGTTGTTTTTGGGCGCTAATTTAGCCTTAGCTTGTTTTAGTCGCTTGGTGTGGATCTGCTTAATTTTTTTCTTACGGTTCATGCTTTAGCTCGGCTACTTAAAAATTACAGTGATTATAACTGAAAATGGCTTCGATAATGTCAGGGAACTTGAAAAGGTCTCGACATTTCACTGCGCTGGCTTTCGCGTATCTGGTCGTTTTATAACCCACTGAGAAAGTATGAGACTTATTCGTAGTTTCCCTAGTGCTACGCATAATGATGTGGCAATTTGAGATCCCACTCTTAATATAAAACTGGCATCATGCACTAATTGATCTAAGGTTTTAGTGCTTTAAAACCGCTCCTTAGCCTTATATGATCGCCAAAAAATATTTCTTGAGATGAATACCGATGAATAAAAGCCTTCTAACGAATCTGCTTGCCTTTATTGCATTTACGGCAGGTCTTATTACAGATGATCGTGTGTTATTGACCGTTGGCTTGTTTGCTCTATCCGGCGCGTTAACCAACTGGTTAGCGGTACATATGTTGTTTGAGAAAGTTCCAGGGCTTTATGGCTCAGGAGTGATCCCTGCGCGTTTCCAAGATTTTAAGCGTGGCATCAAAACATTAATGATGGAGCAGTTTTTTACTGAAGAGAACATTGAGCGTTTTCTAAGTGCAGATAATGGTAAGCAGCCTGATCTACATTTAGCGCCGGTAATTGAAAAAGTCGATTTCGCACCGACTTTTGATTCGCTGATTGAGGTTATCCAAAACTCTCCATTTGGGGGCATGCTCGCCATGGTGGGTGGCACCGATGCGCTTGAGCCTTTAAGAGAGCCATTTGTGGAAAAAATGAAAAGCTCAATTGAAGAGATGACACGTGATGAAAACTTTATCACTTTATTAAAAGACGAACTTGAAAGCCCTGATGTTATGGCTGAGATGCAAGAAAAGGTTGAAGTCATTGTTCAGCAGCGATTAGATGAACTAACGCCTAGTTTGGTCAAAGAGATTGTACAGCAGATGATTCGCGAACATTTAGGTTGGCTGGTTGTCTGGGGTGGTGTCTTTGGTGGTTTGATCGGTTTTATCGCAGCGATTATCGGTGTGTAATGCTTCTATGAGAAAAGCCGCAAACGCGGCTTTTTTTGTGTCTGCTTCGGCATGAATGGTCTATGTTTGAGAGACGATAGAAAGGATAGAGAGATATGAATGATTTAAAAAAATTCTATATTAATGGTGAATGGATTAAGTCATCTGGCAATGACGTCTTGGATGTTTTTAATCCGGCGACCAATGAGGTTGTCTCTCAAATTAGCCTTGGCAATAATGATGATGTCGATCTCGCTGTTGACGCAGCTGTTGCTGCCTTTGCATCTTTCTCGCAAACCTCCAAAGAAGAAAGAATCGCGCTTTTACAGCGTATTATTACTGAATATGAAAAGCGTGCCGAAGCACTTGTCGAGGCGACTACTGAAGAGATGGGCGCGCCATTAGGTTTATCTCGCCAAGCTCAAGTGCCGGCTGGGTTAGGACATTTAAAGGCGGCTTTAAGTCTGCTTAAAAAGCATGATTTCACTGAGGTCATTGGGTCGACCCGTATCGTTAAAGAACCGATTGGTGTTTGCGGTCTTATTACGCCTTGGAATTGGCCGTTAAATCAAATTACCTGCAAAGTTGCTCCAGCTATTGCAGCAGGTTGTACAGTTGTACTAAAACCTAGTGAGATCGCCCCGCGCACAGCGCATATCTTTGCAGACATTATGCATGCAGCTGGTGTTCCTTCGGGCGTATTCAATTTAATTGATGGTACGGGACCAGCTGTAGGTGCTGCGCTGAGTGCTCACCCTAAGATCGATATGATCTCATTTACGGGATCTACAGAAGCAGGCAAACAAGTCTCTATTGCTGCAGCTGAAAACTTGAAGAAGGTCTCTTTAGAGTTGGGCGGAAAGTCCGCTGCCATTGTTCTGGATGATGCTGATTTCTCTAAAGTTATTTCTCGTTGTGTAAGAGCGGTGATGGGTAACTCGGGCCAGTCTTGTAATGCTCAAACACGCTTATTAGTTCCAGAATCTCGTTTGAATGAGACTATTGAAATCGCCCAAAAAGCAGCGGATTCAATTGTTGTAGGTGATCCGCAATCAGAAGAAACAGTGATGGGGCCGGTGGTATCAGAATTACAATGGCAGCGCGTACAAGCTTTGATTCAAAAGGGCGTGGATGAAGGTGCTGAACTTGTTGCTGGTGGTATTGGTTTACCTGAAGGTTGTTCGTTAGGCTGTTATGTAAAGCCGACGGTATTCGCAGGCGTTACGCCTGATATGACCATTGCTCAAGAAGAGATATTTGGGCCGGTGGTTAGCATCATGACTTATCGCTCTGAAGAAGAGGCGGTAGTAATCGCTAATGACAGTATTTATGGCCTTTCCGGTGGTGTCTACTCAAGTGATTTGGCGCGAGCAAAATCAATCGCGGTTCAAATGAGAACCGGTATGGTTCATCTCAATGGTGCGCCGGTTGATATCAAAGCGCCATTTGGTGGTTATAAGCAATCGGGCAACGGTCGAGAGTGGGGACTGTACGGGATTGAAGAGTTTATGGAAACGAAGGCTATTCTAGGGGATCTGCCCGTTTAGTGATTGGAATATCTATAGCTTTCTAGGCAATACCTATTTACTCAGAGCTACAAACGATGCAATTCTTGCTGGCTTTCTTTGCGTTGTACATGGCGATGTCTGCATCATGGATAATTTGGTCTAGATCACGTGTGTCGGGTTTAGACTGAGCTACACCAATACTCGCTTGAATGCTGACTTTATATTCGCCAAATGCAAAGGGATTGCGCGTATAGGTTAATAGCTCTTCTGCAGTCTCTTTAGCGCTCTCTTTGCTGTTGGTATCAAGAAGCACGATAAATTCATCGCCTCCGTAGCGAGCGATGTTGTCGTTTTCACCCAAATTGGATCGTAACCTTTCTCCGAATGCTTTGAGTAAACGATCGCCCATCTGGTGACCGTATTGGTCATTGATCGGTTTAAACCCATCTAGGTCTATAAAGAGTAGGGTGAATGGTTCATTTCGATGAATACGTTTTTGAGCATCTGCACGGATAGCAATTCGATTCGGCAGGCCTGTGACTAAATCATGGGATGCTAAGTGGCGTGCTTGTTTTTCCGCTTTGTGTAGCTTCTCTGTGCGTTCAATGACGCGTTTTTCTAGCTCTTTTTGGCCGCGATCTACTTCTTCAGCCATAGTATTGAAGCTAGTCACTAAGGTATCTATCTCGATACTGGTTAAAGAGTCATCTTTTTTGAATGGGAGAGGGTATTGGTGATGCGAAAGATCCTCTGTCATCTTGATCAGTCGTTTAACCGGTTTCACAACTATGCCTGAAATCCACCAACTTAATAATGCCACGATGATAAAACAGAGAGCGGCTATTAAGTGGGTCACCTGTTTTAAATCTTTAAGTTTTGATTCCAACTCCGATGTTGGTTGTGGAATCATTACTCCCCAACCTGTGGTTGGTACGGTCGCAAAACCAGCGATCATGTCGGCATTCATCGCAGGAGAATAAAATTGTGCTACTCCAGACTCTCCTCGCATCATTTGCTTGATGATGCTGATTTTGGCTATGTTCTTTCCTGCTTGTTCCCAGGACGGGTTAGGGTGAGCGATCACGGAGCCAAATTGATCAACTATTGCTGCATGCCCTTTATCGCCAAAGCTAATAGATTTCTGAATGTTGTAAAGGTAGTTTGGGTTAATAGCCGCAATCCAGATATTAGATTTGGGGCCTACAGACGTAAGATAGATGGTAGGTGGAGCGTTTTCTGAGATGAAAATTTTAGAGAATTGAATCTCTGGTTTTATCTCTGCTGGTATCATTTCTATTTCAGATAATGATGGCGGTACTAAAACTGCTTGACCGTAGTATCTTTCGATTAGGTCTCCTGAAGAATCATATTGTGCAAAAGCGAGTATGTTGAGCTGTTCCATCAAAGAGATCTGTTCTGGATGGAAGTGAAGGTTTTGCGCGAGTTGAGCACTTGTGTCATACACCGCTTTTACATCGAGGGCATAACGATCTAGTGCAGCGGTTGTGTTGTGCGCAAGTAAAAGATGCTTTTCATGAACAGCAGCAAACTCTTTCTCTAGTGCATTTTGAATCGTCCAATAGGAAAATAGGGCGATAGGAACTACGGAAACGCACAGCATAGCCGTCAATAGGATGAATCTTAGGGGGAATCTTAACGGGTTCATAAATGCGTTTACCTGCGGACGCTTTTACTACAACAAACACTACTATAGATAGTTGTTGATTTTTCGCTAAAAGACAATGGTAGAATCTATTTTTTGTTTGAAAAAATAGATTTTTATATCGGGAAATATAGAGTTTGAGTCTTTCACCTCGTTTGAATTCAATATTGGAAATGATTGATGGTCAATATGACCATATTTGGGATTGTTGCTGTGACCATGGTTATTTAGGTCAGGCTATTTTGCAGGCAAAGCCTGAGGCTAAAGTACACTTTTTGGATGTAGTGGAATCCATTACCAACAAACTTGAAAAGCATTTAGCTGGTAGCGATTATTCAATTGAACGCTGGCAAGTTCATTGTGAAGATCTTCAACAGCTCCGTTTGGCTCTTCCCGAAAATGCTACGAATATTCAGCATCGTCATCTACTCATTATTGCCGGTGTAGGTGGTGACCTGACGCTAGATATGGTTCAGGCCGTCTTGCAAAATAATCCTAATTGCGACATCGACTTTCTTATCTGTCCAGTACGACAACTTCATAAAGTACGTAGTGGTGTAAAGGCATTAGGTTTGGGGTTGGTTAACGAGAAGATTGTTAAAGATGGAGGGCGCTATTATGAAGCGATCCATCTGTCTACGTTAAGTGATGTTGAGATTCCTGCAGTTGGCGGATTGATGTGGGATCTAGCGAAAGACGATCATCAAGAGTACTTAAGACAGAATATCAGTCATTATCAGCGTATGCAGGCCCAAGGGAATGAGGGTGTGAGAAAAATTCTAGCAGAATATATGAGTTTACAAGAACTATCAGTTTGACGATGATCTTAGGGAGCTAAGATAGGCCCCCTAAGATATATAACCTGTTGATTGAATGTCAGGTTATTTTACTTTCCACGCAATTTGCTCGCCTGCGCGAATAGGAACTACATTATCTTCACCCAGAGGATAAGTTGCTGGCACATTCCAGCTTTCTTTAGCCAAGGTGATGGTATCTGTATTACGTGGCAGACCGTAGAAGTCTGGGCCATTCAAACTTGCGAACGCTTCTAGCTTATCCAGCGCGCCAGCCGCTTCAAATGTTTCAGCGTACAATTCAATCGCAGCGTGAGCTGTGTAGGAACCTGCACAACCACACGCAGCTTCTTTAGCGTGTTTCATGTGAGGCGCTGAATCTGTTCCTAAGAAGAACTTTTTGCTGCCAGAAGTCGCAGCTTTAATTAGTGCGTCTTGGTGAATATTACGTTTCAGGATCGGCAAGCAGTAATAATGTGGGCGGATACCGCCAGCCAACATGTGGTTACGGTTGTAAAGTAGGTGGTGAGCTGTAATGGTGGCAGCAACATTATCCCCAGCCGATTCAACGAACTCGGCAGCATCTTTAGTTGTGATGTGCTCAAGTACGATTTTTAAGTTAGGGAAGTCATTTACCACATCTTTCAAAATCGTTTCGATGAAGATCTTTTCACGATCGAAGATATCAATATCGCCATCTGTTACTTCACCATGAATCAAAAGCAACATACCTGCTTCTTGCATAGCTTCTAGAACAGGGTAAATGTTTTTAACGGACGTAACGCCTGAATCGGAATTTGTGGTAGCACCAGCAGGGTAAAGTTTAGCTGCGTAAACCTTGCCTGTATCCTTCGCTTTTTTGATGTCAGCAGGGTCAGTGTTATCTGTGAGATATAACACCATTAAAGGATCGAAGTTGCCTTGCGGCTGTTGATCCATGATGCGTTGACGGTAGCTAAGCGCTTCTTCTGTGTTGGTTACAGGTGGAACTAGGTTCGGCATGATGATAGCGCGTCCCATGTAGCGGCTTACATCACGGACAGTGTCTTTAAGCTGTACACCGTCACGTAGGTGAATATGCCAATCATCAGGGCGTGTAATCGTAAGAGAGGTCATTTGGGAAGCACCAATTATCTATCAGGTTAAAACTTATCTTCTAATTATCCCACGGATTGCTTGGAAAAGCTTTTAAACCTTGCGATCAAATCGATTTTTTGGTTTATGTAACTAGGGTTAACTCTTGTTGAATAAAACATCAAAAAAATAAGGGTTTTTAAGTACTAGAGAGTAATTTTACGTTCATTTAGATTGTATTAATATTGAACGGCTTTTCATTCTAATTACTATAAAAAATGCGTTAACGGTTTGCTATGAAGTACAAAACCAAAATAATTTTGGCCGTCATTATTCTCGGTCTAGCCTTTCTTGCAGCATTGTCTGTGCTGACTTTCAATCTACTTAGAACGACAGCTACGGAGGAAGTAGAGCAAAGGGTTCAGATAGTTAACACCTTTTTAGGTGTGACCTTGTTGCCAGAGCTTAATACGCTCCATCGTAATGGCTTGACCTATAAAGCCAATGAATTAATGCAAACCCGTTCATTGGAGTATTTGCAGATTAATGATCAGAGTGGTTCGCCATTAGTGTCTCTTGGCGACCATAGTCTTGCCCATTCTCATGGTTTAGCTGCTTTATGGAGTGGTAATGTCATTGATCAGCAATTATTTCTTCAAGGTGATGATGGGGCATTTTATGAAATTCATTATGGTCTTCCTGCAGAAAGAACTAATTTTCTTGTTCGGGGTGCTAGCTATCAACTACTAGGTTTAGCTTTTTTGGAAATTCTTCTAATGGTTCTTGGCGCACATTTAGCGCTTAGAGTCATTTCTAAACAGCTTTCCCATCTACGAGAAGCGAGTACACAAATAGCAGCAGGAAATTTTAACTTTCGTGTATCTGAGGAATCCTGTGGAGAGTTGATAGAGACTGCTCAGGCTTTCAATATTATGGGAGCTCGGTTGGAACAATATGAGAAAGATAAAAACGGTGAAAACTTGCACCTTAAGGAATTATCGCAAGCTGTAGAACAGAGCCCTGTTGCTGTGGTGATGACGGACAGCGACGGCGTGATTACTTATGCTAACCCTTGCTTTTACCGAACATCCGGTTACAGCAAAGAAGAGGTGATTGGTCAAAACCCGAAATTTCTACAGTCTGGGGAAACAGATAAAGAGGATTACATTGACCTTTGGCAAACCATCACCAGCGGTAAAAGCTGGAAAGGAGAGCTTTGTAATCGTCGTAAAGATGGCAGCCTTTATTGGGATAAAACTTCAATATCACCAGTAAGTTCTGAAAATGGAGAGGTGACTCACTATATCTCTGTGAAGGAAGATGTGACTGCTTATAAAAAAATTGAAGAGCGGATGCGAGTCGCTACGACGGTATTTGATGCTGCATCTGAAGCGATCATGGTGACAGATCTAAATGGGGCTATCACGATGGTGAATCCAGCTTTTTATGAGATTACCGGTTATCAATCGAAAGAGGTGCTAGGGCAAAGCCCACGAGTACTCAACTCCGGCCACCATGATGAATCTTTCTATAAGTCGATGTTTGAAGAGCTGCAAAAAAATAATCGCTGGGAAGGTGAGATCTGGAACCGCAGGAAATCTGGAGAGGTTTATCCACAATGGCAAACCATCGCGATGGTTCGTGATGAAGATGGAGAACCATTGGAATATATTGCTTTGTTTACTGATATTAGTAAGCGTAAAGAGCAAGAAGACGAAATCCGTTTTAGGGCTAATTATGATGCGCTAACCCGTTTGCCAAATCGTAGTTTATTTAATGAGCGATTAACCCAGGCCTTGGTTCAAGCAAAAAGGGAAGGGGCAATACTAGCTTTGCTATATCTGGATTTGGATGGTTTTAAAGAGATTAATGATACTCATGGCCATTTGGCAGGTGATAAAGCGCTACAGCAGATTTCACAGCGTTTAACTGAATGTGTAAGAGAATCTGATTGTGTAGCTAGGTTAGGAGGTGATGAGTTTGTTGTTTTCCTATCTGGATTAGAATTTAAATATGATGCGGAAGTGGTTGCTAAGAAAATTATTAATTCTGTGCAGCAACCGTTTGCCTATGAAGATGTGGTTTTGCAGATGGGCGTGAGTATTGGTATCTCGATCTATCCAGATGATCAATTACCAGAAAAACTTTTTGAGCATGCAGATGCAGCGATGTATGAAGCTAAACGCGCCGGAAAGAATACATTCCGTTATTACAGTATAGATTTTGATTAGAACGTTAGGAAGGATAGGAGGGGCGACTGGAGCGCTTGTTTAGCTTAATAAGTTATTCGTCTAACCAGACTGTTCTAACGGGTTCACCAAAGTCATCGTAAATTATCTTTTTGCGAGGTTTCCCACGTTTAGGCTTAGCTGAGGTTGTAGCTTTGTTCTTGCGGCGGGCATCAATAGTAGCTAATAAACCGTGGACGGGAGTTCGTTCTTGCGGTTTAGCGTGCTCAAAGTTGGATTTATGATGAGTGTAGCGACCGTCCACTAATCCAGACTCCCCCATCTCAACCTGTTTAATTTCCCCTCCTTTTTCCAGAAACCGCGATACCTCAGCATTGAGCTGATCGCGAAGTTCCGCTTTGCTTGGGGATTTCTTAAACATAGTCTTGACCATGGTCTAGGGATTGTATGATTTTAAACCTAATTAGGGGTGCTTGCGAGGATAGTTTTAGCTTATCCTTATTTATAATTACTCATTATGTTGTAAATAAGGTTATGACTTGCTGACTAGGGAATATCTAGTGAGCTATGTTAAGCCGGTAAGTATACAGATAACAAAAGCTTTCTTATGCGACTATCTTTACCGTTACGCTTTTCCATTCCGGTCATTATTGTGTTGGTTACAGCACTGATAATCCCAAGTTGTCTTTTCTTTGTAGCCCCTATTATTGAGAGGCAGCATCAGACTTTGCTTCAAAATGAAGCACAAAATGTTACTAAGCGGCTTAAAGGTACACTGACTTACTTGTTAGAAAGGGGGGATGCAAATGGTGTAAACAGGGAATTTCGCCAGAACCTTCAGTCAGAGCAGGTGAGTAAAGTATTGGTAGTGGATTCGGCTAACCAAATTCGTTTTTCATCTCATAGTGAAGATCTAGGCAAAACGGTTAGCCGGCGTGTCGATGTGCATTTAGATCTTAATACCATTATTCAAGTCCGAGAAAGGCGGTTGCATCAGCATGCCTATTTTGACAAGGAAAATGTTCTCTATTCTTTGATCCCAATAACTATTCCGGTGTTTGGCTCGCAACAACAAGAGCTAGAGCAAGGGGTTATGATTCTTGCTTTAAGTGATAAAGAAGTGAATGAGGCTATTAGCAAGCAACTCACTGTCTTGGTTACTGCGCTTTCTATTGCCATGTTGTTCTTAGCTCTGATTTTAATGTTTGCTATCAACCGGATGGTCACTTCTCGAGTGCAGCGGTTGGTGTCGGCAAGTAGATCATTTTCACAAGGTCAAATGACCGCTTTTGATGATCAGATCGGAAATGATGAATTGGGGGCGCTTGGGTCTGCGTTTAGTGAGATGGCAAAGCAGATCTCCTCGATACATGCTCAGCTAGAAGCTAACGTTGATCTGTTAGATGAGTTGTTGGAAAACTCGCCATCGATGATCGTGATTCGAGATGCTGAAGGCCAATATTTAAGGGCAAACCCCGCTTATCTAAAATTTGCAGGTTTAGCTTCAGTGGATGAGCTACAAGGTGACGACTCTGAGAAGGGATTACCGGCTGACGTGATTCGTGCCTCGCGAGACGGCGATACTCAAGTTATTCAGTCGAAGCAGCATTATAGCTGGGAGTTAACTTACGAGTGCGATAGACAGTATAAGTCCCTATACAGTGAATGTTTTCCTCTGTTTGATGATGGACAGTTATATGCGGTGTGCACGATCACAACTGATATGAGCGATAGAGCTGAAAAAGATAAAGCTTTACGTTTGGCCCAATATATTTTTGAAACCACGAATGATGGCATTATTGTCACGGACAAGCATAACCGGATTGTAGAAGCCAATTCAGCATTTGAAAGGGTTACTGGGTACAGTAAAGAAGAGGTGATTGGTCAGGCTCCGAATATCCTTAACTCCCATAAACAACCTACATCGTTCTATGAAGCAATGTGGAAAGAGTTGGAAGAGAGAGGGTTATGGTCTGGGGAAATCTGGAACCGAAAGAAAGATGGCCAAATCTATCCGGAGTGGCTCACGGTCAAAGCAATTAAAGATGAGCAAGATAGTGTTACCGGTTACTTTGGAGTATTTACGGATATTTCGGAGCAAAAGAAAACCGAGGCTTCTCTACGCAACCTTGCTTACTATGATTCCTTGACCAATCTCGCGAATCGGACTTTCTGTAAAGAACGCTTAGCCCATGATATGGAGCTCTCCAACAGACATAAAGAATCTTTGGCTTTGGTGTTTATTGACTTGGATTTCTTTAAACATGTGAATGATTCTATGGGCCATGAATATGGTGATCAGCTACTTGTAGAGGCGGCGAATCGAATTAGAGAAAAAGTTCGAAGTTCCGATACGGTTGTTCGTTGGGGAGGGGACGAATTTATCCTCATTCTTCCAGGTATCTTTCAGGCAAATATGGCTTTGGTTATAGCGAACAATGTTCTAGAAGAACTAAAGCGTCCATTCAGGTTAAAAAACAGTGATGTCTTTATTGGGGCCAGTATAGGTATTGCCATGTACCCTCATGACGCTGATAGTGCAGAAACCTTGATTCAGCATGCTGATGCTGCGATGTATAGCGCTAAGAATCGAGGGCGCGACCAAGTATGTTTCTTTGATTCGGAACTGAATCGTAAGAATCTACAACAGATACAAATGAAATCTGATATCCGTGCTGCTATTGATGCTGAATCTTTTGAAATGTATTACCAAGCGAAAGTATGTCTCACCTCAAGAAAAGTGATTGGCTTGGAAGCGTTGCTTCGTTGGACTGATTTTGATGGCAGTAGCATTTCTCCAGCAGAATTTATTCCTGTAGCTGAAAGTAGCGGATTAATCCTGCCTTTGGGTAATTGGGTTTTTGCGACAGTATTCAAGCAGGTTGACCAGTGGGTCAAACAGGGGTTGCTGCAAGAGGGGGAAAGGGTCTCTATCAACTTATCGCCACGCCAGCTAGCAAGTCCTGATTTGGTTGGTGAATTGAGTAAACAATTAGATCAATACCCCCTAATTGAAGGGTATTTGAGCGTAGAAATTACCGAAACAGCGGTTATTGAGAATATAGATCGAGTTTTACCTGTTCTTGAAGCTATTCGAGAGAAAGGGGTTGCGATCGAATTGGATGACTTTGGAAGCGGGTATTCCTCTCTGAACTACCTGCGTCGCTTGCCGGTTGATGTGTTGAAAGTTGATAAAGCATTTACTGCAGAATTAGGCTGTAACAAGTCAGAGAAAGCGATCATGGCTACGATCATTTCAATGGCGCATACATTAGGTATGAAAGTGGTTGCTGAGGGCGTTGAAACTGATGAACAGCTAGCGATTTTAACTGAATTGAAGTGCGATACGGCTCAGGGTTTCTATTTCTCTAAACCGGTTCCAATTACAGAGACAGAAGCGATCTTAGAAACAGGTTTGTGACGGGAAGTGCATAAGGTTTCACTGGTACAAGTCGCTCTCAAGAGGTAGCATAGAGCCAATATTTTTAGACGATATAAGTAGCAAAAGTAGATGAGTTATCAGGTTCTAGCGCGTAAATGGCGTCCTGCTAAATTTCAGGAGATGGTAGGGCAAGAGCACGTGCTTAAAGCACTGGTTAATGCGTTGGATGATGATCGTTTACATCATGCCTACCTCTTTACCGGTACCCGTGGTGTCGGTAAAACATCGATTGCTCGATTATTTGCCAAATCTCTCAACTGCGAACAGGGTGTGTCTTCAACGCCTTGTGGTCAATGTTCTGCTTGTAAAGAGATCGCCGAAGGGCGTTTTGTTGATCTTATTGAAGTTGATGCGGCTTCGCGCACGAAAGTAGAAGATACGCGTGAGCTGATGGAAAACGTGCAATATGCACCGACCCATGGGCGCTACAAAGTGTACCTGATAGACGAGGTGCACATGCTTTCTACTCACTCGTTTAACGCGCTACTTAAAACTCTGGAGGAGCCACCTCCGCATGTTAAATTCCTATTAGCAACAACTGATCCTCAGAAGCTGCCGATCACAATTTTATCTCGTTGCTTGCAGTTCAATCTTAAAAACTTGATTCCTGAAAGAATCGTGAACCATCTGCGAACAGTTCTGACAGCAGAGCAGATTCAGTTTGAAGAGCCAGCATTATGGTTGTTAGCGAGATCTGCAGACGGCTCTATGCGTGATGCGATGAGTTTGACCGATCAGGCGATCGCTTTTGGAGCTGGGCAGATTGGTGAAGCAGATGTTCGCGCCATGCTGGGCACAATTGATCAGCGTTTGGTCTATCAGATGTTGTTCTGCTTAGCTGCATCAGACGCTAAAGGCCTAATGGCGGCAGTGACTGATTTGGCTCAGTTTTCACCTGACTATAATACGGTTCTAGGTGATTTGATCGGCGTATTGCACCGTATCGCGATGGCGCAAACGATCCCTGATGCTGTGGATAACAGCATGGGAGATAAAGATCAGATAATTGAACTTGCTAGCAAATTAACGGCTGAAGACGTACAGCTCTATTACCAAGTTGCTTTGATGGGGCGTAAGGACCTTCCTTTCGTTCCTGATCCACGCGAAGGTTTGGAAATGGTATTGCTGAGAATGCTGGCATTTCGTCCTGCTGGTGCTCAGCCGCGCCAAGTTGAGGTTGCATCAAGTTTGCCTCAACAAGTAAGTCAGACCACTACTGCTTCTGTAACTGCGGAAGTGCCTCCGCCTGTAGCTGAATCGATCCAACCCGCTCCTGTCGCACAGACACCAGTTGCTCAAACTGCACCTGCGCCTCAATCTGCGCCAATGCAACCGGCTCCAGCGCAGATGGATAGTCAACCTCCAGCAGTAGAATCTCCACCGCCGTATGAGCCGCCAGTATCAGATGTTCCTCCATTGGGGCAGGCAAGTCCGATGGCGCCAGTGGCGGAGGTAAGCCCTGCAAAAAAGCCTGAAGCGCTAAATAACCAAGGAGATGAACCGCCTCCTTGGGATATGGATGATGTAGGTGGTTTTGATGAGCAAGAGCCAACTCACGTATCAGCAACTAATGCTTATTCTGAAATGGAAGCAACTGCGGTTGCGCAAGCTCCTCAGGCAGAAGTAACAGAAGAGATAGGTGAGATCTCTAAAACACGTGTTGAGGTTGTAGAGTGTTCGCGTAATTTAGCGGAAGTCTCCCTGCCTGACTGGGTACATATTAGTCGTAGCCTTGGTCTAAGTGGCATGACCGAAAGTTTAGCGACTCATCTCTCTTTGGAACAAATATCGTCTGAATCGATGGTTTTACATTACACCAAAGAGCAGAAGACGATGCTGAACGAAGTACAGTGTCAGCGTATTTCGGATGCACTGAATAGTTATTTTAATAACCCTGTTCAGGTTGAGTTTTTACAAGCTGAACAGCAGCAGGAAACGCCTGCACAATTTATAAATCGTAAACGAGAAGAGCGTCATCTATTAGCTGTTGAATCTATTCGTAACGATAGTACGGTACAATTACTACAAGAGCATTTTGATGCACGGATTGAACTCTCGTCCGTGGTTCCCATCGATAATTAATTGAGGATATACATGATGAAAGGCGGTATGGGTAACCTGATGAAACAGGCCCAAAAAATGCAGGAGAACCTGCAAAAAGCACAAGAGCAAATCGCACTTGCAGAGCAAACTGGTGAGTCTGGTGCGGGTCTTGTGAAAGTTGTAATGAACGGTCGTCACGACGTTAAAAGCATCAATATTGATGACAGCTTGATGGAAGAAGACAAAGAGATTTTAGAAGATTTGATCGCTGCGGCGGTAAATGATGCAGTGCGTAAAATCGAATCTTACACTCAAGAGAAAATGTCTGAAGTGACCGGTGGTATGGGAATGCCTCCTGGTTTCAATATGCCGTTCTAATCGATGTCATTCAGTCCATTAATTCAGCAGTTAATAAACGCTTTACGTTGTTTGCCTGGAGTTGGTCCTAAATCGGCACAGCGTATGGCTTTTCATCTGCTTGAGCGTGATTCTGAAGGAGCATTATCTCTGTCTGCTGCGCTTGAAAAAGCGGTTGCTGAGATCGGTCATTGCAGTGAATGTCGCACTTTATCTGAGCAGGATGTCTGTGATATTTGCCAATCAGAAACGAGAGATAAGCATCTACTGTGCGTACTCGAGTCGCCGGTAGATGTGTTGGCGGTTGAACAGACGGGTGGGTATAACGGTCGTTATTTTGTACTTTCTGGGCATCTGTCGCCTATCGATGGCATAGGTCCTGAAGATCTGGGTATTGATCTTCTTTTAGAGAAGGTTAGATCGAGCGACATCCGAGAATTAATCCTTGCGACCAATCCAACGGTAGAAGGCGAAGCAACGGCCCATTTTATTGCTGCTCAAGTTAAGGGGTTGGATGTTAAAGTCTCTCGAATCGCTCATGGTGTACCTGTAGGTGGCGAATTAGAGTTCGTAGACGGTGGCACGTTAGCTCATGCAATAGCAGGAAGACGTTCTCTGCTTTGAGGTAAGAATCTCCAGATGACAGAATATAGTTGGAAAAAGCTAGAAGTATCAGCAAGAACACCTGTCTGGATTCGTTCAGAAGATGCGCTAGTTGAGTGTTGCAATAAATGGCGTGCGCTTCCAGTCATTGCACTAGATACAGAGTTTCAGCGAGTTGAAACGTTTTATCCTATCCCTGGGCTTATTCAAGTTGCTGATGATCAATGCTGCTACTTGATTGATCCTCTAGAGATTGAAGATTTTAGTGCGTTGGCTGATCTCTTTGCTGACCGTTCAGTTGTAAAGCTCATGCATGCTGCAAATGAAGATCTAGAACTATTTCTAAAAATGTTTGGTGTACTGCCTACGCCGTTATTTGATACGCAATTAGGTGGTGCTGTACTCAATTGGGGATTCTCATTGGGCCTTCAAAGAATGCTTGAGCAAAAGCTAGGTATTCAATTAGCGAAACATGAGACTACTTCTAATTGGCTGCAGCGCCCTCTGACTGCAAGTCAAGAGTTATATGCAGCGCTAGATGTGGCGTACCTTCCTGCAATATACTTGATGCAAAAATCAGAGCTGGAAGCTTTAGACCGTTATCATTGGGCTGAGCAGGAAAATGAGGCGCTTTTAGCTGAGGCGCTGGTGGATGATGTTGAGGGCTATGGTTATTACCGTCGCTTCACCCAAATGTGGAACCTGCCGGAGCACAAAATGGCAGCATTACGTGATCTGACTGCATGGCGTGAGCAGATTGCGAGAAAACGCGATGTTCCACGTAACAGAATCCTTAGAAATCAGGCTTTGTTGCAAATAGTGGAAAAATGGCCGCGTAGTTTATCTGAGTTATCGCGGCTAGATGAAGTGAAAAAGCGTATACTTCGTACTGACGGCGAAGCGATTTTAGGCTTTTTAAAGTCTGGACAGGAAAGTGCGGCTAAAAACAGCCCTGCACCTATTCCTAAGCCGCTACACTTCTTTTGGAACAAACACATTAAGAAGCTGAAAGCGATTGCTCGTCGTGTGGCTGAAGAACAGAACGTCGCTCCTGAAATTTTACTGCGAAGAAAAGAGTTAGAGCTACTTATTCGTTCAGGGGTTGATGAGGGTGAGTATTGCTTACCTGAAAAAATTACGGCTTGGAGGCAGGAGCTTCTTGCGTCTCAATTGTTAGCCGAATTGCAAAAGATTGAAAAATTAAGAACTGAAGGTGCTTAACCGATGAAAATATGCTCTGTTTACCTGAGCCCGCGTAAAGATGAGATGTATCTTTATGTAGATAAGCGAGATCAACTGAGTAAAGTGCCGGAAGCGCTATTAGAAATGTTTGGTTCGCCAAAGCATGTGATGGATATTCCTTTAACGGCTGACCGTGAATTGGCTAGAGTTGATACTGAAAAGGTGTTGGCTGATCTAGATGAGAAAGGCTATTTCTTACAGATGCCGCCGCCAAAAGATGACTACATGCTTGATCTTCATAAAGATCGCCCGGAAACTGGTGTTCGCTAAGTGGTAGCTCAAGAAGTATTTTGGCGCAGTAAAAGCCTACAGGATATGAGTTCTTCGCAGTGGGAATCTCTTTGTGATGGCTGTGCGCTTTGTTGTCTCCACAAGCTGGAAGATGAAGATACAAAAGAGGTTTTTTATACCTCTGTTGTTTGTCATCTTCTAGATTTTGATACCTGTCGTTGCACAAAATATGAGGAGCGTTGCTCTTTAGTGCCTGATTGCGTCAAGCTTACTCCGAAGGATGTTGATGACTTTCATTGGCTTCCGCCGACCTGTTCTTACCGCTTAATTCATGAAGGTAAAGATCTTCCTGAATGGCACCCTTTATTGTCTGGGCGCCAAGAAACGGTGATTGAATCAGGAGCCTCGGTGCTAACTTGGTACGAAGTAAAAGATAATGAAATTTCTGAGGAAGAATTCGAAGATTATATTCTCGAATAGATGAAAAGCGCCTAGGGCGCTTTTTTTATGCCTAATATCTAATTTGCTGTTAGTGTTTTCCTAACTTAAAGTTGTATCTAGTAGTTGGAGATAATAGCTTTGAGCATTTCTGATCAATTTAATCATCTGCCTATCTTAGATAATGTCGATGCAATTTCTGCGTTCGATTTTGTGCCTGATGTTATTTGGATTTTTGATCTAGATCGACATGGCTTTTGGTGGGGAAATGAGCGCGCACTCGAATTTTGGGGGCTGCCAACTGTTCAGGATTTGATTGATAAAGACCTATCGGCTGATACAGAAGGTGCTCGTAAGCGGACCGAGCAAACATTCTATAAAGCAGCGGCTCAAGGGATGACAGTTGACCCTTGGACAACTTATCCAAACGGTAAACCTAAAACGCTCTTGATGCGACATAAAGCAGTGCTGCTTGGTCCTGAAAAGCACCGTGGCATTATTGCGTTTATTAGTGAGCAGGTTGATCTGGGTGAGCAGCCAGAGCATCTCATCTTTTCTGAAGCGATCCGTTATACATCAGTTGCTGTTACTAGTTTTGATATGAGCGGTACGCCGATGTTTGAAAATCCAGCCGCAGCAGAATTATATGGCTTTGTTGATGCTCAGAATAATGATGCTTCTGTGTTTGTGTGCCGATTTCACGACGTTAAAGAAGGGCTTGAGCTTCTTGAGCAGGGGCGACAGCATCAAGATGGGCAGTCAGAACACTTGATGGTAACGAGTAAAGGCGTGCGCCGACATGTTGTGGATCTCCGTACGAGCCGTCATCCATTGACGGGCGATTACCTCCTTTTGGTGTCTGAATATGATGTTACAGAGCTACATAATGCACTTCAACAGACAGAAAAGGCCAAGGCAAGGTTGGATAAGCTCGCTCATTATGATGCTTTAACTGGGCTGCCTAGCCTGCGTTTGTGTCGTGATCGTATGACTAAGGTTATTGCGCAGGCGCAGCGAGAAGGAGCTTCAGCTGCGATAATGTTTGTAGACCTCGATGGTTTTAAAGTTGTTAATGATAGTTTTGGTCATGATGCGGGTGATCAAGTGTTGGTTGAATCTGGGAAGCGTTTGGTTCATCAAGTGCGCGCAGTGGATACGGTGGGTCGTATCGGAGGTGATGAATTTATTATCTTAATGTCAGGGATAAAGTCTGCTAAAGATGCTGAAGTCGTTGCATCCAAGATTATTGCTGTGATGAATGAGCCGTTTTCGATCGCTGATATGAATGGCAAGGAACAAGAGGCCTGTATTGGTGTAAGTGTAGGGATTTCGCTTTTAGAGGAAGGGGCGTTGAATAAAAATGCTGAGGTGCTTCTGAAGGAAGCTGATCATGCAATGTATAAAGTGAAGCGCAGTGGTAAGCGTGGATATAGATTTGCTAGCTAGGTTTATTTAACGAAAACAAAAAAGCCGCAATCAATGATTGCGGCTTTTTAGCTTCAACAAGAAGTGATTACTTCTGGTTGTCTAGCTGAGCTTTGATCAGGTCACCAATTGTAGTTGGGCCAGATACTTCAACTTCAGCGTTGCGTACAGCAGAGATTGCTGCTTTCTCTTCAGCCTGTTCTTTCGCTTTGATAGACAGGTTGATAACGCGGTTGCGACGATCAAGAGTGATGATCTTAGCTTCTACTTCTTCACCAACGTTAAGAACAGTAGATGCATCTTCAACGCGATCTACAGAGATCTCAGATACTTTCAGAGTACCTTCGATACCTTCAGCTAGCTCGATAACAGCTGCTTTAGCGTCTACAGAAGTAACTTTACCAGTTACGATAGCGCCTTTGTCGTTAGCTGCAGCGAATTCAGCGAATGGATCGCTTTCAAGCTGTTTGATACCAAGAGAGATACGCTCTTTCTCTGCATCGATAGAAAGGATAACGGCTTCAACTTCTTCGCCTTTCTTGAACTGGCGTAGAGCTGCTTCAGCATCGGCTTCCCAAGTGATGTCAGACATGTGAACAAGACCGTCAAGCTCGTCCTGTAGGCCAACGAAGATACCGAAGTCAGTGATAGTTTTGATAGTACCAGTAACTTTGTCGTTCGCAGCAAACTGCTCAGCGAAAGTAACCCATGGGTTAGCTGTGCACTGTTTGATGCCTAGAGAAATACGACGACGCTCTTCGTCTACGTCAAGGATCATAACTTCTAGCTCATCACCGATCTGAACAACTTTAGATGGGTGGATGTTCTTGTTAGTCCAAGACATTTCAGAAACGTGTACCAGACCTTCTACGCCGTCTTCGATAGATGCGAAGCAGCCGTAATCAGTAAGGTTAGTGATGCGTGCCTTGCACTTAGCACCAGCTGGGTAACGTTCTTTGATAAGAGACCATGGGTCTTGAGAAAGCTGCTTAAGACCTAGAGAGATACGACCAGATTCTTTGTCGAACTTGATGATCTTAACAGTGATCTCATCGCCTGGGTTTAGCATCTCTGATGGGTGAGAGATACGCTTCCAAGCCATGTCAGTGATGTGTAGAAGACCGTCAACACCGCCAAGATCGATGAATGCACCGTAGTTAGTAAGGTTCTTAACGAAGCCTTTAACTTCTTGGCCTTCTTCTAGAGTAGCTAGTAGCTCATCACGCTGAGCGCTGTTAGCTTCTTGAAGAACTGCGCGGCGAGAAACAACGATGTTGTTACGCTTAGGATCAAGCTTGATTAGTTTGAATTCAAGCTCTTTGCCTTCTAGGTGATCAACGTCACGTACAGGGCGAACGTCTACCAAAGAACCTGGTAGGAAGCCTTGAATGTTGTTGATGCTAACTGTGAAGCCGCCTTTAACTTTGCCGCTGATGTAACCTTTAACGGTTTCTTCAGCTTCAAATTTAGTCTGTAGAACTTCCCAAGCTTCAGCGCGTTTCGCTTTTTCACGAGATAGACGAGTTTCACCGAAACCATCTTCAACCGCTTCTAGTGCAACTTTAACGTCGTCACCGATTTTGATCTCAAGTTCGTTAGCATCGTTAAGGAACTGAGAACGCGGGATGATTGCTTCAGATTTTAGACCAGCATGTACAGTAACCCAGTCGCTGTCGATATCAACAACTTCACCAATTACCAATTTACCTGGAGTCATGTCTAGTGATTGAAGGGATTCTTCAAACAGATCAGCAAAGCTTTCGCTCATTGAATATGTCCTATGTAAGGGCTGTAGTATCTCTAAAAGAGATAGAGATTGGATAACAGCACTTTCAGCCTGTAAAACCGGATTCACAGGGTCAGTTTAATATATATGAAAGGGACGTTTTGACCGGAATAGCGCCCAATTCAATAGAAAATGAGCGCACATTATACAGTAATTTGTACGGGAATACAGGTCTTTTACTTAGATTAGAAGGGTTTGTCGTAATCTGCTAAGCGCTGATAAAGGGCTGTTTGGCAGGGTTTGATCACTGTGCTCAAATCGTTTTTAAGATCAGAGGTTAATTTGCTGCTGTCTTGTTTGCGGAAAAACTGGGTAATCAGTCGCTCTTCGCGTGGGGAATTGGCCGCAATTTCAATACCGTCTCCAACGCAAAATGAATACTCTGGCATGTACTTCTTGACTAAGGATTCTCGTTCAAATTCTGAAAGAATCAAGCGTTTGCCTGCTATGAACTTTTTGTACTCGTTTCCGGCTGCTGCTGACATGGCTTCGATTTGCAGGTTAGAGAAGCGGCGCGCATCAGGCATATCAATTAAAATCTGTTTAAGTTGTTTTTCTACCGCTGCAATCTCCTCAACAATTGTTAGGGGAGCAAAATGTTCATTTAGCTTTTTGTATTGTTCAAGAGCTGCTATTTCAGCTTTAAGATCAGAAATTTGTCGTTTGTATGCTTCTTGTTCTTCAAGCAGCTTGTCATTATCGGCCATTAAGCCTTTGATGACTTTTTGGGTGGGGGTGAGTTTGTCTTCAGCAAAGGTGGCAGGAAGCTGTTTGGCTCCTAGTTCACCAGTTGTTTCGGTGTGTACATTGCTAGGTAGAACTGTGAAGCCAAATTTCTCTAAATCCTTTAAGTTTTCTTTGTGCTGGCCTTGCATTTCGTTATAAGCAAAATAACCGCCACCACCAAGAACGGCTAAAACAATTGGAATGATGATCAGTACTACAAGAAGCTTTCTGGTATTCATTGTTTACTGCTTTCCTATCTAGCGGGTGGCGGACGTTGTTATAGCTAGGCGGAGATTTACCTCCGCGCTGATAGTCTATTTCTGGTCGCTTTTTTGCGTCTCGTTAGCTGAGTATTGCAATTGCAGGAATGCAGTATCAAGAAGGATTCTCCCGCTTTCTACAAGCATTGCTTCTGCTTCTGGGTTGATAGGTCTGCCTTGAGCATCTTTCTCTCGCTCTTCATCAAGCTCTGATAGTGATTTGATTGGCGGTAGTTGTTTTTTGCTACGGCGACGGTTTTCCGCATTAACTTGCCATTCTTCCGCTTTTTCTCGTTCAATTTTAAGTGCTGACTCTTGTAGAGGAATTAGGCTGCTTTCCTTACGCACTTCGTTAAGATGTTCAACCTGTTCACGCATGAAAATAAAGTCAGGATTTGCCAGGCTTCGTGACTGGTAGCGTGAGTTAATCTGAGTTAAAAATTGTTTCAGATTTGGGTAAACGCCATGAGGCGCGGATCGAACTTTATCCCAAGCTAGTGCTTGATCTAGTGCGCTTTCCCCAATAATTTCAGGATCATAAAGGGTAGGGAATGTGATGTCGGGCATTACGCCTTTATTCTGGGTGCTGTCGCCAGAAATTCGATAAAACATAGCGTGTGTTAGTTTTAACTGGCCGTGGTTAAGGGGTAGTAAGGTTTGAACTGTGCCTTTACCAAAGGTTTGGCCGCCAATAACGATGCCTCGGTTATAGTCTTGAATAGCGCCAGCGAAAATTTCTGAAGCAGAAGCGGACAGGCGATTCACTAGGACGGCCATTGGTCCACCGTAGGATACTTTGGGGTTTAGGTCTCTAAGAACTTCTACTCGCCCTGTAGAGTCTTTTACTTGAACGGTTGGGCCGCGTTGAATAAATAGGCCAACAGTGTCATTTGCTTCACGTAGGGAGCCGCCACCATTATTGCGAAGGTCTACAATTAGGCCATCAACATTTTCATCTTTGAGTTCTTGGACTAACTTTTCTACATCGCGGGAAGTGCTTTTATAGTCGTCGTCACCGCGCTGTAGTGCTGCAAAATCAATATAGAAGGCCGGTATCTCAATTACGCCAAGTTTGAATGGTTGGCCAAGGTGTTCAATTTCAAGTACGCGCTTTTGGGCAGATTGTTCTTCTAGTTTTACTTTATTGCGAACAATTTTTACGATTTTTGAAGGTATGTCTTCGCGCTCAGAAGTCCTTACTTCTAGTCTAACCGTAGTTCCTTTAGGGCCTCGAATAAGTTGAACAACATCGTCCAATCTCCAGCCTACGACATCTTCGATATCGCCGTCTTCACCTTGGCCTACACCAATAATGCGGTCAGTAGCTTTTAGTTGGCCGGTCTTTTCAGCAGGGCCTGCAGGTACAAGGCGAACAATCTGAGTGAATTCGTTTTCACTTTTTAATACAGCGCCGATCCCTTCTAGAGATAAGCTCATATTAATTTTGAAATTCTCAGATTTTCTTGGTGAAAAATACTGGGTGTGTGGATCGTATTGCTTGGTAAAAGCGTTTGCAAACGATTGGAATACGTCTTCGCTATTAACTTGTAAACTTCTTTTTAGTTGGTTTTTATAGCGTTTTATTAGAATTTCTCGTGCTTCTTCTTCAGTTTTTTCAGCTAATAGAAGGTTGAGCAGAGCGCTCTTAAGTCGGCGGTCCCAAAGTGCATTCATCTCTTGGGTGGATTCAATCCAAGCAGCGTTTTCTCGATCAGTGTTTAGGCTCTCATTAATCGAGAAATCAAATACCTTGCCTTGTTCTAATTCATCAATAATGAACTCTAGGCGACCTTCAATACGCTCTTGATAGCGGTTGAAAATGAAATAAGCTGCAGAGAGTTCTCCCGAGCGGATTTGATCGTCTAGTACCAAACGATATTTTTCGAACTCACCTATATCGCTTTTGTAAAAATAGCTGCGCGCAGGGTCGAGGTCCTTAATATATTGATTAAAGATCTGCCCAGATAATGAATCATCTAAATTGACTCTGTTATAGTGGCCTAGTTTGAGCGATTCTGTAATTTCTAATAACGTTTGCTTATGCACGGGCTCTGATTTGAGCGGTGTTGCAAGTGCATTGGCTGTACTTGGAATTAGGAAGGATAACGCAGTAAACAACAGTGGCTTTAATAGCGATCTATGCATAATGTAAGTCTTAATTCAGCGCTCTGGATTTAACTATGACCCTAAAAAAGGGTTGTGAGTTCCCTGTCACAGTTTGTTGAGTGTAGACATGCGCGGCACTGTTGTAAAATCAATTGCTTATAAAGAGTGTATGGATTTATTTGGTATTCGTTTATGAACATGAAATTCGTAGGTGTTACAGCTCTGGCGATGACGCTAGGATTGGTTAGTGGTTGTGGTGAAGATCCTGAAGAGCAAAAGTTTCGTCAAGCGTTGGTTGAGAAGGCGCTAAACGATGATGTAAGAAAGGAAGGTGTTGCATTTCTGGAATCCAATGCAAAAGAACAAGATGTAAAAGTAACACCGAGTGGCTTGCAATATAAAGTTGTTCAGGCAGGAGAGGGTGGGAGCCCTAACGTTACTGATACTGTCACTGTTCACTACGAAGGTACTCGTGTTGACGGGCATGTATTTGATAGCTCTTATAAACGTGGTGAGCCTAGTTCCTTCCCGTTAAATCGCGTTATTCGCGGCTGGACTGAAGGCTTAGCTATGATGAATAAAGGGGCGGTTTGGATGTTTTATATCAAGCCGGAATTGGCTTACGGTGCTACTAGCCCAAGTGTTGATATTCCAGCGAATTCAACTTTGATATTCAAAGTTGAGTTGATCGATTTTAAGGCTTCTGAGAAATAGGATTTTAAATGACAGACTTAATTGCAGATTTACAATTGTTCTTAGAAGCGTCTCCAACGCCGTATCACGCGGTAAAGGAGATGTCGCAGCGTTTGGCTAAAAATGGTTTTATGGAGCTGCGTGAAGAGGATAGTTGGCAGTTACAAGCGGGTGGGAAGTATTACGTTACTCGCAATGGCTCTTCCATAATTGCTTGGTCTTTGCCGCGTGATGTTAATCTGGCAGAGTCTGGATTACGTATGGTGGGCGCGCATACTGATTCTCCTTGTCTAAAAGTGAAGCCGGTTCCTGAGCTGAACCGCCATGGCTATCAGCAGTTGGGTGTTGAGGTTTATGGTGGGGTGTTGTTAAACCCCTGGTTTGATCGTGATCTGTCTATGGCAGGGCGAGTGAGTTATAAGTCTCTAAAAGGTGAGCGTTGTAAGGCGTTAGTTAACTTTAAAGATCCCATAGCACTAATTCCTAGTTTAGCTATTCATCTGGATCGAGAGGCAAATAAAAGTAGAACAATCAATGCTCAAACCTATTTGCCAGTTATTTTAGGGCAAGGGGATAAAGGGTTTAGCTTTAAGCAGATGTTGGCGGATAGATTATCTGCTGAGGGTGTTGAAGATGTGGCGGAGGTTCTTGATTATGAAATCTCGCTATACGATACGCAAAAGCCAGCACTGACAGGGTTAAAGAAAGAGTATTTGTCATCTGCAAGACTGGATAATCTTTTAAGTTGCTACATGGGATTGGCGGCATTACTGCAATCTAATTTTGAGCAAGGGGCGCTTTTAGTCTGTAATGACCATGAAGAAGTAGGCAGTATGAGTTCTTCTGGTGCTCAAGGGCCAATGTTGAGCCAGGTGTTGGAACGATTGATGCCTGATGTCGAGGATAGGGTGCGGATGATAAGTCGTTCTATGATGATCTCGGCAGATAATGCTCATGGTATTCACCCTAATTTTGCGGATAAGCACGATGCAAACCATGGTCCTTTAATTAATGAGGGGCCTGTAATTAAGCTCAACGCGAATCAGCGCTATGCTTCAAACAGTGAAACGAGTGCGATATTTAGGGATCTCGCTCAGCAGGTGAATGTTCCGGTTCAGGCATTTGTTGTAAGAAGTGATATGGCGTGTGGAAGCACTATAGGGCCGATTACAGCTGCGGAATTAGGAGTGAAAACACTTGATATCGGTGTGCCGCAATT